>CALEQZ010000019.1 GCA_937908115.1 uncultured Alcaligenaceae bacterium | reverse complement strand
GGCGGCCTGGATCGCGAATTCGACCGTCTCCAGCGCGATGGCGAGCCGGTCGCGGGCGTGCCATCCCGCCTGGGTGAGGCGGCCGCCGCGCGGGCCGCGCTCGATGAGCGGCGCGGCAAATGCCTCCTCCAGTTCGCGCAGCAGTAGGGTCACCGCCGGCTGGCTGATGCCGAGCCGGCGTGCCGCGGCGCCGAGCGATCCTTCTCGGTCTATGACCTGCAACAGCCGTAGGTGCCGCAGCCGCAGGCGGTCGAGACGGTAGGCCGCCGGGCCGGGACCCGTCCCGGCGGAAAAGGGCGGGGGTTGGACGCTCATACGTCTTATTTATGAGTTGATGAAAAATTCATAATTGAAGCTTAACCACGTCCTGCCGATAATCCCAAGCGGGCGCTGTCGCAATCCGCAACTGCGCGGGCGCACCTGCAGCGGCACCACAACGAAAGGCAGGAGGAGACATATGGACCAAGACACCCGCATGGATAGGCGGCGTTTTCTGCGCAGCGCAGTGGCTGCCGGACTGGCGCTTTCGACCGCTGGACGCGCCCATGCACAGGACTATCCCAACCAGCCCATACGGCTGATCGTGCCGTTTTCCCCGGGCGGTGCGGTCGACGGCTATGCGCGCACCGTGTCGCCCTTTCTGTCCGAACGCCTAGGCCAGACGGTCGTCGTGGAAAACCGGCCCGGCGCCAGCGGCAACATTGGCACGGAATTCGTCGCACGTGCACCGGCCGACGGCTACACGCTGCTGGTAGGCAATATCGCCACGCTGGGCATCAACCCAGTGATCTACAAGAATTTCATCGACCCGCTCACGCACCTCGCCCCCATCACCAAGACGGTCATCGTCAATTACGCGCTGGTCATCAACCCCAAGGTGCCGGTGCGCACGGTGGCAGAACTGATCGACTACGCCAAGGCCAACCCCGGCAAGCTGACCTATGCGTCGTCGGGCGTGGGCAGCATGCAGCACATGGCCGCCGAGCAGTTCCAGGTCCGCACGCAGACCAAGCTGCTGCACGTGCCGTATAAGGGTACTGGCGCGGTGGTGGGCGACCTGATTGCGGGGCACGTGGACCTGATCTTCGCCGACCAGGGATCGATGATGCCCCACGTGCGGGCCGGCAAGCTCGTCGCGCTGGGGGTGGGCGGCGCCCAACGTTCCCCTGAGTATCCCGACTTACCGACCATCGCCGAGGCGGGCGGCCTGCCAGGGTTCGAGGCGGTCGCCTGGCAAGGAGTCGCCGGCCCCGCGAATCTGCCCGACGGGATCGTCAAGCGCCTGAACGAGGCATTCAACGCGGCGCAGGCCGACGAGTCGATCCGCAAGCGGCTGGCCGAGATCGGCCTGACCGTCGATGGCGGCACGCCCGAGCAGTTCCGCCGCTACATAGCCGATGAATTGGACAAATGGCGCAAAGTGGCCATGGACATCGGCATATCGGCCGACTGACGCAGGCCAGCCATGACCGTCGAGAAAATCGAGTGCTGGGTGTTTCGCGCGCCCATCGAACGGCCCGTGACTGCGGCCGTGGGCAGCATGACGAACCGGCCCGCCGTGTTCGTGCGCATTCGCGCCGACGACGGCGCCTGGGGATGGGGGGAAGTGTTTTGCAACTTTCCGACGGTCGGCGCCGAGCACCGCGCTCGCCTGCTACGCGAGGTCGTCGCACCGCTGCTGCAAGGGATGCGAAGCGACCAGCCGGGCGAAGTTTGGGCGGCGCTGACGGCCAAATTACGCCGCATGGCGTTGCAAGCCGGCGAGCCGGGGCCGGTCGCACAAGTGCTCGCTGCGGTCGACCAGGCGCTTTGGGACATGCAGGCACGGCGTGCCGGCAAGCCGCTGTGGCGCCTGCTGGCCGATGATCCGTCTGCTGACGGTCGGGTGCGTCCCTATGCATCCGGCCTGGGGCCGGACGGCGTGGTCGAAGCGGCGCTGGCCATGCAGGCGCAAGGCTTTACCGCGTTCAAGTTCAAGGTGGGTTTCGGCCCGGCGCGCGACGCCGCCAACTTCCGGGAAATTCGCGCCGCGCTCGGCCCGCATGCGCAAATCATGGTCGATGCCAACCAGGCCTGGGATCCGGAATCGGCCGCGCAGCGCCTGGCCGAACTGGAAGCCTTCGATCCCTACTGGGTGGAAGAGCCGCTGGCTGCCGACGAGCCGCTGCAGGCGTGGCAGGCCTTGGCGCGGGCCACGCCGCTGGCGCTGGCCGCCGGAGAAAACATCCGTGGGCACGCGGATTTCGACGCGGCCATCGCCGCCGGCCATTTGCGCTTCATCCAGCCGGACGTGGCAAAGTGGGGCGGTATCACGGGATGCCTGGAAGTGGCTCGCCGCGCCGAACGAGCCGGCCTGGTCTATTGCCCGCACTGGCTGGGCGGCGGCATTGGATTGGCTGCGTCCCTGCACCTGCGCGCCGCGCTCGGGCCCACAGGCCTGGCGGAAATCGATGCCAACCCCAACCCCTTGCGCGAGGCCGTTTTCGCGTTGCCGCCCATGTACGACGGCTGGCTGACCTTGCCCGAGGCGCCGGGGCTTGGCGTGGAGCCGGACCTGGCGGCGCTGCGGCGGTATCGGTCAGACGCCTGAACCGATGCGCGCGCTGCGCGCCCTATTCGTACGAACGCGCATCCTCGATCACTTTGCCGTCGTTGGGCAAAGTGCCGGGCGGCACCAGCTCGACCTCGCCGCGCAGCTTGGTGACGTCGCGCACCGTGGCGGCCATGCGCGCGGCCAGCCCCTCGTGCGCCTGCGCGACCTCCACCTTCAGCGTCATGCGGTCCGACCCGATCGCGCCGCTGATCACCAGGCGGCCACGCCCGGCCTCGGGATAGCGGCGCAGCACTTCGGCGACCTGCCCCGGATGCACGAACAGGCCGCGCACCTTGGTGGTCTGGTCGGCGCGGCCGAGCCAGCCACGGATGCGCGTGTTGGACCGCCCGCAGGGCGAGCGCCCGGGCATGACGGCCGACAGGTCGCCGGTGCCGAAGCGCACCAGCGGATAGTCGGGATTGAGCGTGGTCACGACGACCTCCCCCACTTCGCCGTCGGGCACCACTTCGTCGGTGCCCGGGCGCACGATCTCGACGATGATCTCCTCGCCCAGCACCAAGCCTTCGCGCGCCGGCGTCTCAAAGGCGATCATGCCGACGTCGGCGCTGCCGTAGGCCTGGTAGGCCTGTATGCCGCGGGCGGCCAACCAATCGCGCAGCGACGGCGGGAAGGCCTCGCCCGATACCAACGCGCGGCGCAGGCTGGGCAGCGCCACTCCCATCTCGTCGGCTTTCTCCAGGATGATCTTCAGGAAGCTGGGCGTGCCCGTGTAGCCCGACGGCGCCAGGTCGCGGATCGCCTGGACCTGCTGCTCGGTCTGCCCGGTGCCGCCGGGAAAAACCGTGCAGCCCACGGCATGCGCGGCCGTCTCCATCATCGAGCCGGCGGGCGTGAAGTGATAGGAAAAGCAGTTGTACGCGAGCTCGCCGGCGCGAAAGCCCGCCGCATATAGCGCACGCGCAAACCGCCAATAGTCGCGCCGGCGGCTTTCCGGCTCGTAGATCGGCCCGGGCGAGGAAAACACGCGCAGAGCCTGCCCCCAGCCTATGGTGGAGAACCCGCCGAAGACACGCTGGATGACCGGATCGTCGGCCGCCTGGCGCGACGCCTGCTGGATGGCCAGCAGCTCGTGCTTGCGCAGCACGGGCACCTGCGCCAGGGCCTGGCGGCTGTTCAGCGCCCAGGGATCGATGCCCTTTAGCTGCCGCGCAATGGCGGGCGCGCTGCCCATGGCGCGCGCGACCGCCGCCGGCAGGGCGGCGAACAGGTCGCGCTCGCGCTGTTCGGGATCGCGGATTTCCAAGGCGTCGTAGTACTCGGACATGGCCGCGCCCCTTAGGCCAGCCAGCGCTTGCGCCGGCGGTAAAACTTGGTGTCGCGAAAGCTCTTGCGGCCGCCGCTGGAGATGCCGAGGTAGAACTCCTTGACGTCCTCGTTGCCGGCCAGGTCGGCCGCGCGCCCATCGAGCATCACGCGCCCGTTCTCCAGGATGTAGCCGTAGTCGGCGTAGCGCAGCGCGATGTTGGTGTTCTGCTCGGCCAGCAGGAAGCTGACCCGCTCGCGCTGGTTGAGGTCACGCACGATTTCGAAGATTTCCTCGACGATCTGCGGCGCCAGGCCCATGGACGGCTCGTCGAGCAGGATCATCGCCGGGTCGGCCATCAGCGCCCGGCCGATGGCGCACATCTGCTGCTCGCCGCCCGAGGTATAGCCGGCCTGGCTGGCGCGCCGCTGCTTTAGCCGCGGGAAGTACTGGTAAACGCGATCGAGCGCCGCCGACAGCTCGCCGCGCGACAGGCGCCGCGTATAGGCGCCGGTCAGCAGGTTTTCCTCTATGGTGAGGTGCGCGAAGCAATGCCTGCCTTCCATGACCTGGACGACGCCGCGGCGCACGAGGTCGGCCGGGGTCAGGCTTTCGATGCGCTCGCCCCGGTACTCGATGCGGCCCTTGGTCACTTCGCCGCGCTCGCCGCGCAGCAGGTTCGACACCGCCCGCAGCGTGGTGGTCTTGCCCGCGCCGTTGGCGCCCAGCAAGGCGACGATGCCGCCTTCCGGCACCTGCAGCGACACGCCCTTTAGCACCAGGATGACCCGGTTGTAGATGACCTCGATGCCGTTGACGTCCAGCAGTACGCCGGTCCGTTGTGCACTTGCGCTGGCTGTCATGATGTTCCTCGCTGGCTGCCCGCCCGCGCAGGCGGGCAGCCGCCGCAATCACTTGCCGCAATCACGCGGGGTGATGTTCTTTTCCTTGGCGTAGCGCGCCGCCATGTCCTTGACCAGCGGGTCGACGACCGACTTGTCGGCCTGGTACCAGTCGGACACCACCTGGAATTTCGCGCCGTCCCATTGCGCGATACGTGCCCAGTCATCGCCCATGTGGTTGTCGCAGCTGGTGCGCACCGGCCGCATGATCTCGCCGAAGCCCAGTTCTTCCAGGCGCTCCTGGGTCAGGTTGAGATTTTCCAGTCCCCAGCGCACCTGCTCGGGCGTCATGGTCTTGCCTTTGCCGAACCTCTCCTGGGCAGTGCGTATGGCCTCGACCTGCAGCATGGAAATCATCATCCCGCGCGTATGGGCGATGGTGTCCAGCGACTGTCCGGTCTTGTCGGTGCCTTCGCCCTTGTCGTAGACGTAGCGCTTGAGGTCCTCGTAGACCTTGCCGGTGCCGGCGCTGTTGTGGATGGTGATGACGTTGTAGCCCTTGGCCACGGCGCCCAGGTCACGCACGTCGCCTTCGGATCCCGCCCACCAGATGCCGTATATCTTGTCACGCGGATAGCCGCTGGCCTGTGCTTCGCGGATGGCCGTGGGCGTCATGATGCCGGCGCTCCACAGCAGCACGTAGGCCGGACGCGATTGGCGGATCTGCAGCCAGGTCGATTTTTGCTCCACGCCCGGCGCGGTCACCGGATAGAGCAGCAGCTCGAAGCCGTCGCGCTTGGCCCGGCTTTGCAACAGCGGGATCGGCTCCTTGCCGTACGGGGAATCGTGGTAGACGAGCGCGATCTTCTTGCCTTTGAGGTTGCCGCCCTCCTTCTTGGCGATGTCCTGGACCATGACGTCCGCAGCCGTCCAATAGGTGCCGAGCAGCGGAAAGTTCCACTCGAACACCGACCCGTCGACCGATTGCGACAGGCCATAGCCCACCGTCACCACCGGCACCTTGTCGATGGGCGCCTTGTCGCTGACCGCAAAGGTGATGCCGGTGGACTGGGTGTCGAAGCCCGATGCCCCGCCGCCGCGGGTCTTGAGACGCTCGTAGCACTCCACGCCGCGGTCGGTGGCGTAGGCCGTCTCGCACTCCTCGTAGGTAATGGTCACGCCGTTGACCCCGCCGTCGCGGGCGTTGACCAGCTTCAGGTAATCCATCTTGCCGTCGGCCCAGGGAATGCCCAGCGGCGCGAAGGAACCAGTTCGGTATGCCAGCAGCGGGATGAACTGCTCAGCCGCCACGGCGGGCAGGACGGCGCCAAGGGCGCCGGTCGCGACGACGGCGGCCGCGATTCGCTTGGGATTGATGCGCTTCATCTCCATTTGCCTCCTGGGTGGCATCCTCGCGGACGCCGTGGTTGACCCGGTCTTGTCGCCGGGCGTTCGGTTTGGCGAAGCCGGCGCAGTCGTGCCACGGCGGCCTCGCCTCGATGTCAATGCGGGAACGGCCAGATGCGCAGCTTTTCCTTACCAATGCTCCAGAGCCGTGCCAGGCCATGTGGCTCGGCGATCAGAAAGAACACGATCAGCGCGCCGAACACCATGTGCTCGATGTGCGCGGCCGTGTCCACCGACAGCGGTAACCCGAACCAATGCGGCACATTGGTCAAGAAGACCGGCACCAGGACGATGAAGGCCGCGCCGAAAAAGCTGCCCAGCAGCGAGCCCAGCCCGCCGATGATGACCATGAACAGCAATTGGAAGGAGCGCCCCAGGTCGAAGGCCAAGGGTTCCCACGAGCCCAAGTGCAGGAATCCCCACAGCGCGCCGGCCACGCCGACGATGAACGAGCTGACGGCAAAGGCAGTGAGCTTGGCGTACATGGGCCGGATGCCGATCACGGCGGCGGCCACGTCCATGTCTCGGATGGCCATCCACTGGCGCCCGATGGCGCCGCGCACCAGGTTCTTGGCGACCAGCGTGAAGACCACGACGATGGACAGCACCAGCAGGTAACGCGCGGTCGCGCCCTGCAGCGAGATGCCGAACATCGACAGCGGCGGCACGGCGACACTGCCCGACGGCGAATAGTTGGTGAAGAATGGGATGCGCAGAAAGGCCCAATCGACGAAGAACTGCGCGGCCAGCGTCGCCACCGCAAGGTATAGGCCGCGTATGCGCAGGCTGGGGATGCCGAAGATCACGCCGACGACGGTTGCGCATGCGCCGCCCAGCAGGAACTGCACCAGCAACGGCAGCTCTGGGATGCGCACGCCGAAGTTCCAGGCCGCATAGGCGCCCACCGCCATGAACGCACCCGTGCCCAGCGAGATCTGCCCGCAATAACCGACCAGAATGTTCAGCCCCACCGCGGCCAGCGACAGGATGAGGAAAGGAATCAGCAGCGCGCGCAGCAGGTAGTCCGACGCCAGCAGTGGCACGGCGATGAAGGCCGCCGCCAGCAGCAGCGCCATGAAGATGCGATCCTGGCGGATGGGAAATATCTGCTGGTCGTCGCGATAGGACGTCTTGAATTGGCCGTTTTCGCGATAGAACATGGATAGCTGCCTCCGCCCGGCGTTCAGACCCGGTCGATGATGCGTTCGCCGAACAGGCCCTGCGGCCGGAACAGCAGGAACATCAGTGCCAATACGTAGGCGAACCAGATTTCTATGCCGCCGCCCACCAGCGGCCCCAGGTAGACCTCCGATAGCTTTTCGCCCACGCCGATGATCAGCCCGCCGACGATGGCGCCGGGCACCGAGGTCAACCCGCCCAGGATGACCACGGGCAAGGCGCGCAACGCCGCCGTGGACAGGGTGAACTGCACGCCGAACTTCGACCCCCAGACGATGCCGGCCACCAGCGCGACCAAGCCGGCCACCAGCCACACGATGACCCAGATGCGGTTGAGCGCAATGCCAATCGACTGGGCGGCCTGGTGGTCGTCGGCCACGGCGCGCAGCGCACGGCCCGTGGAAGTGAATTGGAAGAACGCGGCCAAGCCGGCGACCAGGGCGGCTGCGACCGCCGCCGCCGTGAGATCTTCCAGGTTGATGAGCAGGCCGCCTTCGAAGACCGACTCCAGGATGAAGACCGGATCCTTGGGCATGCCCACGTCGATCGAATACACCGAGCTGCCGAAAGCGATCTGGCCCAGTCCGTCCAAGAAGTAGCTGATGCCCAGGGTCGCCATCAGCAGCGTGGTGGCTTCCTGGTTGACCAAGTGCCGCAGCACGAAGCGCTCGACCGCCAGGGCGAGCAGCCACATCAGCCCAGCCGTGACCGCGAAGGCCAGCACGTTCGCGAGCAGCTTGCTCTCGAACCCCAGCCAGCCGGGCAGCCACTCGGAAAAGCGCGCCATGGACAGCGCAGCGACCAGCACCATGGCGCCCTGCGCGAAGTTGAACACACCCGACGCCTTGAAGATCAGCACGAAGCCCAGGCCGATCAGCGCATAGAGCGTGCCGCTCATCAGGCCGCCGAACAGCGTCTCGAGGAAAAATCCCATCTTCGCCTCCCGTCAACGCCCGGCCGCAGCCGCGCCCGGCACGCTGCCCGCGGCGGCCAACGCTGCGTCGACCATTTCGCCGCCCACGCCGAGGTACGCCCGTATCACCTCGGGATTGGACCGAACCTCGTCGGGCGTGCCGTCGCCGATCTTCCTGCCGTAGTCGAGCACCACTACGCGGTCGGAGATGTCCATGACCACCCCCATGTCGTGCTCGATAAGGACGATGGTCGTGCCGAATTCGTCGTTGACATCCAGGATGTAGCGGCTCATGTCCTGCTTTTCTTCCATGTTCATGCCGGCCATGGGTTCATCGAGCAGCAGCAGCCGCGGCTCCATGGCCAGCGCGCGGCCCAGGTCCACGCGCTTTTGCAGCCCGTAGGGCAGCCGCCCGACCGGCGTCTTGCGCCAGGCTTGCAGCTCCAGGAAATCGATGATGTTTTCGACCACCTCGCGGTGCGCGATTTCCTCGCGTTCGGCCGGCCCCAGCCGCAGGGCCTGGGCAAGCAACCCCTGCTTCATGCGCAGGTTGCGGCCGGTCATGATGTTGTCGAGCACGCTCATGCCCTTGAACAGCGCCAGGTTCTGGAACGTGCGGGCGATCCCCATTTCGGCGGCGCGCCGGGGGTTCATGCGGGTGTAGCGCTGCCCGTCGAAGACGATGCTGCCTTGCTGCGGCGTGTAGACGCCGTTGAGCACGTTGAGCATCGAGCTCTTGCCCGCGCCGTTCGGGCCGATGATGGCGCGGATCTCGTGTTCGCGCACATCGAAGGAAATGTCCGTCAGCGCCTTGACCCCGCCGAAGGAAAGCGAAATGTTCTGCATGTCCAGCAGCACGCCACCGACGCGATCCGTGCGTTCGCCCTGCGCCATCACGCAGCCTCCCGCAAGGCCGGCGCAAACACGCGCGCATCGGCGATGGCCACCGTCGCGCGGATGACGCCGCGGCGGCCGTCCTCGTACTTGACCTCGGTTTCGACGTACTGGCTGTCGCGCCCTTCGTACATGGCCTGCACCAGCGTGTCGTACTTGGCAGCGATGAAGGCGCGGCGGACCTTGCGCGTACGCGTCAGCTCGTCATCGTCCGGATCGAGCTCCTTGTGCAGCACCAGGTAACGCCGCATCTGCGAGCCGCACAGCTTGGGGTCGCGCGCCAGGTCCGCATTGACCTGCTCGATGCACTGCCCGATCAGCGCGTAGACTTCGGGCTTGGAAGCCAGGTCGGTATAGCCCGCATAGGGCAGCCCGCGCCGCTCGGCCCAATCGCCCACGGCCTCCAGGTCGATGTTGACGAACACGCACACCTCCGAACGGCCGGCGCCGAAGGCCACGGCCTCCTTGATGTAGGGGAAAAACTTCAGCTTGTTCTCGATGTACTTGGGCGCGAACAAGCTGCCGTCGGCCAGCCGGCCGACGTCCTTGGCCCGGTCGATGATGCGCAGGTGCCCTTCCTCGTCCAGGTAGCCCGCGTCACCCGTGCGAAACCACCCGTCTTCGGTCAGCGCAGCCTGCGTGGCCTCGGGATTGCGGTAGTACTCCTTGAACAGGCCGGGGCTCTTTAGTTGGATCTCGCCGCTGTCGGCCACGCGTATCTGCACGCCTTCGACCGGCGGTCCTACCGTGTCGGCCCGCACCTTGCCGTCGGGTTGCACGCAGACGAACACCGAGGTCTCGGTCGAACCGTACAACTGCTTCAGGTTGATGCCAATGGACCGGTAGAAGGCGAACAGGTCGGGGCCAATCGCCTCGCCCGCGGTGTAGGCCACGCGCACCCGGCTCATGCCCAGCGCGTTGCGCAGCGGCCCGTAGATGAGCACATCGCCCAAGGCGTACAGCGCACGGTCGAGCAGGCCGACCGGCTCGCCGTCCATCAGGCGCACGCCCACGCGCCGGGCCAACGCCATGCACGAATCGAACAGCCGCCGCTTGATCCAACCGGCATCCTCCATGCGTATCGTCACCCGGGTCAGCAGCCCTTCCAGCACGCGCGGCGGGGCGAAGTAGTACGTCGGCCCGATGTCGCGCATGTCGATTTCCACCGTGGCCGGCGATTCCGGATGGTTGACCGTAAAGCCGGTGACCAGCAGCTGCGTGTAGGAGAACATGTTCTGCCCGATCCATGCCGGCGGCAGATAGGCCAGTACGTCCTCGCGGTCGGTCAGGCATTCCATGCGCTCGATGACGCGGGCGCGGTCGATCAGCGCGGCGTGGGTCAGCACCACGCCCTTGGGCGTGCCGGTGGTGCCGGAGGTGTAGAACATGGCCGCGGTGTCCTGCGGCGAGACGGCGTCGACGCAGTCCTGGAAGAATCCCGGTTCGGCCTGGGCGTGGCGCGTGCCAAGCGCCTCGAGCTCGTCCCAGGACAGCAGCGCCTGGTCGCGGTAATGGCGCAGCCCCCTTGGATCGTCATAGATCACGTGCCGCAGCGCGGGACACTCGCCGCGGACTTCCAGCATCTTGTCGACCTGTTCCTGGTCCTCGGCCACCACCACGCCGATTTCGGCGTCGCGCAAGACAAAGGCCATTTCCTGCGCGATCGCATCCTGGTAGAGCGGCACGGGAATCGCGCCCAGGCATTGGGCGGCCATCATGGCCATGTACAGGCGCGGGCGGTTTTCGCCCACCACGGCCACGTGTTCGCCGCGCCGCACCCCCAGCGCGGCCAGGCCGTGAGTGGTCGCGCGCACCGCCTCGGCCACCTGGCGCCAGGTCAGCGTCTGCCAGATGCCCAGGTCCTTCTCGCGTATGGCCGGCTTGTCCGGACGCAGTCGGGCGTGCTCCAGCAACAATGCGGGAAACGTCTGCGCCGCCGCGGGCGCGGCGGACCGTGATGGCGCCATCGTCGTCTCCTCCGGTCGGGTGCGCCCGCGAACAGCCGCCCCGGTCTCGTTATCCGTCTTTGGCTTTTGGGTCACAGCGTAGTTAAGGTATAAGAATGAGGCTCAGTCAACTGTCGCTGCGGCGACATTCCCCGCTTTTCTAGGGTATTTCCCGATGTGTGCCCCACGTTCCCTGCAGGATGCGGCAGCCTGGTTGCGCGTGCTGACGCCCGACCAGCAGGCGCGCGTGGAGCGCGACGTGACCGTGTCGCGGGCGCCAGCGGGCACGCTGATCGAGCGCAAGGGCGAGCTGGCGCAGGCCTGGATAGGCGTGCTCCACGGCCTGGTCAAGGTATCGGTGGGCAACGCCGACGGCAGGACCGCGTCGCTGACCGGCGTGCCGGCCGGCGGCTGGATCGGCGAAGGCTCGCTGCTCAAGCGTGAGGCGCGCAAGTACGACGTGGTGGCGCTGCGCGACTCGACGGTGGCGCGCCTGCCGGTAGCAACCTTCGAGTGGCTGCTCGACACCAGCATCGCGTTCAACCGCTACCTGCTGCACCAGCTCAACGAGCGGGTGGCGCAGTTCATCGGCAAGGCCGAATACGACCGCCTGGCCGATCCGGACGCCAGGGTCGCGCGCTGCCTGGCAGAGCTCTTCAATCCTTTGCTCTATCCCGGGATGGGACCTCGCCTGGCCGTCACCCAGGAGGAGATCGGGCTGCTCGCGCGGGTGTCGCGCCAACGCGCCAACCAGGCGCTGCGCACCCTGGAGCGTGCCGGGCTGGTGCGGGTGGAATACGGTGCGGTGCGCGTGCTGGACCTTCCCGGGCTGCGGACCTACGGCATGTAGCCGGCCCGCCCCACCGCCTCGCCCGACGCCCGATCTGGCCGCCCGCGACAGGCCCCGCGCAGGCTCACGCCCACGCGCCGCCCGCCATCCACGCCAGGCGTAGGGCCACGGCGTACATCGCCAATGCGATCATCGCGTCCAGGACGCGCCAGGCCCGCGCGCTGCGAAACAGCGGTGCCAGCAGCCGCGCCCCCCATCCCAGCACGGCCAGCCAGAGCACGCTGGCGCTGACCGCGCCGGCGGCAAACGCCATGCGGGTGTGCTCGAAACCGTGCGCGAGCGACCCCACCACAACCAGGTCCAGCCAAAAATGCGGGTTGAGCAGGGTAAAGCCCAGCGCGGCCAGCACCGCTGCCCGGCGCGAGCGCATCACGCCATCGGCCGCCTGCATGCCAGCACCGCCTCGCAGTGCGCGCCTTGCCGAGCGCGTGCCGTACCAGGCCAGGAACGCCACCCCGCCCCACTGCACCACCGGCGCCAGCGCCGGCAGGCGCGCGGTCAATACGTGCACGCCAGCCGCGCTGGCGAAGATGAAAACGGCGTCGGCCAGCGCGCACACGGCCAGCACCGACAGGATGTGCATGCGCGACAGCGCCTGGCGTAGGATGAAGGCGCTTTGCGCGCCCACCGCGGCAAACAGCCCCAGGCCGGTTGCCATACCGCTGGCCCAGGCAACCATCCACGGAGAAGAGTAAAGCGCTGCGATCATGGACGATGAACGGCTCTCGGAACGGCGCCGCCCCATTGCGACGCCAAGGGCATTCTGTCCTGCGCAGCATATAAAATGAAGCTAATTTTCCTTATGTAAATTAAGCGTTGCTAATGAACCTGGACCATGGCCAATTACGAGCCCTTGCCGCCGTGGTGCGCGAGGGCAGCTTCGAAAGAGCGGCCGCCGCACTGCACATCACGCCCTCGGCGGTGTCGCAGCGGATCAAGGCGCTGGAAGACCGGGTCGGCCGCTTGCTGGTGCGCCGCACGGTGCCGGCGGCGGCCACCGAAGACGGCGCCGTGCTGGTGCGGCTGGCCGAACAGACGGCGCTGCTCGAGCACGACGCGCTACAAAGGTTGGGGCTGGCTAGCGAAACCATCCCTGCCGCCGGCGTGCCGGTGGCGGTCAACAACGACAGCCTGGAGACCTGGTTCGTGCCGGCGGCCTGCCGCTTCGCCGAGCTGACCGGCGCCACGCTGGACGTGCGCCCCGAAGACCAGGACTACACTGCGGAGTTGCTGCGCGAGGGGCAGGTGCTGGGGGCGGTGACGGCGCTTTCCGAACCCGTGCAGGGCTGCCGCATCCACCCGTTGGGCAGCATGCGCTACGTCGCCACCTGCAGCCCGGCGTTCCGGCAGCGCCACTTTCCGCGCGGCGTCACCCGCGAGGCGCTGGCCCGCGCGCCCGTGATCGTCTACAACCGCAAGGACGAACTGCAGGCGCGCTTTGCCCGCCGCATCATGGGCCGCCAGCCCTGGCAGCCGCCCGTTTGGTGGGTGCCCTCCGTGCGGGCGGCCGCACAGGCCAACATCGCTGGACTGGGCTGGACGATGAACGCGCTGCCCCTCGTGCACGAGGACCTGCGCGCCGGCCGCCTGGTGCTGCTGCGCGCCCGCGCCTGGGAGCACGTACCCCTGTATTGGCAGCATTGGCGGGTACACTCGAAGGTGATGGACGCGCTGACCGACGCGATCCTTGCAGCGGCCGCGCCGCTGACGCGCCGGTCCCCGGATTTCGCGCCGTCCGCAGCACGGGAGGATTCATGACCACACTGCATCGCTACGCCGCCGCCCTGGTTCTCGCCCTGTCCGCTGGCCCCGTCCTGGCCGCCGGCGGCAGCCGCATCGAGATCGACGACGCCTGGGTGCGCGCGACCGTGCCCGGCCAACCCAACGGCGCGGGCTATATGGAAATCGAAAACGACGGCGACCGTCCCGACCGCCTGGTCGCCGTGGAATCAGCCGCCGCCGAACGCGTGGAAATCCACACGGTCGACCATGAAGGCGGCGTGGCGCGCATGCGCCGCATCGACGGCCTGGACATCCCCGCCAACGGCGAGGTCAAGCTCGCCCCCGGGGGCTATCACATCATGTTCCTGAAGCTGAAGGCGCCGTTTACCGAAGGCCAGCGGGTGTCGGCCACGCTGCGCTTCGAGCGGGCCGGCGACATCCCCGTCCAATTCGAAGTCAAGCCGGCCGCCTACCACGGCGGCGACCACGGGCACGGGCATGGCCATGCCCAGGGAGCGATGAAGCACTGACCCTCATGGCCTGACCAGCCATATCTGGCAAAAAAAACGGGGCGCGCCGCGGATTGCCCGCGACACGCCCCGCTTACATTGCGGCACCCGGCCAGGAATCATGGCGGCCGGATGGCCAGCCCGTCACTCCAGACGGATGCCGGCTTTCTCGATCACCTTGGCCCAGGCCGCGCGCTCCTGCGCGGCGTATTCACGGAAGGCCGACGGCGCCATGGGCATGGGCTCGATGCCCATGGCCGCGATCTTGTCGGCCACTTCGGGCGACTTCAGCGTCTGCTGCAGTTGCTCGGCCAGCTTGTCGACCACGGCCGACGGCACGCCCGCAGGGCCGACCAGGCCTTGCCACGCGTAGGCGGTGAAGTCCTTGTAGCCCTTCTCGGACAACGTCGGCACGTCCGGCAAGGCGGCCACGCGCTCGGGCGTGGCCGCAGCCAGCACGCGCAGCTTGCCGGCCTTGACGTTGGGCAAGCCTGCACCCAGGTCGATGAACATGAAATCGACCTGGCCACCCAGCAGGTCCTGGATGGCAGGCGCCGCGCCCTTGTATGGCACGTGCAGCACGTCCACGCCGGCGCGCTGCTTGAACAGTTCCAGCGCCAGGTGGTGCGGGGAGCCGGCGCCGGCCGACGCCGCGCTCAGCTTGCCGGGCGACTGGCGCGCGGCGGCCAGCAGGTCTTCCAGCGACTGCAGCGGCGATTCGGCCCGCACGGCGACCAGCAGCGGAAAGCGTGCCAGCCCGCCGATGTAGGTGAATTGCTCCGGGTCATAGGCAAGCTTGGCATACAGCGAGGGGTTGAACGCCAGCGTGCCAGAGTCGGCCGTGCCCACGACGTAGCCGTCCGGCGCCGCCTGGGCGATCGCGGTCGCGCCGATGATGGTGGCCGCGCCTGGGCGGTTTTCCACGATGATGGTCTGGCCCAGGGGCTTTTCCAGGGCGTTGGCCACCGTGCGCGCCAGCACGTCGGTGCCGCCACCCGCGGGATATGGAACGATCCAGCGCACCGGCTGGGCGGGCCAGTCCTGCGCGGCCGCGGCAGCCGAGAAGGACAGGGCGGCGGCCAGCGCCGCCAGACGCTTGCAAGTTTGGAACATGGAAGTCTCCGGGATGCGTTGTTCGGAAGGGCAGCCGTGCAGCGCGCGGGCGCTGCCGGCTGCAGTGCGCGGCCATTATCGCACCGGGGCCTGGCCGTAGTCGCGCGCGCCGAACAGGGCGCTGCCGATGCGCACCTCGGTGGAACCCTCCTCTATGGCCAGCTCGAAATCGCCGCTCATGCCCATGGACAGGCGCGGCAGGGCGATGCCGGTTTCGTCCTGGGCGCGGTCGCGCAACTCGCGCAGCCGGCGGAAGCATGCGCGCACCGCTTCGCTGTCGTCGCTGTTGACCGCCAAGGTCATCAACCCTTGCACGCGCAACGTCCCGAAGCTGCCGAGCTGGCGCAGTAGCCCGGGCAGCGCCTCGGGCGCCAGGCCGTGCTTTTCCGGCTCGGGCGAGGTCTTGACTTGGACCAGGACGTCCAGCCGGCGGCCCTCCTGCTGCAGCCGGCGATCCAGCGCCTCGGCCAGCTCCAACCTGTCGAGCGACTGCACTTCGTCGGCCAGGCGGGCGGCGTCCTTGGCCTTGTTGGTCTGCAGGTGGCCGATCATCACCCAGCTGACGCCGCAGTCGGCCAAGGCCGGCGCCTTGGCGCGGATTTCCTGCGTCTTGTTCTCGCCGAAGCGGCGCAACCCCAGGGCGACGGCTTCGCGCAGCGCCGCCTCGCCGAAGGTTTTGCTCACCGGCAACAGCGCCACCTCGGCCGGGTCACGCCCGGCGCGCTCGCAGGCCTGGGCGATGCGTTGGCGGATGCGGGCCAGCCGGCCCGCCATGGCGTCCTCGGACGAAAATGCGTGTTCTGGCAAAGACATGTGCATACCCGCGCCGGCGGCGGCGCAGGTGCGCCGCTACTTCCCGCCGGCGATGTCGATGAAAGATCCGGTAGTGTAGGACGCTTCGTCGGACAAGAGCCAAAGCACCGCCCCGGCGACTTCGTCGACCGTGCCCCCGCGGCCCAGGGGGATGCTGGGCGCCAGCCTGTCTATGCGGCCGGGCTCGCCGCCGTCGGCATGCATGGTGGTGTGTATCGTCCCCGGACGCACGGCGTTGACTCGTATGCCTTCCGCAGCCACTTCGCGGGCCAGGCCCACCGTGAAAGTGTCGACCGCCCCTTTGGACGCGGCATAGTCGACGTACTCGTTGGGCGAGCCCCAGCGCGCGGCCGCGGACGAGACGTTGACGATGGCGCCGCCGCGACCGCCCAGCCGCGTGGACATGCGGCGCACCGCCTCGCGCGCGCACAGCATGGTGCCTATCGTATTGGCATCCAGGATGCGCCGCATGCGCGCGGCGTCCATGTCGATGAGTCGCATCTGGCGCTCAAGCATGCCGGCATTGTTGACCAGCGCATCCAGCCGGCCCCAGGCCGCGTCGATCTCGGCGAACATGCGCATGACGTCGGGCTCGCTCGCCACGTCGGCCGCAATGGCCATGGCTTGTCCGCCGGCCTGGCGGATGCGCTCGACCACGGCCTGCGCGCTGGCCGCGTCACGGCGATAGTTCACGCACACGGCATAGCCGCGCCGCGCGGCCAACTCGGCGATGGCCGCGCCTATGCCCCGTCCGCCGCCGGTCACCAGCAGCGTGCGCACATCCGGCTCTGGTGCGCGCGCGCTCATGCCCGGGCTCCCGCTTCGGCCGGCGATGCCGCCCGCTCACCCGCACGGGCGAGCTGCGCCGCCCACTCGGCCGCGTCCTCCAGCCTGTCGTTGCCCCAGAACATTTCATCGCCCGCAAAGAAGGTCGGCGCGCCGAACACGCCCCGCCGGCGCGCCTGCTCGACCTGCTCGCGCAGCGCATGGCGGGCCGCGTCACCCGTCGCGCGCTCGAGCAACGCCTCGGCCGGCAGGCCCAGCCCGCGCAACACGTCGCCCAGCACCTCCGGCGACTGGATGTCACGGTCGTGCTGGAAATTCTCGCGGAACACGGCGCGGCAAAACGCCGGACACCAATCCTGGTCCTGCCCGCCCATGGCCACGCGCGCGGCCAGCACGCTCATGCGGGGAAACACAGTCGGCCGGCTAAAACCCACGCCGTACTTCTGCGCCAGGCGCGCGACGTCGCGCATCATGTATTCCCCCTTGCGCGGAAAGACGCGAAACGGGCTGTCCTGCCAGCCGACGTCCTGGAATATCGGGCCCAGCAGGAAGGGCCGCAGGGCAACCTGCAGTCCTTGGCGGGCGGCCACGTCGTGCACCCGCTCCATGGCCAGATAGCTGTAGGGGCTGGCGAAGTCGAACCACATCTCCAGAACTTGCGGGGGTTGCGCAGTCATCGGCGTGTCTCCCAAACGTTGGCCTCCGGTCCTGCCGCCGGCCGCGCCGCCGCGCCAGCGGCGCCTGCGCGGCCAGGGTCTGGCAGGCATTTGACGCCCGGACGCCGGCGCAATCAAGCGATATATGCATGCGCTTCGCATGCAGCGCAGGAATGCGAGGCACTCCCAGGGCGCGAGCGGGACGGCCCGCCCCCCGGAAACTTGCCGCATGCGCCCCCGCGCGCGAACGGCCGCCGGCACGGGACTTGCTGGCGGATCGAAACCGGTTGGCAGGCACCCGGCCTGCCGCCTGACCCGAGGGCTGCGACCATGAACGCTCTTTGCGCGGACATGCAGCTATGCATCGACCTGTGCCTGCGCTGCTACCAAACCTGCACGGCCACGGCCATGCGGCATTGCCTGGAAGAAGGCGGGCGCCATGTCGAGCCCGGCCACTTCCGCCTCATGCTGGCCTGCGCGGAAATTTGCCGCACCTCGGCGCACTTCCTGCTGATGGGTGTCCCGCATCACACCCACACCTGCGCCGATTGCGCCGCCATTTGCCGCCAATGCGCCGACAGCTGCGACAAGCTGGACGGCATGGCCGATTGCGCCGGGATCTGCCGGCGCTGCGCCGACGCCTGCGAGCGCATGGCCCGCTGACGCGCGGCAAGCATGCGGGCGCGCGCCGCGCCCGCCGGCGATCACGACGGCATGCTGTCGACGATGACTTTGCCGAACGCGCCGCGCTCGACCGCTTCGTGCGCCGCCACAATGTCATCCAAGGCAAAGTGCGGCCCGATGTGATGGCGCAGCGCATCAGCCGCCAGCAGCGCCTGCACGCCGTCGATCGCGCGCTGGCGTTGCTGCGGCGTCAGCTCGTAGACCAGGAAGAAATGCAGCGAGAGCGATCGCGGCAGCCAGGCCGCGAAATTGACCGGCGTGCGGCCCCGGTCGTTGGAGCCGTAGCAGACGAACCGTCCATGCTCGGCCAGCACGCCTTCGTCGACCAGCGCAGCGGTGGTCGAGAAATCCATGTCGATAATCGCGTCCACGCCCTTGCCGCCGGTCAGCGACAGCACGCGCTCGGCCACCGGCTCGCGCTTGTACAGGATGTTGTCGGCAAACCCGTGCTGGGCCATGAAGTCTGCCTTCTCGCTCGAGCCGACCGTCGTGATCACCCTGGCGCCGGCCGCCCGCGCCATCTGGGCGGCGTAAAAGCCCACGGCCGCGCTGCCGCCGATGACCAGCACCGTGGCCCCGTGCCCGATCCGCGCCAGCTCGACGGCGCGAAAGGCCGTCAGGCCCGGGACCCCCATGCAGGCGCCAGCCTCGAAGGACACATGCTCGGGCAACGGCACGGCCTGCGCCGCCGGCAGGGTGACATATTCGGCAGCCGCCCCGTATGGGCGCTTGTATTGGGCGTTCCACAGCCAGACGCGTTGGCCGGTGCGCCGCGGATCGACGCCGCCGCCGACGCGCTCGATCACCCCGGCGCCGTCGCTGTGCGGGATGACGATGCCCTGCGTGACCGGCCGAATGCCCGCGCGCGACTTGACGTCCGACGGGTTGACGCTGGAACAGGCCACGCGCACCAGCACCTCGCCCTCGCCCGGGTCGCGCACCGGTTGCTCGCCCACGCGCAGGACCTCGGCAGCCGGCCCATTGCGTTCATACCACGCCGCCTTCATTGCAGTCCTTCCTTCACGAAACGATTGGACAGCGTCCCCAGCCCGGTCAGCGTGACGTCGACCCGGTCGCCATGCGCCAGGTTGGGCGAGTGGCCGTCCGTTCCCATCCATAGGATATCGCCCGGATACAGCGTCAGGTAGCGGCTCATGGTGCTGATGAATTCCTCGATGCCGAACAGCATGTCTGCCGTGTCGAACCGCGTCGTCTCCTTGCCGTTGACCGTGACGATCGTCTGCATCGACGCGATATCGGCCTCGGTGCTGATCCACGGCCCCATGGGCTTGAAGGTGTCGCTGTTCTTGGCGCGCCAGAAGGTGCGGTCCGACTGCTGCCAGTTGCGTTCGCTGACGTCGTTGCCGATGGTATAGCCGAAAATGCAGTCCTTGACTTCGTCCACGCCGATATTGCGCACGCGCTTGCCGATCACCACCACCAGCTCGCCTTCGTAGTGCACCTTGGTCGCGTCCGCGGGCATGACCACGTCCTGCCCATGGGCGATCAGCGCGTTGTTGGCGCGATAACCGACGTCCGGCTTCTTGGGCACGGACAGCCCGACCGACCCGATGTGCTTGACGTAGTTCAAGCCGACGCAATAGAAGGTGGGCGGTATCACCGGCACCTCTATCGTGACGTCATCAAGCCTGAGCTTGTCGGCCGTCGCTTCGTAGCCCGCCAGCGGGTTGCCCCGCACGGGCGTGACGCGGTCATCGTCGTCAAGCATGCCGTAAGCGGGCTCGTGGCCCGCCAGGCTGTACCGTATCCACCTCATTGCCGCCTCCTAAGCGTTTTGCGCGAAGAGCACGTCTTCGGCGCTCAGTTCCGTGATCAGCCAAGCCTGTCCGCGCCGCGCCAGCTCGACGCGCAGGTCGCGGATCGACTCGATGCCGCGCAGCGGCGCCGGCCCGGCAAGCGCCTGCCCAGGCTCGTGTCGCACCACCAGCATGTAACCGCGCAGCGCGCAGCGGTCTTGCCCGCAGTCGTCGCTTGCCAGGTTGGTGATGACGTGGGCAATGCGCATCGTGGGCGAGCGCTGCGCGAGCGCCTCCAATGCGGCGGCCGGCCCTTTCAGGACCTTGCCCTGCCGGCGCCAGATGGCATCGGCATCGAGCAACGCAGCCAGGGCGTCGTAGTTGCGCGCATCCAGGTAGCGGAAAAACCGCAGCACCTGGTTCGTGCATTCGGCTATCGCAAGCGTGGCAGTCATTGGCCTTGCTTCGTCGGGGTGCCGCCGCCCGGCTGCGCCAGCATGGCGGCTTCGATTTGCGGGATGGACGGCGCGCCGCAAAGCTGCATCGTCCGTTTCAGTTCGTCGGTCAGTATGGCAAGCGCCCGGTCCACGCCCTCGTAGCCGCCGGCCAGCACACCATAGAGGGTGGCGCGACCACTGAGCACGGCAGCTGCGCCCAGCGCAAGCGCCTTGAAAATGTCGCTGCCGCGCCGGATGCCCCCGTCGAGCAGCACCGGCACGCGCCCGCGCGCGGCCTGGACGATGGCCGGCAGCGCATCCAGGGTGGCCAATCCCGTATCGAGCTGGCGCCCGCCATGGTTGGACACCACCAGGGCGTCGGCGCCGACCTGCAGGATGGCATCGACATCCAAGGGGTTGACCACGCCCTTGACGATCAGCTTGCCCGGCCATTTGTCACGCAGCGCGCGCAGCGCGTCCAGGTCGAAGGACGGGTCGTAATTGCGCCCGGCCACGCCTTGCATCTTGCGCGGATCCGCCTTGAGCGCATTCAGGCCTTGCAGGCTGGGCATGATGGGCGGACGGCGCAGCAGCATGTCCAAGGACCACAAGGGCTTGCGCAGGAATTGGCCGATGTTCTTATGGCTAAGCTTCATGGGAAAGCTCAACCCGTTGAGCAGGTCGCGCTCGCGCTTGCCGCCGACCGGCAGGTCGACGGTGATGACCAGTCCTTCATAGCCGGCTGCCTGCGCACGCCGCAGCAGCTGGTGCAGCCGCTCCTTGTCCTGCAGGATGTACGCCTGGAACCACAGCCTGCCAGGGGCCTGGTCGGCGATCTCCTCGATCGAGGCCGTGGCCGAGGTCGACAAGGTGTACGGGATACCACGTTCGGCCGCGGCCTTGGCCAGCGCGACGTCGCCGCCGCGCCAGCCGAAGCCGACCGCGCCCGTCGGGGCGATGGCAATCGGCGCGCCCATGGGCTGGCCGAACAGGCCGGTGGCCATGTCCACCTCGGCGACGTTGCGCAGTACCCGCGGCAACAGCTTCACGCGGCGAAAGGCCGCACAGTTGTCCGCCAGCGTGACCTCGTCTTCGGCGCCGCCGTCATAGAAATCGAAGACCCCGCGAGGCAGCCGCGCGCGGGCCGCCTGGCGCAGTCGTTCGATGCTGTAGCACTCATTCAATGCCGAACGCATTTCCCACCGCCGGCATCATTCGGGCGTGATGTTGCCTTTCTTGATCACTTCGGCCCAGCGCTTCTTGTCCTCCACCAGGAAGGCGCGGAACGCTTCGGGAGAGTCGCCGATGATCTGGCCGCCCAGCTTGCTGATCTGCTCGCGGACCTCGGGCTTGGCCAGCGCCGCCACCGCTGCCTTGTTCAACTTGTCGACGATCTCCTTGGGCGTGCCTTTGGGCGCGAGCATGCCGATGAAGGATGCGCCTTGCTCGAAGCCTTCAAAGCCCAGGCTGTCCAGCGTGGGCACGCCGGGGAAGTCGGGATGGGGCTTGGACGTGCCCACCGCCAGCACCCGCAGCTTCTTTTCGGCGACGTAATTGGCGATGCCGATGCTGGGGTAGAACATGAACGAAATCCGTCCGGCGATCATCTCTTGCAGCGCCGGGCCGTTGCCCTTGAAGGGCACGTGGGTCATTTTCAGGCCGGCCTGGGTCGACAGCATTTCGGCAGCCAGGTGGGCGGAACCGCCGAACCCGGACGAGCCGAAGGTCAGCTTGCCGGGATGCTTCTTGGCGTCCTCGATCAGGCTCTTCAGGTCCTTATAGGGCGAGTCGTAGTTCGTCACGACCACCATCGGCAGGTTCACGAAGTTGCTGACCGGCTCGAACACCTCGAGCGCGTCGTAGTTGTAGCGGTCGGGATAGAGCAGCGGGTTGACGTTCAGCGTCAGCGACGTGACCAGCAGCTTGTAGCCGTCGGGCGCCGAGTTCATGATTTCGTTGGCGGCGATGTGGGCGCTGGCGCCCGGCTTGTTCTCCACCACCAGCGGCTGGCCGATCTGCTCGCTCATTTCCTTGGCCACGACGCGGGCGATGACGTCGGTGGGGCCGCCGGCGGCATAGCCAACGATGACGCGGATCGGGCGATCCGGGTATTCGGCCGAGGCCGTCGCCGGCAGCAAGCACGCCGCCGCCGACATGGCGGCGAGAACGAAGGTCCTGATCGATTTCATGAAAAGTCTCCTTTGGTTGGATGTCGTCAGCCGCGCTGCGCCATGGTTCCGTTGGGAAAGTAGCGGTCGGCCATCACCTGGCAGCGCTTGATCAGCCGGTGTTCATCGGGTCCGTAATCGGCCACGGCGTTGTGGATCGTGCCCATGTTGTCCCACATCAGCACGTCACCCTCGGCCCACTGGTGGCGATAGCGGTATTTCTCCTGCAGCTGGTGCTTGAACAGGAAATCCAGCACCTCGGCGCTGCGCGCCTCGGGCAATTCGTTGATCCTTACCGAGTAGCCCGGGTTGGCGTAGAGCACCTTGCGCCCGGTAATGGGGTGCACCAGGAAGACCGGATGCGGCACGGGCGGCTTGCGCCTGCGCTGCTCTTCGGTCAGGGGCGGCCGCGTGCTGCCCTTTTCCCGGCGCATCATCTCCCAGAACTTGTTGAAGTCGTGGGTGATGGTCATGCCGTCCAGCTCCTTTTTCAGGTCTTCGGGCAGATCCTCATAGGCGGCGTGCATGTTCGAGAACTCGGTATTGCCCAGCGACCGGCCGTCGCGAAACGGTATCTTGATGCCGTACAGCACATTGGCAAACGCGATGTCCTTGCTGTAGGACATGTCGGTATGCCAGTCCTGCCCTGCATCGGCCAGCCCGATGGGCTTGCCGTTCTCCTTCATGTTGGACAGGATCATGACCTCGGGAAACGCCTCGTCGTGGAACATGTTGGCCACGTTGATCTCGAGCGAGCCGAAGCGCTCGGCGTAGTCGCGCAGTTGCTTGGAGGTCAGCTGCTGCTTGGGAAAGCACACGACGCCGTATTCGCCCAGCGCCAGTTCGATTTGGCGGATTTCTTCGTCCGACAGGTGCCTGGACAAGTCCACGTCGTGAATAGTGGCGCCCAGGATGCCGCCCTTGGGTTCGATTCTCACGATAACTACCTCTGCATCACAAAGCCCGTTCCAGGATGGACAGGACCTCATCGGGATGGGAAACCGGCCTGGGGTTGACGGCCAGCCCCCGCTCAGCCATGGTTTGCCGCGCGATGGCCGGCAAATCCTCGCGGCGCACGCCCAATGCACCCAGCGAATGCGGCAGGCCCCGGCGGGCGACGATGTCCTGCACCCAGTCGCAAACCCGCTCGTGCCGGGTACCGCTGACGCGGTTGAGCACCGCCAACGCCGGCGCAAGCAGCGGCGCGGCCACCTCTTCGTTGAAACGGATCGCGTGCGGCAGGATCACCGTGTTCGCCAGCCCGTGCCCGACGCCGTGGCGCGCGCCAATGACGTGGCAGATCGCATGGTGCAGGCAGGTGCGCGCCATGGACAGCACCATGCCGGATACGTGCCCGGCCAACAGCAGCTGGCCGCGCTGCGCGCTTTCGTCACCGCCGGATTCCAGGGACTGGGCGAAATGCTCGGTCGCCAGCAGCGCCAGCGCATCGGAGATGGGCGAACGGTTGCGCGAATACATGCCCTCGAAGCAGTGCGCCAGGCCATTCATCGCGGTGTAGCGCAGCAGGTCGATCGGCAGGTCCGCGCTGAGGTCTGGATCGATCAGCACCGTGGCGCTGGCCAGGCCGCGGTTCCAGAACAACAGCTTGTGGTCGTCGTCGCGCGCGCCGAAGGACGGCGTGACCTCCGCGCCGGAGGCCGTCGTCGGCAGGGCAATGATGGGCAGCTTGGGGCGCACCCGCCTGGGGATTTCCACCTTGGCTGGAGGCGTAAAACGCGTGGCGTGGTCGGCCAGCCGCCCACCTTCGGCAAGCAACATGGCCAGCGCCTTGGCCGCGTCGGACACGCTGCCCCCGCCCACGGCCACGATGCCGTCGCAGGCAAACCCCGCCAGGTCGGCGGCAACCGCTTGCACCCATTGCACGCTGCCATGGGTGGGCACGTCGCCATAGACGCGCAAGTCGGCCACGGCCGGCGCCAGCATCGCTTGCAGGCGCTGCCAGGCGGCCGATTCGTGCATGCGTCGCTGCATCAGGACAACCGGCCGCGCGCAGCCCAGGGCGTCGAGCTCGGCGGGCAGGTCGGCCGCGCAGCCCGGCGCGAATCGCACATGAGTGCCAAACAGGTGATAGTCGACGGACGCTGGCATGGACGGGTTGCTCGGGTTTGCGAAGCGGCCCATTCTAGGAATGCGCCTTGCGCTTGGATACGCACGACGAGCAAAATCAGTGTTTCCGAAATAGAAACACTAAGCGGCGCGATATGAATACAATCGAGTGCCTCGAGGTTTTCGTCGAGGTGGCCAAGGGGCTGAGCTTTACCAAGGCAGCCGAGCGGCTGGGCACCAGCCGTGCCGTTGTCACGAAGAAGGTAGCGTGGCTGGAGCAGGCTTTCGAAACCCAGCTGCTGCACAGGAACACCAAGCGGGTCAGCCTGACCGAGAGCGGCGAAATTCTGCTGCAGCACGCCGACAGCGTGCCGCGGGCGATCAGTCGGCTCAAGGATCTCGTGCGCAGCCCCGCGCAGCGCCCCACTGGACGCATCCGGGTGGGATCACCGCCGTCGTTTGGCGCGGCGCACCTGGCGCCGGCGATCCAGGCCTTCGTCGAAAAGTACCCGGAGGTGCAAGTCACCCTGCAGCTGGACGACGGCCGCAGCGACCTGATCGCGGAAAACATGGACCTGTCGGTGCGCATCGCGCCGCGTCTGCGCAACTCCAACCAGATCGCCTACAAGATCGCGGTCGTGCCGCAGGTGCTGGTGGCCACCCGGCAATACTTGGACCGCCACGGGTGGCCCGCCATCGCAGCCGACCTAAAGGACCACAACTGCCTGGTGCACAACCTGAAGGCGCCCACGGGCGCCTGGCGCCTGGTCGACGAAAACGGCCAGGCCGAAGTCATACAGGTCAAGGGCACCGTCACGTCCAACATCGGCGAGACGCTGCTGCACCTGGCGCGCCGCCATCACGGAATTTCCATGCATCCGCGCTACATGGTCGCCAACGCCATCGCCGACGGCGAACTCGAGATCGTCCTGCCGCAGTACCAGTGCGAGGGCCTGGACATCTACGCCATGGTGCAAAGCCGGCGCTACCTGCCCTACAAGGTGCGCCTTTTCGTCGACCACCTGCGCGCGCAATTCCGCCATTCCGACTGGACGGTAGATACCTACCCGTCGCAGCGGCCTGGGCGGCGCCGCACGGCGCGCCACGCCTAGCTGACCGAGGCCGCCGCGATCGCCACGATCGCGGCGATCGCAGCCAGGGCGGGCAGCTGCCTGGCCCGGTAGGCCAGGCACAGGCCGACTACAAGCGCCGCCAAGGTCAGCACGCCGGCCCAATAGCTGATCATATTGCTCGGCGCGCCTGCGCGAACGCACAGCGCCAGTCCCAAGAACAGGAACAGCCAGCCTGCGGCTGCGGCGATACGGCTGCGCACCCGGTCCAAGCACTTGCCGAATACCTGCTCCTGGTGCCGGTGCATGGACACTGCCAGGGACATGAATCCCAGCGCGCAAGCACACCACACAAGGATGAACAGCCTCATGCGGCCTCCTCTGCCAGCATCCCGCCGCGCGCGTCCTTGCGCGCGGCGATGCCCCCGTGCCGCCGCAACTTGCAGAAGATGAAGGCGAACAGGACCGCGAACGCCATGCATGCTAGGTCGAACGAAGCGATCGCCCATTGGCCCAGGACGATGCTGTCCCACAGCGCCCGTCCGCCCGTCAGCGGGTTGAGCACGGGCAGCACGGCATAGGCCGCGCCCGCCGTCGCCAGCAGTCCCAGCCACGCCTGGCGGGCCGGACGCACGCAGGCATAGGCCAACGCCGCCAGCCAGGCGATGAAGAACGCGTGGATCTCGTAATCGGCGCGGCCGGCCATGTCCGCCGGCAACAGCCGGTTGGCATAAAAGAACGCGGCGCAGGCGATCGCCAGCCCGGCGATGGCCGCGGCATTGGCCGCCTCCACGAACCGGTAGCCGAAGGATTTGGCGCCACGCTTTTGCTGCTGCGGCAGGCGCTTGACGCACCAGAGCACCAGACCGCTGGCCACCATGGCGCTGCCGACGATGCCCGACAGGAACAACAGCCAGCGCAGCGCAATGTCCACGCCCCTGCCTTCGTGCAGGGTGATCAACGCGTTGTAGACCGCCACCGCAGCCGGCGGCGAGGGCGCCGCGGCGTGCTCAGGCAGCCTTGCGCCGGTGAGGCCGTCGTAGCGCAGGATCGGATAGGAAAAGCGCGCCGCCACGCTCGTGCCATGCAGGGCGCGCACTTCGACCTGCGCCCGTGCGGTATTGGGGGCGATGACACTGATCGACCCGATCGGCGCGCCCTGCCAGGCTCGCCCGGCATCGGCGACGATCGCTCCCAGGTCGGCCAGCTGGGCCGGCGCGCCCGCCACACGGCGCGCGCCACCGCGCCCGCTGTCCTGGGAAACCGGCGCAACGGTGCGGGCCTGGTCCTGCAGGAACTGCAGGCGGTTTTCGTAGACCTGGTTCACGCCCCACGGCATGATCGTAAACATCAGCAGCAACAAGCCGCTAAAGGTGATCATGATGTGGAAAGGCAAGGCCAGCACCGCCGTGGCATTGTGCGCGTCCATCCAGGAACGCTGCCCCTTGCCGGGCCGGAAGGTAAAAAAGTCGGCAAAGATCTTTTTGTGCGTGATGATGCCGCTGATGATGGCCACGAACATGAACAGCGTGGCCACCCCCACGATCCAACGCGCCCAGATGCGCGGCAGGCCGTAGAGCTCGAAATGGAAGCGGAACAGGAACGCCCCGCCACGCGTGTCCCGGCTGGCCAGCGGCTCGCCCGTGGCGCTGTCCAGCGTGATGCGCGTGCCGCCGCGCCGCGCGCGCGGGTCTTCATCCTGGCCGCGCACCGTCACCACCGTCACGTTGGATCGCTCATTGGGTAGCTGTATCGTCCAGCTGCCCGCATCGGGATGGCGCTTTTGCAGGTAATCGACGGCGATCCGGGCTTGCTGCGCCGGGTCGGGCGGCGGCACCGACCGATGCAGCTCGGGCTTCATCCACGCCGTGATCTCCTGGTGAAAGAAGCTCAGCGTCCCGGTCAGGAAAATCGCAAACAACAGCCAGCCCAGGATCAGGCCGGACCAGGTATGCAACCACGACATCGCCTGCCGCGGCCCTTCGGGCTTGAAATCGGGCCGCACGTCAAGCGCCTGCGTAAAGGAAAAGCGCCCAGATCGCCAGGCCATACGCTGCCATGCCGGCAGTCGCCTTGGCGGCGCTGTGCACCATGAATACCCAAATGAAGGCCGCGGCGTGGACCAGGAACGCGGCCAGGGTGGCACCGGCGGCGGCGCTGGCCCGGTGCGACGCGAAGGCTGCCGCGATCGCCATGGCAGTCACGCTCGCGCAGGCGTAACCGCCGGCCAGGGCCAACGCGAAGCGGTACAGCACGGCCAGCCGATAGCGCAGCGCCAGCCCGCCGGCGGCAGTGCGGGCTGGCGCCGCCGGGCGGGCCCCGGCGGAAGTTCGCAAGGCGTTTGTCATGGGAATGGGCAGCACAACCGTGCCTGACGGCCCGCATCGTCAAGCGATCCCCGGCCGTCGGCAAAGCCGAAAGGATAACCACTCTCAATGACGAAATGGCGGGCCGAAATCGATTGAAACGGATGGACACGCCATCACGCCCGGCGCCGGGGGCCCGATCCCCTGGCCAGTGAGCTGGACGCGTCGGCGCATTGCCCGGCAAAAAGCGCCCACGCACGCCGCACCACCGCGGGCTGCGCCTTGCGGCGCGCCACCATCGCCAGCGGCAGCGCCGGCAGATCGGCACCGGCCAGGCGCGCATAGCGCACGCCCCGGTATGCGATGCGCTGGATCGAGGCAGGCAACAGCGCCGCCCCCAGGCCGGCCGACACCAAAGCCAGCATGGTCAATGCGCGCGTGGCCTCCTGGACCACGCGCACCTGCAGCTGCGCGCGCGCAAAGGCATCCATGATGCGCGCATGCAGCACCGGCCCCTGCGCCGCCGGAAACAGCACCAATCCTAGCGCCGCGATATCCGCCAACCCAACGTCGCCCTGCTTGCCGTCATCGGGCAGCACCGCCAGCAGCGGCTCGGCGGGAAACTCCAGCAAGGTGAAGGCGCCGTCGGCGCCAAGCGGCGGATGGACGAAACCGATATCGATCGCGCCCTTGGCCAATGCGTCGAGCTGCTCGTTGGTCGACAACTCGACAAGCTGCGGCCGCACGTCCGGATAGGTGTCGCGCAGTTGCGCCATCAAGCGTGGCAGCCATTCGTACAAGGCGGCCGAGACAAAACCCAGGCGAAGCACCCCCGCCGATCCCGAGTCGGCCGCAGTGGCCAGGCGGCGCGCTGATTCCGCATGCGCCACCGCCGAGCGGGCCTCATCCAGGAAAGCCTCGCCGGCCCGGGTCAGCGCCAGGCGCCGGCGCCCGCGCTCGAACAGGCGCACGCCCAGGTCCCGCTCCAGGCGGGCGATCGACTGGCTCAGCGGCGGCTGCGCCATGCCCAGCCGCTCGGCGGCGCGCCCCATGTGCAGCTCGTCGGCCACCGCCAAAAAGTGCCGCAAATGCCGAAGTTCCATATCACGACGATATCAATAAACCACGGCACACGCATCGCAACCGCCTTTGCCCGCTGCTAATTTTTGGCCGTTCACACACCGTCGGAGAAAGTGATGCGCTTTGCCCGTTTGATGTTGTCCCTCGCGCTCGGCTATTTCGGCACGGCCTGCCCGCCGGCTGCAGCCGAGCCACTGCGCTCGGATTTCTTCGTCGAATCCGAAGACGGCATGCGCCTATTCGTACGCGCGCTGCGCGACACCGCGGCGCAAGCCGACCTGGGGCCGCTGCTGCTGGTCAATGGCGGGCGCTCGGGCGTGCTGGCAAGCTGGGATGTCGACGCGCCGGGCACGTCCACCGCCGAAGCATTCGCCCAGGCCGGCCACCAGGTGTACATGATGGACGTGCGCGGCTTCGGCCGCTCCTCCTTCCCCAAAGAAATGGCGCAAGGCCGGCACGACGCGCCGGTCGCCGTGCGATCCAACGAAGCCGTACGCGACATCGCCGCCGTGGTCGAAGCGATACGCCACCGCCACCCCGGCCAAACCCGCCTGGCGGCCATGGGCTGGGCCACGGGATCACAGTGGCTGGGACATTACGCGTCACTGTATCCCGACCGCATCAGCCACCTGGTTTACTACAACGGTGCATATGGCGGTCCCGCGGGCGGCTGGCCGTTGCAGGACGAATTCGGCGACCCTGGCCGGCCAGCGGAACTGAACTATGCCCGGCACGGCGCCTACCGGCTGGCGACCGCGGAAAGCCTGGTCGGCCGCTGGCGCGACGAAGGCATCGACCCTCGATTCCTGGACCGCTACGTGGCCTTGTCCATGGAAGGCGACGCCACCGCGAATACTCGCAACCCTGCGAGCTTCCGGTTCCCTTCCGGACCCACCGCGGACACGCTGAAAATGGTCAATGGCCGGCAGATCTTCGACGCCTCGTTCATCCGCTCGCACGTGCTGATCCTGCGCTCGGGCGATGACTTCTGGTCCCGCCCCGCCGACGCACAGACACTGCTCGCGCACCTGACCCATGCCGCATCGGCCGAGCTCGTCGTCATGCCAGGCGTCTCGCATTACGTCCACCTGCAGCCCACGCCCGATCGGCAAAAGTTCATCGACGCGGTGCTGGCGTTCACTTCTGGCAAGGCAACCGGCGGCGATGGCGTGCAAGCGCAAAGCACGTCACCCAAATAGGCGTGCGCCGGCCCTACCCCTATTCCACCGTCACGCTCTTGGCCAGGTTGCGCGGCTTGTCCACGTCGGTGCCACACACGTGATGTAACTCAGCTTGCATTCTCGCGCGCAGTGGCGCCGGCTAACGCCCCACGTAACGCGGTTGACGTTTCTCCAGGAACGCCCGCATGCCTTCCTGCTTATCCTGGGTGGCAAAGAGCAACTGGACCGCCTTGCGTTCCAGCGCCAGTGCAGCCGATAGCGGAATATCGGCACCTTCCAGGATGACTTCCTTGATCTGTGCCAGAGCGATCGGTGGCAGGCTGGCCAGGTGGTTGGCCAGCGCCAATGCCTCGTCGAGCACACGTTCGTCATCGACGAGCTTGCTGACCAGCCCCATGGCATAGGCTTGCTCTGCCGTGATCACTTCGCCGCTCATGCACAGATACATGGCCCGAAACTTTCCAATCGCCCGTGTCAGGCGCTGGGTTCCGCCCGCGCCAGGCATGATGCCGACCTTGACTTCCGGCTGACCAAGGCGGGCACTGCGGCCGGCAATGATGATGTCAGCATTCATGGCCAGCTCCAATCCGCCGCCCAGCGCATAGCCATTGATGGCGGCGATTACCGGCACCGGGCAGCTACCCACTGCGTTCCACAGCCTCTCGGTATGCCGGTGGTACATCTCGACGGCATCGATGCGAGACATGTCTTCGATATCCGCGCCGGCCGCAAAGGCCTGCTCGTTGCCCGTCAGCACCACGCACCGCAGCTGCGCATCATCGACGAAGCAACGAAACACCCCAGCCAGTTCCTGGCGGATGGACAGGTTCAGCGCATTGCGCACGTGCGGGCGATTCAGCCTGACCAGCGCGACGGCCGGGCTGGGCCGCTCGACCAGCACATCTTTGCGGACTTCGGTCATTACGCCTCCCGTTCGATCACCATGGCAATGCCCTGGCCCACCCCGATGCACATCGTGCACAGCGCCCGGCTTGCGCCCCGGTTGCGCAACTCCAACGCCGCCGTCAGCGCCAGGCGCGCGCCGGACATGCCAAGCGGATGCCCCAGGGCGATCGCCCCACCGTTGGGATTGACGTGCTCGGCATCATCGGGCAGCCCGAGCTGGCGCAGCACCGCAAGACTCTGCGCGGCAAAGGCCTCATTGAGTTCGATGATGTCCAAGTCCACCATGCGCAACCCCAGGCGATCCAGTAGCTTGCGGCTAGCCGGAACGGGCCCGATGCCCATGATGCGCGGCGGTACGCCGGCCACGGTCGCGCCGCTGATGCGCGCAAGGGGCGTCAAGCCGTAGCGTGCCACCGCCTGCTCCGACGCCACGAGCACGGCCGCCGCTCCGTCATTGACCCCCGAAGCATTGCCCGCCGTCACCGAGCCGTCGCGACGAAACGGCGTCGGCAGAGACGCCAGCTTCTCGAGCGAGGTCTCGCGCGGATGCTCGTCAGCCGAAACGATGACCGGGTCGCCCTTGCGCTGGGGAATGGCAACGGGAACGATCTCCTGTGCGAAACGCCCCCTTGCCTGCGCAGCCAGCGCCCGCTGCTGGCTGCGCAGCGCAAACGCATCCTGGTCGGCCCGCGATATGCCGTAGTCGGCGGCCACGTTCTCCGCGGTTTCCGGCATTGAATCAATGCCGTACTGGGCCTTGATCAGCGGATTGACGAAACGCCAGCCTATCGTGGTGTCGAAAATCTCGGCCTCACGAGAAAACGCCGTCGTGGCCTTGCCCATCACGAAGGGCGCCCGCGTCATCGATTCCACGCCACCCGCTATCACGACATCGGACTCGCCGGCAACCACGGCGCGCGCGGCCATGGCAATCGCATCCAGTCCCGAGCCGCACAGGCGGTTGACCGTCACGGCAGGCACGGTATCGGGCAAGCCGGCCAGCAGCGCCGCCATGCGTGCCACATTGCGGTTGTCCTCGCCGGCCTGGTTGGCGCAGCCGAATATCACGTCGTCCACGGCATGCGGATCCAGGCTGGATACGCGCTCCATGAGTGCGCGGATGACGTGCGCAGCCATGTCGTCGGGACGCACGGCAGCCAACGCCCCGCCATAGCGACCGATGGGCGTGCGTACACCCGCACAAAGGTAGGCTTTCCGCTTGTTCATCACAGGGGGCAATCCTTGGTGAATTGCGGACGGCGCTTCTCGCGAAGCGAGCGCAGGCCTTCCTGGACGTCGGGCCCCTTGAAGCCCAAGAATTCCAGGGCTAGCGACGTATCAAAGGTCGGTCCGGCCAGGCGCAGCCAGTTATTCAACGCATACTTGGTCCAGCGTAGCGCGGTGGGAGAGCCAGCCGCCAGTTTTTTCGCCACTTCGATCGATTTGTCGTGCAATTCGGCGCCGTCCACGCACAGTGACACCAAGCCGATGCGTTCGGCCTCTTCGCCGCTGACCGGTTCGCACAGCATCAGGTAGTACTTGGCCTTGGCCAGGCCGCACAGCAACGGCCAGATGATGGCAGCGTGATCGCCCGCTGCCACGCCCAGGCGCGTATGTCCATCGATGATGCGGGCATCCTTGGCGGCAATGGAAATGTCCGCCAGCAGGCCGGCCACCAGGCCGGCGCCCACTGCCGGGCCTTCCATCGCCGACACCAGCGGCTTGGAGCAGTTGACCAGGTTGTAGACCAGGTCTCGCGCCTCCTTCCAGACCCGGGTAAGCACATGGAAGTCTTCGGTCATTTCTTTGACCAGGTCCAGGTCCCCGCCTGAAGAGAAGGCCCCGTCTGCGCCGCGGATGATCACGGCGCCGATGTCCGGATCGGCATCTATGTCGCGCCACACGTTGACCAGCTCGCGGTGCATGATGTGGTCAGCCGAGTTCAATCGGCCGGGGTTTTGCATCGTAATGCGCAGGACACGATCGGCGGGCCGATCGAACTTCAAACGCTGGTAGCTTGCATAAATGTCACTCATATCTTCTTCTCCCGTCCCACCCAGTATTTCTCCCGGAGCAGGTTCTTCTGGATCTTTCCTATCGGCGTCTTGGGGAACTCCGTGACGAACTTGATGAGCCTGGGCCGCTTGAAGCGCGCCAGGACCTTCTCGCAATGCGCTTCGATGTCAGACTCGGCCAGCGTTGCACCTTCTCGCAACAACACATAAGCGGCAGGCACCTCGCCCCACTTGTCATCAGGAATACCGAAGACGGCGCACTCGGCCACCTCGGGCAGATCGTAGATGGCGTTTTCGATCTCTTTCGGATAGATGTTTTCACCGCCCGATATGATCATGTCCTTGGCCCGGTCGACCAGCGTGATGAAACCGTCCTCGTCCATGACGGCCAAGTCGCCCGTTACTGCCCAACCGTTACGCCAGAAGGCGGCCGTCTGTTCCGGCTCGTTGTAGTACTCGAGCATGACGTTGTGCCCGCGCGAGGCCACTTCGCCCACTACGCCCGGCGGCACCGGGTTGCCTTGCGTATCGACCAGGGCCACGTCCACGTTGTAGGCTTGCCGCCCCACGGAACCCAGCTTGTCCTTCAGGTACCAGGATCGCAGCGCCGTCAGCACGCCCATTTCCGACTGCCCGTAGATCTGGGTCATCTCGACGGACGGCAGCAGGCGCATCATCTCGCGCTGCACCCAGTCCGGCATGGGCGCGCCGGCAAATGCGAGTTTCCTCCAACTACGATATGGCGCGGGATCGAAGTCGGGATCGGTCACCACCATCGAGACCTGGGTCGGCACCATGAACACGCCAGTCATTTGCGTACTCCGCACCATTTCCTTGAATGCGGGCACACCCCACTTGGTCAACAGTGTGCAGGTCGCACCGACCAGCACGGCCGGCTGGAACATGATATTGAGCGCCGCCACGTGAAAGAGGGGCGTCACGATGCCAATCACATCACGCTCGTCCAGCGCTTCTTCGAGCGCCACGGTGTGCGCCGTGATGTAGCGGTTGCGATGGCTGCACAGCACGCCCTTCGGACGCCCTGTCGTGCCGCCCGTGTAGGTCATGCAGAACGGATCGTCGATGGACAGTTCGACCGCCGGGTAGCTGGCGTCGGCCCCCGAGATGAAGTCATCGAACAGGACATCATCGCCGCCGCGGCCAATGCGGATGCACTGCCTGAGCAAAGGCAGGCCGCCGCGCACGGCGTCGACCTTGTCGTTGAAGAGATCCTCGTAGAGCAAGGTCGTTACATCCGCCTTCTGCAGGACATAGGCCAGGTCGCCCGATTGGTACAGCGTCGAGATATTGACCAGGACGGCACCCGTGCGCGCCACGCCAAAGAACACGATCGGATATTCGATTCGGTTACGGCACACGATGCCGACCTTCTCGCCCTTTCGGATGCCTGCTGACAGCAATGCGTTTGCCAGGCGGTTTGCGGCCTGGTCGAGCTCCCGGTAGCTCAGGACCTGACCTTCCCAAATCACGGCTGGCTTATTCGGGAAACGCTCCGCCGAGCGGCGCAACATATCACCGGTAAGCATGTGGTTATCTCCTCGCGGTAGGCATAGGTGCTGTCTTCGGCAGGCCGTGGCTTCGGCCACGTCACCCCTGATACGCAGCACTCGTCAAGATTTGGATCAAAACAAGGTAATCTTAATGGCTATCTGCGAAATTCGATTCTGCACAGCGGAAAAATGGGAATGCAGGCATGACAAAAGACCGCCAGTTCATTGACGTCCTTGCACGCGGATTGAACGTGCTGGAATGCCTTTCGAAGGCCAACAAGCCGCTCGGCAACGGCGAGCTGGCGCGCATGACCGGCCTGCCTCCTTCTTCGGTCAGCCGGCTCACTTACACGCTCACGCAGTTGGGCTACATCCGGCGCCACGCCAGCCAGCGCACGTATGAACTGACGCCCAAGAACCTCGCGCTGGGCTATCCCGTCCTGTCCAGCATGTCTTTCTTGGATCGCGCGCGGCCCTACCTGCGGGACATCAGCGAGCAGACTGGCGAAACCGCCGCGCTAGCGATCTTGGATGGCCTGCACATCTCTTTCGTGGAAGTCGTCGTCGGCGCCAACTTGGTGGCCGTGCGCCTTTCGACCGGCGGCCGGCTGCGCATCAATGTTTCGGCGGCCGGCGCCGCCATCGTATCCGCCCTGCCGGAACGCAAGCGCTGGTCGCTGCTGACGCGCCTGTCCAATCAACTGAAAAAACATGGCGAAGACATCAGGCCTTTCAATCAAGTACTGCGCCAATGCGCCAAGCACGGTTATGCATTGGCACGCAACCTGTGGCAAGAAGGCATCGGCGGCCTTGCCGTCCCGGTGATCTGGCAGGACCAGCTGATGGCGCTGACAATGCCCGTCTCCACCGGCAGTGTCAGCGAAGAACGGATGCGCAACGAGCTCGCGCCTGTCCTGGTCAAGGCCGCCCAGGCATTGGGGCCGGTTTCCATCACGGGTGGTCCGAGACGGACGTAACCTCGCAGGCGCCGACCACCTGCCGGGTTTTCTTTCCTCAGGCGTCGGGGGTTGCCGCCGGCAACCCGAGTTGCGCGCGCCTGCGCAGCCACGCACTGGGGCGATAGCGGTCGTCACCCGTCAGCGCCTGCACCCGTTCCAGTATGCCGTACATCGTCTTGCAGCCGTAGGTATCGACCAGCTCGATAGGCCCCTTTGGGTAGTTCAGCCCCAGGCGCATGGCGCAGTCTATGTCGTCGACCGCCGCGATGCGCATCTGTGCCATTTCGCAGCCCAGGTTGCCTACCATCGCGACGATGCGCTGCCCGACGAAACCGGGCGAATCATTGATGAGCGTGATCTTGCGCAACGGCTGGAAAATCGCCACGACGCTATCGCGGCACCCCGCATCCGCTCCCGGTGCGCACATGAGCGTCAGGCGCACATCCGTGCTTCCCAGCGTATCGATGGCGACAAGGCGACGGTGGTCTAGACCATGCGCTGCCGCATAGGCGCTGCAGTCATCGCCGCGTAGGGATGCCAGGATGGGCGATGCCCCGTCGTCCCGGGCCAGCCGGCGTACGCCAGCCAAAGCCACCAAGGCGTCCAGGACAGGATCCTCGCCGTGGACGAACACCTGGCCGGCGGGGCTGGCGCCGGTCGCCGTATCTGCAGAGGGGGTCTCGGCGCCGTCTGCGTAGTCGAAGAAGCCTCGGCCGGTCTTTCTGCCCAGCTGCTGGCTTTCCATCATGTACCGGTGCAAGGGCGTCGTGCGCAGCCGAGGATCATACGACTGGCATTCATGGATGAAGCGGCTCACCGGATAATTCACGTCCATGCCGGTCAGGTCCATGAGCTCGAACGGTCCCATACGAAATCCGTACGCATCGCGCATGATCGCATCGATCTGGGCCGGCGTGGCCACGCCTTCCTGCAAGACGGCCAACCCCTCCGTGGGATACGCGCGCCCGCCGAAGTTCACCAGGAACCCTGGCGTGTCGCGCACACGCACTGGTACGCGCCCCATGCGCTTACCCGTTTCCACCAGGCAAGCCATCACGGCCTCGTCGGTTTCCGGGCCAGGAATGATCTCCACCAGCTTCATCACCGGCACCGGATTGAAGAAGTGCATGCCGGCAATGCGTTGCTTGCGCCGGCATGTGGCGGCCAGGGCGCCAATGGGAATGGAGGACGTGTTGGACGCCAGCACGGCATCGTCGCGCACGACGGCCTCCAGTTCCTGGAACACCTGGCGCTTGACCGACAGGTCCTCTAGCACCGCCTCGATGACCAGGTCGCAATTGGCAAGGTCCGCGACCGTTTCCACGGGACGCAGCAAGGATTCGGCTCGTGCGAGGACTTCGGCCGCGAGCTTGCCGGACTCCACGCGCCGGCGTAGCTGCTCCACGATGCGCGCGCACGCCTGCGCGGCCGCACCTGCGCGCGCATCGTGGATGAGGACGGCCATGCCTCCCACCGCCGCAACCTGGGCGATGCCACTCCCCATGGCACCGGCGCCGACGACGCCGATCGTACTTACCTTCATTCCCCCGCCTCGTTACAGAAGACTCTTCACTAGGCCGCCGTCGACGGTCACGTTCTGCCCCGTCATGTACGACGCCTGGCGCGAGCACAGGAACGCGCAAACAGCCCCGAAATCCTCTGCCGTGCCCAGCCGTTTCATGGGCACGGAATCGGCCATTCGCTGCTTCGCAGCCTCCATGCTGATACCTTCGCGCTCGGATTGCGCCCGGTACACGCGCACCAGGGCGCCCGTATCCATGAGCCCGGGCAGCAGGTTGTTGACGGTGACGCCATACGGCGCCACTTCTGCCGCCAGGCTGGCCATGGCACCCGTCAGGCCGGCGCGCACGCCGGTCGCCAGGCCCATGTTGGGGTATGGTTCGCGCACCGTGAACGATGTGATGTTCACGATCCGCCCGAAGCCCGCCTCCTTCATTCTTGGCAACACCATGGTGGCGAAGTCGATGGCCGACAACATGTTGGCCTGGAGAGCGGCCAGCCACGTTTCCGGTGCATGGGATTCGACCGGACCGGGTGGCGGCCCGCCGGCATTGGTCACCAGGATGTCGATGCGTCCCATGCGCGCATAGCAGGCCTCGACGATCGCCTTGCGCGAAGCGGGGTCGGAAACGTCCCCGGCTATCCCGAAGGACTCGGGATTCAGCGTGGCCGCCTGCCGTTCGGCATATTCGCGATCACGCCCGCAAATGGCCACTCGCACCCCTTCTGCAGCCAACGCCTGCGCACAGGCAAAGCCCAGGCCCCTGGATCCCCCAAGGATCAGCGCATTGAGTCCGGCAATTCCAAGATCCATATCCGTATTCTCTTTCGCTCCCACCCGGCCCGGCCGGGCGAAGTCCGCCCGCCCCTACATCAGCGAGGGCAAAAACATGACGATCCCAGGAAACAGCGCCAATACCGCGATGACGGCAAAGTACAGCAGCGTCACTGGATACGAAGCCCAGTACAACTCCTGGATCTTGGTGCCACGCGCGGCACCTTGCAACGCAAACAGCGTGTAGCCGAAGGGCGGCGTCACATTGCCCAGCGCCATGATCACCAGGAAGATCGCCCAAAACCAGACGGGCTCGAAGCCCAGCGCCGCAATAATGGGCTTGTACAAAGGCACGAGCAGGATCATGACCGCGATCTGGTCGATGAACATGCACAGGATGAACCCCAAGCCCATCAGCAGGACAAACATGATGGCGGCCGGCCAGTCGAGTGCCGTCACGGCCTTGACCAGATTGACGGTGACCCCGCTCATGTTCAGCACCTGGCTGAACGACACCGAGCACACCATGATGGCCATGATCATGGCGGTGGTGTGCGCCGTGGATCGCAGCGCCTGCCAGAGTGTCGACCAGCGCAGGGTGGCAAAAATCGAGCAGATCACTGCGGCCACCACGCACCCGACCGCGGCGGCCTCCGTCGGTGTTCCCGCACCGGCGATGATCAGCACGAGGATGGCCACGATGATGCACAAGAAGGGCGCTGCCCGCGCCACCAGGCGCATGCGCTGCGCCGTCGTGAACCGGGTCGATTCGTCGACCGGCGGCGCAAGGTCCGGGTCGAGCTTAACGCGGATAACCACGTAGGCAAACAGGACAGCGGCCAGCAGCAATCCGGGCAGGATGCCAGCGATCAACAGGCGAGACACGGACACGCTCGCCAGGATGGCCAGCACCACCGCCATCACGCTGGGCGGGATGATGGGAGCCAGCGTCGACCCGCCCAATATGGACTCCAGGGAAAGGCGCTTCTGGTAGCCTCGCCTTTCCATCTCGGGCAGCAGCGATGCGCCCATCATCGCGGCGACGGCCATTGCCGATCCCGACAACGCCCCGAATATCGTGGAAAGCAAGACGCTCACGATGTACAGACGCGCCCGCACCGCACCCACCACGGCGTCGACGGCGTCGAACATGACATTCACGGCACTGGACCTGAACAGGATTTCGCCCAGCAATATGAACAGCGGTATGGCGGCCAACGACAGGCTGGTACCGGTGTCGAACATCGAGTTCACCACCAGCAGCACCCCCTTGAAGCTGCCCGACAGGTAGTAAAGGCTTGCCAGGTTCAGCACGAGGAAAGACAGGAAAATCGGCAGCCCGCTGGCGAAAAGCAGGAGCATGAGCGCCACCGCCGCCGCAATCAGTACATGCCATTCCATCACGCGGCCTCGCTCGAACCCTCGATTCCACCCGGCGGGCAAAAGGTGGCGCACAAATGCCTAATGAAGTAGATGCCCATGCTGGATAGGCAATACACGATGGCCGCCATGAGCCACCACTTCGGAATGGGCGTTACGGCGATCATCATCACGTTGCGGCGGATGAGCCGCAATAGCTCTCCGTAGCCGAACCAAGCGGTCAACAGGCATGCCGCCGCCGACAACAGGTAGACGAACCTTTGCACCCACCGTGCCATGCCCGCAGGCATGCACTTGACCACGATGTCCATGTTGACGTGCCCGTGCTTCCAGGCGAGCATGGGTGCACCCATGAAGGTGATCAGCGCAAAACTGACCGATGCGGTATCGGGAATCCAGCCGGTGGGCGCCTTGAGCGCGTACCGCGTGATCACTTCGACCGCCAGCATCAACGTCAGGTACGCCGCAGCCGCCACGGACACGGCAAATGTCAGGCGCGTGACCGCGTCATGCAACGCGGTCAGCGCGCCGATCACGGGCGACCCAAGCTTGCAAAGACCCGGGCGCATCATTGACTCGTCAACCCCTTCTCGACGGCCAGCTTGTGAAGGGCCTCGCCGTCGGGACCGGAACGTGCCTTGACCTGCTTCCAGACGCCAGCCGCAAAGATCGCATCGACCTTGGGAGCAATTTCCGGGCCGAACTGCGTGATCTTCAGGCCGGCCGCCTGCATGGCGGCATCCTCTTTTTCCCAGAGATTTTCGAAGACCTTGCGACCGGACACCTCGAGCTCGCGCGCCACCTCGAGGATGACCTTTTGCTGCTTGTCCGAGAGCGCCTCCCAGGCATCCAGGTTCATGAACAGGATTTGGTTGGTGACACCGAAGGTCGGACGCGTCATGTACTCGGAAACCTCATACCAGCGCGACTCCATGGCGCCGAACACGGGCCAAGCCGCGCCATCCACCACGCGACGTTCGAGCGCGGAGTAAATCTCGCTGGCTGGCAACGAAACCACGGCGCCCTGCAGCTGTTCGACCATGTCGTGGTAGGTGGCCGACGCGCGGATCTTCCGGCCTTTGAGCGCACCATCGGCGCCGATGGGCTCGCGCAGCAGGAAGTGGTAGCCCGAAGCCGAGGAAAACACGCCGATCAATTTCAGTCCGCGCGCGTTGTAGTGCTTGTCGATCAGTTCATAGACCCCGCTTTCGCGCCGTGCGACCGGATCATCCTTCATGGCATCCAGCGCAAAGCCCATTCCCGTCTCGCCCAAGTGATAGGCACCGTGTGTGAACAGAAAATCGAACAAGCCGCTGGATACGGGTTGCAGTTGTTCGAAAGGCGGCACCGTTTCGGGGCCGCGCATTTCGGCCGTAAGTTCGCCATTGGATTGTTCCTTCAGCTTGGCGATGAAGGCATCCACGAACACCGGCACGGCGTTGTAGCTGGCATCCCAGCTCGACAGGATCGTGAAATTCTTGGCTTGTGCGCTGGCCCCCGCAAGCAGGGTGGCCGTGGCAGCCGCACACAGAAGCAGACGACGGAACATGGCTGTCTCCTTGAATCGTTCTGGTTGACTGCCCCACCGGACTGGCGGATTCACCTGGCGTGGCTAGTGCGAACTATGGTCGCTCGCGGCAGGGCACAGTGTCGCCGTCAAAGATAAGCAGCAGCTCGCCCAGCGTCAACGAAATTGGCGAAAAGCAATTCCGCACAGCGGAATTGTTGGAAGACACCAATCCGGCCGCGGCATTGCTCACGCACGTCTCGGCCCTTGCTACTCGATCGGGGCGTCCTAGGGCTGCGCAATGCGGTGCGTGGCATGCGTCGCGCAGGCATCGCACGGTAAGCGGCAAGAGCCCGCGAACCCCACCGCAATGGGGCCAGCGGCCGGGATATTCAGTCAGACGGAAGGCAAGCAAGGCCTGCCCGCGGCCGCTCGGCCAACGCGGTGCCTGTGCAGCCGGCGCAGGCGTTTATTCCACCGTCACGCTCTTGGCCAAATTGCGCGGCTTGTCCACGTCGGTGCCACGCGCGCAGGCCGTGTGATAGGCCAGCAATTGCAGCGGCACGGTATGCAGGATGGGCGAGAGCAGCCCGTAATGCTCGGGCATGCGGATCACGTGCGTGCCGTCGGCACTCTGGATGCGCGTGTCGGCGTCGGCGAACACGTACAGCTCACCGCCGCGCGCGCGCACTTCCTGCATGTTGGACTTGAGCTTTTCGAGCAGCGCGTCGTTGGGCGCAATGGTCACCACGGGCATCTGGTCGGTGACCAACGCCAGCGGACCGTGCTTGAGCTCACCGGCCGGATAGGCTTCGGCGTGGATGTAGCTGATTTCCTTCAGCTTTAGCGCGCCTTCCAAAGCGATCGGATAGTGCAGGCCCCGTCCCAGGAAGAGCGCATTCTCCTTGCTGGCGAAGCGGTCGGCCCAGGCCATGATCTGGGGCTCGAGCGCCAGCACCGAGCTGATCGCCACGGGCAGGTGGCGCAGCGCCTTCAAGTGCTCGGCCTCGGCCTGGTCGTCCAGGCGGCCGCGCGTCTGCGCCAGCGCCAGCGCCAGCAAGAACAGCGCGGTCAGCTGGGTGGTAAAGGCCTTGGTCGAGGCCACGCCGATTTCCACGCCCGCACGCGTGATGTAGCTCAGCTTGCATTCGCGCACCATCGCGCTGGTGGCCACGTTGCAGATGGTCAGCGTGTTTTTCATGCCCAGCCCACGCGCGTGCTTGAGCGCGGCCAGCGTATCGGCCGTCTCGCCCGACTGGGAAATCGTCACCACCAGCGTGCGCGGGTTGGGCACGCTGTCGCGGTAGCGGTATTCGCTGGCGATCTCCACCGCGACCGGGATCTGGGCCAGTGATTCGATCCAGTACTTGGCCGTCATGCCGGCATAGTGGCTGGTCCCGCAGGCCAGGATCAGCACCGACTCGGTCTCCTTGAACACCTGGTAGGCGCCGTCGCCGAACAGCTCGGGACTGACGCCTTCGATGTCCTGCAGCGTATCGCCCACGGCGCGCGGCTGCTCGAAGATTTCCTTTTGCATGAAATGCCGGTACGGGCCAAGCTCGGCCGCGCCGCTATGCACATGCACGGTATGCACCTTGCGCTCGACCGCCTTGCCGGCGGCGTCGACGACCCATACACGGTTGAGCTGCAGGTCGACGACGTCGCCGTCTTCCAGGTAGATGATCTGGTCGGTCGTGCCCGCCAGCGCCAGGGCGTCCGAGGCGAGGAAGTTCTCGTTGGACCCAAGGCCCACCACCAGCGGTGACCCTTGCCGGGCGCCCACCACCCGATGTGGCTCGTCGCCGCAGAACACGGCGATGGCGTAGGCGCCGTGCAGGCGGCGCACCGCCTGCTGCACGGCGTCGAACAGGTCGCCCTGGTACAGATGGTTGATCAGGTGGGCAATGAATCGGGGTGCATTCAAAGCGGCCTGCACCTTGGCTGCCTGTATCACCGCCAGTGCGTGCCCATCCTGGGGGTGGCCATCAACCGCTCGCCTGACGAGCTGCGCCAGCGGATCGAAACGGACGTCGCCAAGGCATCGGGCATGCTTGGCCTGGACTGCAAGCTGGCCGAGCAGGATATTCATATATTGGCGGGCTACCTGGGCGAGGGCTATGCCGCGCCCACCCCGGGCGCGATGAACGCCATTGCGCTGGCAGCGCGGCTGGAAGGCATCCTGCTGGACCCTTGCTATACGGGCAAGGCCATGCACGCGGCAATCGACGTGGCGAGGCGATTTGGCGCGGGACGGAACGTGGTCTTCATCCACACGGGCGGGCTGCCGGGGATATTCAGCTATCCCTCGGAGTCGTACCTGCCCGCCGATGCCGCGGCGGCGGGCGATGGGACAGCAGCGGCTTTCCCGGCACATCCATACTTGCCCGGTATATCTGCCCGCTCGCCGATTCCGTAATGAACAGGTCCGCGCGATGCGGGCCGCCGTAGGCAATATTGGTCGACAGGGCGCCGCCTGGCGTTTTGACGCGCAGCAGGGGTTCGCCCTGCGCATCGAACAGCCAGACCGACCCCAGCCCCGCATGCGCCACCGCCAGGCCACCCGATGCGTTCACCGCCAGGCCGTCTGGGCCCAGGCCGCCCGACAGCTGCAGGAACAGCCCGACTTTCGCGACCCCGCCGCCCGCCAGCGGCACGCGCCAGACGGCATTGGCCCGCGTCACCGCCACGAGCACCGCGCGCTCCTGCAAATCCATGACGACGCCGTTGGGGCTGGGCAGACCGGCCAGCAGGCAATCCAGCCGCCCGTCGGGCGCCAGGCGCAACAGCCGGCCGGACGGATCGTGCAGGCCCGTCATGCCCTGGTCGGTGAAGTACAGATCCCCGTTCTGCGCGAAGAACAGGTCGTTGACGCCCTTGAACCGCTCCAGGCCTGTGCGGGTCAGGTAGGGCTTCACGGACCGGGACCCGGGCTCGTGCACCATGAGCCCGTGCTTGTAGTCAGCGATGAAGACCAGCCCGTCGTCGCGGATCTTCAGTCCGTTGGGCCAGCCGTCGTATTCGGCGGCGATCGAGAAATTGCCCGCTGCGTCGACGTTGAGGATTCTTCCGTTGACGATGTCCACGCACCACAGGACGCCGTCGCGATCGAAGGACGGGCCTTCGAGAAAGCTCGACGCGCCCAGGCCGGCCGGCTGGCCCCGGTTCCACTCGGCGTCGGCGGTCGCCGTGCGCAGTTCGTCGGGATAGCGGGCGAAATACCTCGGCCTGGACCGTCGGCGGCGGCGCAAACATGGCTTGGCGCGGCTTGCCGCAGGCTAGCCGTTTGCCAGCGCGCCCGGGCCCAGCAGATCGGCCGCCCAGGTCTTGGTCCGGTCGAACGACTCACGCATGTAGCCCGCCGTTTCGTTCGGATCGAGCGGCGCGGAAATGGCGCCGAGCTGGCTGCGCAGCTTTTCCTGCACGTCGGGCATGCGGACCACCTCGCCAAGGTGGCTGCTGAGCGTTTGTGCGTGGGTCTTGTCCATCCCCTTGGGCGCCACGATGACGAAGAAATCGTCGACCACCATGCCCGGCACCGTCTCGTTGACCGTCGGCACATCGGGAAACAGCGGCGACCTTTGCGCATTGGACACGCCCAGGAACTTGACCTTGCCTGAATCCAGCGTGGCGCGCGTGCCCGCAAGGTTCTCGAACTTCGCATCGATGAACCCGCCCATCAGGTCCTGGTTTGCCGGCGCCGAGCCCTTGTAATGCACGATGGTAACGTCCAGCTTGGCCGCCTTGGCCAGGTAGGCGGCGGCCAGGTGGCTGGACGATCCCTGCCCCACCGTCCCTATGGTGACTTTATTGGGATTGGCCCGGCAGTACTCGATGAACTCGGGCACATTGGAATAGGGCAGCTCCTTGCGCGCAAGGAACAGGTAGGTGTTGATCGAAAGCCTGGCCAGCGGCGTGAAGTCGGTCACCGGGTCGAGCTTCTGGACTTCCGGATACACGGCCGGCGCGGTGACGAGCATGGACGAGCTCAGGTACAGGACCTTGCCGTCCGGGTTCTGGCGCTTGACGTAATTGCTGGCGATCAGTCCGCCGTCGCCGGGACGGGCTTCGACGATCACCGTCTGGCCGGTCCTTGCACTGAGCTTTTCCCCCACGATGCGCGCGATCGCGTCGGCCCCGCCGCCATGCGGCCCAGGGATCACGATGCTGACCGGGCCCGAACTGGCGTGCACGCGCCCGAAAGAGGCTCCCGCCAGGAGCACGCTGCCGTAGCCCAGTTTGAGAATTCTGCGACGCGAAATCATGGCACCCCCCGTGTGTCGTTCATTGAGTTCGAGGGCAGTCTATCGGCGTTGCGAGCGATAGAAAACTGAATTTTTCCCGGCCGTAGGTATTCTTTTTTGTTATGGATTGGCCGCGTTAACCCTAGCCTTTCCCTGGCGTGCGGGCTGGCCATTCGCGGCCGGCGGCACAGTCTTTTCTAGCTTAGAAAACGTCTAATCATCATTCGACAAAATCAAGTTGCCTTTGATCATGACGGATGGTCCAATAGCGCCTCAAGGTCAACTTTCATATCCTCCGAACATGGCTCTCACCTTCAAACCCTTGTCCGCCGGAATCGGCGTCGAAGTCATCGGCGTCGACTTCTCCCGCCCGCTCGATGAAGCATCCGTCGCGCAGATCCAGCGCGCCTGGGACGAGCATTGCGTCATCCTGTTCCGCAACGCGAACATCACCAACAAGCAGCAGGTCGAGTTCAGCCGCAACTTCGGCCCGCTGGACAACCACGATCTGATCGCGCGCCTGCGGGATCCCGAAAATCCCGAGATACTGCCCGTGACCCCCCAGCAGGAGGGCGGGCGCACATTGGTGGTCGGCCGGCAATGGCACACCGACATGTCGTGCACGGAGACCCCGCCGAAAGGGTCGCTGCTGCGCTGCGAGGTCGTACCGGACATCGGCGGCGACACCATGTTCTCCAATATGTACCTCGCCTATGACGCGCTGTCCGACACCATGAAGAAGTTGCTCGAAGGGCTCGAAGCCATTCACGACCTGCGCGTGGCCAAACACAATCGCGGCCAGGACCCCGCCACCGTGCTCGCCCGGACCCCGCCCGTGGCGCATCCCATCGTCCGCGTGCATCCCGGCAGCGGCCGCAAGGCGCTCTACATCAGCGAAATGACCTGCGCCGGCATCGTCGGCATGAAGTACGAAGAGTCCAAGCCCATCCTGGAGTACCTGTTCCAGCACTGCGTCCAACCGGAATTCACGTATCGCCACAGCTGGAGCGTCGGCGACATGATCGGCTGGGACAACCGCAGCACCATACATCTGGCCCTGGCCGATTACGACTTCAAGGCGCCGCGCAAGCTCTACCGCACCACGCTGCTGGGCGAAAAGGTGGGCCGCGTGCTGCCGGTCGACGCCGTGCCGCAGTTCAACTACGATCCGCGCGCATAGCGCTGAACCCGCCGCTCAAGAGCCCGGCATGGCATCCTATTGCCATGAACATCAAGTATCGCCAACTCAAGGGGTTTGTCCTGGCCGCCGAGCTCGGGTCGTTCAAGGCTGCCGCCAATGCGCTGTGCGTCACCCAGGCTTCCTTCTCGGCGCTGATCAAGGACCTGGAGGACGACCTGGGCGTCCTCCTTTTCGAGCGCAGCGCCCGGAAGTGCGAGCTCACCCAGGCAGGCGCGATGTTCTACCGGGACATCCCGACGATACTGGAGCAGCTCGAGCACTCGTACGGCCGGATGACCGAGGTGGCCACGGGGCGCACGGGAAGCCTCAGCATCGCAACGCTGGGCTCGCTGTCCGTGGGCATCATCGCCAAGACGCTGGGTGATTTCCAGCGCGCGTATCCCGAGGTCAGGGTCACCATGCGGGAACTCCAGAACAACCTGATCTTCGAGGCGGTCGCCAACGGCACCGTGGACCTGGGCATCGGGGCGCTGCTGCGGGATATCCCCGCCGTCCACTTCGAGCCCCTGTTTACCGACCAGTTGATGCTGGTGGCCCCCAAGGGGCATCCGCTGGAGGGCCCGTCGGTGCGATGGCAGGCCCTGGCCCAGCACCCATATGTTCTGATGTCGACCGGCCCGGCCGAACACGCGCTGCGCGCCAACAGCATCGAGATCACACCCGTGCTCGTGGTCGAGCATCTGTCCACCGCGGTCGCGATGGTGCGCCACGGGGTAGGCGTGACCGTGCTGCCGTCCTGCGTACTAGGCAGCCTGAATCTGAACGGCCTCGTCTGTATTCCCCTGGAAGGCCATCTGGCCGTCCGCAACCTGGGGGTCAGCTACCGCGACGAGTCCTGGCTGAATCCTGCTGCCCTGAACTTCCTGCAAATGCTCAGGCAGGCCGTGCCCGACGAAAGCTCGGGCTGGCGGCGCGCCGACGCAAAGCGGATACTGCGTCCGTAACCGCCGGGCGGCCCTGCGTCCGGATGGCGGGGTGCCTCATGGCTGCCATGGCATCGCCTCACTCATAGCCGCGGGCCGCATCCATCAGCTCGTCGGTGCCTATGACTCGGTTCAGCCCCTCGAAATCGAGCATGGACCCGAGCATGCCCGCCGTCGTCCCTTCCCGCCTCAAGGTCTGGAAATAAATCTGCATGGATCGGACGATCGCCCGTGAAGTCCCGCCCGGGAAAATGACGATCCGGAAGCCCAGCTCGGTCAGCTCGCCGGCCGAAAGCAGCGGCGCGCGGCCGCCTTCGACCATATTGGCCAGCAGCGGGATGCGCGGACCGAAACTGCGGCCCGCCGCCTGCAGTTGCTCCAGCGACTCGAGCGTCTCGATGAAAAGCGCGTCCACCCCGCATTCCAGGTAGCGCTCCGCCCGTTCGAACGCCGCTTCCAGGCCCTCGACCGTGACGGAGTCCGTACGCGCCATGATCAATGTCGAATCGTCGACCCGGGCATCGAGCGCGGCCTTGAGCTTGCCGCACATCTCGTTGACCGGCGCGATGGACTTGCCCAGCAGGTGGCCGCAGCGCTTCGGGAACGTCTGGTCCTCTATCTGGATCATCGACGCGCCCGCGCGCTCCAGCCCGCGCACCGTGCGCTGCACGTTCAACGGCCCGCCGAAGCCGGTGTCGGCATCGACGATGACCGGCACGGAAACCCGCTCCGCAATGCACGACAGGGTGTCGGCCACCTCGGGGTATGCGACCAGGCCGACGTCGGACCTGCCCAGGCGGTTGTAGGCGATGGCCGCGCCCGACAGGTACACCGCCTCGAAGCCGCTTTGCTGGGCTACGAGCGCGGACATGGCGTCATAGACACCCGGCGCCACGACTGTTTCGCCTCTTCCCAGGATGCTTCTCAGGGCAGATTGGCTCGATTCCGCAGGCATGCACGACTCCCATCGCTATCCGGACGCGGAAGGCGCCGGCTTAAAGCCTGGGGATTAAGCCATGCCCGGTGGCGGGCGGCAACTCGATAATTGCTAAGGGAGGTTAGGCTGTTCCTAACTGTTCCGGCCGTCGCCGCCCGGGCCGGCCGCTGCAGCGGCAAGGCTGACGCAGCGCGCGGCCAGTATCCTCGTCGGGTCGATAAGCGTCGTCGCGCCGCGCACGGCATCGTCGAGCTCGACCAGCGGCAGCTCGGTGCAACCCAAAATAATTACCTCGGCGCCCAGGTCGACGAGATGACGGATGGCCACGCCGAGATGCTCGCTGCATTCGCCTGTGGTCACGCCGGCCTTGACGCCGGATTCGCCGTAGATGGCCTGCATCACCCGCTCCTGGATGGCCGCCTCCGGCACCAGAAGCGTCATGCCGGCGGGTTCGACGGCCTGGTGGTAAACGCGGCTTGCCACCGTGCCCGTAGTCGCCAGCAAGCCGACGCGCGTCACGCCGCTCAACCGATCCCGGATGTACGTCACGACCTCGGACAGCATGTTGACGATGGGCACGCCGAGGTAGGGCTGGATCCGGTCGACGTAGGCATGCGCGGTATTGCAGGGAATCGCCACGGCGTCCGCGCCGCCTGCCTCGAGCCTGTTGCAAGTAGCCAGCAGCGCAATGGTCGGGTCCTCGCCGCTGCCGACCAGGTTCGCCGTGCGATCGGGGATCTGCGGATTCTGCTCGACGACTATCTTGATATGGTCCTGGTCCCTCGCCGCGTCGGTCAGGCTGACGACTTTCTGCATGAAATCGACTGTCGCAGCCGGGCCGACGCCGCCGACCACGCCCAGCTTGAACGGCTTGTTGCGACGCACGCAGCCGGCGTCGAGCGCGTAATCGGCGTAGACCTGGTTTGAGTCGACGATCGGGACCGGCACCTTGGCGCGCAACGCCTGCATGACCACCGGAATCTCGGTCATTGCCGGGACGATGACTTGCGCGCCCTTGCCTACCAGTTCCAGGCAGGCGTCGACGAGCAAGGCCAGGCACTCGCCGTCATGATGGCCAGTCCGTATCCCTTCAGGGCCGTAGACGGCGCGCATGACCTTGCCGGACTGGCATGCAGGGCCGGGGTAGACGAGGCCCGCCCCGCCGCCCAGCGCACGCTCGATAACACCCGATTGCGCTACGTAGGTGGAGGCGAGCACGCCGATCGTGGCGGCCGTGGCGTTGCGCCCCAGCCAATCGGCAAGCGCGTCAAAGACATTCACCATCGTCAGCTGCACCTCCGGCGTGATCTCGTGCAGGAAGGTGTGCGAAATGAAGCACGGCACCAGCGCGATGTCGATGCCGCGCGCCTCCATGTCTTTCAGGGCGCCGTATATGTAGAACCGTCGCCGCGCCAGATCGTACCGGATCTGCTCGCTTACCTCCACGTCGTCGAGGTGGCGCTGGTCGAACGCGATCTCGATGCCGTGCGACGCGGCGCGCAACTGCGTGGCGCGGACCATTTTCTGCAGTACGTCCGCACCGGCGATCGCCCCCAGCCCGCCCACGATCCCATAGCGGCGATGACAGGCCCGAAGGGGCCGGGCGGCGAGGTCGGCATTTCCCATTTGTGATCGGCGCAAAGCAAATGGATATGGGGCGGCATGCGCCCATATCCGGTTCAGCTGGAGGAGCCGGGCGACGAGGCCGGCATGGGAGGGACTGCGGCCGTCTGCTGTGCGCGATCCGCATTTTCCGTTTCGAGAACGGGCACCGCGTCGTAGACGGCGCGGTCCAGTTCGCCTTCGCTTTGCGCGACCACGCAGCTGATGGCGCAGTCGCCCGCCACATTGAGCGAGGTGCGCGCCATATCCAGTATGCGGTCGATACCGGCGATGATGGCCACACCCTCGAGCGGCAGGCCGACCGACACCAGCACCAGCGACAGCATGATCAGGCCCGCGCCGGGCACGCCCGCCGTACCGATGGAGGCCAGGGTCGCCGTCAGGACAATGGTGAGATACTGGCCGGAGCTCAAATCGATGCCGTACGCCTGGGCGATGAAGACAGCGCACACCCCTTGATACAAGGCTGTGCCGTCCATGTTGATGGTCGCCCCCAGCGGCAGGACGAAGCTGGAAACCTTGCGGGACACGCCCAGGTTGCGCTCGGCGGCGGTCATCGTCACGGGCAGCGTTCCGGAACTGGAAGTGCTGGTGAACGCCACCAGCGCGGGCTCGATACTGCCCCGAAAGAACCGCATGGGATTCAGGCCTGCCAGAACACGGAGCAGGCCGCCGTAGACCACCAGCGCATGCAGTATGCACCCTATGTAGACCGCTGCAATGACTTTGGCCAGCGGCGCCAGCATCTCCCAGCCATATGTTCCGGCGACCCAGGCCATCAATGCGAACACACCGTAAGGGGCAAAGGCGATGACGATGGAAGTCAGCTTGTAGACCACCTCCGCGGCGGCGTCGAAGAAAGCGCGTATGGGCCTTCCTGCCTCGCCGGCCATCGTGATCGCCATACCGAACAGGATCGCGAAAACGATGATCTGAAGTACGTCGCCTTTTGCGAAGGCTTCCACGGGATTGGTCGGAACGATGCCCAACAGTGTGTCGGTGAGGTTCGGCGCCTGCTTCGCGGCCACCTCCTTGGCCGCCCCGAGGTCGACGCCGACGCCGGGCTGGACGATCAGCGCCAGGGCAAGTCCGATGGCGATGGCGACCGCGGTAGTGCCAAGGTACAGCGCCAATGTCTTGACGCTCAGCCGGCCCATCGTGGACAAGTTGCCCAGCGAGGCCACGCCGCTGACCAGCGAAATGAATATCAGCGGCACGATCAGCATTTTGATGCCCCGGATGAACAAGTCGCCCAGCGGCTTGATGTCTGCCGCAAGCGTCGCGTGGCCGGACTGGTTCAACGCGATGCCCAGGACCAGGCCGGCGGCCAGCGCAATGAAGATCTGCTTCCACAGCGGCAGCGATATCCACCAGGCAATCGGCCCGTGGCGGGTCGGTGGCGATGATTCCCTCATTTCTTCTCCTTTTCCCCGGGCGCCGCCAGGGTCGATTTCCGATAGAGTTGCGTCACACTGGAGCGGCGTGGTGACCGCCGCAAGGCCGATCGGGCGCTCTGTCGACGAGCCTTGATGGCGGCTTTATACGTAAGGCCCGGCCCCGTGCCCAATTCTTTTTATCTATGTGTCATGCAAAAATTGCATGACCCCGACGGCCGTTCCGTGCAACGCTGGGGCCCGGGATACTGGCAGGAGAGCATCGGAGACCGTCATGGAATTGAATTGGCTGGAGGATTTCCTCACGCTGGCGATCACCCGGAACTTCTCGCAGGCGGCCGAACTGCGCAACGTGACGCAGCCGGCGTTCAGCCGGAGAATCCGCAACCTCGAATACTGGGTCGGCACCACATTGGTCGACCGCAGCCAGTTTCCAACGGCCCTGACGCCGGCCGGCGAGGCGTTTCGCAAGACGGCCCAGGAAATAATCGATGCCCTGCGCACGGGGCGCGAGGAAGTGCAAGGCTTCGTACCCAAAGCGGGGGAAGTGGTTTCGATCGCCGCATCGCACACAATAGCGGTCAGCTTTTTCGCGACATGGCATGCCGAACTGCAAAGCGTCATCGGCCCCGTCAAGGCGCGGATCATCGCCGACCACGTGGCCGAATGCGTCGAAGCGCTGATTACCGGCAACTGCGACCTCATGCTGGCGTATAGCAGCCCGGCCTTACCCACCCTTACGGATATGGGGCGCTATCTTTCCACGACGCTCGCCCACGAATTGCTCGTGCCGGTGTGCGCTCCGGACCGCAAAGGCGCGCCGCGCTACGGCCTGAAGGGCAACAGGCAACTGCCCTATCTGTGTTATTCGGGCAACAGCTATCTCGGACGCCTGACGACATCCATCATCGAACGCGAGGATCTCGCCGGCCGGCTCGACTACCGCTATGAATGCTCGATGTCGGACGTGCTCAAGCAAGGCGCGCTGGGAGGAACGGGAGTCGCCTGGGTTCCGCAGCGCGCGGTGCGCGATGAGCTGGCCGCGGGGAAGCTGGTCCTGGCCGGCGACGATCGTCACACCGCACCGCTGGCCATTTCCCTGTTTCGCAAGGCCGAGCTCAGCCGCCCGGAGGTCGAGCGGATCTGGGCGACGTGCCCCGGGGCGCGCCCTTCGGCCGGCTTGTCTCGGCGAAAACCCGCGGCCGGCGGCCCGCCCCCATCTGATACCCTCGGCTACTCCACCGTCACGCTCTTGGCCAAATTGCGCGGCTTGTCCACGTCGGTGCCACGCGCGCAGGCCGTGTGATAGGCCAGCAATTGCAGCGGCACGGTATGCAGGATGGGCGAGAGCAGCCCGTAATGCTCGGGCATGCGGATCACGTGCGTGCCGTCGGCACTCTGGATGCGCGTGTCGGCGTCGGCGAACACGTACAGCTCACCGCCGCGCGCGCGCACTTCCTGCATGTTGGACTTGAGCTTTTCGAGCAGCGCGTCGTTGGGCGCAATGGTCACCACGGGCATCTGGTCGGTGACCAACGCCAGCGGACCGTGCTTGAGCTCACCGGCCGGATAGGCTTCGGCGTGGATGTAGCTGATTTCCTTCAGCTTTAGCGCGCCTTCCAAAGCGATCGGATAGTGCAGGCCCCGTCCCAGGAAGAGCGCATTCTCCTTGCTGGCGAAGCGGTCGGCCCAGGCCATGATCTGGGGCTCGAGCGCCAGCACCGAGCTGATCGCCACGGGCAGGTGGCGCAGCGCCTTCAAGTGCTCGGCCTCGGCCTGGTCGTCCAGGCGGCCGCGCGTCTGCGCCAGCGCCAGCGCCAGCAAGAACAGCGCGGTCAGCTGGGTGGTAAAGGCCTTGGTCGAGGCCACGCCGATTTCCACGCCCGCACGCGTGATGTAGCTCAGCTTGCATTCGCGCACCATCGCGCTGGTGGCCACGTTGCAGATGGTCAGCGTGTTTTTCATGCCCAGCCCACGCGCGTGCTTGAGCGCGGCCAGCGTATCGGCCGTCTCGCCCGACTGGGAAATCGTCACCACCAGCGTGCGCGGGTTGGGCACGCTGTCGCGGTAGCGGTATTCGCTGGCGATCTCCACCGCGACCGGGATCTGGGCCAGTGATTCGATCCAGTACTTGGCCGTCATGCCGGCATAGTGGCTGGTCCCGCAGGCCAGGATCAGCACCGACTCGGTCTCCTTGAACACCTGGTAGGCGCCGTCGCCGAACAGCTCGGGACTGACGCCTTCGATGTCCTGCAGCGTATCGCCCACGGCGCGCGGCTGCTCGAAGATTTCCTTTTGCATGAAATGCCGGTACGGGCCAAGCTCGGCCGCGCCGCTATGCACATGCACGGTATGCACCTTGCGCTCGACCGCCTTGCCGGCGGCGTCGACGACCCATACACGGTTGAGCTGCAGGTCGACGACGTCGCCGTCTTCCAGGTAGATGATCTGGTCGGTCGTGCCCGCCAGCGCCAGGGCGTCCGAGGCGAGGAAGTTCTCGTTGGACCCAAGGCCCACCACCAGCGGTGACCCTTGCCGGGCGCCCACCACCCGATGTGGCTCGTCGCCGCAGAACACGGCGATGGCGTAGGCGCCGTGCAGGCGGCGCACCGCCTGCTGCACGGCGTCGAACAGGTCGCCCTGGTACAGATGGTTGATCAGGTGGGCAATGACTTCGGTATCGGTCTGGCTTTCGAACGCGAAACCGGCAGCCTGCAGCTCGGTGCGCAGCTCGTCGTGGTTCTCGATGATGCCGTTATGGACCAGCGCGATGCGCGGCTCGTCCTTGCCCAGCGCCGAAAAATGCGGGTGGGCGTTGTGTGTGGCGGGCGCGCCGTGCGTGGCCCAGCGCGTGTGGGCGATGCCGGTGTAGCCCGCCAACCCGTCGGCCTGCACCTGGGCGGCCAGCTCCGATACGCGCCGGGTGCTGCGCGTGCGCCGCAGGCGCCCGTCGGCATAGACCGCCACGCCGCAGGAATCATAGCCGCGGTACTCCAGCCGTTTCAGTCCTTCGAGCAGGATGGGGATGATGTCGCGTTGCGCGACCGCGCCGACGATGCCACACATGATGGTGCTCCGGATGGTGAACACCGCGATTGTGCATGGGCGTGATAGAAATAAGCTGTCTTTATGAGTCCGAATATGAAATCAGATTTCTTTTCAGGATTGTGTAGAAATATAATTTCACTTGATGCCCATAAATGAAATAATCATGCCGACCTTCACCCTTGACGATCTGGACCGTCGGATCTTGGACCATATCCAGCGCGACTGCTCGCCAACTAACCAAGAGCTCGCCGCGCGCGTACACGCTTCGCCGCCCACCTGCCTGCGCCGCGTGCGCCGGCTGGTCGAATCCGGAGTGATAGAAAAGCGCGTGGCCATCGTCGCGCCCGACAAGCTGGGCAGCGTCTTGACGGCCATCGTCGAGATCACGCTGGACGTGCAGACGGCCGAACAGCTCGACGCCTTCGAGCAAGCCATGGCAGCCGAAGACGCCGTGCTGCAGTGCTACCGCGTCTCGCCTGGGCCAGACTTCGTGCTGGTCGTCCAGGTCCGGGACATGGCTGCCTACCATGCGCTGGCGCATCGCGCGTTCACCGCGCAGGCCAACGTGCGCAACGTACGCACGTTTTTCGCGGTCAACCGCAGCAAATTCGAAACGCGCGTGCCGATCCTGCCGTGACCGCCCCCGCGCGTTGCCCCGCACTACTGCCGCCATCCCTGCAACAGTCGCGCGAATTGCTCGACGTACCGGCGCCCCATTTGCATCATGTCGTGCTCGCGCCGCACGTAGTCTCGGGCGCGCGCGATGACCTCGGCGCGCAGCGCCGGATCGTCGAGCAAGCGCGCCATGCCGTCGGCCAGTGCCTGGGCATCGCCGACCGGGCACAGGACGCCCCGTCCGTCGGCCAGGCTTTCGGCCAGCCCCCCCGCATCGGTCGAGACCACGGGTACGCCCTGCGAAAAGGCATCCAACACGCTGCTGCCCAGCGCCTCCTCTTGCGAGGCCATCACGAAAACGTCCATCAGCGGGTAGTAATCTTCCATCCCGCGACGAAACCCTGCAAACAGGTAAACCGATTCGAGGCCGAGCTCGCGCACCAGCGCCTGCGCCTGGCCCTGCATGTCGCCGCTGCCGAAATGCACGAAGACGAAGTCATCACGCCGGCGCGCCAACAAGCCGACGGCACGGATCAAGGTCAGGGGGTCCTTGTACGGAACCAGCGCTGCGGCGGTCGCCAGCACGCGCCGCCCACCCAGCCCCAACTCCCGGGCCAGCTCGGCCGCCCGCGCTGCATCCGGCGCGCAAGGCGGCACGGCACTGCGGATGATGACGGGCGACAATCCCAGCCGCCGCGGCTCGGCGGCCGCCGTCTCGCTGATGGCCACCATCAGGTCGATGTGCCGCCATTTGAACCCAGTCTTCCATTCATGACCCGTCGCGGGTAACGCGGTGCGGCGCGAAAACACTACCGGCCTGCGATGCAGCGGCTTGGACAGCACGGCCCAGGTCACCGTGTTGGCCGTCTGCGCGTGCAGGATGTCGTAGCCACGCCCGCGTCGCGCCAAGAATCCAAGCTGTTGCACCACGTTGCGCACGGTGTGGACGCGAAAACCTGCGGCGCCGGCCCGTTCGGCCAACGGGTAGCCTTCACGCGCAAGCAGCTCGACCTCGTGCCCCAGCTCGCGAAACGCCTGCATGCACAGCAGCGTCTGCCGCTCGCCGCCGCGCCAGGTGCGCTCGAAATTCAGTTGCAGGATCCTCATGCGCCGCGCCCCTGCTGCAGCATGTACAACTTGGCATAGCGGAAGAAACTGCCCGCACCCGCCGCGCAGGCGACGATCAGCCCGCGCCAGCCGTCCAAAAAGCCCCGGCGGATGAAGTAGATGCGCACGAAGGTCCATATCCCGTGCCCCAGGGCCCCGGGGATCGATGTGCGTCGGCCGCGGCGATACATCATCAAGGCGGCATCCGTCGAGTAGCGGTTCATCTTGACGAGCAACGCCTCGATGGTCTCGTACGGGTAGTGCAAGAGGTGGTGGCGCAACACGCCCACCGGTCCCGCGGCTTCGAGCTTTTCGTGGACCGCCGCATCGGTAAAGCGCGCCTTGCCACGGCGGAACAACCTCAGCACATGGTCCGGCCACCAGCCGCAATGGCGCATCGGCTGGCCACAAAACTCTGACAATCGGGCGATGCGGTACGCGTCGAGCCGGCCAGTGGCGATCACCGCGCGGATTTCCTCTGCCAGCGCCGGCGTCACGCGCTCGTCGGCGTCTATCGACAGCACCCAATCGCCGGTGGCCAGGTCCAGCGCGCGGTTCTTCTGCGGGCCGAATCCTGGCCAATCCGGCGTCACGAGCACGCGCGCGCCGCGCGCCCTGGCGATTTCGCAGGTGTCGTCCGTGCTGCCCGAATCGACGACGACGATCTCGTCGGCAAAAGCGACGGAATCCAGGCAAGCCGCGATATGGCGGCTTTCGTTGTGGGTGATGACGATGACCGAAAGCCTGGGCGCGGGCGTGCCAGCCGCGGCTTGCGCAGCCGCACCGGCGGCCGTTTCGCAGTCTCGATTGCTCATGACGAAGGTCCCTTGTCGCTTTTGGCCGGCCGCGCCGCAGCCGGCAGCCGGTCACGGTGGATGCGCACGGCGTTGACCGCCAGCGCCATCAGCGCGCAGCCCATGCTGAAGATCAGCGCCAGCGTCGGCCCCTGCTCGCGCGACAACCCGAAGGCCGCGGCCACCAGTGCCGTGCCGAAGCTTTGGCCGAACACGCGCGTGGTGGCCTGCATGCCGCCGGCCGCACCCGCCCGGCTGCGCGGCGCCGAACCAAGCATGGCGCGATTGTTCGGCGTCTGGAAAAAACCAAATCCTATCCCGCCCAGCAGCATGCCGACGACGATGGCCGCATTGCCGGCATCCGGGGGCAATGCGGCCAGCCACGCCAGCCCTGCCGCCATCGCGGCCGCGCCCGCCGCGCAAAGCTGCGCGGCGGAATAGCGCTCGCAGAGCCGGGCCGAAACCGGCGCCATGGCCGCCGCGGCAACAGGCCACATCCCCAGCAAGAAACCCATGGACAGGTGATCGCGTCCCAACACGTGCTGCAGGTAGAACGGCAGCGAAACGAAGGCGGACATTTGCGCGGCAAAAGAGCAGGCCGACGCCCCGACCGCGTACGCCACCGGCTTGATGCGCAGCAGGTCCACCGGCACCAGCGGCGCCGTCTGGCCACGGGCGCGGCGCACCAGAAACCACGCCGCGGCGGCTGCGGCGGCAACCAAGCCGAGCCCGCGTACAGGCTCGGCGACCAGGTAGTCAATGCCCAGGATGAACAGCGACATCCCGACCATGCATAGCAGCGCGCTTGCCCAATCGAAGCGAGCGCCCGTACCGGGCACATCGGGCAGAAAGCGCGCGCATCGCAGGGCCACCAGCCCGACCGGCAGGTTGACCGCGAAAATCCACGGCCATTGGGCCACCGACAGGATGGCCGCGCCTATGGTCGGCCCGAGCACCGACATCACGCCCACGGTCATCGCGTTGATGCTGATGCCGCGCGCCAGCATGCGCGTCGGGTAGATGTGGCGCACCAGCCCGCCGAACAGGCTCATCAACACCGCGGCGCCCAGGCCCTGGGCGATGCGCGACAGGGTCAGCGCCTCCAGCGAGCGCGACAGCGCGCATGCGAGCGATGCCAACGTGAACAGCGACAGCCCTATGACGAACATGCGCTTGAAGCCCACGCGCTCGGCCACCGACGACAGCGGCAGCAGCATGGCCACCACCGTCACGTTGTAGGCGTTGACGATCCATACCGCCGCGGCTGGACTGGCGTCCAAATCCACGGCGATGGTGGGCAACGCCACGTTGGCGATCGACGCGTCGAGCACCGCCATCGTCATGGCCAGCAGCAGGGTGGCCACGGCCCAGCGGCGGCGGGGCAGAGGCAGTCCGTCGGCGTGGCCTTGGCCGCCGACCGGGTTCTGTTGCGACGCTGCGCTCAAGGCTTCTTGGCTGGGCGGCGCCAGCTCTCCACGGTCACCTGCTTGGCGCGCGACAGCGTCAGCTTGTCGGCCGGCGCATCGCGCGTCAGCGTCGTGCCGGCGCCCAGCGTGGCGCCGCGGCCCACGCGCACGGGCGCGACAAGCTGGGTATCGGAGCCGATGAAGGCATCGTCCTCGATCACCGTCCGGTGCTTGTTGACCCCGTCATAGTTGCACGTGATGGTCCCGGCGCCGATGTTGACCCGCGCGCCCACGTCCGCGTCGCCGACATAGGCCAGGTGATTGGCCTTGCTGTCTTCGCCGAGCGACGAATTCTTGATTTCGACGAAATTGCCCACGTGGCTGCGCGCCCCGAGCCGCGCCCCCGGCCGCAGCCGGGCATAGGGGCCGATGCGCGCGCCCGTCCCGGCCTGCGCGCCATCCAGGTGGCTGAACGCCTCGACCCTGGCGCCTTCGCCCAACCGGACGTCGCGCAGCACGCAATAGGGCCCGATGCGCACGCCGTCGGCCAGCTCGACCTTGCCTTCGAACACGCAGCCCACGTCGATGTAGACATCACGCCCGCACGACAGCGTGCCGCGTAGGTCGAAGCGGTCCGGGTCGGCCAAAGTGACGCCGGCCTCGAGCAGGCGCCTGGCCTGCTCGCGCTGCCAGGTGCGCTCCAGTTCGGCCTGCTGGGCGCGGCTATTGACGCCCAGGGTTTCCCACGGCGCGCCAGGCTGTGCCGATTCCACCGCCACGCCATCGGCGACCGCCAGGCTGATCGCATCGGTCAGGTAATACTCCTTCTGGGCGTTGTCGTTGCCGATGCGCTCCAGCCACTGCTTCAGGCGCGCGGTCGGCGCGGCCAGAATGCCGGTATTGACCTCCTTGATCGCAAGCTGGTCTGGGCTTGCATCCTTGTGCTCGACGATGGCGCGGATGCGCCCCTGACCGTCGCGCACGATGCGCCCGTAACCGGTCGGATCCTCAAGCTGCTCGGTGAGCACGGCCAAGGCGCCGGCCGATGCCGCCTGCAGCAGCCGGCGCAGGGTATCGGGCTGGACCAGCGGCACGTCGCCGTAGAGCACCAAGGTGACGTCGCCACTGCCCGATTCCTGCAACAACGGCGCCGCCTGCTTCACGGCGTGCCCGGTGCCTTGCGGCGGCTGCTGCAGCGCGAAGTGCACGTCAGGCTGGTCCGCGCATGCCGCCCGGACCTGGTCGGCGCCGTGCCCGACGACGACCACCATGCGCGCCGGATCCAACTGGCGGGCGCTATCCAGGACGTGATGCAACATGGGCCTGCCGGCCAGGGCGTGCAGCACCTTGGGCAGATCGGAACGCATGCGCTTGCCCATGCCGGCCGCGAGAATGACGATATTGAGCATGAATGTCCAAAAAGGATATGGACCGCCCGCCTGCCGGCGGGCCGTCGATGGCGAAAATCACGAAGCGGGCTTGGCCCCCTTGCCGCCGCGCGTGGCCTTGGCCGCCTTGCGCGCGCCCGCGGGCTTGCGCGCCCTGGAGGGCTTTTCCCCGGTGGCTGGCGCCGCCGCCCCTGGCGCCGGCGGCATGGTCGCGGCCGTCGCGCTGGCAAGCTGGCCGAACTGCTGCTGCAGCAGCTTCCACCACGCCTCGGACGCTGACTGCGCGGCCGCGCCCATTGCCTGCATGCCGGCATCGACCGCGCGCTGGCTGGCGCCCTCCCCAGGTGCGCCGGCCGGCGCGCCGCCAGGTCCTTGCGGCGCCGGGTCGACCGGTTCGGGCGCCTGGGCCGGATCATCGGCCCCGGCATCGCCGGCCACCGTGGCGGTCGACACCCCACCGGGCTTGATGCCCAACGCGACTTCCAGCGGCGAGGCTTCGCCCGGGCCCTGGGCGCCCCCCATGCTGCCGACGAAGGCACGCAGCGTGGCGATGGTCGCGCGCTGGACTTCCAGCCCCTGGATGGTGCTCGACAGCATGGAGAGGTTGAGCTTGAGCCAGTTCTCGACCGCGCGCAGCTCGGCGATGCGCCGCTCGAGCTCCTGCGTGCTCGACGGCGACCCCGGGACGGCCTGGGCCAGCCCACCCGGCCCGGCCAGCCCGGCCCACGCCTGCCGCATCATTTCCATGCTGGCTAGCAACGGGTTGCCGGCCAGGTCCGGCGCCTGCCCCAAGCCGGGCAGCACGAAAGGGTTGTTTGACTTGGCGGTCATGGGATCCTCCATCTTCGGGGGCGTCGGCGCGCCGCCGCATGACGGCAGGCTGCCCGGGATATTACGCCCGATTGCGCGGCCGACCCAAACCGGGACGCGGCCGGCCGGCATGCCCGCGGTATAGCATCGGCGGGCGGCGCCAGCCATTGGCCAAACGTGTCGCTTTGCAAGCGTGCCGCAGGCGGCGCGCGCCGGCGCCCGTGCCGGCCCGGTATTCTGGGAAAATACCGGCATGGATACCGTCACCATCGCCGAAATCGAACAAGCCATTAACTTCTGGCGGGCGCGCTCGCCCTCGGTGGGCGAGGAACTGCGCCTTTGCCAGGAGGCCGCGGCGCTGGCCACGCCGTATGCCTACTTGATCATGACGCACCGCCGGGAAGTCGCGCTCGACGACCTGGACGCCGATGCGCGCCAAGCCATCGAAGGCTGGCGCGCCGCGCGCGGCTGAAAGGCCGCGCCTGCCCCGTACGGGGCAGGCGCGGCACCATTTGCCTACAGCAGCTGCCTGATGTCGTGGACCATGGCGTCCACGCCGGCATTGCTGTGCAGCAGCACCCTGGCTTCGCCCTGCTTGTCCAGCACGTAAAAGGCCGCGGTATGGTCCATGGTGTAGTCGCCGCCTTCGCGCGGCACTTTCGCGTAATAGACCTTGAACGAGGCGGCGGCCTGCTTGATCTGCTCCGGCGTGCCGGTCAGGCCGACGAAGCGCGGGTCGAAGGCCGTTACATACTGGCGCAGCACATCCGGCGTATCCCGCTCGGGGTCGACCGTGACCATCAGCACCTGCACGTCCTTGGCGTCCTCGCCCAGGGTCTTGGCCACCTGCGCCATCTCGGCCAGCGAGGTCGGGCACACGTCCGGGCACTGGGTGAACCCGAAGAACACGACGACGACCTTGCCCGCGTAGTCGGCCAGCGTGCGCGGCACCCCTGCATGGTCGACCAACGCCAGGTCGCGACCTAGTCGCGTGCCCGTGATGTCGCTGCCACGAAACTGCGGCGGCCCGCTGTCGCAGGCGGCCAGCGCCAGGGCCATGCCAAGGAGGGCTGCGCCGCGCGCCAAGCGGCCCCGCAAGAAAGATCGCAAGGACATGAAAGCGGGTCTCCTTCAGGCGCCAAGCGCCAGGCCCAGCCAATGATCGACCAGCAAGGCGGCGAAAAGCAGCGCCAGGTACACGATGGAGTAGCGGAACGTCTTGCGCGCTAGGTCGTCGCTGTAGCCGCGGTGCAGCCGCCAGGCCAGGCCCACGAAGCGCCCCCCCAGCGCAAGCGCGGCCAGCAGGTAGGGCCATCCGCTCATGCGGATCGCGAACGGCAGCAGCGTGGTGGCCAGCAGCGCGATGCTGTAGAGCAGGATGTGTAGGCTGGTGAAATCCCGGCCATGGGTGACCGGCAGCATGGGCAGCCCGGCGTTGACGTAATCGTGGTTGCGGTACAGCGCCAGCGCCCAAAAATGCGGCGGGGTCCAGATGAAGATGATCAACACCAGCACCCAGGCCTCGGCCGGCACGGCGTTGGCCACCGCCGCCCAGCCCAGCGCTGGCGGCATGGCGCCGGACAGCCCGCCGATGACGATGTTCTGGGGGGTGCGCGGCTTGAGGATGACGGTGTAGATCACGGCGTAGCCGACGAAGGTGGCAAACGTCAGCCACATCGTCAGGGGATTGACGCCGTGGTAGAGGACCAGCATGCCCGCCCCACCCAGCAACCCCGACAGGGCCAGCACCTGCACGGGCGAGATCGTGCCCTGCGCGGTAGCGCGGCGCGCGGTGCGCAGCATGCGGGCATCGATTTCCTGCTCGATCAGGCAGTTGATGGCGAACGCCGCCGCGGCCAGCAGCCAGATGCCCAGCGTGGCCAGCGCCACCCTGGCGAGGTCCGGCAGGCCCGGCGCAGCCAGGAACATCCCGATCACCGCGCAGAACACGGCGAGCTGGGTCACCCTGGGCTTGGTCAGGACGAGATACTGGCGCAGCAACCCGGCGCGAGGAGCGGCAAGACTGGACATGGGTGCATTTTAACGGGCTGGCGCGCCGGCCGGCGGCTGGCCGCCGGCGCGCGACAGGCGGATCAGCAGCGTGACGCAGGCCAACACCAGGCCCGCCGCGCCGCCATTGTGCACGACGGCGATCAAGAGCGGCCATTGCAGGTAAATGGTCGCCAACCCCGTGGCCAGCTGGGCGGCCAGCAGGGCCAGCAGCAGCCGGGCCGGGCCGTCCAGCCCGGGCTTGCCACGCAGGCGCAGCGCCAGCGCCGCCAGGTAGGCGAAGACGACGAAGGCGAAATTGCGATGCACCCAGTGGATGGCCGTCAGTGCGTGCTGCGAGATCATTTCGCCCGAGGGCAATTCGCCCAGGCCGCGCACGATGGAAAATCCGCCGGCGAAGTCCATCTCGGGCATCCAGGTGCCGTGGCAGGTCGGAAAATCCATGCAGGCCAGCGCGGCGTAATTGGTGCTGACCCAGCCACCCAGCGCGATCTGCACGAACAGCAGCGCCAATCCTGCAGCCGCCCAAGGCCGCCACCTCGCCGCCTGCGCGTCGACCGGCTCATGCGCTTTTTCGCGCGCGGCAAGCCACGTCATCAGCGCCAGCAGGATCATGCCGCCCAGCAGGTGGGCGGTCACCACGGCAGGCATCAGCTTGTGGGTGACCGTCCACGCGCCGAAAGCACCCTGCAGGCAGACTGCCGCCAGCGTGATCGTCGCCAGCCACGGCGAACGGCCCAGCTCGCGGCGATGCCGCCAGGCCATGAATACGATGGCGATGATCAGCATGCCCAGGATGCTGCCGGCGTAGCGGTGGATCATCTCGATCCAGGCCTTGGACAAGGTGACCGGCCCATAGGGCATGGCCGCCTCTGCCTCGCGTATGGGATCCAATGCCGACAGCGGCGTGATCTGCCCATAGCAGCCCGGCCAATCCGGGCAGCCCAGGCCGGAGTCGGTCAGGCGCACGAAGGCGCCGAACATGATCAGGTCCAAAGTCAGGAACCAGGTCAGGAAGACCAGTTTCCGATAGCGGTTCTGGATACGCATGGTCGGATGGATTCAGCCGATCCGGGAGTTGTAAACGAGCCGGCTGACGTCTTTGCGGAAGCGGATCGGGTCGGTGTCGGGCGGATAGTGCAGGATCAGGTTACCCAAGGGGTCGATGATCCAGAGCGGGCCTTCGAGCGAGGGCTGGCCGGCATCGAGCAGGTAGCGGGCGAGCGCCTCGGGCTTGGCCCGGACCATGATCGTGCCGCGGTAGGCTTCCAGGACTTTGTCCGGCACGGGCTCGTCGTCGGTGATGAACCACACGCGCACGAGCCGATCGACGTTCTTGCCCTGGCTGGCATGGGTGTTGCGGATGATGAAGAGCTTGCGTGCGCAGGCCGGCGGGCAGGCGCCGCCGTGCGCGGCCGCCAGCACCCATTTACCCTTGAGCGAATTCAAGTCGAACGCTTGCCCGTCCAGCGTGGCCAGCGGCAAGTCCGCCGCCGACGGCATGGGACGCTGCGGCGTGTACAGCGTGCCGTAGTTCGTGGTCTCGGCAGGCCGCAGGGCCGGATAGAAATACACGATCACCGCCGCGATCACCGGCGCCAGGCTCATCAGCAGCACGGCAAACAGCGGCTTGAGCGAGCGGCGCGGGGCAGGTCGGGAAGGGCCGCCAGGCGGCACGGAGGAAGGTGTCACGTCTTTCCTTGCTTGAGTCAGTCCGAGGTGCGGCGCGCGGCATGGCGCCGGCGCCACGCCCGCATGGCCAGCGCCAGCCAGGCAACGGCGGCAATGGTGGCAAAGCCGAACCACTGCACGGCATAGCCGATGTTCTGGTCGGCGTCCACGGAAGGCTGCGGCCATTCTCGCCGCAGGCCGTCGTCGAGGTGATCGGTTTGCTGCAGGACCGCCGGCAACAATTGCAACCCGGTGGCGCGCGCGTACGCGGCCAGATCCAGGTTCTGCACGCGCGGTGGCTCGGCCGGTGTGCCGCCCGCATGGGGCCAGCCCGCAGGCAGGCCCGGGGGCTCGCCGCCAGTCAGTTCGGCCAGGTCGAATAGACGCGGCACCCGTTCGGCAAGTTCCCCTCGCACGCGCTGCATGCCTGCACCGCCTGCCGGCACCTGCAAAGGCTGGCCATCCAGGCGGCGCGGCAGCCAGCCGCGCAGCACCAGCACGGCATGGTCGGGCTGGCCCGCAAAGGCCAAGGGCGTGGCCACCCACAGCCCAGGGCGCCCGTCGAGGTTGCGATTGTCGATCAGCACCGTCAGGTCGTTGCGCCACGTGCCTTCGGCCAGCGCCGGCCGCCACGGGCGCAACTGGCCGGCAGGGGTGGCGGGATGCAAGGCAAGCGGCGTCGCGCGGCGCCCGGCTTCGATGGCGGCACGGATCGCGCGCCGCTCGTCGGCGCGCTGCAGCTGCCAACGGCCCATGCCGACCGTCACCGCGGCCACCAGCGCCAGTAGCACCAGCGCGGCTGCCGTGCGCCGTGCGGAAAGGGATCCCATCTCTGCCATAATTTCCGTTTTACCGGAGGCCGCCATGCGAGTCGTAGTCATCCTGGCCTTCATCGGCATACTGGGCAGCCTCGCGTCGGCGCTCGTCTACCTGATGAAAGACAAGGGGGGAAGCAACCGTACCGTCAATGCGCTGACCGTGCGCATCGGATTGTCGGTCGCGCTGTTCCTGTTCGTGCTCTTCGCCCACCACATGGGCTGGATAGAAAGCACCGGCCTGCAATGACGAAAGGCCGGCTATGGCCGGCCCCACGCCTTTTCCGCGCTCGCTCGCCGCCCGGGTGTGGGCAGCGCTCGCCGCGCGGCGCGGCCCGCCTTGCAGCGGGCCTGCGGTTCGGTCCCTAGAACCAGTACACGAACAGGTACAGGCCCAGCCACACCACGTCGACGAAGTGCCAGTACCAGGCGGCGCCTTCGAAGCCGAAATGATTCTCGGGCGTGAAGTGGCCCTTGGCCAGGCGGAACAGGATCACCGTCAGCATGGTGGCACCCAGGATCACGTGGAACCCGTGGAAGCCGGTCAGCATGTAGAACAGCGAGCCGTACGCGCCGGAGTTAAAGCGCAGGTTCAGGTCGGTGTACAGGTGATGGTATTCGTACGCCTGGCAACCGACGAAGATGAAGCCCAGGATGACGGTCGCCGCCAGCCAGAAGATGGCCTTGCCACGCAGGTTCTCGCGCAGCGCGTGGTGGGCGATGGTCAGGGTCACGCCGGAGCTGAGCAGCAGCGCCGTGTTGATCGTGGGCAGCCAGAACGGGCCGACCGTCTGGAACTGCTCGACCACGCCTGCCGGGCCGAAGTTCGGCCACACGGCAGTGAAGTCCGGCCACAGCATCAGGCGGTGATCCAGGTCACCCAGCGTCGGAATGGTGATCGAGCGCACATACCACAGCGAGCCGAAGAACGCGCCGAAGAACATCACCTCCGAGAAGATGAACCAGCTCATGCTCCAGCGGTAGGAGACGTCGACGCGCTTGCTGTTCAAGCCGCCCTCGGACTCGCCGATGGCATCGCCGAACCAGCCGAAGAGCACGACGATCAGGGCAAGGATGCCAGCCAGCAGCACCCACTTGCCGGCGCCCACGCCATTGATCCAGGCTGCCGCGCCGAGCATGACGGCCAGCAGCGAAAAGCTGGCGCGCACGGGGTGCGGCGAATCGGCCGGCACGTAGTAGTAGGGTGCCTCTTTGCCTTGGACCGAGTGGCTTGCACTCATGGTGTTCTCCTGGTACAGATTTTCTCGAATACGTATTTCAGATGGAGCTGGCGACGACCCAGCGCACGATCAACACGAGCCCCACCACGAACAGCACCCCTGCCAGTATCCCGGCGATGATCAGGTGCACGGGGTTGAGCTTGGCGATGTCTTCCTGGTAGCCGGCTCCCTTGCGCACGCCAAAGAACCCCCACAGCACGGCCTTGACCGTCTGGAAAAAGTTCAGCTTGCGCCGGGACAGCTCCTTGATGTCGTCACTCATGTCTTGCGTCCCGGGCTCAGGCGCCGCCTAGCTTCATGCGGTAGAACGTCCACACGAACAACGCAACCGCGATGGCCGCGAGCACCAGGCCGGTGCGGCGATTGCGGCGGCGTTGTTCCGGGGTCATGTCCGACACCTTGGCTTACTTCACTTCGGGCGGGGTTTCGAAGGTGTGGAACGGCGCCGGCGACGGCACGGTCCATTCCAGCCCTTCGGCGCCTTCCCACGGCTTGGCCGGGGCGGGCTCGCCCTTGCCGGCATAGGCCTTCAGGACGATGTAGGCGAACAGCAGCTGCGACAAGCCGAACCAGAAGGCGCCGATGGTGGCGATCTGGTGGAAGTCGGTGAACTGCGCGGCGTAGTCCGCGTAGCGGCGCGGCATGCCGGCCAGCCCCAGGAAGTGCATGGGGAAGAAGGTGACGTTGAACGAGATCATGGTCGACCAGAAGTGGATCTTGCCCAGCTTCTCGTCGTACATGCGGCCCGTCCACTTGGGCAGCCAGTAGTAGGCGCCGGCAAACAGCGCGAACAGCGAGCCCGCCACCAGCACGTAGTGGAAGTGCGCCACCACGTAGTAGGTGTCATGCACCTGGATGTCGATCGGCGCCATCGACAGGATCAGCCCGGTGAAGCCGCCGATGGTGAACACGAAGATGAAGCCCACGGAGAACAGCATGGGCGTCTCGAAAGTCATCGAGCCGCGCCACATGGTGGCCACCCAGTTGAACACCTTCACCCCAGTGGGGATGGAGATCAGCATGGTGGCGTACATGAAGTACAGCTGGCCAGTCACCGGCATGCCGGTGGTGAACATGTGGTGCGCCCACACGATGAACGACAGGATGGCGATGGCCGCGGTGGCGTACACCATCGAGGCGTAACCGAACAGCTTCTTGCGGGCGAAGGCAGGCACGATGGCCGACACGATCCCGAACGCGGGCAGGATCATGATGTAGACCTCGGGGTGCCCGAAGAACCAGAACACGTGCTGGTACAGCACCGGGTCGCCACCGGCGGCGGCGTTGAAGAACGCGGTGCCGAAGTGGCGATCGGTCAGCAGCATGGTAATGGCCGCGGCCAGCACGGGCATGACGCCGATCAGCAGGTAGGCCGTGATCAGCCAGGTCCAGCAGAACAGCGGCATCTTCATCAGCGTCATGCCGGGCGCGCGCATGTTCAGGATGGTGACGATGATGTTGATCGCCCCCATGATGGACGAGGCACCCATGATGTGCACGGCGAAGATGGCCAGGTCCATGCCCGGGCCCATCTGCAGCGACAGCGGCGCATACAGCGTCCAGCCCGCGGCGGTGGCGCCGCCAGGCACGAAGAACGACGTGGTCAGCAAGACGGCGGCCGCCGGCAGCAGCCAGAAGCTGAAGTTGTTCATCCGCGCGAACGCCATGTCGGAGGCGC
>CALEQZ010000018.1 GCA_937908115.1 uncultured Alcaligenaceae bacterium | reverse complement strand
GGCAGCAGCCAGAAGCTGAAGTTGTTCATCCGCGCGAACGCCATGTCGGAGGCGCCGATCTGCAGCGGAATCATCCAGTTCGCAAAGCCCACGAAGGCCGGCATGATGGCGCCGAACACCATGATCAGGCCGTGCATGGTGGTGAACTGGTTGAACAACTCGGGGCGGAAGAACTGCAGCCCCGGCTCGAACAACTCGGTGCGCAGCAACAGCGCCAGCACGCCGCCGACCAACAGCATGACGAACGAGAAGATGAGGTACATCGTCCCGATGTCTTTGTGGTTGGTGGCAAACAGCCACCGGCGCCAACCGTGCGGCATGTGGTGCGCGTGATCGTCGTGGCCGTGGCCGTGCTGGCCAGGCGGTACGTGATCGACAGTGACGCTGCTCATTGCGGACTCCTTCCTGCTGGACTGCGCCCCCGCGCCGCGGCGGGGACGTCAGGGGTATCTGACTGAATGACTCTTTCGGGCCTGCGGGGCGCGCGCATCAGCGCGCGGCCGTGACGTCGCTGGGCTGGACAGTGGGTTCCTCGCCCTTGCCGGCGTTGCCCCAGGCATGGCGCGTATAGGTGACGACGGCAGCGACCTCGACGTCATTGAGCTGGCTGCCGAAGGCCGGCATGGCGGTGCCGGGACGGCCGTGGAGCACCACGTCGATCTGCTCGCCCTTGGCCCCGAGCACGAGCTTCGAACCGTCCAGGGCGGGGAAATTGCCCGGCACGCCCTGGCCGTTGGCCTGGTGGCAGGCCACGCAATTGGCAGCGTAAACCTTTTCGCCGCGCGCCACCAACTCGGACTCTTCCCATTGCTTGGTGGGATCGTCCTCGTCGCCGCCCAGCGCCTTCTTCTGCTCCTTGGCCCAGGCCTCGAAGTCCTCGGCGGACACGACCTTGACGACGATAGGCATGAAGGCATGGTCCTTGCCGCACAGCTCGGCGCACTGGCCGCGGAACTCGCCGACCTCTTCGGCGCGGAACCAGGTGTCGCGCAGCAGGCCCGGGATGGCGTCCTGCTTGACGCCGAACTCGGGAACCATCCAGGAGTGGATCACGTCGGCAGCGGTCAGCACGACGCGCACCTTCTTGCCCACCGGCACCACCAGCGGGTTATCCACTTCCATCAGGTAGAACTGGCCCTTGGGCTCGCGGTTTTCGATCTGGGCGCGCGGCGTGGCCAGGTTGGACAGGAACTGCACGCCAGCAGCCGGGCCGTCCATGTATTCGTAACCCCACTTCCATTGATAGCCGGTGACCTTGACGGTCAGGTCGGGGTTGGAAGTGTCCTTCATGGCGACCACGGCGCGGGTGGCCGGCAGCGCCATGCAGATGACGATGATGAAGGGGATCACCGTCCACGCGACTTCGACGCCGACGTGCTCGTGGAAGGTGGCGGGCTTGGCGCCGCGCGACTTCCGGTGGGCCCAGATGGAGTAGAACATCACGCCGAACACGCCGACGAAGATCACCAGGCAGATGCTCAGCATCATCCAGTGCAACCACACCTGTTCGCGGGCGATGTCGGTCACGCCCGAGTGCAAGTTGAGCTGATTGACCTTGGGGCCGCCGGGCATGTCCTGCACCTGCGCGCCTGCCATGCCGGCAAGCAGCATTGCACAGGCGCCCAGTAACCCTCTCCACTTCTTCATGCTGACCTCGAAATACGGCGCGTACACGCGCCTGCCCTTCCTCGCAACGCGAAGTCGGACAGGCGTGACGTGCGCAATTATTGGACGGCGGGCCAGGCGGACGTGTTGCCGCACAAAGCCCTGCACGAATCACAAAGAAACCGCGGGATTATAACGGACATGCAAAAGTGTGCATCCGAACCCAACAGCCGCCAGGCGCGCAACGGCGCACGCAAGGCGCATTGCGGCGGCACGCGCGGCCAACCCCATGCATGCGGCTAGGCGCGCGCGGCCAATGGCCTCCACTACAATGCGCGCCATGCCAACAAGCGATACGCCGTTTCGCCACTTCGGCACCGATCCTGCGCGCACCTACGAGGCGCTGGCCGCATCGGTGCAGCAGCCGCCTCACGAAGGCTCCGTGCCGTTGTGGATCGCGGGCTCGCGCTGCGGCTGGGCCACGCCGGCCGCCCAGCGGGCCCTGGCCCCGATCGGCCAGGCGCAGGCCGGTCCCGCGCCCGCATTCCATTTGGGCGCCGGCCTGTCGCCGGGAGAGGAATTGAACGCGCTGCTTGCGCGCGCGGCGCTCTTGCTGCGCGACGCCGGCTGCCTGCGCGGCTGGCGCAATGAGCTGCTCGACGTTTTCAGCGAATCAGGGTGCGTGGGCGCCATCGAAAGGGCGGCGATGCGCCCGCTCGGCCTGCTGACGCGCGCGGTACACCTCAATGGCTGGACGCCAGACGGCCGCTTGTGGATCGCCCGCCGGTCGCTGACGAAGTCGACCGACCCTGGCATGTGGGACACGCTGGTCGGTGGCTTGGTCGGCGCCGGCGAGGCGTTGGATGAGGCGCTGCTGCGCGAATGCGACGAAGAGGCGGGCCTGGATGCCGGGCACCTGGCCCAGCGGGCGCCGCTGCGCACCATCGTGCGGATACACCGCCGCATCCCGGAGGGCTACCAGGTCGAGGACGTCATCGCCGCCGACTGCGTGCTAGCCGCTGACGTGCAGCCGGCCAACCGTGACGGCGAAGTCATGGAGATACGCGCCGCGGCCGTCGACGACGTCCTGCGCATGATCGACGCCGGCGAATTCACCGACGAAGCGGCGTTGGTGATATTGGACGACATCCGGCGCCGCGCCGGGGGCCGCGCGGGCCCGACGGCGGCCGCCTGAGCGCGGGCGGCAACGCCGCTAGCGCAGCAACGACGGCTCCAATCCGGATCACCCCCGCCGGGCGGCGAGGATTTCATCCATCCAGGGCTTGGTATAGGTGCCGGCCAGGATTTTTTCCTTGGTCTTGGCCTCGTCCTGCTCCTTCTTCAGCGCATCGGCCAGGACGTCTTCGGCGTGCGCGGCGGGAATCACCACCAGCCCGTCGGCGTCGCCGACGATCACGTCACCCGGGAAGACGACCTGCCCGCCGATGGACACCGGGACGTTGATCTCGCCGGGGCCGTCCTTGTAGGGGCCGCGGTGCGACACGCCGCGCGCAAAGCACGGGAAGTCTCCCTGGGCGAATACGTCGACGTCGCGCACGGCGCCGTCGATGACGAAACCGGCCATCCCGCGCCGTTGGGCTTCCATGGCCATCAATTCACCGACCAGGGCGTTGGTCAGGTCGCCGCCGGCGTCGACCACCAGCACTTCGCCAGGTTGCGACAGCGAGATGGCTTTATGGATCATCAGGTTGTCGCCCGGACGGGTCTTGACGGTCAGGGCCACCCCCACCATGCGCGCGGCGGTCGGCGCATGCCTGGGCAGCAACCCCACCACCCCGTATAGGCGGCCCATGCAATCGCTGATCTGCGCCGCCCCCACGGTCGCAAATTTCGCCAGCGTCTCGGGCGCCAAGATGGACGGCGCCCGATCCAGAATCCTGAATCCTATGGAAGACATCAATGCCCTCGTCGATCGGTTGTAAGGAGTCGCGATTAGAGAGCCAAAGGCCGGGCCGTGCAAGGGCAGGCATGCCGGCACCGCGGCGCGCAGGCAACAGGGACACGGGGCGGGCAGGTCGGTCCGGCCTGCGCCAGGGCACGCCCGCCGCGTCATCGCGCACAAAAAAACGGGGCGCCCTTGCGAGCGCCCCGCAGGCATCCGTCTCTGAGGGGAGGGGAAGAGGAGAAACCGAAACGGATGTCGAGGCTGCCGCCCGCCGCTTTGCACGAGCCGGCCGCAGCCCCTATGGTTTAGGCCATGGCGGCGGCGCTAGGTTCCCCCGGCGCCGTGTGCCAGTATGTATCCAATGGTTGCCGCGCAGCCGCGGCGGCCGGCATCAGGCAGCGGCCAGGGCGCCTCGCATCTTCTTGAGCGCGGCCGCCTCGATCTGGCGGATGCGCTCGGCCGAAACACCGAACTCCTGCGCCAGCTCGTGCAGGGTGGCACCGCCTTCGTCGGCCAGCCAGCGCGCCTCGACGATGCGCCGCGAGCGCGGATCCAGGGTATCCAGCGCCTGGCGCAGGCCGTCGCTTTGCAACGCGTCGCGCGCGCGGCGCTCCAGCACCTGGGTCGGCTCGTGGCTGCCGCCGTCGGACAGGTAGGCAATCGGCGCGTAGCCGTCTTCGTCGTCGTCGCTGTTTTCCAGCGCCATGTCGCGGCCGGAGAGCCGCACTTCCATTTCGCTGACGTCCTCGGGCCGCACGTTGAGCTCGCGCGCGATGGTTTGCACTTGCCCGCTGTCGAGCGTCTGGCCGTCCGGGCGCATGCTGCGCAGGTTGAAGAACAGCTTGCGCTGCGCCTTGGTGGTGGCCACCTTGACCAGCCGCCAGTTGCGCACGATGTATTCGTGGATCTCTGCCTTGATCCAGTGCACGGCGAACGACACCAGCCGCACGCCACGCTCCGGGTCAAAGCGCTTGACGGCCTTCATCAGGCCGACGTTGCCCTCCTGGATGAGGTCGGCATGGGGCAGGCCATAGCCCAGGTACTGGCGGGCGATGGACACCACCAGCCGCAGGTGGGAGAGGACGAGCTGGCGGGCCGCTTCGAGGTCGCCATGTTCGCGGAACCGGCGCGCCAGGGTGGTTTCTTGCTCGGCGGACAACACCGGCAGACGGTGGACCGCCGAAATGTATGCATCGATGGTGCCCAGCGCGCCGGGATTGCTGACGGCCAGTGCCAGGCTGTTGGGACCCGCCGGCGCCAGTTGATTGCTCGGTGCATTCATGCAGGTCGCTCCTTGAAACTGTCGGTTTTTGCGGGGTCGATCGGCGATTTTAGCACTCTCACCACGAGAGTGCTAATTCGACGCCGGATCACCCGGGAAAGTTCCCGCCCCGGCCAGGCCCCTGGCCGGCCCGTCTGGCGGCGGGGCATGGCCTCGCGCTCAGGGTGACTGCCGGCCGGCCAGCGCCTGGGCGGTGGCCTCGTCGGCAGGCCGGATGAAGAGCGCCCCGCGGGGATCGAGCAAGACCAGGTAGCGCGCTCCATCGAACATCGGCATATAGGCGCCGCTGCCGTAGACCACGTCCACGAACGGCAGCCAAGCGGGGTAGCGGCGCTTGAGCGCCCCCGGGCCGGGCACGGGGCTCGCGCCCAGGTCATGGACCGTGCGCGGCGCGGAACGTTCTCGCTCGATGTCGTCGTAGCGGCCGGACAGCCGCTCGAGCCGGTACAAGGGCGGCACCCCGGCCAGCAAGGCCGGCAGCCGCCAGCGCACCACCTGGGCGTCGATCTGCCACTGGTCGCCACGCAGGTCGAACTGCTGCGGCGCGGCCGCGCCCTCGCGGCTGAGCGCGGCCAGGTAGTGGCCGTCTGCCAGTTGCCGCAGCTCGAGGCGCGCGACCGGCTCGTCGCCCGTCAGCCGCACGAACTGATAAACCGACATCGCCAACAGCGCACACACCGCGGCCAGGGCCACGACCAGCAGGCCGAACAGCCGGCGCACCGGCCGCAGGCGCGGCCGGCCCCTTCTGTCGCTGCCGCCGCGGCCCAGCACCATGGACAGGCCCGCCACGCCCATGACAGCCGCCGCGGCCAGGATCCACAAGTAGGGAGCGAACAGGTCCATGGGCACCTAATCCTGCGCCGGCCGGCGGCGACGCGGCACGCCGTCAGGCAAGCCGCTCGGCGTGGAAGCGGATGTGGTCCTCGATGAAGGTCGAGATGAAGTAATAGCCGTGGTCGTAGCCTTCGTGGCGGCGCAGCTGCAGCGGCTGGCCGGCCTGCTCGCAGGCTTGCTCGAAGGCTTCCGGGTGCAACTGCTCGGCCAGGAATTTGTCGGCCAGCCCCTGGTCGATCAGGATGCCCCCGGGAAAGGGCGCGCGGCTGCCGGCCATCAGCGCGCTGGCGTCATAGTGCGCCCAGGCGGACCGGTCCGGCCCCAAATAGCCGGCAAAGGCCTTTTCGCCCCACGGGCAGCGGCTGGGCGCCGCGATCGGCGCAAACGCCGATACCGACCGGTACTGCCCGGGGTGGCGCAACGCCAGCACCAACGCGCCATGGCCGCCCATGGAATGCCCGAAGATGCCGGCACGGGCCGCATCGCCCGGCAAATCCCGGGTGGCAATGCCAAAGAGCTCGCCGGCGACGTAGCTTTCCATGCGGTAATGCCGCCGCCATGGCTCCTGCGTGGCGTCCAGGTAAAAGCCCGCCCCCGTGCCGAAATCCCAGTCGTCGTCCTCGCCCGGCACGCCTGCCCCGCGCGGGCTGGTGTCCGGGCTGACCAGCATCAGGCCATGGCGGGCAGCCCAGCGCTGCGCGCCGGCCTTGATCATGAAGGTTTCTTCCGTGCAGGTCAGCCCGGCCAGGTAGAACAGCACGGGCACGCGGCCGCGCCCGGCCTGCTCCGGGACGAAGACGGAAAACCGCATGGGCAGGCCGATGGCGACCGACTCGTGCCGATAGAACCGCTGCCAGCCTTGGAAGCACCGATGCTCGGAAAGCAGCTCCAGCGCCATGTCAGTACACCACCACGGAACGGATCGATTCGCCGCGCTTCATCAGGTCGAACCCTTCGTTGATGCGTTCGAGCGGCAATTGATGGGTGATCAGGTCGTCGATGTTGATCTTGCCTTCCATGTACCAGTCGACGATGCGCGGCACGTCGGTGCGCCCGCGCGCGCCGCCGAAGGCCGAGCCCTTCCATTCGCGGCCGGTGACCAGCTGGAACGGGCGGGTGCTGATTTCCGCCCCGGCCTCGGCCACGCCGATGATGATGGACTTGCCCCAGCCCTTGTGACAGCACTCCAGCGCCTGGCGCATGACCTTGGTGTTGCCGATGCACTCGAAGGAATAGTCCGCGCCGCCGTCGGTCAGCTGGATGATGTGGTCAACGACGTTTTCGACCTCGTTGGGATTGACGAAGTGGGTCATGCCGAACTTGCGCGCCAACGCCTCGCGCGCCGGGTTAATGTCCACCCCGATGATCTTGTCGGCGCCGACCATGCGCGCGCCCTGGATGACGTTCAGGCCGATACCGCCCAGCCCGAACACCGCGACGTTGGCACCGGCTTCGACCTTGGCCGTGAACACGACCGCACCGATGCCGGTGGTGACGCCGCAGCCGATATAGCAGACCTTGTCGAACGGCGCATCGCTACGGATCTTGGCCAGCGCGATCTCGGGCACGACGATGTAGTTAGAGAACGTCGACGTGCCCATGTAGTGGAACAGCGGCTTGCCACCAAGGGAAAACCGCGAGCTGCCGTCGGGCATGACGCCCTTGCCCTGCGTGGCGCGTATGGCCTGGCACAGGTTGGTCTTGCGCGACAGGCAGAACTTGCACTGCCGGCATTCCGGCGTGTAGAGCGGGATCACGTGGTCGCCCGCCTTGACCGAGGTCACGCCCGGCCCGGTTTCGAGCACCACGCCGGCGCCCTCATGGCCCAGGATGGCCGGAAACAGCCCTTCCGGGTCTGCCCCGGACAGGGTGTAGTAGTCGGTATGGCAGATGCCGGTGGCCTTGACTTCAACCAGGACCTCCCCGGCGCGCGGGCCTTCCAGGTCGACTTCCTCGATGGTCAGGGGTGCGCCTGCCTTCCAGGCGACAGCGGCTTTGGTCTTCATGGGCGATTCTCCCGAGCGGGCTTGCTGATGCAGGCCAAGAGTGACACATTTTCCGCGTCGATGGTAACCTGCCCGGCCGAAAGGACGGGGACGGGGCCGACTGCGGGTACGACCGGACGTGCCCGGCACGCGGCGAACGCGGTACCATTTGATTCGTCGATGTCGCGCGTCGCCCGCCTGACCGCGCCTTTGCCGGCGCTTGCGCAAGAACCGAGCAGCCCATGGCCCGTCTGCCCCGCCTGTATGCCCCCGCTCTGCCGCAGCTGGTGCAGGCCACCTTTGCCCAGCCGCTGACCGCACCCAACCAGCCCGTGGCCGCCGATTTGCTCGACGAGCTCGCCGGCTGGCTCGGCGAAACCGCGTCCCGCCAGCGCGTCGCGCTGCACGGGTGGGCGCTGACCCCCGAACGGGTGGTCGTGCTCGCCACGCCGGCCGACGAAGAAGGCCTGCCGCGCCTGATGCAGACGCTAGGGCGCAACCTCGCTGCTCGCCTGCGGCGCGGGCGAGTCTTTTCCGGGCGCTACCGGTCCGCCCTGGTCGAGCCGGGCAGCTGGGTGCTGCCCGCCCTGGTCTGGCTGGAAACGCTGCCGCTGCGCGCCGGGCTCGCCCACGACCCCGAATCGTGGCGGTGGTCGTCTGCGGCCGCCCATACCGGCGCCACCAACTCCCTTGCATCCTGGCTCAACGACCATGCCGACTACTGGGCCTGCGGCAATACGCCCTTCGATCGCCAGGCCCGTTATCGCGCCCGCCTGCAGGAAGGGCTGAACCGCGAACAGATCGACCGCATCGAGCGCACGCTTTCCGGGCAGTGGGCGCTGGGTGGCGCCCGCTTCATCGAAAGCCTGGCGCATACGGCCAGCCGGCGCGTGACCCCCGGCAAGCGGGGCCGCCCCCGCAAGCAGCCGGCGCCCCCGCAGCCTGCCGAAACCACCGACTAGCCCCAGGGCCTGCGCGGGTCCGGTTGCCGCGATGCGACGCGAGGCGGCTCGCAACGGCCGCGCCTGCCGGCGCGCGCGCACCCCGCCCAAAAAATAGGGACAATCTCAGTTCGCCGCAGGCCAAAGGTGCGGCCGATCCGAGTCTGTGACCATGCTGCCAGGCAAACCACCCTTCTTGCGCGGGCTGAAAAACGCCGCCGTGGCCGCGTGCTGGGCCTGTCACTAATCAGTCCCCAATTATTTTTCTCGCCAAAAAGAATTCTTTTAAATGGGGACAAACCCCTAATTTTTTCATTGCATCCTGCGCGCAGGCGCAGTATCGTCGCCTTCCCTTTGCACTGCACCATTGTCGCTGCCGCCCTTGCCGGCGCAGCCCGGAGCGCGCCATGAAAGACTCCCGCACCGACACGTCCTGTCGCCCCCCCGCCCAACCGATCGACGCCACGCGCATCGGCCTGCCGTCCAAACAGGGGCTGTACCGGCCTGACCAGGAACATGACGCCTGCGGCGTCGGCTTCGTCGCCCACATCAAGGGCCGCAAAAGCCATGCCATCATCCAGCAGGGCCTGAAGATCCTGGAGAACCTCGACCACCGCGGCGCGGTGGGCGCCGACAAGCTGATGGGCGACGGCGCCGGGATCCTGATCCAGATCCCCGATGCGCTGTATCGCGAGGAGATGGCGCAGCAGGGCGTGACGCTGCCGCCGCCGGGCGAGTACGGCGTGGCCATGCTGTTCCTGCCCAAGGAGACCGCCTCGCGCCTGGCTTGCGAGCAGGAGTTGGAGCGCGCCGTGCGCGCCGAAGGCCAGGTGGTGCTGGGCTGGCGCGACGTGCCGGTCGACCGTGACATGCCCATGTCGCCGACGGTGCGCTCGGTCGAGCCGGTGATCCGCCAGCTCTTCATCGGCCGCGGCAGCGACGTGATGGTGCCCGATGCACTCGAGCGCAAGCTCTACGTGATCCGCAAGCGCGCCAGCCACGCGATCCAGGCCATGCGCCTGGCCCACGGCAAGGAATACTTCGTGCCGTCGGCGTCGGTGCGCACCGTCGTCTACAAGGGCCTGCTGCTGGCCGACCAGGTCGGCCGCTACTACCGCGACCTGGCCGACACGCGCACCGTGTCCGCCTTGGCCCTGGTGCACCAGCGTTTCTCGACCAACACCTTCCCGGCCTGGCCGCTTGCCCACCCGTACCGCATGATCGCGCACAACGGCGAGATCAACACGGTCAAGGGCAATTTCAACTGGCTGCGCGCACGCGAAGGCACCATGCAGTCGGCGGTGCTGGGCGATGACCTGAAGAAGCTCTATCCCATCGTCTACGAAGGGCAGTCCGATACGGCGACGTTCGACAATTGCCTGGAACTGCTGGTGATGTCGGGCTATTCGCTGGCCCACGCGATGATGATGATGATCCCCGAGGCGTGGGAGCAGCACACACTGATGGACGAGAGCCGCCGCGCCTTCTACGAATACCACGCGGCGATGATGGAGCCCTGGGACGGCCCGGCCGCGGTGGCCTTCACCGACGGCCGCCAGATCGGCGCGACGCTGGACCGCAACGGCCTGCGCCCGGCGCGCTACCTGGTCACCGACGACGACATGGTCATCATGGCATCCGAGGCCGGCACGCTGCCGGTGCCGGAGAACCGCATCGTCAAGAAGTGGCGCCTGCAGCCGGGCAAGATGCTGCTCATCGACCTGGAGCAGGGCCGCATCATCGACGACGAAGAGATCAAGAGCCAGCTGGCCAACGCCCGGCCCTACCGCCAGTGGATCGAGCGCCTGCGCCTGAAGCTGGACGAGCTGCCCGCGCCGACCAACCCCACCGACGTGGGCAAGCCCCAGGTGTCGCTGCTCGACCGCCAGCAGGCTTTCGGCTGGACGCAGGAAGACTACAAGTTCATTCTCGAGCCCATGGCCAAGACCGGCGAAGAGGCCGTCGGCTCCATGGGCAACGACGCGCCCCTGGCGGTACTGTCGAACCGGCCCAAGCCCTTCTACAACTATTTCCGCCAGCTGTTCGCCCAGGTCACCAACCCGCCCATCGACCCGATCCGCGAACAGATGGTGATGTCGCTGGTGTCCTTCATCGGGCCCAAGCCCAACCTGCTGGACATCAACAACGTCAACCCGCCGCTGCGGCTGGAAGTCGCCCAACCCATCCTGGATGCGGCGGCCATGGCGCAGATCCGCGACATCGAGCAGGTCACCCGCCAGAAGTTCCGCAGCTTCGAGCTGGACATCACGTACCCGGTGGCCTGGGGGCGCGAGGGCATCGAAGCCCGCGTGGCCGCCCTGTGCTCGCGCGCGGTCGACGCGGTGCAAAGCGGCTACAACATCCTCATTCTGTCGGACCGCCGGGTCGACGCCGAGCACGTGGCCATCCCAGCGCTGCTGGCTACTTCGGCCGTGCACCAGCACCTGATCCGCGCCGGCCTGCGCACCAGCACCGGCCTGGTGGTGGAGACCGGCTCGGCGCGCGAAGTGCATCACTTCGCGGTGCTGGCCGGCTACGGCGCCGAAGCCATCCACCCCTACCTGGCGCTGGAGTCGCTGGCGGCGATGTCCGATTCGCCGGAAAAGGCGATCAAGAACTACATCAAGGCCATCAACAAGGGACTGAACAAGGTCATGTCCAAGATGGGCATCTCGACCTACATGTCCTACTGCGGCGCGCAGATCTTCGAGGCGGTGGGCCTGCAGTCCAGCCTGGTCGACAAGTACTTCTCGGGCACGGCCACCGCGGTCGAAGGCATCGGTATCTTCGAAGTGGCCGAGGAAGCGCTGCGCCTGCACCAGAAGGCCTTCGGCAATGATCCGGTGCTGGCCAACGCGCTGGACGCCGGCGGCGAATACGCCTATCGCGTGCGCGGCGAAGAGCACATGTGGACGCCGGATTCCATCGCCAAGCTGCAGCACGCCACGCGCGCCAACAGCTACCGCACCTACAAGGAATACGCCCAGCTCATCAACGACCAGAGCCGCCGCCACATGACGCTGCGCGGGCTGTTCGAGTTCAAGGTCGATCCCAGCCGGGCCATCCCGCTCGAGGAAGTCGAGCCGGCCAAGGAAATCGTCAAGCGCTTTGCCACCGGCGCCATGTCGCTGGGTTCGATTTCCACCGAGGCGCACTCGGTGCTGGCGGTGGCCATGAACCGCATCGGCGGCAAATCCAACACCGGCGAAGGCGGCGAAGACGAGCTGCGCTACCGCAATGAGCTGCGCACCGGCAAGAGCGGGATCAAGGAAGGCGATACGCTGGCCTCGGTGCTGGGCCCCGAGCGCGTCGAAGCCGACATCCCGCTGGCGGCCGGCGACTCGCTGCGCTCGCGCATCAAGCAGGTGGCCTCCGGGCGCTTCGGCGTGAGCACCGAATACCTGGTCAGCGCCGACCAGATCCAGATCAAGATGGCGCAGGGTGCCAAGCCTGGCGAGGGTGGCCAGCTGCCCGGCCACAAGGTCTCGGAATACATCGCCAAGCTGCGCTATTCGGTGCCGGGCGTGGGCCTGATCTCGCCGCCCCCCCACCACGACATCTACTCGATCGAGGACCTGGCGCAGCTCATCCATGACCTGAAGAACGTCAACCCGCGCGCCTCGATCTCGGTCAAGCTGGTGTCGGAAGTCGGCGTGGGCACCGTGGCTGCAGGCGTGGCCAAGGCCAAGGCCGACCACGTCACCATCGCCGGCCACGACGGCGGCACGGGTGCCTCGCCGGTGTCGTCGATCAAGCACGCCGGCACGCCCTGGGAGCTGGGCCTGGCCGAGACGCAGCAGACGCTGGTGCTCAACGACCTGCGCAGCCGCATCCGCGTGCAGGCCGATGGCCAGATGAAGACCGGCCGTGACGTGGTGATCGCCGCGCTGCTGGGCGCCGACGAATTCGGCTTCGCCACCGCGCCGCTGGTGGTCGAAGGCTGCATCATGATGCGCAAGTGCCACCTGAACACCTGCCCGGTGGGCGTGGCCACGCAGGATCCGGTACTGCGCAAGAAGTTCCAGGGCAAGCCCGAGCACGTGGTCAACTACTTCTTCTTCGTGGCCGAAGAAGTGCGCGAAATCATGGCCCAGCTCGGCGTGCGCAAGTTCGATGATCTCATCGGCCGCGTCGACCTGCTCGACACCCGGGCGGGCGTCGAGCACTGGAAGGCGCGCGGGCTGGACTTCTCGCGCGTGTTCTACCAGCCGCCGGCGCGCGGCCCGCTCTACCAGGTGCACGAGCAGGACCACGGCCTGGCCGGCGCGCTCGATCACCAGTTGATCGAACGCGCCAAGCCCGCCATCGAGCGCGGCGAGAAGGTGTCCTTCATCGTGCCCGTGCGCAACCGCAACCGCACCATCGGCGCGATGCTCTCGGGCGTGGTGGCCGCGCGCTACGGCCACGAAGGCCTGCCCGACGACACGATACACATCCAGTGCAACGGCACCGCCGGCCAGAGCTTCGGGGCCTTCCTCGCGCATGGCATCACCCTGGACCTGGTCGGCGAGGCCAACGACTACGTCGGCAAGGGCCTGTCCGGCGGTCGCATCATCATCCGCTCGCCCAACGATTTCCGCGGCTTCGGCCCCGAGCACATCATCGTGGGCAACACCGTCCTGTACGGCGCGTTGGCCGGCGAAGCGTACTTCAATGGCGTGGCCGGAGAGCGCTTCGCGGTGCGCAACTCGGGCGCGACTGCGGTGGTCGAAGGCACCGGCGACCATGGCTGCGAGTACATGACCGGCGGCACCGTAGTGGTACTCGGCGACACCGGCCGCAACTTTGCCGCCGGCATGTCGGGCGGCGTGGCCTACGTCTGGGATCCGAAGGGACGGCTGCGCGAGCGCTGCAACCTTGCCATGGTCGAACTCGAACCCGTGCTGCCCACGGCCGAGCAGCAGGACCAGCAAGGCATCGAAACCTGGCACAGCACGGCCCGTGGCGGCGAGCGCGAGCCTGACGAAGTCATCCTGCGCCGCCTGGTGGAAAACCACTTCCGCTATACGGGCAGCTTCCGCGCCCGCGACATCCTGGGCGACTGGGAAAACGCGCGCGGTCGCTTCGTCAAGGTCATGCCCGTCGAGTATCGCCGCGCCCTGGCCGAACTGTGGCGCGCGGCCAACCCCGAACGAATCGCCGCCTGATGCGCGGGAAGAAGCTGAGGAATCATCATGGGTAAAGTCACCGGTTTCCTGGAATTCCAGCGCCTGCAGGAAGCCTACGAGCCGCCGGCCAAGCGCGTGAAGCACTGGCGCGAGTTCGTCGTGCGCCTGAACGACCAGGAGGCCTCGCAGCAAGGCGCGCGCTGCATGGACTGCGGCATCCCGTTCTGCAACAACGGCTGCCCGGTCAACAACATCATCCCGGACTGGAATGACCTGGTCTACCGCGGGCAATGGCGCCAGGCGCTCGACGTCCTGCACTCGACCAACAACTTTCCGGAGTTCACGGGACGGATCTGCCCCGCGCCCTGCGAGGCGGCCTGTACGCTGAACATCAACAACGACCCGGTGGGCATCAAGTCCATCGAGCACGCCATCATCGACAAGGCCTGGGAGGAAGGCTGGGTCGTGCCGCAACCGCCGGCGCGCAAGACCGGCAAGAAGGTGGCCGTCGTCGGATCGGGCCCGGCCGGCCTGGCCTGCGCCCAGCAGCTGGCGCGCGCCGGCCACGCGGTGACCGTGTTCGAGAAAAACGACCGCATCGGCGGGCTGCTGCGCTACGGCATCCCCGACTTCAAGCTCGAGAAGTCGCTGATCGACCGGCGCATCGCGCAGATGGAGGCCGAAGGGGTGGAATTCCGTCCCTCGACCTACGTGGGCAATGCCGATGACCCGGCCGCCGACGGGCTGACCACCCGCACGCCCCAGTCGCTGCTCGAGGAATTCGACGCCGTGGTCATGTCCGGCGGCGCGGAAACGCCGCGCGACCTGCCCGTGCCGGGCCGCGAGCTGCAAGGCGTGCACTTCGCGATGGAGTTCCTGCGCCAGCAGAACAAGGCCGTGGCGGGCGACCGCCTCAGCGGCCAGATTTCGGCCAAGGACAAGCACGTCGTGGTCATCGGCGGCGGCGACACCGGCTCGGACTGCGTCGGCACCAGCAACCGCCAGGGCGCTCGCTCGGTCACGCAAATCGAGCTCATGCCCCGCCCGCCCGAAGAGGAAAACAAGGCGCTGACTTGGCCGTACTGGCCGGCCAAGCTGCGCACGTCGTCCTCGCACGAAGAAGGCTGCGAGCGCGACTGGGCCATTTGCACCAAGTCCTTGCAAGGCAGCAACGGCCGCGTCCAAAAGCTCGTGGCCTGCCGGGTCGAATGGGTCAAGGACCCCGCGACCGGACAGATGAAGATGCAGGAAATCGAAGGCTCGGAATTCGAACTGAAGGCCGACCTGGTGCTGCTGGCCATGGGGTTCGTCTCACCGGTGCAGAAGGTGCTGGATGCCTTCGGCGTGGAGCGTGATGCCCGCGGCAACGCCCGGGCCAACACCGACGACTACCGCACCAACGTGGACAAGGTGTTTGCCGCCGGCGACATGCGTCGCGGCCAGTCGCTCATCGTCTGGGCCATTCGCGAAGGACGCCAGTGCGCGCGCGCGGTCGACGAATACCTGATGGGCGAAAGCCAGCTGCCGCGCTAGGGCCGGCATGCTGCCCGGCGCGCCGCCAGGCGCCGGGCGCCGCCTTCGACGGATCGGACGCATCGTGGTTCGCATACTGCTGACGGGCGCGGGCGGGCAATTGGGACAGGCCTTGCGCGGTCCGCTCGCCGCCCTGGGCGAAGTGGCGGCGGCCGACCGATCCACCTGCGACGTCTGCGACGAGCCGGGCCTGGCCCGGCTCGTGCGCGAGATCCGGCCGTCGGTCATCGTCAACGCGGCGGCCTGGACCGATGTCGACGGCGCCGAAAGCCGCCGCGAGCAGGCCGACGCTGTCAACGCCCAGGCCCCGGGCGTGCTGGCGCGGCTTGCGCGCGAGCACGGCGCGCTGCTCGTGCACTATTCCACCGACTACGTCTTCGACGGCCGCCTGCGCCAGCCATACCGGGAGACCGACACGCCCGCGCCGCTGTCGGCCTACGGCGCCGGCAAGCTGGCCGGCGAGGCGGCGGTGCGCGCCGCCGGCGGTGCGCACGCCATCGTGCGCACGGGCTGGCTCTACGGCCGGCATGGCCGCAACTTCGTCGCCACCATCCTGGCGCTGGCGCGCGAGCGCGCGTGGCTGGACGTGGTCGACGACCAGTTCGGCTCGCCCACGCCGGCGGACTGGCTGGCCCAGGCCAGCGCCACGATCGCCGGGCAGTACCTGGCCGCGCCCGGTACGTTCCCCTCCGGCACCTACCACCTGTGCGGGCAGGGCGTGGTCTCGCGCCATGCCTGGGCGCAGGCCATCGTCCGGGCTGCCACCGCGCAAGGCGCACACCTGGCGCTTGCACCAGAACGCATCCGCGCCGTGCCCACCGGCGCCGTCGCGGTGCGCGCGCGCCGTCCCGCCTGGTCGGCGCTCGACAGCAGCCTGGCCGCTGGGGTATTCGGCTTGACGCCGCCCCCTTGGGACGGCGATATTGCGCGGGTCGTCGCCGCCCGCTTGCAAGGCTGACCCGCCCCCTGTCACACCCGGCCATGCCGCAGGCGCCCGCTGCAACCCGCCATGAAAGTCCTGGACACCGACCTGCCTGAGGTCAAGATCATCGAGCCCCTGGTGCACGAAGACACACGGGGGTTTTTCTACGAAAGCTTCAACCTGCGCGACTATGAGGCGGCGCTGGGGCCGCTGCCGCCCTTCGTGCAGGACAACCACGCCCGCTCGCGCCGGGGCGTGCTGCGCGGCCTGCACTGCCAGGCGGCGCCCCACGAACAGGGCAAGCTGGTCCGCGTGGTGCTTGGCCGCGTCTTTGACGTGGCCGTCGACGTGCGGCCGGATTCGCCGACCTTCGGCCGCTGGACCGGGGTGGAGCTGTCGGCGGACAACCGCCGGCAACTGTGGATCCCACCCGGCCACGCGCACGGCTTCTTGGTGCTGTCCGACTACGCCGAGACCCTGTACAAAGTCACCGCCTACTACGAGCCGTCGGCCGAGCGCGTGATCGACCATGCCGATCCGGCCATCGGGATACAATGGCCCCTTTTATCCGGCGTCCCGCTCACGCTGTCTGACAAGGATAGGCAAGGCTGCCCGTTGCGCGCGCTGTACGGGGCCGACTGAAACCCATGTCTTCTGCCGATAACGCGCAAATCGTCCTGCAGTTTTCCGGCGTGTCGCTGGGCTACGGCGATTTCACCGTGCTGCGCGGGATCGACCTGCAGGCGCGCCGCGGCCAGGTGGTGGCCATCATGGGCGGATCGGGGTCGGGCAAGACGACGATGCTGCGCGCAGCCACTGGCCAGTTGCGGGCCCAGGCGGGCGAGGTGCGCGTCTTCGGCCAGGCGCTGGCCGGCATCGGCCAGCACGACCTGCAGCGGCTGCGCCAGCGCATGGGCGTACTGTTCCAGCAGGGGGCGCTGTTCACCGACCTGGACGTCTTCGAAAACGTCGCCTTCCCGCTGCGCGAGCACACCCGCGCGACCGAAGCCGAAATCACCCGGCGCGTGCTGGATAAGCTCGACGCGGTGGGCCTGCGCGCGGCCGCGCACCTGCGGGTGTCGGAGATCTCCGGCGGCATGGCCCGGCGTGTGGCGCTGGCCCGTGCCGTGGTCCTGGAGCCCGAGCTCATCCTCTACGACGAGCCCTTCGCCGGGCTGGACCCGATTTCGCTGGGCATCACGGCCCGGCTGATCCGCGACCTGTCGGACCGGCTCGGCTGCGCGTCGGTGCTCATCACGCACGACGTGGCCGAATCCTTCGCCATCGCCGACCAAGTCTACCTGGTCGGGCAGGGGGAACTGAAGGTCGCCGGTACGCCGGCGGACCTGCAGCGCTCGGCCGACCCCTACGTGCGGCAATTCCTGGACGGCGCACCCGATGGCCCCGTCGCGTTCCACTATCCGGTCACGCCGGCCTTCGAGCGCTGGCTGTCCAGGCGGGAGCAGGCATGAGGCCCTACGACGCCATCGCCAGGCTGGGCGCGGCCGTGCGCTCGCGCATCACGTCGCTGGGCGTGTTCACGCGGTTTTTCTTCCAGCTGCTCGCGCGCAGCGGCATCGCCGTGTCGCGTCCCCGGCTGGTGTCGCAGCAGGTCCACTTCGTGGGCAACCACTCGCTGCTGATCATCGCCGTCTCGGGCATGTTCGTCGGCTTCGTGCTGGGACTACAGGGTTATTACACGCTCAACCGCTATGGCGCCGAGGAATCGCTGGGCCTGCTGGTGGCGCTGTCGCTGACGCGCGAACTGGGGCCGGTGGTCACCGCACTGCTCTTTGCCGGGCGGGCCGGCACTTCGCTGACCGCAGAAATCGGCCTGATGAAGGCCGGCGAACAGCTCTCGGCCATGGAGGTCATGGCCGTGGATCCGCTGCGCCGGGTGCTGGTGCCGCGCTTCTGGGCCGGCGTCATCGCCATGCCCGTGCTGGCGGCCGTGTTCTCCATGGTCGGGATCCTGGGTGGCTGGGCCGTGGGCGTGCCGCTGATCGGCATCGACCCCGGCTCATTCTGGTCACAGATGCAAGACGGCGTGGACGTCTGGAACGACGTGGCCAACGGCGTGATCAAGAGCGTGGTGTTCGGCGTGACCGTCACGCTGATCGCCCTGTACCAGGGCTGGTACGCGCGCCCCACACCGGAGGGCGTATCGCGGGCGACCACGCGCACCGTGGTCAGCGGCTCGCTGGCCATCCTGGGCCTGGACTTCGTGCTGACCGCGCTGATGTTCGGAAATGGCTGACTGAGACTGACAGGGAACCATCATGTCCCGAGAAAAAACCGATTTCTGGGTAGGGCTGTTCGTGCTGCTGGGCGCGGTGGCGCTGGTGTTCTTGGCGCTGCGCGCAGGCAACCTGAGCTCGTTTTCGTTCGCGCCCACCTACAGCCTGGTGGCCAAGTTCGACAACATCGGCGGGTTGAAGGTGCGCGCGCCGGTCAAGAGCGCCGGCGTGGTGGTCGGGCGCGTGGCGGCCATCGAGTTCGACGACCAGGATTTCCGCGCATCGGTGCGCCTGGACATCGAGCAGGGTTACGAGTTTCCCGCGGACTCGTCGGCCAAGATCCTGACCTCCGGCCTGCTCGGCGAGCAATACGTCGGGCTGGAACCCGGGGGCGACGACCGCAATTTTGCGGCCGGCGACGAAATCCGCTATACACAGAGCGCCATCGTCCTGGAAAACCTGATCAGCCAGTTCCTTTACGGCATGGCCGACCGGCAGGGCAGCGCCCCCGCCCAGGGCGCACCCGGCGGGCAAGGCCAGGCGCCGGCCCGCTAGCCGTACACAGCCAAGTTCCCATCCAAGCAAGAAGAACGGACCTGCCCCATGAAGATCCCATCCATCGCCCGGGCCCTGCCCGCACTGACCCTCGCCGCCGGCCTGGCCGGTTGCGCGGCGCCGCAAGGCCAGCCCGACCCGCGCGATCCCTGGGAAGGCTTCAACCGCAGCGTCTATAAGTTCAACGACACGGTCGACCGCGCCTTCCTGCGGCCGGTGGCCGAGCTCTACACCTTTGCCACGCCCGCGCCGGCGCGCACCTGCATCAACAACATCTTCAGCAACCTGGGCGACCTCTGGTCGGCTGCCAACAGCTTCCTGCAGGGGCGCGGGCACGACTTCGTCAACACGATTGGCCGCTTCCTGTTCAACACCACGATGGGCGTGGGCGGGTGTTTTGACGTCGCCTCTGCCAACGGCGCGCGCCGCATCCGCAATGACTTCGGCGTCACGCTGGGGGTCTGGGGCGTGGGCCCGGGGCCGTACCTGGTCCTGCCCATCTTGGGCTCGTCCACCGTGCGCGACGGCGCGGCCTTGGCCGTGGACTTCACCGGCGACCCGGCGGCCTTCAGCCACCTCGACAACGTCCGCCTGCGCAATAGCCTGTGGGGGCTGGAATTCGTCGATACGCGCGCGTCGCTACTGGACGTGAGCAAGACGGTCGACCGCACCGCACTGGATCCCTACAGCTTCGTGCGCGATGCGTACCTGCAGCGCCGCGAGGCACAGATCCGTGGCTCGAAGGGGCAGGACGAGCTGCCCAACTACGAGGACGACGACGCGCCCGAGGCGCAGTCGCCGGCCAAACCCTGACCCGCCATCCAGGAGTCCCAATGTCCTTGTCCGCTTTTGCTCCCGTTTCCGGCTTCGCCGCGGTGCGCCGGCTGCTGGCGGCGGCCGCGCTGGCCGGTGCGGCCGCGCTCGCGCCGGC
>CALEQZ010000017.1 GCA_937908115.1 uncultured Alcaligenaceae bacterium | reverse complement strand
CCCGGCGTGCCGCCGGGCGCGCGCCGCCGGCGGCCGCTGCGCGGCGTTGCGGGCCCGGCCGGCAAGCACGCGCTGCCATCAGCGGCGTACCACCGGCGCGGGCAGGCCATCGAGGGCCACGTCTATGCACGCAGGCAGGCCGCTGGCCACCGCAGCGCGCAGCAACGCATCGAGCTCGGCGGCCATATCGGCATGCGCACCGTGGCCGCCGAAGGCGGCGGCCACGCGGTCATAGCGCGTAGGCAGCAGCTCACAGCCCATGGTGCGGTCTGGCCCATAGCTGTTGACCTGGATCTGGTATTCGGCGTTCCAGCGCGCGTCATTGCCCACCACGCAGACGATCGGCGCGCCTGCGCGCACGGCCGTGTCGAACTCGGCACAATGAAACCCGAAGGTACCGTCACCCATCAACGCCACCACCGGCGCATCGGGACACGCCAGCTTGGCCGCCACCGCCATGGGCAGGGCCGCGCCGATGGCGCCCGCCGCGCCGTTGATCAGGCGCTGCGGCGCGGTCAGGCAGGCCTGGGCCCATTGGCCGAATTCGCCGCCGTCGACGACCAGCACCGAATCGGGGTGACTGTCGAGCAGCGCCTGCACCGGGCGGCACAACTGGACGGGATGCGCGGGCCGCGCGGTGTCCGGCGCTTGCTGCCATGCCGCCGGCCGGTAGGACAGAGATTCCTGGACTTCACGCATCCAATCCCCGTGCTGCGACGGGCTGACCGGCGTGCCCTGCCCGGCCGCATCGACCATGGCCTGCAGCGCCGCCGGCGCGTCGGCGCACAGGGCAGCCTCCAAGCGCGATCCGACGGCGCGGCGCGTGCGGGCGAATTCGGCCGGATCTGCATCGACCTGCAGGAAGGCGCATGCCGGATCGAACACCGGCGCCTGGCCGAACTTGAGCGTGAAGTCCAGCCGCTTGCCCAGCAACAGCACGCAATCGGACTGGCCCAGCACCTGCGAAAACGCGCCTAGGCTCGGGTCATTGGCGCCGCGCGGGCTTTCGGTAGCCACCACGGGCAGGCCGAGCGCGCGCATGGCCTCGGCCACCGCGCGCCGCCCCGGCCCGGTCAGGCCTTGCGGGCCCATCAGCACCAGCGGCCGGCGGGCACGGCGCAGCCTGGCAAGCAGCGCGGCCGCCGACTCGGCGCCGGGTGCGGCCGTCTCGGCCAGGTAGGCTTGCGCAGGCGGTAAGGCGCTGCGCGTTGCCTGGGCTTCCAGCGCGTCGGTCGGCAGGCTCAGGTGCACGGGCCCGGGCCGGCCGGACCGGGCGATGCGGCAGGCCCGCGCGAAGTCCCCGGCCATGGCGTCGGCGTCGCGTACGACCCACGCCGCCTTGGTCACAGGCGCAGCCATCGCCACCTGGTCCATTTCCTGGAAGGCGCCCCATCCGGCCTGGCCAAGCGGCGCGTGCCCGGACAGCAGCACCACCGGCGATTCCGACATCGCCGCGGTGTAGAGCGCCGATATCGCGTTGGCGTGGCCCGGGCCGCCCGTGACCAGCGCCACGCCGACCTCGCCGGTCAGCCGCGCCCAGGCATCGGCCATGTGCACCGCCGCCGCCTCGTGGCGCGTGTGCACCAGCGGCACGCCTACGTCGATCAGGGCGTCGTAGACGGGCATGATGTGGTTGCCCGACAGGGAAAAGATGCGGCGCGTGCCCGACTGCCGTATGGAAAGCGCCAACATATCGGCGCCGCGGGTGTTCTGCATCGAATGCTCCTACTTCAACGTGATGTCCAGCAGCTTGCCCAGCCGGGCATATTCTTCGTATTGCCCACGCACATAGTCTCGGGTCTGTTCGGGTCCCAGCACGTACGGCAGGCTGCCCGTGCGCGTCGTGCCCTCGCGCCACTGCGCGTCGTCCTTGATGCGCGCGAGCGCATCGCGCCAGACCCGCACCACGTCGTCGGGCAAGCCCTTCGGCCCATACAGTGCGCTCCAGCCGATGATCTTTTCCAGTTGCGGATAACCCGCTTCTCGCGCCGTGGGCACGTCCGGGAAGTCGGGCAACCGCTCGGGCGTGGTCGTCACCAACGCGCGCAGCCGGCCATCGCGCACGGCACCCGCAATGGGCGCGAGATTGGTGCAGACGAAATCGACCTCACCACCCAGCACCGCGACCAGCGCCTCGCCCGAACCCTTGTACGCGATGGGCATGGCCGCCTCGCGCCCCAGGCCCAGCACGTTGAACAGCATCTGCGGCCCCAGGTTCAGCACGGTGGCCGGCCCCGTGGTGGCGTAATTGAGCTTGCCCGGCTGCGCCTTGATCCGGTCGACCAGATCGGCCAGTGACCGGTAGGGCGCTTCCTTGCGCACCGCGCATATGTACGGATTGAGCTCCAGCGTGCCCAGGAAGGAGAAATCATCCCACTTGTAGGACAGCGACGGCTGCAACGCCGGCAGGATGGCCTGCGAGCCCACGCGGGCCAGCAGCAACGTATAGCCGTCCGGCGCCGCGTCCTTGACCTGCTGGGAGCCGATGGCGCCGTTGGCGCCGCCCCGGTTGACCACGACCACCGGCTGGCCCAGCACCTTCTGTGCGGCGGCGGCAAGGTTGCGTGCGGCGAGGTCGGCATCCCCGCCGGTGCTGAACGGGGTGACCACGGTGAGAGGGCGATCCGGGTACGACTGCGCGGCGGCAGGCCCCAGGCAGATCAACGCCGCTGATGCGGCGAACAACCAACGCATCGATTTCATGGACTCCTCCTCTTGATCGGGGCGATGTTTCCCGCCCTTGGGGTGGCGCGCGGGGGCGCGTCGCCGGCCCGGCGACACGCCGAACCGGCATCGATACGATGGACCGCCGCAGGCCGCGGTCAGGCAGCCTGCCCGTCGAGCAGCGACTGTCCAGGCCGCACGCGGGTGAATGCCACCGGCTGGCGCTCGACCTGCAGCTGCCCGTCGCGCAGCGTGACCACGGAAAACCAAGAATGCTCGAGGTCGCGCACCTGTGGGTAGTCCTCGCGGAAATGCGCCCCGCGCGAGTCTTCGCGCGCCAACGCAGCGTGGACGATCGCGCGGCTGACCTGCACCAGGCTGTCCAGGTTCAGCCAGTCATGCCAGGTCAGGTTGAAGGCGCGCTCGGAGCCGGCCGCGCCGATGCGGTGCAGCGCCTCGGAAATGTCCGCCAGCTCCTGCATCGCGCGCTTCAGGCCCAACTCATCGCGCACGATCCCGGCGTCGTTCCACATGCATTCCGACAAACGCTCGCGCAGCGCGTGCAGGTCGCCCGCTGGCCGCGACAGCGGCGCGCAGGCCGCGGCCACCGCAGCCTGGACCCGGTCCATGTCCGGCTCGGCCCAATCCGCGCCGGCAGCCACCCAGCGCGCCATGCTGTCGCCGGCGATGCCGCCAAAGACCGTGGAATTGGCCACGCCGTTGCCGCCCAGGCGGTTGGCACCGTGCACGCCGCCCGTATCCTCGCCCGCCGCAAACAGGCCCTCGAGTGCGGTGGTGCAATCCGGACGGAAGATCACCCCACCCATCATGTAGTGTGCCGTGGGCACGACCTCGACCAGCCCGCCGGCCAGGTCGAACCCGCAATCGGCGCACCGTTCGACCATGCCCTTGAACTGCTTGCGCACGTTCTCGGCCCCGAGGTGGCTCATCTTGATGTACACGCCCCCGTTCGGCGTGGTGCGCCCCGCGCGCATCTCTGCGTAGATGCCGCGCGAGACGATGTCGCGCGTGGCGCGCTCCGCACGCGGATCGACCCGCATCATGAATCGCTCGCCTGCGCCGTTGAGCAGGTGCCCGCCGGCCCCGCGCAGGCCTTCCTCCAGCACGGTGCCGGTCATGCGCGTATCCGGCCCGGCAAGCAGGCCGGTCGGGTGGAACTGCACCATTTCCATGTCGCGCAGCGGTAGCCCCGCGCGCAGCGCCATGGCCAACCCATCGCAGCTCTTGTCCCCCGACGGCGTGTGGAACTTGTACATGGTCGGCCCGCCGCCCGTGGCCAGCAGCACGGCACGCGCGCGCACCAGGCGAAATGCGCCCGTGCGCACATCGACCATCAACACGCCGGCCAGGCGGCTGCCGTCGCGCGAAGGAATCAGCTCCAAAGCACGGTGCTCCTCGAGCCGCCGGATCTTGCGCGCCCAGACCTGCTCGGCCAGGCGGTTGATGATTTCGATGCCGGTCAGGTCCCCCTTGTGCACCGTACGATCGAACGTTTGGCCGGCGAAAGCCTTCTGGTGCAGCGTGCCGTCCGGGTTACGGTCGAAGAAGCAGCCCAGCTCGTTTTCCAGCTCGTGGATGCGCTCGATGGCGGTGTTGACCAGCGTCCAGGCCAGCTCCTGGTCCGGCAGCCACTTGCCGCCCTCTATGGTGTCCATGAAGTGCCGCTCGGGCGAGTCGCCCTCGGCCAGCGCGACGTTGTATCCGCCCTGCACCATGCGCGTGCAGCCGCACTTGCCCAACAGCCCCTTGACCGCAACGGTAATGTCCAGGTTCGGCGCCGCATCGTGCGCGTGCAAGGCGGCGAACAAGCCCGCGCCACCCGCGCCAAGGATCAGGATATCGGTGCGCAGGACTTCCACTTCGCTGCTCATTGCAACCCCATTTCGGCGAGCACGCGGCGGCGCCGCTCCTGCACGTCGGCATCGACCTGGTCATAGAGCGAGCCGCCGTGGCTATCCATCGCCACCAGCAGCGGCCCGAAGTCGCGGATGCGGAAGCGCCACAGCGACTCGGGGTTGAGGTCGTCCAGGTCCACGTCCTCTATCGCCTCTATCCACGTCGTCTCCAGCGCAGCGGTGCCGCCGATGATGGCCAGGTAAGCCCCGCCAAGCTCGCGAAACGCCGCGAGCGACCCTTCATGCATGCCGCCCTTGCCGACGATGAGCCGCACGCCGCAGCGCTGCATCAGGTCGCGCGTGAAGCGCTCCATGCGCGAGGACGTGGTGGTGCCGATGCACACGGGCGCATAGCCTGCCGGATGCTCCGGTGACACGGGCACCTTGCGCACGTTGGGCGCGGTGTGGATCACCGCATGGCCATCGAGGTCGAAGCGCGTGGTGCGGCCGCGGTCGAACAGGGCGATGTAGCTCGCGTCGCGTATGCCGTACAGCGTGCGCTGCAGGGTGACCGTATCGCCCACGCGCAGCTTGCGCACGTCGGCCTCGGTCACGGGCATGTCCAGTTCGTAATGCGCCATGCGATCCCCCGACTTCAAAAGCCGTATTCGATGCCGTTCGCGCCGATGCGCGCACGGGCCCGTCGCGCCGAATGGCACTGCATGTTGACGGCGACCGGATTCATCGTGATGTGGGTGGCGGCCAGCTCCACGTGAACCGCGAAAGCGGTCGAATCCCCGCCCAGCCCTTGCGGGCCGACGCCCAGCTGGTTGACCGCCGCGCTCAACTCTTCCTCGAGCTCGGCGCCAAGCGGGTCCGCGCACCGGGTGCCCAACGCCCGGGTGGCGGCGCGCTTGGCCAGGTGCACGCACAGGTCCGAGGTCCCGCCCACCCCGACACCCACGATGGTGGGCGGACAGGTCTTGCCACCGGCCTGCACCACGCAGTCGACGACGAATTTCTTGACCGCGCCGAGCCCCTCGGCCGGAATGGCCATGCGCAAGAAGGAGTTGTTCTCCGAACCGCTTCCCTTGGGGATCATTTCGATTTCCACGCCGTCGGGGCGGTCGTCGAAGTCGATGTGGATGACGGGCACGCCCGGGCCACACGAGGTGTGCTCGTTCTTGCGGCTGATGGGATGCACCACGCTCGAGCGCAGCGGATGCTCGCGCGTGGCACGGGCGCAGCCGGTCCGTATGGCCTGCTTGAGCTGCCAGCCGTCGAACTGGACCTGCCGGCCGATGACCACGTTGTAGATCGGCAAGCCGGTGTCCTGGCACAGCAGGTTGTGGTTTTCCTCGGCAACCTTGATGTTGGTCACCATCGTGTCCAGGATGCCGCGCGCGCGCGGTGACGTCTCGGCATCCTGAAGCCGCGCGAAACCCTGCTTGATGTCGTCGGGCAGCAGCTTGAGCGCACGGATGTACAGCTCGCGCGCCGTCTCCTCGACCTGTCCATAGTCCAAAACCTGCATGGCCTCAGCTCCACGCCAAAACAACGAAAACCAGGGAAATCGCCAGCGAAGCGGCGCATGCGCCCGTCACCCAGCCCAGCCGCATGCCACGCCAGGAGGCAAACTCGATGAGCAACAGGCGGATGCCACCCAGCAGGTGCACGGCAAGGCAGAACACCAATAGCCACTCGCCCACCTTGAACACGGGCATTTCGTACCAGCGCAGCGCGCCGTCGAGCGCCGCCTCGCCCTCCAGGGCCAGGCCCAGCGTCCAAAAATGCAGCGGCAGGAACAGCGCCAGCAGCAAGCCCGAGACGCGATGCACGGCAAAGCCGATCCAGCCGCGATGGCCGCGCGCGCGGCCATCGTTGCGACGCGCAGCCGAAGTCGCTTCGTGCCCGCTCATGCCGCCCCCGCCCAGGTCACGGCCCACACCGCCCGCCACCCCATGGCCAGCAGCACCGCCGCCGCCGCGTTGCCCGCCCAGCCGGCCGGACGTGGTGCCAAAGGTGTCCACTCGACCAGGATGTTGCGCAAGCCGATGCCCGCATGCACCGCCGCCAGCAGGACGAAAACGCCGTAGAACAGCATCCAGGCCACGCTGCCCTGGGTGCGTCCCAGGATCTCGGCGGCCGTCAGCCCGCCTTGCATGGCCCAGATCATCACGCCGAGGTGGACCGCCACGAATATCGCCATTGCCATGGCACTGAGCCGTTGCCAGTACCAGCGCCGCGCCGCAGCGATCGCCGCAGCACGTCCTTGTCCAACCGATGCCGTCATGCCTGCCCCCTTGCCGCCTCGTCGTCGAGCTCGCCGCGGACCGCCGCGCGCGCCACGGTGCGCTTCAGGCCCGCGATGCTGGCCGTCGGCGTCAACTGTTTCGGACAGCGCAGCGTGCAAGACCCCTGGGTATGGCAGGCATGGCACCCCGCGTCGCCGGCCACGGCCGCCAGGCGCGCCGCGCCGGCCGTGTCGCGCTCGTCGTTGACCAGCGTCCAGGCGCGATTGAGCGCCGCCGGCCCGAGGAATTCCGGCCGCCACGTCACCACGTCGCACGAGGCGTAGCACACGCCGCAGCCTATGCACTCGATGCCGGCATCGGCCTGCTGGCGCGCGGGCGAATCGGGGCGCACCCGGGCCACTGGATCGTGGCGGCCGGCCGGGCCACGCACGAAGCGTCCGTGTGCGTCGCGCCATTTGTCGAAAAAGCCCTGCATGTCGACGACCAGGTCCTTGACGACCGGCATGTTGGCCAGCGGCGCGAGCTCCAGCCGCCCGTCGGCGCACACGCGCGAGACGTGGGTGCGGCAAGTCCAACGCGCCACGCCGTTGACCGACATGGCGCACGATCCGCACATTCCGACACGGCATGCGTAGCGGTATGACAGCGTGGGATCCAGGTGCCGTTGGATGTAGGTGGCCACATCCAGCACGGTTTGGTTGCTGCGGCGCGGCACCTGGAACGTTTGCCACGCTCCCGTGCCGGTTCCCCGCCAGACCGATACCTGCAGTTGCGTTGCGCCCTCCGACATTGCGCCCGCCTCCCGTTCGTCTTTGGACCGGCTCAATACTTTGCCGCCAAGTTTGACGAAAGTAAAACTATTATTTATTTTTGATAGCCCAAGAAAAATTTATATGTCTTGCGCATGGCTTCGATCCGGCAATTCCGCACTGCCCTGGCCGCCGCCAGGCTGGGTAGCTTTGCCGCTGCCGGGCGCCAGGTCGGCCTGACACAAGCCGCGGTCAGCCAGCAGATCAAGGCGCTGGAAACCGAACTGGGGGTGACGTTGTTCGACCGGCGCGCGCAGTCGGTCGTGCCGACCGCGCACGGGCGCCACGTGCTGCAGCGGCTCGAAGCGCTGGTCGACGATTACGACGGCCTGCTCGCCCAGCCAGGCGGCGAATTGCGCGGCCCCGTACGGGTGGGCACGCTGGTGTCGTCGCTGATGGGCACGTTCGGTACGGTGCTGGCCGACATCAAGCGCACCTACCCGGCCTTGGACATCACGCTGTTGGCCGGGCAATCGTCGGACTTTGCCGCGCGCGTGGCAGCGGGCGAGCTGGACTTGGCGGTCGTGACCGAACCGCCATATGGCGTGGAGCCGGGGCTGGCCTGGACGCCCCTATACGAGGAGCGCCTGGTCCTGATCGCGCCGCCCCGGCTACGCCGGCGCGCCGTCATGGCCTTGCTGCAGGACGAACCCTTCCTGCAGTTCGACCGCTCGCTATGGACGGGCCGGCTGGTGGCGCAAGCGCTGCATCAGTTGGGGGTGCAACCGCGTATCATCCTCGAGCTCAATTCCATCGAAGCGATTGCCGAACTCGTGCGCCAGGGTTACGGCGTCGCAGTGGTGCCCCAGCTGGCCAACGCCGACTGGGCGCGCAGCAAGCAGCTGGCCGTCAAGGCGCTGCCCGGCCCGCCGGTGGTGCGGCGGGTCGGCATGCTCGAGCGCCAGGGCCACGGCCGGTCGGCGGTCACGCGCGCGCTGCGGGAAATGTTCGCGCGGCGCGGCCACACCGCATCAAATGGTACGCACCCAGCCCAGTAGCACGGGCGCGATCGATAAGAAAACCACGGTCGATACCAGCACGGCCCCGGCCGACACCTCGCCCATGTCGGTGTAGCGGCGCGCGTACATGTAGCTGACCACCGCGCAAGGCATGGCCATCTGCAGGGTCAGCACGCCGGCCAGCTGGTGGGACAGGCCCAGCGCCAGGGCCGTGCCATATCCGGCGATCAACCCCAGCGGCAGGCGTATCGCCGCCAGGATCGCACCGGTACGCAGGCCGTGCGACGGAATCAGCGCAAGCGCATGCCCCAAGCTAAGCAGCATCATGGGCACGGTGACCGAGCCGAGCATGTCGGCCGACTTGAGCACCCAATGCGGCACCGGCACTTCCCCCAGCCGCAGGGTCACCGCGGCCACGGCCGCCAGCAGGACGGGCGTGCGCCAGGCCTGCGACCCGGACCCGCCGGTCAGGAGCCGCACGCCCACGGTGTGCTGCAGGAAAGAAGAGATCGCGAAAAATACGACCGCCGCAGACAGGCCCACGTCGCCGAAAGCCAGTTGGGACAAAGGCAGGCCCAGGTTCCCCGCGTTGGGCATCCAGGCAGTCTGCAGCAGGGACCGCACCGGCAGGCCGAGCAGGCGTAGCACGCCGGCGCACAGCAACGCGCAGACCGCCAGCGCGAACACCGTTGCGCCCACCAGCTCGGTCAGCAGTCGATTGTCCAGCTCGGTGGTGATCAAGGTATGGAACACCAGCGCCGGCGTGGTCACGCTGGTGACCAGCACGGTGACGAACGGGCCGGCGAAGGGGTAGTCCTTCTTGCCCCAATACAGTCCGATGCCCACGCAAACCAGCAACGGCGCCATCAGCAGCGCCGTGGCGAAGTACACCTCCAACATCCCGCCCATCAGTGCCCGATCTCCCAAGACGTCGCCCCTACCATCGCGCCGGGCATCGTTGATTGCAATTCGACATAATCAGTCATATTTTTTAAGCTGGCTGACAGAAACATTGCCGCGTCCTATGCGCCCTGACCGCCAAAATGCGCTTTCTCGACGGGAACTGGAGTGCCTGTACTGGGCTGCGCTGGGCAAGACGAGCTGGGAGACGGGGATCATACTGGGATTGAGCGAGCGCACCGTGAACTTCCACGTGCGCAACGCCTGCCAAAAGCTGCACGTGCCCAACCGCCGGGCCGCGGTCACGCTGGCCTTGGGGCACGGCATGCTCAAGGCCGTGACCGCACCGGCCGCAGGGAACGCACGAACTCCTGCGCGCGCTCGACCGGCAGCGACCGGGCAGGCCCCATCGCGACCGCTTCCATGACCGCGCCGTCCAGCACGATCACGCGCGCGACCAGGCGCAACGGCTCGCCGTCCAACTCGGCATGCAAGGTGATTTCTTCGCCCGGCGCGGGCAACTGCTCGGGCGGCTGCAGCCCCAGGTTGGCATAAAAGGCGCGCGTCAGCGCACCGGCCAGCCGCGCGGCCTCGCCCGGGTTACCGCGCACCGGTTCCGGCAGCGACGCGTAGCCCACCGCAAACAGCCCTTTGCCCACCGCCGCGAAAGTCAAGGCAAACGGCAGCTGCACACCGTCCAGGTGGACAGGACGCGATTCGGTCTGTACCTTGGCGGGAAATGCGGCCGTGGCCCGGCCGTCGGCCACCGACAGTTCGCGCCAGTCGTACTCAGGCGAACAGGCGGCCAGCAAGCTGGCCAGCACGGCGGCCGCCACCAGCGATCCGGCGCGGGCCGGCAGGAACTTCATCACGACGGGAACCCTCGCTGCACAATCTCGAACCAGGAACCGGCAGGCCTGCGCGGTTGCCTCATCGGCCGGGCCGCAGGATCTGCGCTGGCCAAGCCGACATTCTCGCCGATTTCGCGTGCGCGCACCGCGGGCAGCCCTTGCCCGGGACGCCATGCCCCTGCGATGTCTGCGGCCATCCCCGCGGCCGTGACACCGACCCCGTAAAATCCGCTGTCATCATTTCGCAACGCCGAAGGTCGCCGTGTCCGACACCCTATTCAACCGACTCGCCCGGCTGGAGGCTTGCCGGCCCCTGCTGACCCAGACGCTGCGCGGCGTCGAGAAAGAAGGACTGCGCGTGGACGGACAAGGCCGGCTGGCACTGACGCCGCACCCGCTGGCGCTGGGCTCGGCGCTGACCCACGAGCGCATCACGACCGATTATTCCGAGGCGCTGCTCGAGCTGATCACCGGGCCTCACCAAGACGTCGACGCGCTGCTGGCCGAGCTGAACGAAATCCATCGCTATGTCGCCGCCGTGCTCGGCGACGACGAGCTGATGTGGAACCACTCGATGCCGGCCCGCCTGCCTGCCGAACCGGACATCCCCATCGCCTGGTACGGCACGTCCAACACGGGCATGCTCAAGCACGTGTACCGGCGCGGCCTGGCCGAGCGCTACGGCAAGACCATGCAATGCATCGCCGGCCTGCACTACAACTTTTCGCTTGCCGAAGCGATCTGGGAAGAGATCGGCATCGACGGCGCCGACCCGCAGCAGCGCCGCTCGCGTGGCTATATCGCGCTGATCCGCAATTTCGCGCGGTACAGCTGGCTGCTGATGTACCTGTTTGGTGCATCGCCGGCCGTGTCGCGCGATTTCCTGCGCGCCCCCGGCCACCAGCTCGAGGCGTTGGACGACGACACCTTCCACCTGCCCTACGCCACCAGCCTGCGCATGAGCGACCTGGGCTACCAGAACAAGGCGCAATCCCAGCTGCAGCCCTGCTACAACGACCTGGACACCTTCCTTGCGCGCCTGTACGACGCCGTCACTCGCCCTTGGCAGCCCTACCAGGAGATCGGCACGCACCGCGACGGCCAGTGGATCCAGCTGAACACCAACCTGCTGCAGATTGAAAACGAGTACTACTCGAGCATCCGGCCCAAGCAAACCATCGGGCGCTGTGAGCGCCCGATCACGGCGCTGGCCGAGCGCGGCGTGCAATACATAGAGGTCCGGTGCCTGGACATCGACCCCTTCGAACCGTTGGGCATCGCCGCCGAGACGGCGCGCTTCATGGACGCCTTCCTGTTGTACTGTGCGCTGCAGGACAGCCCGCCCTTCGGCGACAATGGCAACTGCCGCTACAGCAGCAACAATTTTTCCAAGGTGGTCCGTGAGGGCCGCAAGCCCGGCCTGGTGCTGGAACGCAATGGCGTGCCGGTGCCGCTGGCGGACTGGGGCCACGAACTGCTCGACCAGATCGGCGCCTGCGCCGCGCTGCTCGATTCGGCCTATGGCACGCAGGACTACGCACAGGCCGTCGCCGCCCAGCGCGGCAAGCTGGACGACCCGCAGGCCACGCCGTCGGCGCGCGTCCTCGCGCTGCTTCGCGAAGGACGCAGCTTCCATCAGCTGGGTCTGGAAACCAGCCGGCGCCACGCCCGGGCACTGCGCGGCGATCCGCTGTCGCAGGCCAGGCTGCGTGACTTCCAGGCCGAGGCCGAGCGCTCGCTACAGGCGCAACGCGAGCTGGAGGCCGCCGACAGCGAGGACTTCGACAGCTACGTCACCCGCTTCCACGCCGCCTTGCGCCCGCCCGTGGCGCGCCAGCCGGCCGCCTGATGCGCCGCCCCATCGAAACGGAGCCAGCCATGCTTTCGCGAATGTTTTTCGTGGCCGCCCTGGCGGCCGCGCTCTCGGCCTGCAGTCTGCCTGCCTCCCAGCCGGGCCCCACGGTTGCGGCGGACCTGCCGCCCGTGCAGTCCACATCTGGCGTGGACCTGCAGCGCTACGCCGGCAAATGGTTCGAACTGGCGCGCCTGCCTGGATCGTCCCCACGGCGATGCGTGTCCGATACCACGACGCATTACCTGCCCAACGGCGAAGGCCGCTTCGAGGTCATCAGCCGTTGCCGCACCCGCTCGGGCGTGGACGAGTCCGGCGGCAGCGCCAGCGTGCTGCCCGATTCGGGCAACGCCAAATGGAAGGTGTCGATGCTCTGGCCGCTGCGCGGCGACTATTGGATCATCGGGCTGGATCCGAACTACCGCTGGGCGGTGGCCGGTACGCCCGACCGCAGGAACCTCTGGATCCTGGCGCGCGCGCCACAGCTGCCGCGCGAGGAGTTGGACAAGGCCTTGGCGACCGCGCGCGAGCAGGGTTACGACGTGGACGCACTGCTCTACACCCCGCATGACAAGGGGGTGTGAAAGGCCGAAGGCTTAGGGGAATATCAGAAGGCCCGCAAGGTGCCGCCCGGCGGCCCGCCCGCCAGACGGGAAGGAAATCTGGCGCGCCCGACAGGAATCGAACCTGTATCGAGAGCTTCGGAAACTCTTATTCTATCCATTGAACTACGGGCGCGAAGCCTGCAATTGTACCGCGGCTCGCGGCTTTGTGCAGGGCAAGGCGGCCGCGGCCGATTCCCTGGGGCGGCGGGGGTCGCCGCGAGCTTTCCCGGCTGGCCCAGGTGCGGTCGACATATCCCGTTATAATCTGGCGTTTGCATGCGGGGCGGGGGCCTGCCGGAAGTCGCCGCGCCAGTATGCCTGTTGCCGCCTGAGCCCCACACGGACGGGCGTCCCGGTACCCGATTTGCAGGATTGGTCATGAGCAACGAGCAGGAACACATCGAAGAACACGCTTCCCTTATCAAGACGCCCAAGCAATTGATCGTGACGGTGGTGCTGGCGTTCGTCATCCCCATCACCATCATCCTGCTGCTGGTCAACATGATTTCGATCGGCACCAAGGACGCTCGCGGCTCGGACGCGCTCTCGCCCGAAGCGGTTGCCAAGCGGATCGCCCCGGTGGCCGGTTTCGAGCTGGTCGAAGGCGAAGCGCCCCAGGCACAGGCGCCGGCCCAGCCTGCCGCCCCGGCGCCTGCGCCGGTGGCCGCCGCCCCGGCCGCGCAACAACCGCAGCAGCCGCAGCAACCGGCCGCCGCCCAGCAGGCCGCTGTCAACCCGGCCGGCGAAAAGCTCTACAAGACCGCCTGTTTCGCCTGCCACGGCACCGGCGCAGCCGGTGCGCCCAAGTTCGGCGACAAGGCGGCGTGGGCCCCACACCTGGAGCACGGCATCGACGCCATGGTCGAGAACGCGATCAAGGGTAAGGGCGCAATGCCGCCCAAGGGCGGTGCGATGAACGCCAGCGACGCCGACATCCGCGCGGCGGTCGAATACATGGTCAACGCCGTCAAGTAATGATCGCTGCCAAATCGGCCTGACGCATACGCGACAGCAAAACCCCCGGCGTGCCGGGGGTTTTTTCTTGGCCAGCCGCGGCGCCGTGCGGCGCCGCGCCACCGCCTAGTCTTCGGCCAGCAACGACAACCCGAGCTGCACGCGCCGTTGCAGCCAAAGGCTGGGCCGGTAGCGCATGTCGCCGGTCACCCGCTGCATGTTGCGCAGGATTTCCAGTATCGCCGCCGCGCCCAGGGCATCGCCCATGGCCAAGGGGCCGCGCGGATAGCCCAGGCCCAAGGTGACCGCCTTGTCGATGTCCGCAGGCGTGGCGATGCGCTGCTGCGCGATGTCGCACGCGATATTGACGATGCAGGCCACCATGCGCTGCGCCACGAACCCGGGCGAGTCCCGGATCACGCTGACCGGCACGCCGTCGCTGGCGAACAGGCCGTGCGCGGCATCGCGCCAGCGGGCTTCGGTGGCCGGCGTAACCATCAGCGTGCGCCGGCGCGGCTGGTCGACGCCATGCAGCATATCGATCGCGACGGTCCGCCGGGGATCGAGGCCCTGCTCGCTCGCCGCCGTGGAGGCGTCCTCGCCGTAGGGCGTGACCACGATGAGACTGTCGTGGCCGGGGTCGCTGCCGGTCTGCAGGGTTGCGCCCAGGCGGCGGCACAGCGCCACGGCCATCGCTTGGCCCTGTTCGTGCGCGGGACTGACCCACACGCTCAGCCCGCCGGGCGCGGGCGGCGCAGGCGGCTCGGGCGCAACAACCTTGCGGCCGTCCTCGTAGCGGTAGAAACCCTCGCCGGCCTTGCGCCCCAGCAGCCCGCCCGACAGCCGCACGGCCGTGATGGGCGACGGCCTGAAGCGCGCTTCGTCATAGAACTGCCGGTAGATGGACTCCATCACCGGATGCGACACGTCCAGGGCCGTCAGGTCCAGCAGCTCGAACGGCCCCATCCGAAAGCCTGCCTGCTCGCGCATGATGGCGTCGACCTGGTCGAAGCTTGCGACCGCCTCCTGCGCAATGCGCAGGCCTTCGGTGTTCATGCCGCGTCCGGCATGGTTGACGATGAAGCCGGGCATGTCCTTGGCACGCACCGGCTCGTGCCCCATCCTGCGCGCCAGGGCCATCAGCGCATCGCCCGTGGCAGGGCTGGTGCGCAGCCCGTCGATGACTTCCACGACCTTCATGAGTGGCACCGGATTGAAGAAATGAAAGCCCGCCACGCGCTGCGGCTGCCGGCATGCCGCAGCGATCGCCGTCACCGACAGCGACGAGGTATTGGTCGCGAGGATGCAGCGATCGCCGACGATGTCTTCCAGCGCGGCGAATAGTTCGCGCTTGGCGTCCAGCCGCTCGACGATCGCCTCGACGACCAATTCGCAGCCGGCTAGCTCCTGAAGGGTGCTGCACGGCTTGAGGCGCGCCCGCGCCGCCGCGGCTTGGCCGGCATCCATCTTGCCCTTGGCAGCGAGCTTTTCCCAGACTTCGGCCAAGGCGGCGCAAGCCGCGTCGACCGCCTGCGCATTCGCATCGTAGAGCCTGACCTCCAGGCCGGCCTGCGCGGCAATCTGCGCGATGCCCCGGCCCATGGCGCCGGTGCCTACGATGCCCACGCTTGCGATTTCGCTCATGATGTCTCCTGCTGTGATGTGGCTGCAGCCGCACAAGCGCCTGCAGCAGGTTCTTCGAATTCGGGAAGGCGCCGCCGCTTGCGTCGCATGCGGCGCAAGCTTGCGCGGCTAGCCGTGTCCGATGATTTCGCGGATTTCCGCTTCGTCCAGCCCGAGCTCTTCGCGCAGCACCTGCTCGGTGTGCTCGCCCAGCATGGGCGGCGCGCGGCGGTATTGCACGGGGCTGGCGGAAAAGCGCAAGGGGCTGGCCGTCATGGGCACCACGCCAGCGGCCGGATGCGGCAACTCCAAGCGCATGCCGCGCGCCTGGACCTGCGGGTCCGCATAGACCTGGTCCAGCGTATTGATCGGCCCGGCGGGCACGCCCGCGCGCTCCAGCTCGCGCAGCCAATGGTCGCGCGCGCCGGCCTTCATGCGCTCGGCCAGGATGGGCACGAGCTCGTCACGATGGACGACCCGGCCCGGGTTGGTCGCAAAGCGCGGATCGTCGGCCAGCTCCGGCATGCCGATCACCGTGCAATAGGCACGGAACTGGTTGTCGTTGCCCACCGCGACGATGAGATGCCCGTCGCTGGCGGCAAAGACCTGATAAGGCACCAGGTTCTGGTGGGCGTTGCCGGCGCGCCGCGGCGCCTGGCCAGATGTCATGTAGTTGAGGTTCTGGTTGGCCAGCATGGCCACCTGGCAGTCGAGCAGCGCCATGTCGATGTGCTGGCCCAGCCCGCTGGCATGCCGCTCGTGCAAGGCTGCCAGGATACCGACGGTAGCGTACATGCCGGTCATCAGGTCGGCGACCGCCACGCCGGCCTTTTGCGGCCCGCCGCCGGGCAGGTCGTCGCGCTCGCCGGTGATGCTCATCAGCCCGCCCATGCCCTGGATCATGAAGTCGTAACCCGGCCGGCTGGCGTACGGGCCGGTTTGGCCGAATCCCGTGATCGAGCAATAGATCAGGCGTGGGTTGACCTTGCTCAGGCTTTCGTAGTCCAGCCCGTACTTCTTCAGCCCGCCGACCTTGAAGTTTTCCACCAGCACGTCGCTGCGCTCGGCCAGGCGCCGCACCAGCTCGGCGCCGCGCGGCGTCGCGATGTCCAGCGCAACCGAACGCTTGTTGCGGTTGGCCGACAGGTAATAGGCGGCTTCGGAGGTGTCCTTGCCCTCGGCGTCCTTCAGGTAGGGCGGGCCCCAGCGGCGCGTATCGTCGCCCGTTCCCGGGCGTTCGATCTTGATGACGTCTGCGCCCAGGTCGGCAAGGTTTTGCGTGCACCAGGGGCCGGCCAGCACGCGGGTCAGGTCCAGCACGCGTATGCCGGAAAGGGGAGCGGGTCGTTGCGACATGTTCGAAACGTGTATCTATCTCTATGCGCCTTGGACAAACCTTGGGATATTAGCCCCGTGCCGGCCGTTGGCGTATTCCGTTTTCCGAACGTTGTTGTGCGCGTCCTGCACAACGCGGCGACGGGACCGGCTGCGGCAACGTCGCCTCCAGGTCGTCGATCCGTGCCTTCAAGTGTTCGATGAAGCGCGCGACGCTGGCCGGCAGCAGCCGGCCTGCCATGGTCTGGATCTGCAGGTTGCGCGACTGCAGCTCGGCGCTGATCACCGGCAACGCGACCAACCCGTCCTGCGCGAGGCGGTCGGCCACCGAGATATAGCCGGCGAACATGATGGCGTCGGAATTGCGCACGAAACCGTGCAAGGCAGGTGAGTAGTTGGAAATCAGCGCAGCCTGCAGCGTCATGTTCTCCAGCGCGCAGGTACGGTTGAGCAGCCGGCGCGCCGTGCTCTTGTCGTCGGTCAGCGCCAGCGGATACGCCAGCACGTCCTTGAGCTGCAGGCTGCCGCGGTCGGCCAGTCGATGGGTGGCGGACATGACGGCGTAGACCGGCGCGCGCCAGGAGTGCACGACGGCCACACCTTGGGCGGGCTCGACGTTGAAGGTCACGGCCACATCGATTTCGCCGCTAGCGACTTGGCGCATCGCCTGCGGCGGGGTCAACACCTGCAAGGAGAAGCGCGTGCGCGGGTAGTGCCGGCGGAAGTCGACCATGGCCACGGGCAGGAAGCCCTGCGCGGGCCCTTCCGACGCCCCGATGCGAATCTCATCGTGCGGCGTGCCCTGCAGCCCGGCGATCTGGCGCATCACTTCTTCCGATTCGAGCACGGTCCGGCGCGCATGGGCCAGCAACAAGCGCCCAGCCTCGCTCAGGACCATGCCGCGGGGCGCGCGCTCGAACAGCGACGCGCCGACCTGGTCCTCCAGGCGGGCGATCTGGCGGCTGATGGCCGACACCGCCACGTGTAGCTGCTTGGATGCCGCGCTCAGGCTGCCTGCCTGGGCCACGGCGACGAAGTACTTCAGGGACACATCAAGCACGGCTTGCTCCTTTCGGACCACCGCGAAGACGGTCCGTCATGGCCAGCTTTGCTCAAAAGGCAAAGGGTTTGCAAAATATTCTAATTGTCTAGAAAGGTCATGGCTTCCTAGAATCTGGCCGAGATAACGAATCGGTAGCGCCGGCCTGCGGGCAAGAGGGCGCGCCACGGGGAATGGCGTCCATGGCGGGCTTTGCCCGGCCACGGGATGCGCGCAGCATGCGGGCCCGTGGCGGACCCAGGTATCCGCGGCTGCAGCTGCCGCCGCCAGCCTTCCTGGAGCGAACATGACCGCCGACGCCGCCACGCCGCTGCGCCCGTTTGAACTTGCGTGCCCCGACCTGTCGGCCGAACGGATCGGCAACACCGGCACCCCGGGGGTGTGGCATTTCGATTCCGGCGCGCCGGGCAGGCGCGTGATGCTGACCGCGCTCATCCACGGCAACGAACTGTGCGGCGCCTGGGCGCTGAAGACTTTCCTCGCCAGCGGGCTGCGGCCCCGGCGCGGCACGCTCACGCTTGCGTTTTGCAACCTGGAAGCCTTCGACCGCTTCGATCCGGCCAATTACCTGCCAGCCCGCTACGTCGACGAGGACATGAACCGCGTCTGGAGCGAGGACAAGCTGGCCGATGCCCCGACCAGCGAGCGTCGCCGCGCCGCGGCGCTGCGGCCCTGGGTCGACCAGGCCGAGTGGCTGATCGACTTCCACTCGATGAGCAACGCCGACGTGCCACTGCAGCTGACCGGGCTGCACGAGCGCAACATCCGACTCGCGCTGCAATTGGGCAATCCGGCGACCATCGTGGCCGATGCCGGCCATGCGGCGGGCGTGCGCATGCGTGACTATGGCCGCTTCGGCCAGGATGGCGACAACGGCACGCGATCGCTGTTGATCGAATGCGGATTCCACGGCGACCCGCAGTCGCGGATCGTCGCGGTGGACCAAATGGCGCGCTTCCTGCTGGCGGCCGCAACGTTCGATGAAGGCGACCTGCCGCAAGATTGGTTCCTGCCCGCCGCACCCAGCCAGCAGGCCCTGCGCGTCACGCACGCGATCACGGCCAAGAGTGCGGACGTGCGGTTTGCCCAGCCCTGGAAGGGATTGGAGCGGCTGCCACGCGCCGGCACCCTGCTCGGCTGGAACGACAACGAGCCCTTTTCGACGCCATACGACGACTGCGTGCTCATCATGCCGTCGCTGGCCAATGTGCGCGCCGGCGTGACCGTGCTGCGCCTTGCCCAACCCATCGCCTAGGGCCGCGCGCCGGCCCTGGAACCTTGCAACGCTGTTAGCACCACGCATCCAGGAGAAACCCACCATGTCCGCAACCCGCTTACGACTGGCCGCCCTGGCGGCACTGCTCGCCCTGGCCGGCGGCGCGCACGCCGAACCGCTGAAGATCGCGCTGGCCTCCGAGCCCACGGCAGTGGATCCGCACTATCACCAGGCCACGCCCAACAACGCGCTGGCCGCACACATATTCGAAACGCTAGTGGCGCAAGACGCCAAGATGAACCTGACGCCGGCGCTGGCTGAGTCGTGGCGCGCGGTGGACGACTCCACCTGGGAGTTCAAGCTGCGCGAAGGCGTGAAATTTTCCAACGGTGAACCGTTCACGCCCCAGGACGTCATCTTTACCTTCTGCCGCGTCGTCAACAACGAAGAAGCCATCGCGGGCTCGTACGCGTCGGTGGTGAAAAAGTTCGCCGGCGTCGAAGCCGTCGATGGCCAGACGCTGCGCATCAAGACGCGCGCCCCTTACCCGCTGCTTCCCAACGACCTGACCCGCATGGGCATCCTGTGGAGCGGCATCACCGAGCACGGCGCCATCACGTTCGACTTGGAAAACAAGTGTGGTGTGACCGGCGCTTGGCCCAAGGTCAACGACTTCAACACTGGCAAGCTCGCCATCGGCACCGGCCCGTACAAGCTCAAGTCCTACGTCAAGGGCACCGGCATCGAGCTGGAACGCAACGAAACCTACTGGGGCGACAAGCCTGAGTGGACCACGGTCACCTTCGTGCCAGTGCCCAACGCCGGACCTCGTCTGACGGGGCTGCTGGCCGGTGACTTCGACCTCATCGAAAGCCCGGCCGCCCGCGACGTCCAGCGCATCAAAAACACCCCGGGATTCGGCTACGTCGTCACGCCGTCCGTGCGCGTGGTTTACTTCCAGTTCGACGTCGGTCGCGACGACAGCCCGCTGGTCAAGGCGCCCAACGGCAAGAACCCGCTGCAGGACGTACGTGTGCGCCGCGCCATCAGCATGGCCATAGACCGCAAGGCCATCGTCGACCGCATCATGGATGGCATGGCCACCCCGGCCAACCAGTTCCTGCCCGACGGCATGTTCGGCACGCTGCGTAATCCGCCCGAGCTGAAGTACGACCCCGAAGCCGCCAAGAAGCTACTGGCCGAGGCAGGCTACGCGGACGGGTTCGAGCTGACGGTGTCAGCGACCAACGACCGCTACATCAACGACGGCCAGATCGCCCAAGCCGTGGCGCAATACCTGTCGCGCATAGGCATCAAGGCCCGCGTCGACGCCATGACCCGGTCGGTCTACTTCCCCAAGCGGGCCAAGCGCGAATTCAGCTTTGCCATGGGCGGCTGGGCGTCCGAGACTGGCGAAGCCTCGTCTTTCCTGCAGTATTGGGTGACGTCCTACGCGCCCGAACTGGGCATGGGCACCAGCAACTACGGACGCTACTCCAATCCTGAGCTGGACGAGGTCTTCCGCCAAGCCGTCACCACGGTCGACGATGCCCAGCGCGAGAAGCTGCTGCAGCAGGCCCTGACCCTGGCCCTGCAGGACCTGCCCAGCATCCCCCTGCACTATGAAAGCTCGCTGTGGGCCTTCCGCAAGGGGCTGACCTACGAAGGCCGCGCCGACCAGTACACGCTGGCCACCTCGGTCAAGCGCGCCCCGTAGCGCAGATCCGGCAGCAAGGGAATCCGACGTGTTGCTGTTCACCCTGCGCAGGCTGTTGCAAAGCCTGTTCGTCCTGCTGGCCGTCTCGGTCGTGGTGTTCTTCGCGGTCTATGCCGTGGGGGACCCGATCGAGCTGCTGGTCAGTCCCGAGGCGACCATGGAGGCCCGCCAGGCCACCATTGCCCGCCTTGGCCTGGACCAGCCCGTTTGGCGACAGTACCTCGCCTTCCTGTGGCGCGCGTTGCAGGGTGACCTGGGTAATTCGTTCGTGCACGGCGTGCCGGCCATAGGGCTGATCCTGCAGCGCTTGCCGGCCACCTTCGAGCTGGTGCTGGTGGCCATCACGCTGTCGTGCGTCGTCGGCATCCCGCTTGGCCTGGTCGCCGGGCTATACCGTGACCGCGTCCTGGGCCGGGGCATCATGGCGGGCTCGGTGCTGGGTTTCTCCCTGCCGAATTTTTGGCAGGGCATGATGCTGATCCTGCTGTTCGCGGTCTGGCTGGGATGGCTGCCGGCGTCGGGCCGGGGACAGACGGTCGACGTGCTGGGCGTGCCGCTGTCCATCCTGACCGCCGACGGCTGGTCGCACATCGTCATGCCAGCCATCAACCTGGCGCTGGCCAACATCGCGCTGGTATTGCGGCTGACCGCCACCGGCGTGGCTGAAGCGCAAACGCAGGAATACGTCAAGTTCGCCCGGGCCAAGGGCGTGCGCCCGGGACGCATCGTCCGTCGCCACATCCTGCGCAACATCCTGGTTCCCGTGGTCACCGTAGTGGGCATGGAATTCGGCAGCCTGATCGCTTACTCCACCATCACCGAAACCGTCTTTGCCTGGCCGGGCATGGGCAAGCTGCTCATCGACAGCGTCTACCAGCTCGACCGGCCGGTCGTCGTCGCCTACGTCATGCTGGCGACCTTTATCTTCGTCGTCGTCAATTTCGTCGTGGACGTGCTGTACGCCGCGCTCGATCCGCGCGTGCAGCTCGTCTCGCCCGCCCACTGACAGCCATGGACCGATCGACTCCGGACTCCCACGCGCGCACCGTCGCGCCGCTGGCCGAGACGCCGCGGCGCGCCGCCATCCTCAAGCGGCTACGCGCACGGCCCACCGTCGCGGGATCGGCCTGCGCCCTGGTCCTGCTCATGGCCGCGATCCTGGCCGCCCCCTTGTTCGCGCCGCAAAACCCCTATGACCTGGCCAACCTGAACCTGCTCGACGGGCGCCTGCCGCCGGGCTCCGAATCCATGGACGGCTGGGTGTACCTGCTCGGCACCGACGACCAGGGCCGCGATATGCTCAGCGCCATCCTGTACGGGCTGCGCATCAGCCTGGCCGTGGGGCTGACTGCAGTGGCGCTGGCCACCGCGATCGGCAGCGTCGCCGGCCTGGTCGCCGCCTACGCCGGGGGCTGGATCGATACGGTGCTGATGCGCATCGTCGACTTCATACTGGGATTTCCCACCATACTGGTCGCCCTGGTCCTGCTGGCCGTCATGGGCCGGGGCGTGGACAAGGTCATCCTTGCGCTGGTGCTCGTGCAATGGGCCAATTACGCGCGCATCATGCGCAGCCGCGCCCTGCAGGAGCGCCGCAAGGAATACATCGAGGCTGCCGCCAACCTAGGCTATCCCGCCTGGCGCATCATTGCCTTTCACCTGCTGCCCAATTGCATGGGCCCGGTCCTGGTTTTCGCCACCATCCAAATCGCCACGGCCATCGCCTTGGAAGCAACACTGTCTTTCCTGGGCGTGGGCGTGCCGGTCACCGAGCCGTCGCTCGGCCTGCTCATCGCCACCGGGTTCCAGTACCTGCTGTCGGGCGACTATTGGATCAGCATGTTCCCGGGCATCGCCCTGCTGCTGCTGATCCTGGCCATCAACGTCGTGGGCGACCGCCTGCGCGAAGCCTTGGATCCACGGCGGGCATGAGCGAAGTTATCCTGCAGGTGCGCGGATTGCGCACCGCCTTCCACACCGAAGCCGGCGCATGGCCGGCCGTCGATGGCGTCGACCTCGAAGTGCGTCGCGGCGAAATCCTGGGACTGGTCGGCGAGTCGGGCTCGGGCAAATCGGTGACCGGGTTCTCGCTGCTTGGACTGATCGACCCGCCCGGCGAAGTCGTCGAGGGCGAAATCCTCTTCAAGGGACAGGACCTGCGCCGGCTCGACGAAGAGGACATGCGCCGGCTGCGCGGCAACCGCATCGCCATGATCTTCCAGGACCCGCTGATGACGCTTAACCCCGTGCTGCGCATCGGCGAGCAAATGATGGAAGCCATCCTCACGCACGAGGACGTTTCCCGCGCGCAGGCCCGCGAGCGCTGCCGCCAAGCCCTGGCCATGGTGGGCATACCGGCGCCGGACAAGCGCCTGGACAGCTATCCCCACGAGTTTTCCGGCGGCATGCGCCAGCGCGTGGCGATCGCCATCGCCATGCTGAACCGGCCTGACCTGATCATTTGCGACGAGCCGACCACGGCGCTGGACGTGACGATCCAGGGGCAGATCCTGTATCGCATGCAGGAAATCTGCCGCACCCACGACACCGCGCTGATCTGGATCACCCACGACCTGGGCGTGGTTGCCGAGCTGGCCGACCGGATCGCCGTGATGTACGCCGGCCGCATCGTCGAAGCTGGACCGGTGGACGAGGTGCTCGACGCACCGCGGCATCCGTACACGCGCGGGCTGCTCGATTCCATGCCGGCCAATGCCAGGCCGGGCGCACGGCTGCGCCAGATCGAAGGCATGACGCCGAGCTTGTCGACGCGGCCGGCCGGCTGCGCCTTCCGGCCCCGCTGCCCGCGTGCCGTCGAGCGCTGCGCCGAACAGGCCCCGCCCGTCAACCTGGAAGGCTCGCGCAGCTTTCGCTGCCACGTACCGATCGCCTGCGAGAACACTGCCGCATGACTTCGCACCATCCGCCCGTCATCGAGCTACGCAACGTACACAAGCGCTTCGAGCAGCGCCCCGACCTGGCCCAGCGCTTGCTTGCGCTGGCCGGCCGCCCCATCGACCGGCGCACCGTCCACGCCGTCAACGGCGTGGACCTGGCCGTGGCGCACGGCGAAGTCCTGGGACTGGTGGGCGAATCCGGTTGCGGCAAGTCCACGTTGGGACGTATCGTCGCCGGCCTGCATCGCCCGACCGAGGGCGAGGTGCTTTACCAGGGCGAGCCCACGGCGAACCTGCGCGGGGCGCAGCGGCTGGCCTATGTGCTGGGCGTGCAAATGGTCTTCCAGGATCCGCAGGCTTCGCTCAATCCGCGCCAACGGTTGCGGCAGATATTGGCCGAACCGCTGAAAGTGCACAGGCTCGCGCCTGCCGGCGAGATCCCCTCGCGCGTCGAGCGCGCGCTGTCCGCGGTCGGCTTGGAACGCGACTACCGCGACCGGTTCGCGCACCAGCTTTCGGGCGGCCAGCGCCAGCGCGTCGGCATTGCCCGGGCCTTGATGGTGCAGCCCAAGTTCCTGGTCTGTGACGAACCAGTCGCCGCGCTGGACGTCTCGATCCAGGCCCAGGTCATCAACCTGTTCATGGACCTGCGCGAGCAGCACGGCCTGACCTACCTGTTCATCAGCCATGACCTGGGCGTGGTCAGGCATATCTCCGACCGCGTGGCCATCATGTACCTGGGCAAGATCGTCGAACAGGCGCCGGCCGCCGAGATCTTCTCGCGCGCCAACCACCCCTACACGCAGGCCCTGCTGGCCGAAGTTCCCGACGTGCGCCGCCGCGGCCGCCGCTTCGTCCCCATCAAGGGCGAGATCCCGTCGCCGTTGAATCCCCCCTCGGGGTGCGCCTTTCACCCCCGCTGCCCGCATGCCATGCCACGCTGCCGCGAGCAAGCGCCAGCGCTAGAACCAATCGCCGCCGGCCACTGGTCGGCCTGTCACCTCAACACCCAGACCTGATTGCCCGCCATGAGCCCACAAATTTCCAACGTGGAACGCATCGCCCGGGAGCTCGCCCGCCCCGGCCGAAATGCCATCGCCTACGTCGATGAAGGCGACAATGCCGACCGGCCCTTCACCCTCAACACCTATCGGCCCGCCAGCTATGCGCCGGACCGTCCGGTGGTGATGGTGCAGCACGGCGTGCTGCGCAACGGCGATGATTACCGCGATTTCTGGGTCGACGCCGCGGACAAGTACAACCTGCTGATCGTCGCGCCTACGTTCTCCAACGAAGCCTGGCCCGGCGTGGAAAGCTACAACAACGGCCGGGTCTTCGACGGCGACGGCCGGGCGCGCCCGGTCGAAAGCTGGACCTACGCCCTGGTCGCCAAGGTGTTCGCCGACCTGCGCAAGGCGGGCGTCACGACCGTCGACCAGGCTTACCTGTTCGGGCATTCGGCAGGCGGCCAGTTCGTGCACCGCCTGATGAGCAGCCAGCCGCATGCGCCGTTTTGCGCGGTCACCGCGGCCAATCCCGGCTGGTACACACTGCCGACCTTCGACTGCCGCTTTCCGGAAGGACTCGATGGGGTGGGCTTGGACGAAGGCCATCTCGTGCGCCTGCTCGCCTACCCCCTGACCATACTGGCCGGCGACCAGGACATCGCCACCGACGATCCCAACCTGCCGTCCGAACCCGCAGCCAAGCGGCAAGGGCCGCACCGGTTCGCGCGCGCGCTTCATTACTTCGAGGCCGGCCAGCGCGAGGCGCAGCGCCGCGGCGTGCCATTCGGCTGGACGCTGCAAGTGGTGCCCGGCATCGGCCACGACGGCCGCGCCATGTCCGCGGCTTGCGCCAGCCTTTGGTTCGAAGGCAAACTGCCGGACGACGCGCAGCTTGCCGCCCTGGCGGGCCGGCAGGTGGCCTGATCTGCGCGCCCAGCCCTCTCAACCCTTCGGATCGACATCGTGTCTTCGCCGTCCAATCCCTCGCCGCTGCCGACAGCCGAGGAGCTCGTCGCGGGCATCCAGTCCTGGGTGCAATGTGAATCCCCCTCGAACTGGCCGCAAGGCGTGGCCGCCATGGCCGAACTCGTGCGCGCCGAAGCCGCTGCCGCCGGCCTGGCAGCCGAGCTGGCCGACCTGGGGCCCAGCACCGGCCCGCTGCTGCATGTCAGCAACCGCGCCTCGGGAGACACGCGGCCCGGCATCCTGATACTGGGCCACCTGGACACCGTCCATCCCGTGGGCACGCTCAAGGACAATCCCTGCCGCATCGAAGGCGACCGGCTGTACGGCCCTGGCAGCTACGACATGAAAGGCGGCATGTACCTGGCGCTGGCTGCCTTGTCGCGGCTGGCGCGGCCCGGCGACACGCACCTGCCCGTCGACTTCCTGATGGTGCCGGACGAAGAGATCGGCAGCCATGCCTCGCGCGCGTGGACCGAAAAACTCGCGGCCAATGCCAAGTACGCCCTGGTGTGCGAGCCCGCCCGCCCCCACACCGGCAAATGCGTCACTGCCCGCAAAGGGACGGGCCTGCTGCGCCTGGACGTCAAGGGCCGGCCGGCGCATGCCGGCATGCAGCACGAGAAAGGCCGCAGCGCCATCCGCGAAATGGCGCACCAGGTGCTGGCGCTGGAAGCCATGACCGACTACGAGCGCGGCATCACCGTCAGCGTGGGCACCATCTCCGGCGGTACGGCCACCAACACGGTGCCGGCCCGCTGCCGCTGCATGGTCGATTTCCGCGTTCCGGACATGGCTGCCGCCGAAGACGTACTGCGGCGCATGCGCAACCTGTGCGCGGTCGACCCGGACGTGGAACTGGAGATCGACGTCGAGCTGAACCGCCCGCCCATGGTGCGCACCGAGGCGGCTGCCGCGCTGCTGGCGCTGGCCCAGCGCCATGCGCGCGAGGCCGGCTTCGAACTCGACGAGGCGCCCATGACGGGCGGCGGCAGCGACGCCAACTTCACCTCCGCCTTGGGCGTGCCCACGCTGGACGGCCTGGGCGCCGACGGCGACGGCGCCCACACGCTGAACGAATACATCGTCATCTCCACGCTGCAGACCCGCCTCAAGTTCTGGGAACTGCTGTTGCGCGAGCTGGCGTAACCCTCGAGCGGCATCACGGCTTGCACGCGTGCCAGCGCAAGGCCGGCGCATTCCCAGCAGGACCAGGCCAGGGCCGGCCGCGGCATCCCCGCGGCCGCGGCCGTATCGATGGACGCCGACGCCTATTTGGCCAGCAGCGCCTTGAGCATGCCCAGCCGCTCCTTGGGGCTCATCGCGCGCGTGGCCTCGTCTTCCTGGATTTTGTCTTCGCCCACCCCCATTTCCTCGATGAACCGCGACGGCTCGCGCACCACGTCCTCGCGGGCGCGGCGCCGCTTCTTGCACCAGCTCAGGTGCAGGCTGCGCTGGGCGCGCGTGATGCCTACGTACATCAGGCGGCGTTCTTCCTCGATGCGCGAGGCAAGCGACTCGGCCGCGCGCGCGGGATCGCCCTGCTCGTCGTCCTTGCCCAGATGGGGCAGCAACCCTTCCTCCACGCCGGCCAGAAACACGTGCGGATACTCCAGGCCCTTGGCCGCGTGCAGGGTGGATAGCTTGACCGCATCGGGCTCTTCGTCGTCGCTGCGCTCGAGCATGGTCACGAGCGCCACGTGCTGCACCAGCTCGAACAACGTCAAGCCGTCTTCCTCGGCCTTGCGCTTGAGCCACCCGACCAGCTCCAGCACGTTCTGCCAGCGCGTCTGCGCCGTGCGTTCCTCGAGCGTGTCGTATAGGTAGCGTTCGTACTGGATCGCGGCGAGCAGGTCGTCCAACAGCGGCCCGGCCGGCTCGGCCGAGGCCGGGCCGCGCCCGTCGCTGCCCCGCCCGGCGCGCCATTGCATGCGCTGGATGAACTCGCCGAACGTGCGCAAGGGTTCGAGCTGGCGTGCCGACAGGCGGCCTGCCAGGCCCTGTTCGAAAGTCGCCGCGTACAGCGACAGCTGGCGCTCGGCCGCGTACGCCCCCAGCGCCTGCAGCGTGGCCTGGCCGATGCCGCGCCGCGGCGTCGTCGCCGCACGGATGAAGGCTGGATCGTCGTCGTCATTGGCCAATAGCCGCAGATAGGCCAGGATGTCGCGCACCTCGGCCTTGTCGAAAAAGCTTTGTCCGCCCGAGATGGTGTAGGGAATCTTGAGGTTTCGCAGCGCCTGCTCCAGCACGCGCGACTGGTGGTTGCTCCGATAGAGCACGGCGAAATCCTTCCAGCGCAGCCGGCGCTCGAAGCGCATCGCGGAAATCCTCATGGCGATGGACTCGGCCTCGGCCTGCTCGTCGTCCATGGCCGAAACGGTGATGGGCTCGCCTGCGCCCAGGTCCGACCACAGGGTTTTCTCGAACAGTTTCGGGTTGCGCGAGATCACCCGGTTGGCCGCGGCCAGGATGCGCTGCACCGAGCGGTAGTTCTGCTCCAGCTTGATGATCTTCAGGCCCGGGTAGTCGGCGGGCAACTTGGCCAGGTTCTCCATCGTCGCGCCGCGCCAGGCGTAGATGGCCTGGTCGTCGTCGCCCACGGCGGTGAACATGGCGCGCGGGCCGGTCAGCCACTGCACCAGCCGGTACTGGCAAACGTTGGTGTCCTGGTATTCGTCGACCAATAGGTAGCGCACGCGGTTTTGCCAACGCTCGCGCACTTCCGGGTTGCGCTCCATCAGCTGCGCGGGCAGGCGGATCAGGTCGTCGAAGTCCACCGACCGGTAGGCCGCCAGCGTCGCCTGGTAGCTGCGGTAGAGGCGCGCGGCCTCGGCCTCGTCGGCGGTGGCGGCTGCGCGCTCGGCCGCGTCAGGGTCCATCAGGGCGTTCTTCCACAGCGATATCGTCGACTGCACCGCGCGCAGCCGTGCGCGATCGGTCGTGGCCAGCAGGTCCTGGATGATCGCCAAGGCGTCGTCGGCGTCCATGATGGAGAACTGCGGCTTCAGGCCCACGTGCTCGGCCTCTTCGCGCAGGATGCGCACCCCCAGCGAATGGAAGGTGCTGATGGTCAGGCCCTTGGCCAGCGACGGATCGACCAGCGTCTTGACGCGCTCGGCCATTTCACGCGCGGCCTTGTTGGTAAACGTCAACGCCACGACGTTGCGACCCATGTAGCCGCAATCGCGCAGCAGGTAGGCAATCTTGTGGGTGATGACGCGCGTCTTGCCCGATCCCGCCCCGGCAAGCACCAGGCAGGGCCCATCCAGATAGAGGACTGCCTCGCGCTGCGCGGCGTTCAAGCCCGCGGCCAATGCAGGTGTCTCGTTGCTGTGCATGATCTCCATGTCTGGTACGCGCCCGGCTCAGATCTCCAACGGATCGACCTCGAGCTGCCAACGCACGCGGCCCTGAGCGGCCAGTGCGGGCAGCTGCGCCATCCAGGCCCGCAAGAAGGCCTGCAGCGCCGGGCGGCTCGCGCTTTCTACCAACAGCTGCGCACGTTCGATATGCGCCACGCGCACGATGCGCAGCGGCACGGGGTCGTAGAGCGTGACCGCCGCCGCGCCGGGAAGCCCCCCTTCGCCGGCTTCGTCCGGCAGGGCACGCGCGCGCGCCAGGAAATCCAGCGCCTGGGCAAGTTCGCGCGCCTGGGCGGTCAGCAGCGCCTGATAGGCGTAAGGGGGCAGCCCCGCTGCCTCGCGTTCGGACAAGGCGTGGCGGGCAAAGCCTTCGTAGTCGTGGCGCACGAGCGCCTGGTAGACCGGCTGCTCCGGGTAGCCGGTCTGGATCAGCACTTCGCCGCGCCCGCCATGGCGCCCGGCGCGGCCCGCCACCTGCATCAGCTGGGCGAACAGCCGCTCGGGCGCGCGGAAGTCATGGGCAAACAACATCGCGTCGGCATTGAGCACGCCCACCAGCGTCAGGTTGGCGAAATCGTGGCCCTTGGCCACCATCTGCGTGCCGACCAGGATGTCCACTTCGCCCGCATGCACCTGCGAAAACAGCGCCTGGGCACTGCCCTTGCGGCGCGTACTGTCTGCGTCGATGCGGGCGATGCGCGCCTGCGGAAAGCGTTCGGCCAGCGTTTCCTCGATTCGCTGGGTGCCTCGCCCCATGGGCAACAGGTCTTGGTCGCCGCAATCCGGGCAGGCTTGGGGCACGCGGCCGTGGTAGCCGCAATGATGGCATTGCAGCATGTGCCCGCCCTCTTGGCGCCGGTGCAAAACGGTGTAGGCGGTGCAACGCGGGCAGCCGCTGACCCACCCGCACGAGCCGCAATGCAGCACCGGGGCATAGCCGCGCCGGTTCAGGAAGACCAGGGATTGCTCGCCGCGCGCCAGCCTATCCTCGATCGCTGCCAACAGCTGTGGCGACATTCCGTGCTGCATGGCAAGCCGCCGCGTGTCGACCAGCTTGACCGCCGGCAAGGCAGCCGCACGCGCCCGGCCGGGCAAGGCCAGCCGCCGATAGCGTCCGCTTTGCACATGGTGCCAGGTCTCCAGCGAAGGGGTGGCCGAGCCCAGCACCACAGGGATGTCCAGATCCCGCGCCCGCCATACGGCCAGGTCCCGCGCCGAATAGCGCAGGCCGTCCTGCTGCTTGTAGGACGCCTCGTGTTCTTCATCGACGACGATCAGGCCCAGCGCCGGCATGGGCGTGAATACCGCCAGCCGGGTGCCCAGCACGATGCGGGCCTGTCCTTGCATGGCAGCGGCCCAGGCCGCCGTGCGTTCGCCGTCGGACAGGCCGCTATGCAGCACCGCCACCGCGCCCTGGCCGGCGATTCTTTCCAGGCGCGCGCGCAGGGCGTTCTCGAATTGGGGCGTGAGGTTGATCTCCGGCACCAACATCAGCACCTGACGGCCGGCGGCCAGCACGCGCTCGGCCGCATGCAGGTAGACCTCGGTCTTGCCGCTACCGGTCACCCCATGCAGCAGGACCGCCTGGTAGCCGGCAAGCTCGGCAATTGCCTGCACCGCGGCCTGCTGGGCCTCGTTGAGCGCCGGCGGCACGTCGGCCGCCACCGGCGTGGCCGGCGCGGCGCGCCGCCGCGCCAGCCTGGCCAGCGGTCCGCCCGCGGCCCGCTTGCCCAGGTAGGCGGCAGGCTTGCGCAAGGGCGCGGGCAGCGCAGGGAGCATGACCTCGCCAATCGGCCGCTGGTAGTAATCGGCGGCAAAACGCGCCATGCGCATCCAATCGGGCGGCAATGGGGGCAAATCGTCCAACACCTGCTCCACCGGCCGTATTTGCTCCGGCGGCAGGTCGGGCACATCCACCGTGGCCAGCACCACGCCGACCAGCTTGCGCCGGCCGAATGGGACGATCACCCGGATGCCAGCAGGCAGGGCCGCCTCGGCCCGGTAGTCGAAGGGGCCGGGCAACGGCACATCCAAGGCCACGCGCACCCACGCCACGTCCGGGGAGACAGGCAAATCGGAGGTGGGCGCGGATTGTTTCATTACTTAAAGTGGATTCTGGATTTTCCAGCTAAGCGCTTGTCCAGCCTCGTGGGCTGCCTGCCTGTGGATAACTTTGGGGAAAACGGCGTGGATGGCGGTGTGGATTGTCGATAAAAAAGGGATGAACCGCCAAAAACTTTTTGTCACAAACAAGAAAATCCTTTATTCGCCATAGACTTAGATGCCCCATTCAGAATCCACCATAAGTTTGTCGGGGTTTTCCCCGATTTGTTTTTCTTCTGTGCACAAGTACGAGGCGCGCCACACCGAATCCGGTGTGCACTTGCCGGCCGACGCCCCGGCATGCCCCTTTCGGGCCGCATCCGGCAGGCAAAACAGGCAATCGTCCGCAACGTTGCCGGGCCGCGCTACCCGGCCCGGCCCGGGTCATGCAAGCGCCGGCTGTATGCATGCACCTCGTCGACGAGCACCGCGACGGCCTCGGGCGGGGTGTAACGGGAAATCCCGTGGCCAAGGTTGAACACATGCCCGCCCGCACCCACCGGCCCATAGGCGTCGAGCACGCGCCGCGCCTCGCGGCGGATGGCCTGCTCGCCCCCGAACAGGGTCATCGGATCCAGGTTGCCCTGCAGCGCAACCCCGTCATTCACCCGGCGCCTGGCCGCGCCCAAATCGGCCGTCCAGTCTAGGCCGACGGCGTCGCAGCCGACGGCGGCGATGTCCTCCAGCCATTGGCCGCCGCCCTTGGTGAAGACGATGACCGGTACGCGTCGCCCGTTGGCTTCGCGCGCCAAGGCCTGGACCACCTTCCTGGTATAGGCGAGCGAAAACTGCTGGAACAGGCCGTCGGCCAGCACGCCACCCCAGCTGTCGAACAGCATCACCGCCTGCGCGCCGGCGGCGATCTGTTCGTTCAGGTACCGGGCGGTTGCCTGCGCGGTGATGTCCAGGATGCGGTGCAGCAGGTCCGGCCGCGCGTACAGCATCGTCTTGACCAGCCGATAGTCATCCGACCCCTGGCCTTCCACCATGTAGCAGGCCACGGTCCAGGGACTGCCCGCAAAGCCGATCAGCGGCACCCTGCCGGCCAGCGCCTTGCGGATTTGCGCCACCGCGTCAAACACGTAGCGCAGCGCATCCATGTCCGGCACGGCCAGGCGCGCCACGTCCTCTTCGGTGCGCACCGGTCGCGCAAAGCGCGGCCCTTCCCCGGCGGCGAATTCCAGCCCCAGGCCCATCGCGTCGGGCACGGTCAGGATGTCCGAAAACAGGATGGCCGCGTCCAGGTCATAGCGTTCCAGCGGCTGCAGCGTCACCTCGGTGGCGAACGCGGGATTCTGCGCCAGGCCCATGAAGGAACCGGCGCGCGCCCGGGTGGCGTTGTATTCCGGAAGATAGCGGCCGGCCTGGCGCATCAGCCAGATGGGGGTATACGGCACCGGCTCGCGCAGCAGCGCGCGCAGGAATACATCGTTTTGCAAAGGGGCTGCGGACACGGCGTTCTCTGTTTATCGCAAGCCGGGGATTTTACCCGGCGCCGCCGATGTGCCGGCCGGCCGCGGCCAGCCCCACCCGCGCAGCTTCCCGGTACGGGCCGGCGTCGATGCCGTGCTTGCGCATCAGCGCCCAGAATGCGCGCCGGTGCTTGTGCGCGGCGCGGGCGGCCATGGCGATGTTGCCGGCGTGGCGGGCAAGCGCACGCGTGATGTAGTCGCGCTCGAAGGTGGCCACGACCCGGCTTTTGGCCTGCCTGAAGGGCTCCTCGGGCCGGAAAACCGGCGCGGGCCCAAGCAACGGCCCCGCCGGCGACTCGGCCGCGCAGCAGTCTTGCGCCAGCGCCCCGCTGCCGATGCCGGGCGGCGCAGTTTGACCCTGCGGCCAGGACGCGGCGTCCGCGGTTACCACGCGGGCCCGGGCGCGCGCCGCCTGCCGCTCGATGCGCGCACGCACGTCATCGGGTGGGCAGCCTTCGCGCATGAAATCGTCCAGGCCCAGGCGCAGCAGATCCTGGACGGCGGGCGCCTGCAGGCCGTCGACCAATGCCACCATGGGCGATCGCTCGCCGGACGGCAGTAACGCCAGCGCTGTGCGGGTCCATCCCAACGTGGGGTAGTCGACGGGCAGCAGGCCAGCGTCATAGCGGCGCAACGCCAGCTGCGCATCACCCAAGGCTTGCACCGGCACCGGCGCATCGGCCGGCGATTGCGGGTCGACCAACCACAGCGCGTGCAGGCGGATCCTGCCGAGCCGGTCGGCCTGCTGTTGCATCCAACGGCCGCTCCAGGCGGCATGGGCAGGCAGCATCAGAACGGCGCAATCGATGATTCCTGGCATGGACGGCTCCTGTCTATGAAAGGAGCCCCCAGACTATCCGGCCGGATTGACCGGCCGCCATGCGCAATTGCCGTAGCGAGGAAAAGTCATGCTCCGGCGACCGGCGAGGCGCCGGAAAAACGCAAGGCGGCCCCATAGGGCCGCCTTGTGCGGGACAGCCGGACGCCGCAACCGCGCCCGGCAAGTGGAACGTCAGTGCGTGCTGCGCAGCTGGCGCAGCTTGCGGGCCGCTGCCACCTGGGCGGCGAGCATGGCCAGTTCGGCCTCGACCACCGCGATGTCGGCCTTGTCCTTGGCCTCGCGCAGCGCCTGCTCGGCCTTCTTGCGGGCGGCTTCGGCCTTGGCCTCGTCCAGGTCCGCGGCGCGCACGGCGGTATCGGACAACACCGTCACGCCGCCGGGCTGCACCTCCAGGATGCCGCCGGCCACGAAGATGTTCTCCTCGCTGCCGTCGGGCCGCACCACCTTGACCGTGCCCGGGCGGATGCGCGTGATCAGCGGAGTGTGCCCGGGCAGGATGCCGAGCTCACCCGCCTCGCCGGGCAGCACGATGAACTTCGCCTCGCCCGAGAAGATCGACTCCTCGGCGCTGACGACGTCCACTTTCAGGGTTGCGTTAGACATGGAAGGTCCTTATTGCAGTTTCTTGGCCTTTTCCAGGGCCTCGTCGATGGTGCCGACCATGTAGAAGGCCTGCTCGGGCACGTGGTCGCACTCGCCCTCGACGATCATCTTGAAACCGCGGATGGTTTCGGACAGCGGCACGTACTTGCCGGGCGCGCCGGTGAAGACTTCCGCGACGTGGAACGGCTGCGACAGGAAGCGCTGGATCTTGCGCGCGCGGGCCACGATCTGCTTGTCCTCGGGCGACAGTTCGTCCATGCCCAGGATGGCGATGATGTCGCGCAGTTCCTTGTAGCGCTGCAGCGTCGACTGCACGCCACGGGCAACAGTGTAGTGCTCCTCGCCGACGATCTGCGGATCGAGCTGGCGGCTGGTGGAATCCAGCGGGTCCACGGCGGGGTAGATGCCCAGCGCGGCGATGTCGCGCGACAGCACCACGGTGGAGTCCAGGTGCAGGAAGGTCGTGGCCGGCGACGGGTCGGTCAGGTCGTCCGCAGGCACGTACACGGCTTGGATGGACGTGATCGAGCCGGTCTTGGTCGAGGTGATGCGCTCCTGCAGCTTGCCCATTTCCTCGGCCAGCGTGGGCTGGTAGCCCACCGCCGACGGCATCCGGCCCAGCAGGGCGGACACTTCGGTACCGGCCAGCGTGTAGCGGTAGATGTTGTCCACGAAGAACAGCACGTCACGGCCTTCGTCGCGGAATTTCTCGGCCATGGTCAGGCCCGACAGCGCCACGCGCAGGCGGTTGCCGGGAGGCTCGTTCATCTGGCCGAACACCATGGCCACCTTGGATTCCTCCAGGTTGTCCATCTTGATGACGCCGGCCTCAGCCATTTCGTGGTAGAAGTCGTTGCCCTCACGGGTGCGCTCGCCCACGCCGGCAAACACCGACAGGCCGCTGTGCTGCTTGGCGATGTTGTTGATCAGCTCCAGCATGTTGACGGTCTTGCCCACGCCGGCGCCGCCGAACAGGCCCACCTTGCCGCCCTTGGCGAACGGGCAGACCAGGTCGATAACTTTGATGCCGGTCTCGAGCAGCTCGACCGAAGGCGACAGGTCCTTGAACGCCGGGGCTTCCTGGTGGATGGCGCGGCGCTCGTCGGACTTGATCGGACCGACTTCGTCAATGGGGCGGCCCAGCACGTCCATGATGCGGCCCAGCGTGCCCTTGCCGACCGGCACCGAAATCGGGGCGCCGGTGGCCTTGACGGCCATGCCACGGCGCAGGCCGTCGGACGAACCCATGGCGATGGTGCGCACCACGCCATCGCCCAGCTGTTGCTGGACTTCGAAGGTCAGGCCCTTCTCGGCGAACGGCGAGCTTTCGTCGGCCAGGGTAAGGGCGTCGTAGATTTTGGGCATTTGATCGCGGGGGAACTGAATGTCCACCACGGCGCCGATGCACTGAACGATGGTTCCGATGCTCATGTCGATTCCTTGCTAGATGACTGTCTGGCGGGTGCTTGGGCTGTCGGTCGGCCTGCTGGCTCAAACCGCGGCGGCGCCCCCCACGATTTCCGAAATTTCCTTGGTGATGGCTGCCTGGCGGGTCTTGTTATAGACCAGCTGCAAGTCGCCGATGACCTTCTTGGCGTTGTCCGAAGCGGCCTTCATGGCCACCATCCGGGCGGATTGCTCGGAGGCCATGTTCTCGGCCACCGCCTGGTAGACCAGGCCTTCGACGTAGCGCTGCAGCAGCTCGTCGATCACCGTCTTGGCGTCGGGCTCGTAGATATAGTCCCAGCCGTACTGCGACTTGAGCGCGGCCTGTTCGGCTGCGTCCTCGCCGGCCTGGAAGGGATCGGCCAGCCCGTTGGGCAACGGCAGCAGGCGCAGGAACACCGGCTCCTGGCGCATCGTGTTGATGAAGCGGTTGGTCGCCACGTACAGCGCATCGATGCGGCCTTCGAGGTAGGCATCGAGCTGCACCTTGATCGCGCCGATCAGCCGCTCCAGGTTGGGCGCGTCGCCCAGCTGCACTTCCTGCGAAACCAGGTTGGCGCCCACCCGCGTCAGCACGCCCAAGCCCTTGTTGCCCAAGGCGGTGACCTGCACCTTGACGCCTTGCTGGTCGAACTCCTTGAGCCGAGCCAGGACCAGGCGCATGACGTTGGTGTTCAGGCCGCCGCACAGACCCTTGTCCGTCGTGACGACGATGATGCCCACGCCCTTGCGGGCTTCACGCTCGATCAGATAAGGGTGCTTGTACTCGGGATTGGCCTGCATCAGGTGCGTTGCGATCTGGCGCACCTTGTCGGCGTAGGGACGGCCCGCGCGCATCCGGTCCTGCGCTTTGCGCATCTTGGACGCGGCGACCATCTCCATCGCCTTGGTGATCTTGCGCGTGTTCTGCACGCTCTTGATCTTGGTTCGGATTTCCTTGATTCCGGGCATTGCGCTTTCCTGTTTCGGACTGGGCGGCGCGCGGCCACCGCCGCTTGCGCCCCTAGTGGCGGGGGCGGCCGCTGCCGCCGGCCCGCCGGCCTTGCCGGGGATGGCTTAGAAGGCCCCGTGCTTCTTGAACTCCTGCAGCGCGGCGACCAGCTCGGCCTCGTCGTCCTTGGACATTTCCTTGTTGTCCTCGATGCGCTGGATCAAGGCGGCGTGCTTGGCCTTGAGGTGGTCCTTGAAGGCCTTCTCGAAGCTGAGCACTTGGCCGACTTCCACGTCGTCGAGGTAGCCGTTGTTGACGGCGTACAGCGTGACGGCCAACTCCCACACCTGCTGGGGCTGGTACTGCGGCTGCTTGAGCAGTTCGACCACGCGCTTGCCGCGTTCGAGCTGGCGACGGGTGGCGTCATCCAGGTCCGAGGCGAATTGCGCGAAGGCAGCCAGTTCGCGGTACTGCGCCAGGTCGGTACGGATACCGCCCGACAGCTTCTTGATGACCTTGGTCTGGGCAGCGCCACCGACGCGCGACACCGAAATACCGGCGTTGATGGCCGGACGCACGCCGGCGTTGAACAGGTCGGTTTCCAGGAAGATCTGGCCGTCGGTGATCGAGATCACGTTGGTCGGCACGAATGCGGACACGTCGCCAGCCTGGGTTTCGATGATCGGCAGCGCCGTCAGCGAGCCAGTCTTGCCCTTGACCGCGCCGTTGGTGAACTTCTCGACGTAGTCGGCATTGACGCGCGCGGCGCGCTCGAGCAGGCGCGAGTGCAGGTAGAACACGTCGCCGGGGTAGGCTTCGCGGCCGGGCGGGCGGCGCAGCAGCAGCGAAATCTGGCGATAAGCCCAGGCCTGCTTGGTCAGATCGTCGTAGACGATCAGGGCGTCTTCGCCGCGGTCGCGGAAGTATTCGCCCATCGTGCAGCCCGAGTACGCGGCCAGGTACTGCATGGCGGCGGAATCCGAGGCCGGCGCGGCCACGACGATGGTGTATTCGAGCGCGCCGTGCTCTTCCAGCTTGCGGACCACGTTGTTGATGGTCGACGCCTTCTGGCCGATGGCGACGTACACGCAGGTGACGTCCTTGCCCTTCTGGTTGATGATGGTGTCGACGGCGACCGCGGTCTTGCCGGTCTGGCGGTCACCGATGATCAGCTCGCGCTGGCCGCGGCCGATGGGCACCATCGAGTCGATGGCCTTGATGCCGGTCTGCAGCGGCTGCGACACCGACTGGCGGGCGATCACGCCGGGGGCGACCTTCTCGATGACGTCGGTCAGCTTGGCGTTGATCGGACCCTTGCCGTCGATCGGCTGGCCCAGGGCGTTGACCACGCGGCCCTTGAGCTCGGGGCCAACGGGCACTTCGAGGATGCGGCCGGTCGTCTTGACCTGATCGCCTTCGGACACGCCCGTGTAGTCGCCCAGGATCACCGCACCAACCGAGTCGCGCTCGAGGTTCAGCGCCAGGCCGTAGACGTTGTTGGGAAACTCCAGCATTTCGCCTTGCATCACGTCGGACAGGCCGTGGATGCGAGCGATGCCGTCGGTCACGGAAACGACCGTGCCCTGGGTGCGGATATCGGTCGAAGCGCCCAGGCCCTGGATGCGGCTCTTGAGCAGTTCGCTGATCTCTGACGGGTTGAGTTGCATTTTCAGACTCCTGGAATCCTGTTACCTGGCCTTACGCCGCCAGCGTATCGCGCATGCGGGCCAGCTGGGCCTGCACGGATGTATCGAGCACCTGGTCGCCCACGGCCACGCGCACGCCGCCGATCAGCGAGGGATCGACCCGGACCTGCGCCTTGAGCCGCGTGCCGAACTTCTTTTCAAGACCGGCGAGCAACTCCTGGACCTGGGCCTCGCTCAGCTCGAAGGCGCTGGTGATCTCGGCCACGGCGGTACCTTCGTGGCGGTTCTTCAAAGCCTCGAACTGGCTGGCGATCTCGGGCAGCAGCAGCAGGCGGTCGTTTTGGACCAGCAGGACGAGGAAGTTGCGCGCAGCCTGCGGCAGCGGGGTCTTGACCAGGCCGGCGAAAAGGTCGACGCGCTGCTCGTCGGTCAGGCGGGGGTCCGACACGGCGGCGCGCACATCGGGATGAGCGGCGACCTGGGCCATTTCGGCCACCAGGTCGGCCCAGCCGGCCAGGCCCGCCTGGTCTTCGCGGGCGACGCCGAACAGGGCTTCGGCATAGGGCCGGGCGACAGTCGAAAGTTCAGCCATGGCGTTCCCGGATCAGAGCTGAGCCTTGAGCTGGGCGAGCAGCTCGGCGTGGACGCGCGCGTCCACTTCGCGCTTGAGGATCTGCTCGGCACCCTTGACCGCCAGCAGGGCGACGTCTTCGCGCAGCGCGTCGCGCGCACGCTGGACTTCCTGTTCGGCATCCTGCTTGGCCTGGGCCAGGATGCGCGCGCGCTCGGCCTCGGCCTCGCGGCGGGCCTGCTCGATCAGCGCCGCGGCCTGCTTCTCGGCCTCGGCCATGCGGGCGTGGGTTTCGGTCTTGGCGGAGGCCTCCATCAGGCTGATGCGCGCCTGCGCCTGCGCCAGGTCGGCCTTGCCCTTCTCGGCAGCAGCCAGGCCGTCGGCGATTTTCTGGCGGCGCTCATCGATCGCCTTCGTCAGGGGCGGCCACACGAATTTCATCGTGAACCAACCCAGCACGAAGAACACGAGCATCTGGAAGAAGATCGTCGCGTTCAGATTCACGGTCGTTTCCCTTTAACACCTTGCGGCCCCCGCCGCACCGCGGCGGCGCAGGGCTCTGGATATCTTTGCCGGCGCGGCGCATGACTGACGCGCCAGGCGCCGGCGTCTCGTGCCCGCGCTCCCAGGCGCGGGCGCGCCATTAGCCCACGAAGGGGTTGGCGAAGGCAAACAGCATGGCGATACCAACGCCGATCAGGAACGCAGCGTCGATCAGGCCGGCCAGCAGGAACATCTTGGTCTGCAGAGCGTTCATCAGCTCGGGTTGACGGGCCGAAGCTTCGAGGTACTTGCCGCCCATCAGCGCGATGCCGATGCAAGCGCCGATGGCGCCCAGGCCGATGATGAGACCGCAAGCGAGAGCAACGAAAGCGACGTTGGTCATGACAACTCCTTGGTTAAAAATCCGCAATCAAAAAATGGTTTCGGGAACGATTCGATGCAAGAGATCCTTGCGCGACCGCACGGGGCCCCCGCCGCCGCCGTGCAGCCGTATCCGGTCAATGCCCTTCGTGCGCCTGGCCGATGTAGACCAGCGTCAGCATCATGAAGATGAAGCCTTGCAGCAACACGATCAGGATGTGGAAGATGGCCCAGATCGAACCGGCCAGCAGGTGCCCGATGCCCAGGCCGATGCTCGAGGCGTTCAGCCCGGTCCAGGCGCCGCCCAGCAGCGCGATCAGCATGAAAATCAGTTCACCGGCGAACATGTTCCCGAACAGCCGCATGCCCAGCGACACCGACTTGGCGGCGTATTCGATCGCGTTGAGCAGCAGGTTGAACGGCGCCAGCAGCAGGGCCGCCACGCCGTGTCCGTGGAAGGGCGCGGAGAACAGTTCCTTGACGAAGCCGCCGGGATGCTTGATCTTGATGCCGTAGTAGAACATCAGCAGCAGCACGCCCAGGGACATGCCCATCGGGATGTTCAGGTCAGCGGTGGGCAGGATGCGGTGATAGTAGAGGAAGTCGCCGTGATGCGCGCCCAGGCCGGTCCACGCGAACAGGCGCGGCAGCAGGTCCACCGGCACCAGGTCCAGCGCGTTCATCATCACGATCCACAGGAACACCGTCAGCGCCAGGGGAGACACGAAGCGGCGCGACGTTTCGTTGGGGACGATGCTCTTGGCCTGGTCCTCGACCATGTCGACCAGCATCTCGACGAAGGCCTGGAAGCGCCCCGGCACGCCAGAGGTCGCCCGGCGGGCGGCGCGCCACAGGAAGAACACCACGACCAGGCCCATCAGGATGGACCAGAACAGGGAGTCGTAGTTGACGACGCCGAAATGGGCGATGGCAGATTGCTTCTCGCCGATGTTGTTGAAGTGCACCAGGTGGTGCTGGATGTAATAGGACTGAGGCGACACGTCGCTGGCAGCAGCCATTTGCTTCCCTTACCTGTACTTGCTTCGCAATCTTGCGGGCCTGCGGCCCGGCTTCGAACACGCCCCTCGCGTGCGCTTCTAAGACAACCTGCGGAACATCAGCAACAACACATAGCCCTTGAGCGTGCACACCAGCCCGGCCAGCAGCGCCGGCCAGACGACGGCATCGCCCCCAGTGCGCGCGACGAGCCACAGCAGCAGCACCGTCGCGGCAAGCTTGAAGACTTCGCCGAACAAGAAACTGAAGGGATGCGCACGACCCGGTATGCGCGCAGCCAAGTGCAGCCGCAGGGCGAAGAGCGCGTTGGGCAACAGATAAGCCCCCGCCCCCGCCAGCGCCGACCAGCCGGCCGCCGCGCCTGCCACTGCCCAGGCCGCAAGCGTCGCGACCACGGCCATCAGGCCTTGCGCCGCCACCGCATTCACCAGACCCCGGCGGGCGCGCGCCTTGACCCGCGCCCGTTCGTCGTCGGTGAGCATCACCCTGGGTGCCGTCCCTTCGTCCGGCGATGTCTCGCGCTGCACGACTGCCGAAGCGTCCGGCGCTGCGCGCCAAACCGGCTCCCCCGGCTTTCGCACAACAAATATCCCGCGAAGCGTCAAACCCGCTGAGTATAGCTTGAACGTTTTTTAGGCCGCAACTCGACGCGCACCACCATGGTGCGCGGCAAGTCTCGCCCACAGCGCGGCTTGCCACGCCCGCGCACGACGGGCGCGCCACGGTCAATCCTCGCGCACCGGCGGCGGCGCCCAGGTGCCGTCCAACGCCGCGGCCTTGGGCCAATACACGCGCATGCTCAGGAAAAAGGGCTTGCCCTTGGGCGACGGCAGCCAGTTGGCCTTGCGCTCGCCGCGGGGCTCATCGTGCTGGATGTACAGGTCGAGCGATCCGTCGGCGTTGTAGTGCAAGGGATCGTTGCTATCGAGCGCAGGGCGGTCATGGCCCGTATCGGCAAAGCCATGGTCCTCGCCGTACAGCGTGATCGACCAGAAAACATGGGTCGGCGGCAACTGGTCGGCCGCGAAATGAATGACGTAGTCCTCATCGCCATCGAGCGGCCGGCCCTCGGCATCGACAGCGGCCAACGGATAAAGGGCGTCTTCGGGCGTATTCGCGCCCAGCCCCGCATAGGCGATGGCCGCGCGGCGCAGATAGTCGGCCCCGTAGGTGCCTATGCCGTCGAGCACGGTGCGCCAGCCGTTGACCGCGTACCCGGCGCGGTGCAGCGCCTGCCGGATACGCTCACCGGCCACCGGGGCGGCCTGCGCCAGTGCCTGCTGCACGACCGGATCCAGGCGGGCAAAATCGAAAGGCTTGCCGAAATCCATCCCCAGCCGGCGCAACCGGTCGAGCATCGGATAGTCGTTGGCGTGCGGCGGGTTGTGCCTGGCAGCCTCGGCAAACGTCGCGAAGAAGGTCGCCGCATCCATGCTGGCCACCTGCTGCGTCGGCGGCATGGCGGTATCGGCGGCCTGGGACGCTCGCGGCGCCCCGCCCGGGCGCACCGGCGGCGGGCCC
>CALEQZ010000016.1 GCA_937908115.1 uncultured Alcaligenaceae bacterium | reverse complement strand
TTCTTCGCGTACATCTCGCTGTTCACCTTCTCGATGCTGATGCTGGTCATGTCCAATAACATGCTCCAGCTCTTCTTCGGCTGGGAGGCGGTCGGCCTGGTGTCGTACCTGCTGATCGGCTTCTGGTACACGCGGCCCACGGCGATCTTCGCCAACATGAAGGCGTTCCTGATCAACCGTGTCGGTGACTTCGGCTTCGTGCTGGGCATTGGCCTGCTGTTTGCCTACACGGGCAGCATGCACTACGGCGACATTTTTGGCCAGGCGCAGCAGCTGGCGGGCGAGACCTTCCCCGGCACGGACTGGATGCTGTTGACGGTGGCCTGCATCTGCCTGTTCATCGGCGCCATGGGCAAGTCGGCTCAGGTGCCCCTGCACGCCTGGCTGCCCGATTCGATGGAAGGCCCCACGCCGATTTCCGCGCTGATCCACGCCGCGACCATGGTGACGGCGGGCATCTTCATGGTGGCGCGCTTCTCGCCCCTGTACGAGCTGTCCGATACGGCGCTGTCCTTCGTCATCGTCATCGGCGCGATCGGCGCGCTGTTCCTGGGCATCCTGGGCATCATCCAGAACGACATCAAGCGCGTGGTGGCGTACTCCACGCTGTCGCAGCTGGGCTACATGACGGTGGCGCTGGGCGCGTCGGCCTATTCGGTGGCGATCTTCCACCTGATGACGCACGCCTTCTTCAAGGCGCTGCTGTTCTTGGCCGCCGGCTCGGTCATCATCGGCATGCACCACGACCAGGACATCCGCAACATGGGCGGCCTGCGCAAGTACATGCCGCTGACCTGGATCACCTTCCTGCTGGGCACGCTGGCGCTAGTGGGCACGCCGTTCTTCTCGGGCTTCTATTCCAAGGAGCACATCATCGAGGCGGCCGGCGCGGCCAATGTCTGGGGCGCGCGCTTTGCCTACTACGCGACGTTGATCGGCGTGTTCGTGACCTCGCTGTATTCCTTCCGGGTGTACTTCCTGGTCTTCCACGGCAAGGAGCGCTTTGCCGCGCATGACGGGCACGGCCACGGCCATGACGCGCACGCGCATGACGACCACGGTCATCACGGCGGCACGCCGCACGAGTCGCCCTGGGTGGTGACGCTGCCGCTGGCGCTGCTGGCCATCCCGTCGGTCATCATCGGCGCCATGGTCATCGACCCGATGCTGTTCGGCGACTTCTTCGATGGCGTCATCGCCGTGCTGCCGGCGCACCCGGCCATGGCCGAACTGGCCTCGCACTGGCATGGTTGGGTCGCCTACGGGCTGCATGCCTTTACGACCGCGCCGTTCTGGCTGGCCGTGGCCGGCGCCGTGGTGGCTTGGTACTGCTATCTGGTCAACCCGGCCGTGCCCCAGGCCATCCATGCCAAGCTCTCGGGCATCAACAAGATCCTCGAAAACAAGTACTACGTGGATTGGGTCAACGAGCAGATCATCGCCCGTGGCACGCGCTGCCTGGGCCGCGGCCTGTGGCAGGGCGGTGACCGGGGCCTGATCGACGGCCTGCTGGTCAACGGCAGCGCGCGCGTGGTCGGCTGGGTGGCCGCGGCCAGCCGCGTGCTGCAGTCGGGCTACATCTACCACTACGCGTTCGCGATGATCATCGGGATCATGGCGCTGGTCACTTTCTTCGTGCTGATACACCAATAATGGCAAGCGAGATGGCATCCACCAACTTTCCCTGGCTCACGCTTGCGATCTTCGTGCCCATCGTCGCCGGCCTGTTGGTGCTGGCGCTGGGGCGCGACGACCGGCCTGGCCTGACCCGCTGGTTGTCCCTGGTCGGCGCGCTGGCCGGCTTTGCGGTGACGCTGCCGCTGTACACGGGCTTTGACCCGGGCACGGCTGACATGCAGTTCGTCGAACGGGTGCTGTGGATCGAGAGCTTCTCGGTCTACTACCACCTGGGCATCGACGGTATCTCGCTGTGGTTCGTGCTGCTGACCGCCTTCATCACGATCATCGTGGTCGCAGCCGGCTGGGAGGTCATTACCAGCCGCATCGCCCAATACATGGCCGCCTTCCTCATCCTGTCCGGGCTGATGGTGGGTGTGTTCGCGGCGCTGGACGGGCTGCTGTTCTACATCTTCTTCGAAGCGACCCTGATTCCGATGTACATCATTATCGGGGTCTGGGGCGGCCCCAACCGCGTCTATGCGGCGTTCAAGTTCTTCCTGTACACGCTGCTTGGCTCGCTGCTGACGCTGGTGGCCTTCGTCTACCTGTGGAACGTGTCGGGCGGCTCGTTCGACATCCTGACCTGGCACCATACGCCGCTGGGCTATACGGCGCAGCTGCTCATCTTCCTGGCCCTGTTCATGGCCTTCGCGGTCAAGGTGCCGATGTGGCCAGTGCACACCTGGCTGCCTGACGCGCACGTCGAGGCGCCGACCGGCGGCTCGGTGGTGCTGGCGGCCATCATGCTCAAGCTGGGCGCGTACGGCTTTTTGCGGTTCTCGCTGCCAATCACGCCCGACGCTGCGCACGGCCTGGCCGGCCTGGTCATTGCGCTGTCGCTGATCGCGGTCATCTACATCGGCCTGGTGGCCATCGTCCAGGACGACATGAAGAAGCTGGTGGCGTATTCGTCCGTGGCCCACATGGGCTTCGTCACCCTGGGCTTTTTCATCTTCAACACCGCGGGCGTCGAAGGCGCGATCGTGCAGATGATCTCGCACGGCTTCGTCTCGGGCGCCATGTTCCTGTGCATCGGCGTGCTGTATGACCGCATGCACACGCGACGCATCGCCGACTACGGCGGGGTGATCAACACCATGCCCCGCTTCGTGACGTACTTCGTGCTGTTTTCCATGGCCAACTGCGGCCTGCCGGCCACCAGCGGCTTCGTGGGCGAGTTCATGGTGATCATGGGCGCGGTCGAGTATGACTTCTGGGTCGGCCTGCTCGCCGCCACGGCGCTGATCCTGGGCGCGGCGTATTCGCTGTGGATGGTCAAGCGCGTGGCCTTCGGCGACGTCGCCAATGACGACGTACGCGCGCTCCAGGACATCAATGGCCGTGAGTTCGCCATCCTGGGCATCATGGCCATTGCCGTGCTGTTCATGGGTATCTATCCCAAGCCCTTTACCGATGTGATGCACGTTTCGGTCGAGGCGCTGCTGCAACACGTCGCTGCCTCGAAACTGTAAGCCTGGACCATGATGCAATCGCAATTCGACTTCGCCCTGGCCGCGCCCGAGATCCTTCTGCTGGTGCTCGGCATGCTCACCCTGCTGGTCGACGCGGTCAGCAGCCACCCCGAGCGCAAGCCCACGCTGTGGCTGTCGCTGCTGACCCTGGCCATCCTGTTCGTGACGACCCTGGGGCAGTGGCGCGCGGGCGTGGCCGGGACGACCTTCCACGGCCTGTACGTGGTGGACGAACTGTCCCACCTGGCCAAGCTGGCGTCCTACCTGGCCGTCGCGGTCACGCTCGTCTATGGCCACGCCTATGCCCGCGAGCGTGGCATGCTGCGCGGCGGCGAGCTGTACGTGCTGGCGCTGTTTGCGCTGCTGGGCCAGATGGTGATGATTTCCTCGGGCAGCCTGGTCTCCATTTACCTGGGGCTGGAGCTGATGTCGCTGGCGCTGTACGCGCTGGTGGCGCTGCGTCGCGACAACGTCACGGCTACCGAGGCGGCCATGAAGTACTTCGTGCTCGGCGCGCTGGCCTCGGGCTTCCTGCTCTACGGCATGTCCATGATCTACGGCGCGACCGGCCAGCTGCACCTGGGTGAGATCGCCCGCGTGATCGGCGAAGGGCAGGCCGACCGGCTGCCGCTGGTGTTCGGCGTGGTCTTCCTGGTGGCTGGCCTGGCGTTCAAGCTGGGGGCTGCGCCTTTCCACATGTGGGTGCCCGACGTCTACCACGGCTCGCCGACGGCGGTGACGCTGTTGCTGGGTGCTGCGCCCAAGATCGCTGCGTTCGCCATCGTGCTGCGCCTGTTGGTCGAAGGCCTGCACGGGCTGGCGGCCGACTGGCAGCCCATGCTGGCCATCCTGGCCGTGCTGTCGCTGGCGGTGGGCAACCTGACCGCCATCGCGCAAAGCAACTTCAAGCGCATGCTGGCGTATTCGACCATCTCCCACATGGGCTTCGTGCTGCTGGCGCTGCTGGCCGGCGTGGTGCCCGGGGTCGACAATACGTCGTCGGCGGCGTACGGGGCGGCGCTGTTCTACATTCTGACCTACGTGCTGACCACGCTGGGCAGCTTCGGCATGGTGCTGCTGCTGTCGCGCAATGGCTTCGAGTGCGAGCAGATCGACGACCTCAAGGGCCTGAACCGCCGCAGCCCCTGGCTGGCAGGGATGATCCTGATCCTGATGTTCTCGCTGGCTGGCCTGCCGCCCATGGTCGGCTTCTATGCCAAGCTGGCCGTGCTGCAGGCGCTGGTCGATGCGGGCCACGTGGCGCTGGCGGTCGTGGCGGTGCTGTTCTCGCTGATCGGCGCCTTCTACTACCTGCGCGTGGTCAAGGTGGTCTACTTCGACGAGCCGCAGGAAGACGCCGGTCCCATCCAGGCCAGCTGCGCCTCGCGCGGCCTGATGTCGGTCAATGGCCTGCTGGTCCTGCTGCTGGGCGTGCTGCCCGGCGGGCTGATGACGCTGTGCGTGCAGGCCATCGCCCGATCGCTGTCGTTCTGATCCTGCGCACATGGACCAGGCACTGGCGGTTTGGCTGCTGATCGCGCTGGCGCTGGCCAGCGCGAACCTGCCTTTCCTGACCGAGCGGGTGTTGGCCGTCCTGCCCTGGAAGCGGAACGGCCAGCCGGCGCCCAAGCCGTTCTGGCTGCGGCTGGCCGAAGTGCTGGTGTACTACGTGATCGTCGGCGCGCTGGGCTTTGCCGCCGAGGCCAGCCTGGGCAACCGCTTTGCGCAGGGCTGGGAGTTCTACGCCATCACCTTGTGCCTGTATCTGGTGCTGGCGTATCCGGGCTTCGTCTACCGCTACCTCTTACGCCGTCCGGCCAGGTAGCGCTTGCGCGGCCTGCCGGCTGCTGCGGCTGGTGCCAGGCTCGGCCCGCGCCGGATCGCTGCCGCGGAGGGCGGTTTTTTCAGTCGAACCAGTTCAAGATGCCGTCCAAGGGCGCGACGTTCAGCGCGTAGCGCGCCTGCGCGCGCACCACGGGCTTGGCGCGGTAGGCGACCGAATAGCCGGCCAGCGCCAGCATTTTCAGGTCGTTGGCGCCGTCGCCGATGGCGATGATCTGCTCGGGCGCGGCGCCGTGCGCCGCGGCAAAGGCCCGCAGCCGGTCGGCCTTGCCCTGGGCGTCCAGGATGCCGCCCAAGACCCGCCCCGTGAGCACGCCGTTTTCCACTTCCAGCGTATTGGCATGGGTTTCGTCCAGGCCCAGGCGCTCACGCAGCCGTTCGGTGAAGAAGGTGAAACCGCCCGAGACGAGCAGGGTGCGGATCCCGGCGGCCTGCGCGCTGGCGAGCAGCCGGTCCGCGCCGGGGTTGAGCCTGAGCTTGTCGCGGTAGACCTGCTCCAGCGCCTGCACGGGCACCCCGCGCAGCAGCGCCACCCGCCGGGTCAGGCTCTCGGCGAAGTCGGTGATTTCGCCGCGCATGGCTGCCTCGGTGATGGCCGCGACCTGCGCCTTCAGGCCGGCCGCCGCCGCGATCTCGTCGATGCATTCGATGTTGATCAGCGTGGAATCCATGTCCATGGCCAGCACCTTGCAGTCCGACAGGCGCACGCCGGCCGGGACGTAGGCGTAGTCCACGCCGCGCTTCTCGCATTCTGCGCGCACGGCAGCTTCGTCGGTGGCCTGGCGCGACACGTGCAACAGCCGCGCGGCGGTGGTGGACAGGTGCTGCACGCCCTCGGCGCAGGCCAGCGCGGCCAGTTGTTCGACGGTGTCGGCCGACAGCGACGGCGCTTGGACGACCAGGTGGGTATCGGTCATGGCGGTTCTTGGGTCAGTGGCGGTTCAGGCGAGCGCCCGCAGCACCGCGCGCACGGCGTCCACGCGCGCGGGCAGGTCGGGCGTTTTGGCTTCGATGCGCAGGCGATCCTGGCCGGCCAGTTTGATGTGGCGCTGCTTTTGCACCAGTTCGATGATGCGCATTGGCTCGACGTTGGGGTTGGGCTTGAACTGGATCAGGGCGCCGGCATCGCTGGCGTCGATCTTTTGTATGCCCAGCGGTTCGGCAGCCAGCCGCAGCCTGTGGGTGGCGATCAGCGCACGCGCGGCTTCGGGCAGCTTGCCGAAGCGGTCGATCAGTTCTTCTTGGATGGCGATCAGGTCGTCTTCGCCGGTGGCGTGCGACAGCCGCTTGTAGATCGCCAGCCGGGCGTGCACGTCGGGACAGTAGTCCGCCGGCAGAAGCGCCGGCGCGTGCAGGTTGACTTCGCAGCCCGCCGAGAAGGGCGCGTCCAGGTCGGGCTCTTCGCCGGCCTTGAGCGCACGCACCGCCTCGTTGAGCATGTCGTTGTACATCGAAAAGCCCACTTCCTGGATGTTGCCCGATTGGGCCTCGCCCAGGATTTCGCCGGTGCCGCGGATCTCCAGGTCGTGCATGGCCAGGTAAAAGCCCGAACCCAGCTCCTCCATGGCCTGGATGGCCTCCAGGCGCTTCTTGGCGTTGGGTGTCATGGCATCTTCGCCGGGCGTCAGCAGGTAGGCATAGGCCTGGTGGTGCGAGCGTCCGACGCGCCCGCGCAACTGGTGCAGTTGGGCCAGGCCGAAGCGGTCGGCGCGGTGGATGACGATGGTGTTGGCGCTGGGCACGTCGATGCCGGTTTCGATGATGGTGGTGCACAGCAGGACGTTGTAGCGCTGCTGGTAAAAGCCCTTCATCACCTGCTCGAGCTCGCGCTCGGGCATTTGGCCGTGCGCCACGGCGATGCGCGCCTCGGGCACCAGCTCCTCGAGCTTGGCGCGGCGGTTGTGGATGGTCTCGACCTCGTTGTGCAGGAAGTAGGCCTGGCCGCCACGCTTGAGTTCGCGCAGCAGCGCCTCGCGTATGGTGCTGCCGTCTTCGCGCCGCACGAAGGTCTTGATCGCCAGCCGCTTTTGCGGCGCCGTGGCGATGACGGAAAAGTCCCGTATGCCTTCGAGCGACATGCCCAGGGTGCGAGGGATGGGCGTGGCCGTCAGCGTCAGCACGTCGACCTCGGCGCGCAAGGCCTTGAGCGCTTCTTTCTGGCGCACGCCGAAGCGGTGCTCTTCGTCGATGATGACCAAGCCCAGGCGTTTGAAGCGCACGTCCTTGGACAGGATCTTGTGCGTGCCGATGACGATGTCTATGGTGCCGTCGTTGATGCCCTGGATGGCCGCGGCCACTTCCTTGGAGGAACGAAAGCGCGACAGCTCCACCACGCGCACGGGCCAGTCGGCGAACCGGTCGGCGAAGGTCTGCGCATGCTGTTCGGCCAAAAGGGTGGTGGGGCACAAGAGCGCCACCTGTTTGTTGTTGGCCACGGCCAGGAAAGCCGCGCGCAGCGCGACCTCTGTCTTGCCGAAGCCGACGTCGCCGCACACCAGGCGGTCCATGGGGCGGCCCGAGGTCATGTCGCCGATGACCGCCTCGATGGCGGCGGCCTGGTCGGGCGTTTCCTCGAACCCGAAGCCTTCGGCGAATGCTTGGTAATCGGCCAGCGGCAGCTTGAAGGTGTAGCCCTGGCGCGCGGCGCGCTTGGCGTACAGGTCGAGCAGCTCTGCCGCGGTGTCGCGCACTTGCTTGGCGGCCTTGCGGCGTGCCTTGTCCCATTGCCCGGAGCCAAGCTGGTGCAGGGGCGCGGCCTCGGGGTCGGCGCCGCTGTAGCGGGCGATGACGTGCAACTGTGACACCGGGACGTACAGCGTGCTGCCGCCGGCGTACTCCAGGTGCAGGAATTCCATCTCGCCTTCGCCCATGTCCATGTTGACCAGGCCCTTGTAGCGGCCAATGCCGTATTGGGCGTGTACCACCGGGTCGCCGGGGCGCAGCTCGGCCAGGTCGCGCACCATGGCTTGCACGTTGCTGGCGCGCTCTTGCTCGCGCCGGCCGGTGCGCCGGCCGGCCGCATGACCGGGATAGAGGTCGCTTTCGGTGATGAGCGCCAGCCCCGCGGCCGGGACGGTAAACCCGGCTGCCAGCGGCGCGACCGCCAGGCCGAACGCCTGGCCACCTTGCAGGAACTCCGCCACCGAGCCGGGCTGGCAATCGGGGGGCAGTCCGTGCTCGGCCAGCATTTGCGCCAGCGTCTCGCGCCGGCCGGCCGAATCGGCGCACAGCAGCACGCGAGGCGGCGCGGCCGACACCAGGGCGCGCAGCCGCGCCAGCGGATCATCGGCGCGCCGCGCCACGGCCACGTCGGCGGCGGCAAGGAAATCCGGGTGCGGACCGCCGTTTAGTGCCAGGCGGGCGAATTGCTTCAGGCGCGCGTGTAGGTTTTCGTTGTCCAGGAACAGTTCGGACGGCGGCAGCACCGGCCGCTCGCGGTCGCTTTTCAAAAAGGCGTAGCGGCTGGCCGTGTCGGCCGCAAACCGCTGCACGGCTTCGTCGATTTCGCCAAGCGTGGCAAGCAGCGATCCGGCCGGCAGGTAATCGAACAGCGTGGCCGTTTCGTCGAAGAACAGCGGCAGGTAGTATTCGACGCCCGCGAACGCGATGCCGTTGCCGATGTCGCGGTAGGGCAAGGCGCGCGACGGATCGCCTTCGAACACTTCGCGAAACCGCGCCCGGAAGCGCGCGCGCGAATCCTCGTCCATGGGGAATTCGCGCCCGGGCAGCAGGTGCACTTCGCGCACCGGGTACAGGCTGCGCTGGCTGTCGACGTCAAAGGCCCGGATCGACTCGATTTCGTCGTCGAACAGGTCCAGCCGGTAGGGCACCGCCGAACCCATGGGAAACAGGTCGATGAGGCTGCCGCGGACGCAGAATTCGCCTGGCGCCGTCACCTGGGTGACGTGGCTGTAGTTGGCCAGCGTCAATTGCGCGCGCAGTGCGGCTTCGTCCAGGCGATCGCCCTGGCGGAACGAAAAGGTGTAGGCCGCCAGGAAAGCGGGCGGCGGCAGCCGGTACAGCGCCGTGGTCACCGGCACCGTCAGGATGTCCAATCCGCCTTGCATGAGCGTGTTCAGCGTCTGCAGGCGCTCGGAAATCAAATCCTGGTGCGGGGAAAAGCTGTCGTAGGGCAGGGTTTCCCAGTCCGGCAGCTGGCGCACGCGCAGCCCAGGGGCAAACAGGGGGATCTCGTCGGCCAGCCGCTGCGCGTCGAGGGGATCGGCGGTCAGCACGGCGATCAGCTTGCCGGATCGCTGCGCGAGGTCGGCCAGCCACCAGGCGTCGCCCGATCCGGGCGGGCGCGGCTGCGCGTAGCGCTGGCCGGGCTTGAGCGCGGCCAGCACTGCTGCGGTGGAGGGAACCGGGGCGAGGAGGGGAGCGGCGGGCGAGGCGGATTTGGGCATTAGGGCGGTGATTATAAAATCCCGGGTCCATGTCCGAACGCATCGTCGCACTCGTCCCGGCAGCCGGCATCGGCGCGCGCGCCAGCACGCCCGGCGCAGCCGCCATCCCGAAGCAGTATCGCCTGCTGGCGGGCGAGCCCATGCTGCGCCACGCCGTCAAGGCCTTGCTGGCCGACCGCCGCATTGTTCAGGTACGGGTGGCCGTGGCCCCGGGCGACGTGCGCGCAGAATCGGCGCTGGCCGGGCTGCCGCGTACCGTCTGCCGTCCCTGCGGCGGCGCGACCCGGGCGGACACGGTGGCGGCGGCGTTGGCCGATTCGGGCGCCGGCGCCGACGATTGGGTGCTGGTGCATGATGCCGCGCGCCCCGGGCTACCGCTGGACGCCTTGCGGCGGCTGATCGACGCCTGCCTGGGCGACGCCGTCGGCGGGCTGCTGGCGCTGCCGGTGGCCGATACGGTCAAGGCGGGCACCGATCGCGTGGCGTGCACCGTGCCGCGCGAAGGGCTGTGGCTGGCGCAGACGCCACAGATGTTTCGCGCCGGGCTATTGCGCGACGCCTTGCAGGCTGCGCGCAGCCGCGGGCTGGAAGTCACCGACGAGGCCTCGGCGATGGAACAGGCCGGACACGCCCCCTTGCTGGTGCGCGGATCGGTGCGCAACGCCAAGCTGACCTGGCCCGAGGATTTCGAACTGGTGGAGAAATGGCTATGAACGTGCCTTTCCGGGTCGGGCAAGGCTACGACGTGCATGTGCTGGTCCCGGGCCGCCCGCTCATCATCGGCGGCGTAACCATCGAGCATACCCACGGCCTGGCCGGGCATTCGGACGCCGACGTGCTGCTGCACGCGGTGACCGACGCCTTGCTGGGCGCGGCTGGCCTGGGGGACATCGGCAGACATTTCCCCGATACGGACCCCGCCTACCGCGGCGCGGACAGCCGCCGCCTGCTGCGCGCGGCCTATGCCCGCGTGCAGCGCGCCGGCTGGACGGCGGTCAACGTCGACGCCACGGTCCATGCGCAGGCGCCCAAGATCGGGCCGCATGCGCCGGCCATGGTCGGCAACATTGCGCGCGACCTGCAGTTGCCCCCCGGGGCGGTCAACGTCAAGGCCAAGACCAACGAAGGGCTGGGGCCGGTCGGCCGCAAGGAAGGCATCGCCGCCACGGCAGTGGTGTTGCTTGCGCGCGCGTTGCACGAGCAGCATACCAACTAGGGGCCGCGCGCCCCGGGCGCGGCCGGTCACCCGGCCAGCCCTTACTTGCCTTGGGCAGCCAGCGCCATCGCGGCGGCGTTGACGACAGCGGCGATGCGGCCCGCGTCGCGCAGCTGTTCCACCGACAGGCCTTCTTTCTTGAGCAGCGCATAGTGCGACTGCACGCAGAAGTGGCACTTGCCGATGATGGAGGCCACGAGCGCGAACAATTCGAAGCGCTTTTTCTCGACCCCGCCGTGCGTGGCGTAGGCATTCATGCGCAGTTGCGCCGGCAGCGTCTTGAGCTGCTCGTCGCCCGCCATTTCGACGTAGGGGTACCAGGTGTTGTTCATGCCCATGAGCGCGGCAGCGGTCAGCGCCGCGTTGGCGTCGGTTTCCGACAGGCCGCTCTTGAACGCTTCGACCAGTGCCGGGCTGCGCGCCGCATACGCCGCGGCCAGCGCGCTGGCCAGCGCATCTTCGGGCGACAGGGTGGAGCGGCTGATCACCGCGTCCAGGTTCAGGCGGATGTCCTTGGCCCAGTCGGGCAACTGATCCTTGATCGAGTTCAGAAAGTCCATAGCTTTTTCCTATAATCGGGAGGGAAAAAAGCCCGGCCAGGCCGGGCTCGCGGACGTAATTACAGCGTTTCGCCGCCGACCGCGCGGTTGCACGGGCACAGCTCATCGGTCTGCAGGCCGTCGAGCAGGCGCAGGATTTCCTCGGGGCTGCGGCCGACGTTCAGGTTGTTGACCGAAACGTGTTGGATGGTGTTGTCCGGGTCGACGATGAAGGTCGCGCGCAGGGCCACGCCGGCACCCTTTTCGCGCACGCCGAGCTGGTCGACCAGCGAACCGGTGGTGTCGGCAAACTGGTAGTGTCCCAGCTTGGACAGGTCCGGGTGCTCACGGCGCCATGCCAGCTTGACGAACTCGTTGTCGGTCGAGCCGCCCAGCAGCACCGCGTCGCGATCGGCGAAGTCCTTGGCCAGCTTGTTGAAGCCGACGATTTCGGTCGGGCAGACGAAGGTGAAGTCCTTCGGGTAGAAGTAGATCACTTTCCACTTGCCGGGAAAGGAGCTTTCGGTGATTTCTTCGAAGGCCGAAACGCCGTTTTCTTCGTGCTGGTTGAAGCCGGGCTTGACGCCAACGACCTTGAAAGGTTCGAGCTTGTCGCCAACAGTTTTCATGGTGACTCCTATATGTGTTTCAGGGGAAGAGGCAAGTGCCTTAAGACAGCATTCTACGCTATTGAAAATCACTGTCTAATTGAAAATTCCTAACGCGGGCTTTGGGCAGTTCTATCCGCGCCGTCAGCCCGCCCCCTTCGCGGGGCAGCAGCTTGAGCTGGCCGCCGACGTGCCCGAGCAGCCGCTCGACGATGGCAAGCCCAAGCCCCGCGCCGCTGACGCCCGTGCGGGCGGCGTCGCCGCGCGAGAACGGCCGTAGCATGCGGCCGATGTCATCCGGGGCGATGCCGGGACCCCTGTCCGAGACTTCGATGGCGATGATATTGCCTTCCGATCTCAGGCTCATGAAAATTTCGACCTTGCCGTCTTCTGACCGGCCATAGCGGCGGGCGTTCTCGATCAGGTTGCTGACGATGCGCTTCAAGTCCAGGGCGGTGATGCGCGCGCGCTGGCCCGGCTCGATCTCGGCGCGCAACACCCCACCCATGGATTCGGTGTGACTGCGCTCGCGCTGGTAGAGTTCTTCCAGCACGCTGGAGATGTCGCTGGCCAGCTGCGGCGGGGCGCCCGCCGGACGGGCGTATTCCATCAGCTGGCCGATACTGTGGTCGATCTGGGCCAGGTCTTCGTCGATGGCCTGGCGCGCCTCTTCGGACACGCCGCTCATTTCGATCTCCAGCCGCATGCGCGCAAGCGGCGTGCGCAGGTCGTGGGAAATCCCGGCCAGCATCAGTTCGCGGTCTGCCTCGGTCTGGCGGATGTCGCGGGCCATGCGGTTAAAGCTCGCGTTCAGCTCGCGGATCTCGCTGGGACCGGTCTCGGGCAGCGGCTGCGGGGTTTCGCCCCGCGACAGGATCTGCGCGGCCTTGGCCAGCCGCGATAAGGGCCGGTTGACGAAGCCGACGCTGACGGCCGCCCCGATCAGCGACAGCAGCAGCGCCGTGGCGCCCCAGCCCAGCCATTCGATGCCGCCGGTCAAGCCTAGCTGTTCGCGCTCGAAGGCCAGCCAGTACCCGTCGCCGTCGATGTGGAAGCTGACCCAGAACCCCGGCACCTGGTTGACCGACCAGGCGATCTGGGTCGACGCGCCGAACCGTTCGCGGATGTGCGCGGCCACCCATTGCCAGTAGTCTTCGTCGGGCAGCGGCTCGACCACGTCGGCCGGTCCGCGCGGATAGACCTGGATGCCTTCGTTGGTGGCCAGGTCCAGCAGCATCTTGCTGCGCTCTTCGGGCTGCGAGTACACCAGCGCGGTGCGGGTGATGTTGACCGAGGTCGCCACGCGCTGGGCCATCTGCGCGGCGCGCGGCCCCATCTCCATGCTGAAGAAAACCTGCAGCCACGCGCCGAAGCTGACCAGCATGAGCACGGCCAGCAACAAAAACGTGCGACCGAACAGTCCGAGCCGCACGAAGGAAGCGAGGTTTCGGGAAGGAAAGCGCCAGCGGAGCTTGACGCGCGATCCCGGTTTGCGCTCGGCCGGCGCAGAACCGTCAGCTGCCGCCATCGGGCACGAACACGTAGCCCAAGCCCCACACGGTCTGGATGAACACCGGTTTGGAAGGATTCGGCTCGATCAGCTTGCGCAGGCGGGAAATCTGCACGTCCAGGCTGCGGTCGAAGGCTTCGTACTCGCGGCCGCGCGCCAGTTCCATGAGCTTGTCGCGCGACAGGGGAATCTTGGGATGGCGGGCGAACACCTTCAGGACGGAGAATTCGCCGGTGGTGATCGGCACCTGGTCGCCGTTGCGCGTCAGCGTACGGGTCGACAGGTTCAGCACGTAGGGGCCGAAGGCGATGGATTCGTTCTCCTGGCTGGGCGCCCCGGGGTGTTCTTCCGAGCCGCGGCGGCGCAGGATCGCGTTGATGCGCGCGAGCAGCTCGCGCGGGTTGAACGGCTTGGACAGGTAGTCGTCCGCGCCCATTTCCAGGCCCACGATGCGGTCGATTTCCTCGGCCTTGGCCGTGAGCATGATGATGGGGGTGTTGTCGTGCCCGCCGCGCAGCCGGCGGCAGATCGACAGGCCATCCTCGCCCGGCAGCATGAGGTCGAGCACCAGCAGGTCGAAGTGCTCGCGCTGCCAGAGCTTGCTCATTTCCTTGGCGTCTTCGGCGACGAAGACGTTGAAGCCTTGCTCCGAAAGATAACGCCGCAGCAAGTCGCGCAGGCGGGGGTCGTCGTCGACGACCAGGATTTTTCGGATTGGGGAGGGCGTTTGCGTGTTCATGGCCGCAAATGTAACAGCCGCGAATGGGGCCGCCAAGCCCGCCTCACAAGATATTACACATTGCGGGGCCTCGTCGAAAAGATGTGTGTTTTGCCTTGCAAATCGGGTAGATGCGCGCGCCTTACAATGGCGGGATGACGACGAATTTGCTGGCCCTGGAGACGTCCGGGAGCCGTTGCGGCGTGGCGCTGCTGCGCGAGGCCGGCGACGGGGTGCGCATGTGGTTGCGCGAGCATGACGGCGTGCAGGAGCACGCCGAGCGGCTGCTGCCCATGGCCGACGAGGTGTTGGCCGAGGCGGGCGTGGCAAGGCGGGACGTGACTGCCGTGGCCTTCGGCCAAGGGCCGGGCGGGTTTACCGGCTTGCGGGTGGCCTGCGGCATCGCCCAGGGGCTGGGCATGGCGCTGGACATCCCCGTGGTCCCCGTGCCGTCGCACCTGGCCGTGGCCAGCCGCAGTGGTGCCGGCGCCGGCGACGCCGTGGTGGTCGCGCTCGATGCCCGCATGCAGGAAGCCTACTTGGGCGTCTATCGCGCCGAGGGCGCCGGCTGGACGCCGCTGCAGGCGCCCATCCTGGTGCCGGCGGCGGCGGTCGGCCAGTGGGTGCGCGACAGCCTGCCCGCGTGGTCGGACGCCGCTGGCACGCTGCTATCGCCCCTGCTGGCCGGCGATGCCTGGGACGCCTATCCCGAGGACATGCCCGTGCCGCCTGGCTGGCGCCGCAGCCAGGCGCTGCGCCCCGACGCGGCCAGTGTCGGCCGGTTGGGGCTGCTGGCCCTGCGCGCCGGCCGGGCATTGGCCCCTGAGGCGGCGGCGCCCTTGTACGTGCGCGACAAGGTGGCCTACACGACGGCCGAACGCGAGGCGGGGCTGGGCGGCAATCCGCGCGCGGCGGTGCCGGCGGCGGGCATATCCGCGGCGGCCGTTGCGTCCAAGGCAGGCGCAGCGGCCGCCAGCGTATCCATTGCGCCCATGACCGAGCAAGACCTGGACGCCGTGGCTGACATCGAAAGCGCCGTCCAGGCGCATCCCTGGACCCGGCGCAACTTCGCCGATGCCCTGGCGGCGGGCTATGCCGCATGGGTGGCCCGGGAAGCCGGGGTGGTCAAGGGGTTTTACGTGATGATGCCTGCGCCGGACGTGGCCCACCTGCTGGCGATCGCCGTCGCGCCCGACCGGCAGGGCCTGGGCTTGGGCCGCACGCTGCTTGCCCACTGCGAGCAGCAAGCCCGCAGCGTGGGCGCGCCGGGCTTGCTGCTGGAGGTGCGCCCGTCCAACGCGGTGGCGCTTGCCTTTTACCGTAAGAGCGGATTCGTCCAGATTGGCGTGCGCCGGGGTTACTATCCTGCCGGCAGGAACCAGCGCGAGGATGCGCTGGTCATGCAAAAGACCTGGGGCACCTAGCGCCCGGGGCTTGGCCAGACCACACAGCGACCCGTGCACAGCGACTCCTTCCCACCGCCCGTCTTGTGCGTGCCCCAGCCGGCGCCCAGCGCGTTGCAGCTGGCCTGGCTGCGCGAGCTGGGCGTGGAAAAACCCTGGCTCGGACGCCAGGGCGAGGCTGGCGCGCCCGAGGCGCGGCGTGCCGCCTCGGAAAGCCCGGAAACGGCCCGGCCCCAGATCCAAGGCGAAAGCGCTCGGCCGGCGCAGGCGGCCGCGGCCGGCGCGGTCCCCGGATCGGCGGGGCCGCGGCAGGCTGGCGGGCAAGTGCCGGCCGCTG
>CALEQZ010000015.1 GCA_937908115.1 uncultured Alcaligenaceae bacterium | reverse complement strand
CGGCTCACTCCGCCCACCGGCTCGCAAACAAGTCGGCTGACTTGATTCTCGCTCCAGCCAACGGCCTTCCAGTGGACGGCCCGCGCTGGCCCGCCAGCGCCTTGCCGCACCAAAAATGCATCAGTCGCCGTCGAGCCCGTAACTATAGCACGATTTATTTGCGGAACGCAAAAAAGGAGGGATGGATCCACCTGCCACCTGCCACCTGCCACCTGCCACCCCCAGCACCCCAGCACCCCGGCACGGCGGTGCGGCAGCGCAGAGGCGTGGCAAGGCCGGGACGTCATGCGTCGCTTTTTTTGCATAATGCAGGCATCCCATACATCCCGCGCCGGGGCTTAAGAGCCATGACCGAAGACATCCTTATCAACGTCACGCCGTTCGAGACTCGGGTCGCTGTGGTGGCGCAGGGCGCCGTCCAGGAACTGCACGTGGAGCGCACCATACAGCGCGGCCACGTGGGCAATATCTATCTCGGCAGGGTGGTCCGGGTGCTGCCTGGCATGCAAAGCGCCTTCATAGACATCGGCCTGGAGCGTGCGGCCTTCATGCATATCGCCGACCTGCGCGAGAATCGCGCCGAACGGTCGCAGGGGCTGCCGCAGACCCCCATCGAAAAGCTCCTGTTCGAAGGCCAGACCCTGATGGTGCAGGTGGTCAAGGATCCGCTGGGCTCCAAGGGTGCACGGCTGTCTACCCAAATCAGCGTGGCCGGCAGGATGCTCGTCTACATCCCATTCGACCCCCACATCGGGATTTCGCAGCGCATCGATTCGGAGGCCGAGCGCGCCCAGTTGCGCGAGCGCCTGGCCAAGTTGGTGCCGCCCGACGAAAAAGGCGGCTTCATCGTGCGCACCCAGGCCGAGGGTGCCACCGACGAAGAGCTCCAGGCGGACCTGACCTACCTGCGCACGCTTTGGGCCAGCGTGCAGGCGGCCGCGCGCACGCAGCCGGCGCCGTCGCTGCTGTACCGGGACCTGAGCCTGGCGCAGCGCGTGCTGCGCGACATCGTCGGACCGCAAACGGGCAGCATCCTGGTCGATTCGCGCACCACTGCGGCGGAACTGACTGAATGGGCTCAAACCTACACGCCGTCGGTCGCCCATCGCATCACCCACTACAGCGGCGAGCGGCCGCTCTTTGACACGGCCAACGTCGACGACGAAATCGCCCGTGCGCTGTCACGCCGGGTCGACCTGAAATCGGGCGGCTATCTCATCATCGACCAGACCGAAGCCTTGACCACCGTGGACGTCAATACGGGCGGCTTCGTGGGCGGACGCAGCTTCGACGACACGATCTTCAAGACCAACCTGGAGGCCGCGCAGGCCATCGCTCGACAGCTGCGCCTGCGCAACCTGGGCGGCATCATCATCCTGGACTTCATCGACATGGAGGATGCCCAGCATCGCGAGGCGGTGCTGGCCGAGCTGCGCAAGGCGCTGGCGCGCGATCGTACCCGCGTGACCATCAACGGCTTTACCCAGCTGGGACTGGTCGAAATGACCCGCAAGCGCACCCGCGATTCGCTGGCGCACCAGCTGTGCGAGCCCTGCCCCACCTGTTCCGGGCGCGGCAATGTGCGTACCGCGCGCACCGTGTGCTACGAGATCCTGCGCGAGATCCTGCGCGAGGCCCGGCAATTCAACCCGCGTGAATTCCGCATCCTCGCTTCGCAGTCGGTGGTGGACCTCTTCCTGGAGGAGGAAAGCCAGCACCTGGCCATGCTGGGAGATTTCATCGGCAAAAAAGTGTCGCTGGAAGTCGCCGCAGGCTACAGCCAGGAGCAATACGACATCGTCCTGATGTAGGCGGCCCGGGCGGGCGCCGGCGCTTCCCAACGCAGCCGGCGCGGTCAGTCTTCCCGGAACTGCATGCGATACAGCGACGCGTATAGGCCGTCGGCGGCCAGCAGGTCCGCGTGACGCCCCTGCTCGGCCACGCGCCCGCCATCGAGCACGACGATGCGGTCGGCATTCTGCACGGTCGACAGGCGGTGGGCGATGACCAGCGTGGAGCGCCCTTTCATCAGCCGCTCGAGCGAGGCCTGGACCTGGCGCTCGGATTCGTTGTCCAGCGCAGAAGTAGCTTCGTCCAGGATGAGGATGGGCGCATTCTTGATGAGCGCCCGGGCGATGGCCAGGCGCTGGCGCTGGCCACCGGATAGCCTGGCGGCGTTTTCGCCGACCATCGTGTAAATGCCCTGGGGCAGGTTGTCGACGAACTCCAGCAGGTTGGCTGCGGCCAGTGCGTCGCGGATCTCCTGCTCGGTGGCCTGGTGCAGCGCCCCGTAGCCGACGTTGGCGGCGATCGTGTCGTCGAACAGCACCACGTCCTGGCTGACCAGCGAGATGTGCGCGCGCAGGTTGTTCAGCGTCAGCTCGCGGATGTCGATGTCGTCGATGCGTATGACCCCGGCATCAGGCAGCACGAAGCGCGGCAGCATGTTGGCCAGCGTCGTCTTGCCGCTGCCGGAGCGGCCGACCAGGGCCACGGTCTGGCCAGGCTCGATCGTGAAGCTGACATCCTGGACGGTGTCGCGATCCGCATCGGGAAAGCGGTGAAAGACCCCTTCGAAGGAGACCTTGCCGCGCACCGGCTCGGGCAGGCGCCGGCTGCCGGTGTCACTTTCGGTAGGCTGGTCGATCAGCGTAAAGACGCTTTCGGCAGCCACCAGCATTTTCTGCATCTTGCCGGCGATGTTGGTCAGGCGCTTGACCGGATCGAACAGCTGCGCGAGCGCCGCCATGAAGGAGGCGAAGCTGCCGACGGTGAGCACGCCGGTATTGGCCTGGCTGAGCGCGACGGCGATCACCGCGCCGACGGCGATGGACACGCACAGCTGGGTCAAGGGCGTCATGGCGGCATCGGCGGTGGCCGAGCGCATCGCGAACCGGCGCAGGCGCGAGCTGACATAGTCGAAGCGGCCGCGCTCGTAGCCGTAGCCGTCGAAGAGCTTGACCACCCGCTGCCCGTCTATGCCTTCGCTGACGACCCGGGTCAGCTCGGCATTCATGTTGACCGTCTCGCGGTTGATGCGGCGCAAGCGGCGGATGAAGATGCGCGCGACCGCCACCGACACGGGCAGCATGACCAGGACGATCAGCGTCAGCAGCCACGACATGTACAGCAGCACGCAGATCAGCGCCACCACGACCAGCGTTTCGCGCACCAGCACCGTGATGACGTCAGTGGCGTAGCCGGTGACGTTGCCCGCGTCGATCGTAAAGCGGTTGAGCAGGCGCCCCGAATCGCCGCGCTTGAACTCGGCGTCAGGCATGGCCAGCAGCCGGTCGAACATGTCGCGCCGCATGCCCAGTAGCACGTTGTTGGCCACCCAGGCCAGCAGGTAGTCGCTGCAGAAGTTGCAGATGCCCCGCACAATGATCAGGCCGATCACGGCCAACGGCAGCATCCAGACATACTCGGGCTTGGCGCCGGAAAAGCCGTCATCGAGTAGCGGCTTCATGATGACGGCCAGCGCCGGTTGCGTGGCCGCACCGGCGGCCATCAGGGCCACGGCCAGCGCAAGCCCCTGCCAGTACGCACCGACGCGGGCGTACACGCGCTTCCACAACTCGAACTTGACAGGGTGTGAGCCAGCCGGGGCAGGTCGTCGGACGGGGTTCAAGTACCACTCGCTTATATACAATCTCGGCAGGAATTTTACCGAGTCGCGCAGGCCGGCCATTATGTCGCCCGTTTTTCGGGATGCGGGCCGGGCCGTCGCCCCTGCCGCATGCCACCCATCGAACGCCTGTACCTGCGCCTGCCCAACTGGGTCGGCGATGTCTGCATGAGCCTGCCGGCGCTGTCGCTGCTGCAGTCCGCCGGCTTGCCCCTGACGCTGTGTGCCCGCCCCTGGGCACGCGATCTTCTGTCGGGCCTGCCCGGCCACGATTTCATTCCCATGACCGGGCGCGTCTGGCATGACGGGATGGCCCTGCGCCGGGCCATGGCCGCAGGTCCAGGCCGCGGGCGGACGCGTGGCCTGCTGCTGCCGGATTCGCTGTCCAGCGCCCTGGTGTTCTTCCTGGCTGGCATCCCCAGCGCCGGCTATCGCGACGACGGGCGCAGCCCGCTGCTGAAGTGGCCGGTGCGCAAGCCCGCCCCCGGGCTGCACGCCGTCGAATCCTGGTATGCCTTGGCCCGCGCCGCGCTCAGGCGCTGGGGACTGGATCCCGGCTCACCCGCGCCGGGCCCGGGCGAGCTGGCACTGACCGATGCGCATCGCTCGGCCGCCGGCGAGCACGTCGCGCGGCATGGCCTGAAGCCGGGCGGCTTCGTGCTGATCGCGCCGACGGCCACCGGCCTGCATCGCGGCAAGATCAAGGTGTGGCCGCACTTCGACGCGTACGTGCGTGCGCTGCAGGCCGACGGCGTGACGGTGGCGATGTGCCCGCCGGCGTCCGAGGCCGATCAGGCTCGCCGCAATGCCCCGACGGCCACGCTCCTGCCCCCGCTGGGACTGGGCGCGTACGCCGCGTTGGCGCAGCAGGCGGCGCTGGTGGTGTGCAACGATTCGGGCGTCTCTCACCTTGCCGCCGCGGTCGGCGCGCGGCAGCTGACGCTATTCGGCGTGACCGATCGCTCGCGCACCGGCCCCTGGTCGCCGCGCGCCGTGTGCCTGGGCGAGAATGGCGCCTGGCCGGCGGTCGACGCGGTCCTGGAACACACGGCCACCCTGCTGTCCGATCCGGCCGATACCTAGAAAGGGATGTCCGCCTTGCCCTCGCTGACCCAGCTGATCCTGCCCGTCAACCTGTGCATCGCCCTGCTGGCCGTGGCGGTCGTGCTGGCGCTGCTGCGCTGGCGCCGCCTGGCCGGCTTGCTTGCCGCCCTGGGCCTGTCTTGGGTACTGGCCTGGTCGCTGCCGGTCACCTCGCTGTGGCTGGGCGGCGCGCTCGAGCAGCGCTACCCGTACCTGCCGCCCGAGCAGGTCCCCAAGGCCGACGCCATCGTCGTGCTCGGCGGACATACCGCCAACAACCGCGAGAACTGGTTCCTTCCCTTCGACCCGGCGCGGACGGTGCCCCGCATCGAACGGGCGGCCGAGCTCTACAAAGCCGGGCGCGCGCCGCTCATCGTCTTGTCAGGCGGCGCGCTCGAAGGCCCGGTCAGCGAAGCCCAGGGCATGGCGCACGTGCTGCAGAACATGGGCGTGCCGGCGCATGCGCTGCTGCTGGAAAATGCCAGCCGCAACACCTACGAGAACGCCGCGCTGACGGCCGACGAACTGCGCGAGCGCGGCATCGAGCATGTCCTGCTGGTGACCTCCGCGCTGCACATGCCGCGCGCCATGGCCGCATTCGGCAAGCAAACCGGCGCACGCGTGACTGCCGCGCCGCAGCGCCCACAGATCACCCGCCCGGCCGCGGGCGGCCCGCCACTGTGGCTGCCCGACTGGCGCACGCTGGACGCCAGCCGGTCGATCATCAAGGAATACGCGGGGTTGTTCGTGTACTGGCTGCGGGGTTGGGTATAGCGATGGACGTAGCGCCCACCCCCATGGCCTGCCGCCCGGGTTGCGGCGCATGCTGCATCGCCCCGTCGATTTCCTCGCCCATGCCAGGGATGCCGCAAGGCAAGCGCGCGGGAGAGCGCTGCGTGCACCTGGACGCTGACTTGAAATGCGCGCTCTTCGGTTCGCCGCAACGGCCGGCCGTCTGCGCCGGACTGCAGCCCAGCCGGGAGATGTGCGGTGACTCGCGCGAGCACGCCCTGGCGTGGCTGGCGCGGCTGGAAGCGCTGACCCGCCCTTCGGCTGCCTGAGCCGACGCTGCGGCCGCGGGTTTTGCCGCCTGTCGCCCGCGTCAGGTGCCCGTGGCCGCGCCCGCGACCTGCCGGTACACCCGTTCGGTTCCCGAAACGAATCGGTCCAACCCGAAGTCGGCGACACTTTTGTCGCGTGCGCGGCGGCCCATGGCGGCGAGGTCGTACTCGCCTGAGAGCATGCGCCGCAGCAGGTCGGCCAGCGCCTGCGGATCGCGCGGCGGCACCAGCCAGCCGTCCTGGCCATCGTCGATGCTTTCCGGCAGGCCGCCACGGCGCGCCGCGATCACCGGCTTGCCCATGGCCATCATTTCGCGGCAGGCAAAGGACAGCGTATCCCGATACGACAGCACGAACCCGACGTCCAACGCGGCCAGCATGGGCCGCACGTCTTCCAACTGCCCCGCGTAGTGCACCTGCGAGGCCAGGCCGCAGGCAATCACCTCGTTCCAGTTCGACTGCTTGGGCGGCACACCGGCAAGCACCACGCGCACGCGTGCGCGCAGCGCTTCGGGCAGCGACCGCATTGCCCGGACCAAGTCCAGCCAACCTTTGTATTCGTCGGTGCCGGCATTGCTACCCAGCAGGAGCACGTCCTCGCCGTGCGTCCATTGGGCGCGCAGGCGCTCGACCTCGGGCCCCGACAGGGGCGAGAAGTAATCGGTATCTATGCCGTTGTGCACGGTTGAGATGCCCCTGCGCGCGTAGGGGCTGTCTTGCAGGATGCCGGCCACGTAATGGCAGACGGCGATGGCATGATCGGTCGCCATGCGCGCGCGCAGCCAATTGCCAAAAGACGACACCGGCACGTCATTGTGCTTGGTCCAGACGATGCGCGGCGGCCGGACCATGCCAAGCCTGGCCAGCATCGCCAGGCGGTGGTCGGCCGATCCGTTGACGTGCACGATGTCGAACGCGCCCTGGCACAGCAATGCCCGCATGGCACCGCGAGCACGCAACAGGGGCGCCGGCCGGCTCGGAAAGACTTGCGGATACGCCTTGATGCCGGGCATCTGCCCGGCCAGCCGCAGCAGCGAGCTGCCGGGCGGCGCGGCAACCGAAACCTCATGGCCGCGCGCGGCCAGCGCGCCGGCCAACCTGAGAACGTAATTGGTGTGGCCGCCGATCCAGGGCCCTTCGTGGAAATTAGTGTAGAGGATCTTCATGCGTGGTTGCCGCCAGCCGCCCGCCCGTGGCGTGCGCCGGACTGCGCAGGTTCATGGCCCTGGCCGCAGCCCTCTTTTCCATGCCTTGAAACGGTTGAAGACGGGTGCCAGCAGCGGATGGCTGGCGAAGGCCATACGCTTGGCCAGCCACCGCTCGTCGCGGTTGCTGACGGCGACGCGGTAGATGTGCTCCGGATCGCCGCCTGGGACGTTCCGGCCGAAGGCGTGGGTGGTGTAAAGGTAGCGAAAGCCTGCGTCGCGCGCCGCCTGCACGTAGTCATCGTCGAAGTAGCCTTGCGGCCAGCACAGGTGGGGCGACGCCGCACCGAGGTGGGCCTGCAACGCCCGGCGCGACAGATCGAGCTCGCGCGCGATGGCCGCCCGCTTCTCGTCCCGGCTGGAACTGCATTTGTCCCAGCGCGTATGCGTGTGGGTGTGGCTGTGGATCTCGAAAGTGCCGGCCTGCTCCATGGCCTGCAGCTCGCTCCAGCGAGCGATCACGTCATCACTGCGGCCGGCCGCGATGGCGGCCTCGCAGCCGTCGTGCGAAGGCGTCTGGCGCAGCGCCTGCTCGCCGCGCAAGGCCGAGCGCACCGGTCCGTCGTGCACCCAGCCGGTCACGACGAAGAGCACCGCATGCATGCCGTGGCGCTGCAGGACGGGGTGCGCGTACAGCCAGTTATCCAGGTAGCCGTCGTCGAAGGTGATGAGCACCGATTTGGGTGGCACCGGCTCGCCGGCCAGGTAGGCGGCGAATTCGTCGGCCCGCAGCGTACGCCAGCCTTGGCGGCGCAACCAGGCCATGTGCGCTTCGAAGCGGGCCGGGCTGGTCGTGATCATGCCCGGCGACGGGCTGACGTGGTGGTACATCAGTACCGGAACGTTGTTGGCGCGTGCGCTCATGGCCGCTTCTCCTGTTGGTTCCCGGACCGCCCGGCCACATCGGCGGCCGGGCCAGCCGCGATCGGCCTGCCTTGCCGCTGCGCGAGCCAGTGCCAGTAAATCCGTTCTGTGGTCAAGGCCAGGCGCTCGGACGAAAAGACACCTTCTTCGCGCACCAAGCGCCGGCCGGCCTGGCCCATGCGCCGGCGCAGCGCCGGGTCTTCGATGAGCCGCGCAAGCGCCGCGGTCAGCGCGGCCTGGTCTCCGACCGGCACCAGGATGCCGGTTTCGCCGTCGCGCATCATCTCCGAGACCCCGCCCACGTCGGTGCCGATGACGGGCAGCCCGCAGGCTTGGGCCTCGACGTAGACGGTGCCCGACGCCTCCTGCTTGGTGGCTAGCGCAAAGATATCCATGCCTGCCAATAGATTGGGCACGTCGTGGCGCATGCCCATGAAGTGCACGCGCCGCTGCAGGCCCAGGGCGGCGACGTGTGCCTGGGTTTGCTCCATCACGGGCGAGCCGCTGCCGACGAACACCAGGTGCAGGTCACCGCGGCCCGCCATCAAGGGTGCGATGGCGTCGACCAACTCCTTGTGGCCTTTCATCGCCCGCATGACCGCCACGCAGCCGACGACCACGTCATCGGGCGACAGTCCCAGCTCGTCGCGCAGCGTGGACCGCTCGACTTCCGGCGGCAACACCACCGGCGAATACACCGTCGCCACGTAGTCGGGCGGTACGCCGCGCGAAATCAGGTGGCGCCGCACGAACTCGCTGACCGTGGTCACGCGGTGCGGCAGCACGGTGTAGGACCAGAGCGACCCGACCTTGTTCGCCAGGTGCCGGGTGCGCACGATCAGCGGCGTGCCGGCCAGCCGGCCGGCGGCCGCGGCGATGACGGTATCGCGCCGGCTATGCGTGTTGAGCACGTCATAGCGGCCTTCGCGCAGGATGCGGCGGATCGCCAGCACGCCGCGCACGTAGTTTGCCGGCCCGTCCATGGGCAGCGTGTGCACCGTGAAGCCTGCCTCGGCAAGCTTGACCGCCAGCGGGCATCCCGGCTGGCAGATGGCCTCCATGTGGTGGCCGCGCTCGCGCATGGCGAGCATCTCCTTGTAGATGCGCCGTTCCTGGCCGCCGAACGAGCCTGCGGCCTCGGAATGGATGATACGCAAGGGCCGGTCCATCAATAGGCCACCTCGATGTCGTCCGGCCGCGTCCAGGCCGCCAGCTGCTCGAACAGCCCATCGGCCATGCGCACCCGCCAGTCTTCGCCGAGCCGCACGGTGCAGCTGGCGTCCTGCCGCTCGTACACCACTTCGACCGGCACGCCAGGAACGCCGTTCTCCGGCTCGGCCCGAAAAGGATTGAGCACCTGGCGCAACTTGGCGGCGTCGGCGTTGCCGTTGAGCGTGATGCGCAAGGCGCGGGCGCGCGCTTCGCGGGCAAGCTGAAGGTCGTACAGCGCGTCGGCCACGATGCGCATGCCGCCGGAATATTCGTCGTAGCTGACCTTGCCCTGCACGATCAGCAACTGGTCTTCGCGCAGCCGGTTGCGGTGCTGCTCCAGTAGCTCGCTGAACACCGAGACTTCGACCTGGGCCGTGCCATCGTCCAGGACGGCGAACAGCATCTTGCCGCGCCGGGTCATCTGCGTGCGCACGCCGGCCAGCACGCCGGCCAGCCACTGCAACTCGCGCGAAGGCTCGAGCCGCGCCAGCGGCGTCGGCACGAAGCGGCGGACCTCGTCGCGCCAGGCATCGAACAAATGGCCGCTGAAGAAAAAGCCGAGCGCGGTTTTCTCCTCCGCCAGCTTTTCGCGCAATCCCCAGGGCGGCACCTTGGCCAGCTCGCCCGCCACGGCCGCATGGCCGTCGTCGTCGCCAAAAAGCGAGACCTGGTTGGCGCTGCGCTCTGCCTGTTCGGCCGCCTCCATGGCCATGGGCACGGTTGCCAGCAGCGCGGCGCGGTTGGGATCGATGGAATCGAAGGCGCCGGCCTTGATCAACGCCTCGATGGTGCGCCGGTTGACGGTGTGCCGGTCGACCCGGCGGCAAAAATCGAACAAGTCGGTGAACGGCCTTTCGCTGCGTGCGCGCAGGATGTCTTCGACGGCGGCCTGGCCGGTGCCCTTGATCGCGCCCAGTCCGTAGCGCATGGTGCGCGGCGGCAGGCCCCGCGCCGTGTACTCATCGTGCACCGGCTCGAACCGATAGCCCGACGCATTGACGTCCGGTGGCAGCACCGTCACGCCGTTGTCCAACGCATCACGCCAGAAGGTCTGCACCTTGTCGGTGTCGTCCATGTCCGACGACAGGGTCGCGGCCAGGAACTCGGTCGGATGGTAGGCCTTGAGCCAGGCGGTCTGGTAGGCGATGAGCGCGTAGGCGGCCGAGTGCGACTTATTGAAGCCGTAGCCGGCGAACTTCTCCATCAGGTCAAAGAGCTTGACCGCCAGGTCCGGGTCGTAGCCCTTTTCCACTGCCCCCTTCTGGAACAGCTCGCGGTGCTTGGCCATTTCCTCGGGCTTTTTCTTGCCCATGGCCCGGCGCAACAGGTCGGCGCCGCCCAGCGAGTAGCCGCCGATGATCTGCGAGATCAGCATCACCTGTTCTTGGTAGACGATGACCCCGTAGGTACTCTTGAGGACCGGCTCCAGGTCGGGATGGAAATAGTCCACCTGGGCGCGACCGTGCTTGCGGTTGACGAAGTCGTCGACCATGCCGGATTCGAGCGGACCCGGCCGGTACAGCGCCAGCATGGCGATGATGTCTTCGAAGGTGCTCGGGCGCAGCTTCTTGAGCAGTTCCTTCATGCCGCGCGATTCCAGCTGGAACACCGCGGTGGTGTTGGCATCGCACAGCACCTTGTAGGCCGCCGGGTCGTCCAGCGGCAGCGACATCACGTCGAAGTCACGCTTGTCCGGATTGAACTGGCGCACGTAACGCACCGCCCAATCCAGGATGGTCAGGTTGCGCAGGCCCAGGAAGTCGAACTTGACCAGGCCCGCGGCCTCGACGTCGTCCTTGTCGAACTGCGACACCGCGCTGGAGCCATCCTGCCCCGGCTGGCAATACAGGGGGCAGAAGTCGGTGAGCTTGCCCGGCGCGATCAGCACCCCGCCCGCGTGCATGCCCACGTTGCGGGTCAACCCTTCCAGCGGCCGGGCCAGGTCGACTAGCTCGCGTACTTCCTCTTCCTGCTCGTAGCGTTCGCGAAACGCCGGCTCTTCCTTGAGGGCGCGGTCCAGCGTCCAGGGATCGGCCGGGTTGAACGGGATGAGCTTGGACAGCACGTCGCAGAAGGTATAAGGCATGTCCAGCACGCGCCCGGCATCGCGCACCACCGCCTTGGCGCCCAGCGTGCCGAAGGTGGCGATCTGGCTGACGGCGTCCCGTCCGTACTTGGACTTGACGTACTCGATCACCCGCTCGCGGTTGTCCTGGCAGAAGTCGATGTCGAAGTCCGGCATCGACACCCGCTCGGGATTGAGGAAGCGCTCGAACAGCAGGTCGTAGCGGATGGGATCCAGGTCGGTAATGCCCAGCGAATACGCCACCAGCGACCCGGCGCCCGAGCCGCGGCCCGGTCCCACGGGCACGCCGTTGTTCTTGCCCCAGTTGATGAAGTCCTGGACGATGAGGAAGTAGCCCGGGAACCCCATGTCTATGATGGTGCGGCACTCGCGCATCAGCCGCTCGTGGTAGATGGGGCGCTTGGCCTCGCGCTCGGCCGGGTCCGGGAACAGCTGCTGCAGCCGCCGCTCCAACCCCTCCTCGGACAGCTGGATCAGGTACTTGTCCAGCGACACGCCCCCGGGCGTGGGGAAATCCGGCAGCCGCGGCTGGCCCAGCGTCAGCGTCAGGTTGCAACGCCGCGCGATCTCCACCGTATTGGCCAGCGCCGAGGGCACGTCCGCAAAGCGCCGCGCCATTTCCTGGCTGTCCAGCAGGTATTGCTCTTCGGTGAAGCGGCGCACCCTGCGCGGGTTGGCAAGCACTTCGCCCTCGGCGATGCACACGCGCGCCTCGTGGGCGCGAAACTCATGCTTGTGCAGGAACTGCACTGGGTGCGTGGCCACCACGGGCAGGCCGCACTCGGCGGCCAGGCGCATGGCCGCCTGCACGTAGGCTTCGTCGCCCTCCATGCCGGCGCGCTGCAGCTCGATATAGTACGAACCGGGAAACGCCTGCGCCCACTGTTGCGCAAGCGCCCGGGCACCGGCCAGGTTGCCGGCCTCCAGCGCCTGGCCGACATCGCCGGCGCGTCCGCCCGACAGCACGATCAGGCCGCTGGCGCCGGCAAGCCATTCGCGACGGACCTCGGCTCGGCCCCTGTGCTGGTTGCTCAGCCAGGCGCGCGTAAGCAGTTCGCAAAGGTTAAGATACCCCTGCCGATTCGCCACCAGCACCAGTATGCGGTGGGGCTTGTCGCGGTCGTCGTCGTTGGTCAGCCACAGGTCGCAGCCGGCCACCGGCTTGACCCCGGCGCCACGGGCGGCCTTGTAGAACTTGATCAACCCGAAAAGGTTGGCCAGGTCGGTAAGCGCCACCGCCGGCTGGCCCAGTTGCGCCACGCGCTTGACCAGGTCGGGAATGCGCACGATGCCGTCCACGACCGAGAATTCGGAGTGCACGCGCAAGTGGACGAAGGAGGCGGAAGCGGCGGCGTCTGACATGGCGGCAATTGTACCCAGAGGCTACTCTGCCGCAGGCCGTCGTCCGGCGCCCCAAACCGTTGATAACAGGATGTGAACACGCCGATGAAATGGTTGATCCCCGGGATATGGCTGGCCGCCATTCTGTTCGTGCATTTCCGCGGCCGCGTGCGCCTGCCACTGGTCCGGCAGTTGCTGGATCATTCGGTGCTGCTGGCGCCGGTCAATGCCTTCATGGTGCTGACCTCGCGCCTGCCGGACCAGCCCTACCAGAAAACTTCCGATATCCCGGGGCTGGAGCGCCTGGACGAAAACTGGGAGGTCATCCGCGACGAGGCGCTGCAGCTGGCCCAGGCCAGCCGCATCCAGGCCGCGCAGCAGCACAACGACATCGGCTTCAACTCCTTCTTCAAGTACGGCTGGAAGCGCTTCTACCTGAAATGGTATGACGCGCGCCATCCATCGGCCGAGGCGCTGTGTCCGCGCACGGTCGCACTGCTGCGCGAGATTCCGGCGGTCAAGGCCGCCATGTTCGCGGAGCTGCCCCCCGGTGGCAAGCTCAACCCCCACCGCGATCCGTACGCGGGATCGCTGCGCTACCACCTGGGGTTGGTCACGCCCAACGACGACCGCTGCTACATCGAGGTCGACGGTCAGCGCTACAGCTGGCGCGACGGGGAAAGCGTGGTCTTTGACGAAACCTTCATCCACAGCGTGCGCAACGACAGCGAGGGCAATCGCATCATCCTGTTCTGCGACGTCGAGCGGCCACAGCGCTGGCGATGGGCGCAGGCGTTCAACCGCTGGTTCGGACGGGTGGTCATGTCCGCGGCCAGTTCGCCCAATGACCCGGGGGACCAGACCGGGGCGATCAATCGACTGACCCACCTGCACTGGAAGCTCGAGCAAAAGCGCAAGCAGTTCAAGGCCTGGAACCGCACGGTCTACAAAATCACGAAATGGGGACTGATTGCGGTGGTCATCGTTGGCTTCATCATGGCATGACGCCGCTGGGCAGCTTGCGAAGGTGCGGCGCCGCGTGCAGCGGCAAGCGATATAATTGAAAAATTTTTGTTACGACGATGCGCAGGTCCGGCTTTCCGGCGGCAGCGGACGCTTTACCCGCCTTCGTCCCCTGTCGTTCAACACATTGGCTGCCCTGCCTTCCATGACACCGCGCGACGGCCGCTTTACCATCCGTAGCCTGCAAGCATGACCAGCCGTCCGGCCGATTTCGGCATCTACTCCCGTGGTGCGCTCGCTCTAGCCGTTTTGCTACCACTGGCCGCGCTATCGGTGCGCGGCGGCAGCACTTTGGTGTTCTATAGCCTGGTAGCGCTTTCCCTGGCAGCGGCCGTCGACATCCGGCTGCGCGGCAGTGGCGGTACCGGACTGCGGGTCGCGGCGCCGGTGGCCTGCGCGCTCGCGCTGCCGCTTGCCTCGACGCTGCTGACGGCCTGGAGCGTGGCCGCCCTGCCCGGCTCCGAGCTCGAAAAATCGCTGCGCTTCCTGCTAGCGGCGCTGCTGTTCGTTCCCCTGTCCATGGCCCGTCCCGAATGGTTGCGCCACATGCAGTGGGGGCTGCTGGCCGGATCCTGTAGTGGCTCGATCGTCATCCTCTGCGGCGTCTGGTCTGGCCAGGGCCGTGACCTCACCGACCTGGGCGCCAATTACAACGCCGTGACCCTGGCCAACTTGACGATGCTGTTGGGCACGGCCGGCCTGCTGACCACGCCTTGGACGCTGACCGCGCGTCCTCGCATCGAACGGGGCTTGAAGATCGCGGTGTTCGTGCTCGCCCTGTGCGCCGTGCACCTGTCGGAAACGCGCAGCAGTTGGATGCTGCTGCCCGTCCTCGCGCTAGTGTTCGTCTGCGGCGCGCGCCTGCCGCTGCGCACCCGCATCGCCATGGCTGCCGCCTGTGCGGCGCTGCTGGCCGCGCTGGCCGTGCTGCTGTATTTTTCCAATCCACGCTTTGCCCTGATCGCGCAGGAAACGCTGCTGTTTCTGGACGGACGGCTGCGGGACACCTCCGTGGGCCTGCGGTTGCAATTGTGGCATGCGTCCCTGGAAATGTTCCTGCAAAACCCCTGGCTGGGCATCGGCCCGGACAATTTCCGCCCGGCGTTGCAAGCGCTGGCGCGCGAAGGCGTGCTGACCACATACGCCGCGACCAATTTCGGCGAGCCGCACAACGACTTCCTTGCGGCGCTGGCGTGCAACGGCGTCGTCGGCTTGCTTGCCATATTGGGGCTATACGGGCTGCCGGCCTGGTGGTTTTCGCGCCGCATACGCGATGCCGACCGCACCGTCCGCGTGGCCGCGCGCATCGGCCTGCTGCTGTGCCTGGGCTACGCGGCATTCAGCCTGACCGAGATGATGTTCCGCGCGATGCGGTCGGTCCCGCTCTACAGTGTCTCGATGGTCCTGTTGGCCTCCCTGGCGCGCAACGCAGGCACCCGCGCGCGCAAGGATGCAACCGTGCCTGCCTGATCAGCGCTGCAGCGCCTCCCACGCCTTCATCAGCCGCTTGACCGACACCGGCATGGGGGTACGCAGCTCCTGCGCGAATAACGCCACCCGCAGTTCCTCGAGCATCCAGCGGAATTCGTCCAGCCGCGGATCGGGTGCGCCTTTCAGGGCGGCCCGAGCGCGCTGGTACTGTGCGAGCACCGGCGCCATGTCGCCCATCAGGCGCGCATCGCGCGCGGGATCGGCGCGCAGCTTGTCGATGCGCGCGGCGGCAGCCTTCAGGTATCGCGGGAAATGCGCCAGCTGCGCGTAAGGCGTATCGCGCAGGAAACGCTTGGTCATCAGCGCGCCGAGCTGCTGCTGCAGGTCCGCGTAAGCTGCCGCGTGCGGCTTGGCCTGCGGCAGCTTGCGCTGCACGGCGGCATATTCGGTCAGGATCGCGCCGGCCAACCGCGAAACTTCCTGCGCAAGCAGCCCGACCCGGCCCTTGCCTTCGGCGCGCCGGGCCTCGAAGGCTTGCGCATCGCCCGGCCAAGGCTCGCCCAGGCAGGCTTGCGCCAACGCGCAGTCGATGATCTGGTCGCGCAATTCTTCCTGCGTGCCCAACGGCATGTAGAGCATGCTCATGCGCGTCAGATCAGGCAGGTTCTTTTCCAGGAACTTGATCTGCTCGCGCAGTCCCAGCCGAAATAGCCTCAGCAGGCCCGCCCGGTGATGGCGCCGCGCCTCGTCCGGGTCGTCGAAAACGTCCAGGTCGCAATGCGTGCCGCGGTCGACCAATGCCGGGTAGCCGATGACGGAATGCCCCTTGCGCTGGATTTCCATCAACTCCGGCAGTTCGCCGAAGGTCCAGGCCGTCAGGTTCTCGTGGGCAAGAGCTTGCGCCACTTGGCTGTCGCGCGCGGCCAGTTGCTGGAAGTCGACCTGTGCCTGGCGGCCGAGCTCGGCCTTGAGCTGGGCAAGATTGCGCCCAGCGGCCAACATCCGGCCATGCTCGTCGATCACCTTGAAGTTCATGAACAGGTGCGGCGCCAGCGTCTCCAGTTTGAAATCGGCGGGCGTGACGCGCACCTGGACCTGTTCCCATAGGTCGGCGATCAGCGCGTCGATCAACCCTTGTCCGGGATCGGCCAGCCGGTCGAACCAGCGCGCATGGAACCCGGCGGCGTAATCGGGCAATGGCACGCAATGGCGGCGCAGCTTCTGCGGCAGCGACTTCAGCAGCGCCTGCACTTTTTCCTTGAGCATGCCGGGCACCAGCCACTCGCAGCGCGCGGGATCGATCTGGTTGAGCGCAAACAACGGCACCGACAGCGTCACGCCGTCACGCGGCGAACCTGGCTCAAAGTGGTAATCCAGCGCCATCTCCACGCCCTGCCAGGTGACCTTGCGAGGGAAGACGTCGGTGGTCACGCCCGCGGCCTCGTGGCGCATCAGTTCCTCACGGGTCAGCAGCAGCGCCTTGGCCTGTTCGGGCGACAGGGTCTTGTACCAGCGCTCGAGCGTGGCCGTCTGGCTGATGCCCTCGGGCAGCTGGCGGTCGTAGAACGCATAGATGAGCTGGTCGTCGACCAGGATGTCCGGCCGCCTGGCCTGGTGCTCCAGCTTTTGGATATCGGCGATCAGCTTGCGGTTGTGCGCGACGAAAGGCAGTCGGGTGTCAATCTCGCCAGGTACCAGCGCATCGCGAATGAAGATCTCGCGCGCTGCGCGCGGATCGACGCGCCCGTAATGCACCCGACGGCCAGCATACACGGTAAGGCCATAGAGCGTGCCCCGCTCATTGGCCACGACCTGCCCCGCCTTCTTTTCCCAGCGCGGGTCAGACCAGCTGCGCCGGATCAGGTGGGCGCCCACGGTTTCCAGCCAGGAGGGGTCGATGCGCGCAACGCACCGTGCATACAGGCGCGTGGTCTCGACCAGCTCGGCCGCCATGATCCAGCGGCCGGCCTTCTTGACCAGGGGCGAGCCCGGGTGGATATGAAAGCGTATGTCGCGCGCCCCTTGGTACGTGCCGCCTTCCTCACCCTTGCAGCCGACGTTGCCGAGCAGCCCCGCAAGCAGCGCCTTGTGCAACTGCTCGTAGGTCGCCTCGGACTGGTTCAGCCGCCAGCCTTGCTCGCCGACCAGGGCGGCGAGCTGGCCGTGCACATCGTGCCATTCGCGCAGCCGCGTCGGCGACAGGAAGTTCTGCCGCAGCAGCGCCGCCAGCTTGCGCTGCGACGCCTTGTGCTCGACTTGCTCGCCGTACCAGCGCCACAGCTTGAGAAAGGACACGAACTCGGATTTATCGTCGTTGAACTTGGCGTGCGCGGCCTCGGCCGCCTCGCGCTCCTGCATCGGACGGTCGCGCGGGTCCTGCACGGACAGGGCCGCGGCAATGACCAGCATTTCGGCCAGGCAATCGTGCTCGCGCGCTGCCAGGATCATGCGACCGATGCGCGGATCGACCGGCAGCCTGGCCAGCTCGCGGCCGACGGCGGTCAGCGCGAACGCCCCGCGCCGGGCGCCCTCGCCGGTGTCCGATTCGTCCGAGGATGATCGCAGCGCGATCGCGCCGAGCTCTTGCAGCAGGTGGTAGCCGTCGGCGACCGCCCGCCCGGGTGGGGGATCGACGAAGGGGAATTCCTCGATGTCGTCCAGCCGCAGCGCCTTCATGCGCAGGATCACCGAAGCCAGCGAGGATCGCAGCACTTCCGGATCGGTGAAAGGCGGCCGCGCGTTGAAATCAGCCTCGTCATAGAGGCGAATGCACAGGCCGGGGCCGACCCGGCCACAGCGGCCGGCGCGCTGGTTGGCCGAGGCGCGACTGATGGGCTCGATGCGCAGCTGCTCGACCTTGTTGCGCCAGGAATAGCGCTTGATGCGCGCCAGGCCGCTGTCGACCACGAAGCGGATGCCCGGCACCGTCAGCGACGTTTCGGCCACGTTGGTCGCCAGCACGACGCGCCGCGCATTGCCCGTCGGATGAAAGATGCGCTCCTGCTCGGCCTGCGACAGGCGCGCGTACAGCGGCAGCACTTCCGTGCCGGGCGGATGATGCTTGCGCAGCGCCTCGGCGGCTTCGCGGATCTCGCGCTCGCCCGGCAGGAAGACCAGCACGTCGCCCGGACCGTGGCGCGCGCATTCGTCGACCGCATCGACGATGGCATCGATCAGGTCGCGCTCATCGTCGCCGGCCAGCCGCTCGCCCCCGGCGCGCGCCGCGCCGCGCCCGTCCTCCTCCGGATCCGGCCGCACGGGGCGGTAGCGGATCTCGACCGGATACAGGCGGCCCGACACCTCGATGACCGGCGCGGGCTGGCCGTCGGCATCGGCGAAATGCCTGGCGAAGCGCTCCGAATCGATGGTGGCCGACGTAATGATGACCTTCAAGTCAGGCCGGCGCGGCAACAGCTGCTTCAGGTAGCCGAGCAGGAAATCGATGTTCAGGCTGCGTTCGTGCGCCTCGTCGATGATGATGGTGTCGTAGCGCTTCAGGAGAGGATCGCGCTGCGACTCCGCCAGCAGGATGCCGTCGGTCATGAGCTTGATCGCCGCTGACGGGCCAGTCCGGTCACTGAAGCGGACCTGGTAGCCGACGACTTCGCCCAGCGGCGTGTTCAGCTCCTGCGCGATGCGCCGGGCCACGGACGTGGCAGCCAGCCGCCGCGGCTGGGTGTGGCCGATCATGCCGCGCACACCGCGGCCCAGTTCCAGGCATATCTTGGGCAATTGGGTCGTCTTGCCCGAGCCCGTCTCGCCGCTGACGATGACGACTTGGTGCGCCGAGACGGCGCGGGCGATTTCCGCGCGGCGCGCGCTGACCGGGAGGTCTTCCGGATAGGTGATGGCGGGCAGGGGTCGGGGCGCGGGCACGCCGTCGGCAGCTTGGGCGCGCCCCGGCTCACGGGTCGGATCGGGCATAGAACCCGCGATTATAGAGACGGCCGACGCGCCCGGCGCCGGCCCCGCCGGCTAGCGCATCACGATCTTATCGTCGACCAGCACCGCCTTGCCGCCGAGGTTCATGTCGTCGATGATCTCCATGCGCCGGTTGCCGATCTGCAGGTTGACGCCGGCATAGATGCGCTTGACGCCCTCGATGACAGCCTCCTCGGTCTGCACCAGCTCGGCGGCCAGCCGGGCCTCGGCCTCCTCGACCTCGGCGATGTCGGCCTGGACCTTGGCGTAGGTGCGCAAGGTGCGCTCGCCCAGGCCGTCGGCCTTGGCTTTTTCCGGGTGCGCCTTCAGGAAGGCGATGAGCTGCTCGAGCTTGCGCTTGTCTTCAGCCAGGCGCTGGCGCCTTTGCTCCAACGCCGCCTTTTGCGCGTTGGCATGGGGATTGATGCCGGCCTGCAGGAAGGTGGGCGTGCCGCCCGCGGAGCCCAGGGTGCCAGCGCGGATCGCGCGCAGGGCCCGGCATTGGCCGCCGCTGATCAAGCCCTGGGGCATGCCAGGCAAACCCACCAGGATGGAGCCGCCAGCCAGCACCTCGCTTTGCCGGATTTCGCGCTCGACCTGAACGTCCCGGCCGGTGCTGATCGATGCGTTGTTCACGAAGCGCGCCTTGAGGGTGCCGCCGCATGACAATTGCGCCTGGCGGCCGTCTCCCACGCCCTCGGCCGCGCCGATCACGCCCCCGGCCACGGTGATGTCTCCGCCGGCCTCGACCTGGGCCGCTTCGATCGTGCCCCCGACCACGACGTCGCCGCTGACGCGCACGGACATGCCGGTCTTGATGTCGCCGCGCACGTGCAGCGTACCGTCGAAATTGACGTTACCGGTGACGATGTCGACCGCCTCGACCTCGACCATGGGGCTGACGTTGACCCCGCGCTCGACCACCGAGGGGGCGCCGGCGATCGCCGCACGCAGCACGCAGGGGTCGTTTTCGTCGACCGCCACGCCTGACAAGCCGTCGGCGAACGGCAAGTCCTGGATCTCGGGCGGCTGCACCGGCCTGCCGAAGACATCCGTGCCCGGCGCGCCAGGCACGGCCGGAATGCGGCGCATCAGCACCTGGCCAGGGCTGACCAGCAGGAGACTACCCAGTTCGCGGAAGTCCACTTTGGCCGTCTCGACTTCCTTGGTCGCCTGGGGCTTGAGCGAATCCAGTTCGCTGACGAAGCGCGTCGGTTGCGGCGGCGTCGGCGGCGTGCCGGTGGCAACCGCCACCGGCTGGCCCGACATCGCCGCGACCGCTTCGGCGATGGCCTCGCGGTCTATGCCGTAGGCGACGCCGCGCTCGGCCAAGCCGGCGAGCACGTCCTCGACGGCGACCGGCTTGCCGCCGACTGGCCGGTGCACGACCAGCAGCACGCTCATGTTGTCCGGCTGCACTTCCAGCTCGAAATAGCCGTGATGGACGGCACCGATGGGCAGGTCGATTTCCTGCCCGCCCGTGGCCAAGGCCTGCCGGCAGGCGTCGAAGAAAGCCGCCACCAGCGGCGGATCGAGCGCCTGGACCGTCCAGCCGTTGGCTTCGAGATGCCGGGCGAGCATCTCTGCGTCCGGCGCTATGCTGGCGGCACCCACGCGTGCGATGGCGCGCAGTTCCCCGGTCTCTGGCACGAGCACCAGGCGCAACCCATTGATATCCATAGAATCTCCACACTCCGGCGTCCGTGCAACAGGGGCTGGCCCGATACGCGCACGATGAATTCTGTCGTCGACCGGATAGACTTCCCCGCCAGGATTACGGCTTTAACCTTGAAACATTTAGGCCGCGGCCTGCACCCGCACCGGCCACAGTGTGGGCCGGCAGGACTCGCGCGGCGGCCATCAATCCTATAATCGCCGCTTGCGCAGGCCGCGCCAGCGACCCTGGCGCGCCCCCGACGTTTCGCGCACTGCATCATGGCCGACCAAGATCCCGATACTTTTTCCGCATTGGGCGCTCCCGAATTCGCGCCCGCCCAGTTCGTACGCTGGTTTCGAGAGGTCGCCCCGTACGTCCATGCGTTTCGGGGCAAGACCTTCGTCGTTGCATTCGGCGGCGAGCTCGTGCAAGCGGGTGCGCTCAATGCCTTGGTACAGGATTTGTCGCTGCTGTCGGCGCTGGGCATCAAGCTGGTGCTCGTGCACGGCTCTCGTCCGCAGGTCAACGAGCAATTGCGCCTGAAGGGCTACGCGCAGCAATTCGACCGCGGGCTGCAGCCGACCGACGCCGCCGCGCTCGAATGCGCCAAGGAAGCCGCAGGCGAGATCCGGCTGGACATCGAGGCCGCGTTCAGCCAGGGCCTGCCCAACACCCCCATGTCCCATGCCCAGATCCGCGTCATCTCGGGCAACTTCGTCACGGCCAAGCCCGCCGGCGTGATCAATGGCGTGGACTACCGCCACACCGGCCACGTCCACAAGATAGACGTCGAAGGACTGAAGTTCGCCATCGAAAAAGGCGCGATTCTGCTGATGTCGCCGCTCGGGTTTTCGCCCACGGGCGAAGCCTTCAACCTGGCGATGGAAGAACTCGCCACCAGCGTGGCGGTGGCGCTGCGTGCCGAAAAGCTCATCTTCCTGAGCAATGCACCAGGAGTGAGGGACGCTGACGGCAAGGTCGACACCGAACTGACCCGGGCCGAAGCCGATGCGCTGCTGGCCGGCGACAAGCTCGACCCCGATACCGCGTTCTTCCTGCGCTATGCGTCGCGCGCGGTCAAGCTGGGCGTGGCGCGCGCCCACCTGGTGCCGTTCACCCTGGATGGCAGCGTGCTGCTGGAAATCTTCACCCATGATGGCGTGGGCACCATGGTGGTCGAAGACACCTTGGACGACCTGCGTCCAGCCACGCTCGATGACGTGGGCGCCATCCTCAAGCTGATCGAGCCGCTGGAAGCCGACGGCACGCTGGTGCCGCGCGGGCGCAGCGTGGTCGAGCGCGACGTCGAGAACTTCACGGTGCTCGAGCACGACGGGGTGATCTACGGCTGCGCGGCCCTGCACTTGTTCCCCGAAGAAAAGATGGCCGAGATGGCCTGCCTGATCGTGCACCCCGAATGGCAGGGCGCAGGCGAAGGTGAAACTCTGCTGCGGCACATCGAAATGCGCGCCCGCGCCGCGGGCGCCAAGAAGCTTTTCGTGCTGACGACCCGGACTTCGCACTGGTTCATCAAGCGAGGATTCGCCGCCGGTAGCGTGTCGGACCTGCCGCGCGCCAAGCAGGCCACGTACAACCGCTCGCGCAACAGCCTGGTTTTCATCAAGCGCCTGTAGCGGCCGGGGCGCGCCGTGTCCGCGCCGCACCGCTACAATGGTGCCATCGCAAGCATCCTGGCGCCGGGCTATCGCCGGCGCGTTCCCACAGGCAACCAGATATGACCCGTACCGTTCAGTGCGTCAAGCTCAAGCGCGAGGCCGAGGGCCTGGATTTCCCGCCCTACCCCGGTGAAATCGGCCAGCGCATCTACCAGAACATCTCGAAGGAAGCCTGGAAGCAGTGGCAGGACATCCAGACGCGCCTGGTCAACGAAAACCGCCTGAACCTGGCGGACTCGCGGGCGCGCAAGTACCTGCTGCAGCAAATGGAGAAATTCCTGTTCGAGGACAGCAGCGTCGAAGCGCAAGGCTACGTGCCGCCCTCGCAATGACGCCGTCGCGGCAAATCCGCCTCGCGGGTTTGCCGCAGCAGCCTACTTACACGGCGGGCACGTCCGTGTCCGCATCGGATTCGCCACGGGCCTGGCGCTCGGCATTTTTCACGCCCGTGTGGCGCACGTCGGCGCCGCGGACCATGTAGATCACCCGCTCGGCCATGTTCTTGGCGTGGTCGCCGATGCGTTCCAAGGCACGGGCAACGAAGATCAGCTCTATCGAAAGCGAGATGGTGCGCGGATCCTCGATCATGTAAGTGATGAGGTGGCGCAACGTCGCCTTCCATTCCTTGTCTATGCTCTTGTCGCTGCGCAGCACCTGCGCGGCTTGCACCGCGTCCTGGCGCGCGAAGGCATCCAGCGCCTGGCGCAGCATGTCGCGCACGCCGCCGGCCATGTGGGTGAGCTCCACCGGGATGTCGCGCACCTGGCCGTCATGGATGCGGCGCGCCACATTGGCGACCTTCTCGGCCTCGTCGCCCGAGCGTTCCATGTCGGTCAGCATCTTGGACACCGCCAGCAGCATGCGCAGGTCGATGGCAGCCGGCTGGTGACGCGCCAGGATGTAGCTGATCGATTCGTCGATTTCGACCTCGAGGCGGTTGACGTCCTTTTCGCGCTCACGCACCTTTTCCGCAAGCGAAAGGTCGCCGCTAGCCAGGGCCTCTATGCCGTCCTGGATCATGGCTTCGACCAGCCCGCCCATGCGCAGGAATTTCGAGCGTATGTTTTCCAGGTTCTGGTCGAATTGCTTGTTGGTGTGCTCGGTCATCGCCGTTGCCTGCTCGATGGAAGTTTGCCCGTCCGCGCCGGACGGCCCGCCCTGCCCTGACTGTATTGCCCGGACATGACAGGATTATGAAGCGCCCAGCCGGCGAACGCCACCCTGCGTGGCGAGCAAGGCGACGTCGGCGCCGCGCAACGCGAAAAGCCCGCAAGTCACCACCCCGGGCAAATCGTTGATGGCCGATTCCAGCCCCGGCGCATCGGCGATGTGCAGTCCGGACACATCGAGGATGACGTTGCCGTTGTCGGTGACGAAGCCCTCGCGCAGCGCCGGCTCGCCGCCCAGCTTGCGCAGCGCGCGGGCCACCGACTCGCGCGCCATGGGGATGACTTCCACGGGCAGGGGAAACTTGCCGAGCGTCACGACCAGCTTGGACTCGTCGGCGATGCAGATGAAGCGCTGCGCCACAGAGGCGACGATCTTCTCGCGGGTCAGCGCCCCGCCACCGCCCTTGATCATGTGCAGGCGCTGGTCGATTTCGTCGGCGCCGTCGACGTACAGCGGCATGGACGACACGTCGTTCAGGTCGAGCACGGGCAGCCCGTGCGCAGCCAGGCGCGCGGCGCTGCGCTCGGAGCTGGCCACCGTGCCGCGCAGCCGGCCACGGAAGCGGGCCAGGCCGTCGATGAATAGATCGGCCGTCGAGCCCGTTCCCACACCGATCACGACGTCCGGTGCGGCGACCGCTTCGACGTATTCAAGGGCGGCATCTGCCGCCTGCTGCTTCAATTGCTGTTGGGTGTACATGGCCGGTGGCGACGAAAAACGCGAAACGCCCAACTGTATCAGCAATTGGCCCAGGCCTGCCTAGCCGCCCGGCCAGGCCCGCGCCAGCAGGCGGTGATCGCCGCAGCCGGCAAATTCGCCGGCGAGCGCGGCCGTACCGCCGCGCAGGCGGCTGGCGACGAAAGCGTCGGCCACATGGTCCGGGGCATGTCGGATCAGCAGCGCCGCCTGCCACAGCCTGGCCAGGCCGGCGGCGAGCGCGCGTGCGCCGGCCTCGGCAGCGCCTGCCGCCTCGCGCGGGGCAGCCACTGCCCGGCCGGCCTCGCCCAGCCAGCCATCCAACGCGCGGTCGTACGCGGCATGCGCGCCGCGGGCCGGATCGAGCTCGCTGCGCAGCGCCGCCAGCGCGACGTCACCGCCCGCGCGCAGGCCCCGCAGCACGTCCAGCGCCATGACATTGCCCGAGCCTTCCCAGATGGAATTGACCGGCGCCTCGCGATATAGGCGTGGCAACGCACATTCCTCGACGTAGCCGTTGCCGCCCAAGACCTCCATGCACTCGGCCACGGCCATGCCGGCGCGCTTGCACACCCAAAGCTTGGCCACCGGCGTGCCCAGCCGCAACAGCCAGGCGGCCGCCTCGCGGCCGGGCGCATCGGCTGCCTGTCCGGCAGCAGCTGCCTCGCCCTGGCCCGCCGCGCCCGGCGTTGATCGGCCGCCGGCACCTTGGCAGTCCGCGTCGGCGATACCGGCCAGGCGCAGGCACAAGACGGTTGCTGCCTCGCTTTCCAAGGCCAAATCGGCCAGCACGCCACGCATCAGCGGCTGGTCGGCCAACCAAGCGCCGAAGGCGCGGCGATGGCGCGCATGGTGCAGCGCTTCGACCAAGGCGCGGCGCAATAGCGCGGCGCTGCCCAGGGCGCAGTCCAGCCGCGTGCGGGCGGCCATGGTCATGAGCGTGGCGATGCCGCGGCCCGGCTCGCCGACCAGCATCCCCCATGCGCCTTCGAACTCGACTTCGGCGCTGGCGTTGCTGCGGTTGCCGAGCTTGTCCTTCAAGCGGCGCACGCGCACCGCGTTCAGGCGGCCGTCGGGCAGCCGCCTGGGCACTAGGAAGCAATCGAGCACATCGCCGGCGCGAGCCAGCACCAGGTGCGCATCGGCCTGTGGCACGGAATAGAACCATTTGTGCCCGGTCAGCCGGTACCCCCGCCCGCGGCCGGGCGCGCCGTCCGGTTCAGCCACGGTGGTCGTGCCGCGCAGGTCCGAGCCGCCCTGTTTTTCGGTCAACCCCATGCCAAGCAATAACCCGCGCTTGGCCGAGGCCGGCGCGTCGGCAGCGTCGTACTGGCGCGAGCGCAGCGCGGGCAGCCAGTCGCGCGCCAGGTCCAGCTCGCCGCCGGCCGGCTCGGCGGCCAATAAGGGGCTGCCGGCATACGTCATGGTAGCCGGGCACAGCGCGCCGGACTCGACCTGGCCCTGCATGAAGAACCCGGCTGCGCGCGCGGCGTGCGCCCCCGGCGCCGGCTCGGCCCAAGGGTGACCGTGCAGGCCGCGCGCGATGACGCCGCGCATGATCTCGTGCCAGGCGGGATGGAACTCGACTGCATCGATGCGATGGCCCCAGCGGTCGTAGGCGCGCAGGCGCGGCCCATGGCGATCGGCCAGTTCAGCGGCTTGCCACAGCACCGGGTCTTCCAGCGCCTGCCCGTCGCGCGCGAGCACGCCATGCCAGCGCAGGCCGGCCTCGCGCCGCACGGCCTCTTGCAGGACGGCGTCAGCCGCGTATGGGTCATACGCCTCCAGCGGCGGTGGCTGGTTGGTGACTTCGTGCGTGCGCCAGGACGCCATGGAGCCCTCCGCGAATCCGGCTGCGATAGCGGAGATTGTAGGGCGGCCGGCCAGTCGCGCTGCGGCTTACGCGGGATCCAAGGACCCAGGCTCCCCGGGCGCGGGCTTCTCGTCCAACGCTTGGTCGCCAGCGCCCGCGTCATCACCCTGCCCCGCGGGCAGCGCCTCGACATCCTTGAGGTTGCGCAGCATGGCGCGGGTGCGCACCTCGGTCTGGCCGATCTTGCTGCTGGCGGTCTCCAGCGTTTTCTTGACCGAGGCCAGCGACTGGCCAAAGCGCTCGAACTCGGCCTTGACCGCGCGCAGCACCTGCCAGACTTCGGAAGAACGCCGCTCGATGGCCAGCGTGCGGAAACCCATCTGCAGGCTGTTCAACAGCGCCGCCAGCGTGGTGGGGCCAGCGACGTTCACGCGCATGCGGTGCAGCCGGTCGAGTAGTCCCGGCTGGCGCAGCACCTCGGCATACAAGCCTTCGGCAGGCAGGAACATGATCGCGAAGTCGGTGGTGTGCGGCGGCGCGACGTAGCGCTCGGCGATGGCCTTGGCCTGGACCTGCACCGCGCGTGCCAGTGCCGCCGACGCCGCCTGCACCGCAAGTGCGTCGGCGGCATCCTGGGCGGCAAGCAGCCGCTCGTATTCTTCCTTGGGAAACTTTGCGTCCAGCGGCAGCCAGACCGGCGCGCCGCCATCGCGCCCGGGCAGGCGGATGGCGAATTCCACCACGGCGTCGCTACCGGGCACCGGCCTGACGTTGGCGGCGTACTGCTCCGGACTCATGACGTCTTCCAGCAGGCGCGCCAGCTGCACCTCGCCCCAGGTGCCACGCGTCTTGACATTGGTGAGCACGCGCTTGAGGTCGCCGACGCCGGCGGCCAGCGCCTGCATTTCCCCCAAGCCCTTATGCACGGCTTCCAGGCGCTCGGAGACCAGGCGAAACGACGCACCCAGCCGCTGCTCGAGCGTGGCATGCAGCTTCTCGTCCACCATGCGGCGCATCTCGTCGAGCCGGGCACCGTTGTCTGCCTGCAGTGCCTGCATCCGCTGCTCCACGGTTTCGCGGACCTCGGCCATGCGACGGTCGTTCAGCGCGATCAGGCCCTCGAGCCGGCCGGCGAAATCGGCGGCAAAGCGCGCCAGCGATTCGGCGTTTTCGCTGCGGGCGGCGGCGGCGTCGCGCGCAAGCGTCGCGCGCAAGGCGTCATTGCCACGCGCAAGTTCGCCACGCAAGGCAGCCGCCGACTCGGCCGATTCACGGCGGATTTCGCGCTGGCTCTGGGCCAGTTCGGCACGCAGGTTGCGCTCCAGGCGTTCGAGGCCTTCCTGCAAGGCGTCGCGCACCTCGCCCTGCTCGGGCCGCCGCCCGCGCACGGCCGCAACCAGCAGCGCCCCCAGCGCCGCCCCGGCGCACAACGCGCCCAAGCCAAGAAACCAAAGTTCGTTGGTCACGCTCATCGCCCAAAGCCACCATTGTAGGAGCCGGCCGGTTGCATCGCGCGCAGCCATCGGCTGCCATCCGCCCGTGGCCGGCTCCAAGGGGCGGCGGCCGGCCGCGCCAGCCCGGCCGATTTCCCGCAACGGGAAAATGACGTTACAGTGACGCCGACGCCACCGCGCACATACTACCCGCCCTTGCTTGCGCGGGGCGAGCGCCTTGCAGCGCGAGGCGCCGCATACGACCGACCTCCATGCCTGCTTTCTCCTTTGCTCCGATCGACCTGACCGGCGCCCAGCCGCTGATTTCCGGCGGCGACCGGCACGTCTTCCAGCACCCTGGCGATCCTCACCTGCTGATCAAGGTTTTGGACCGCGAGGCCCGCGAAATCTACGAGCGCAAGCGCCGGCTCAGGCGCTGGTACCGGCGCTTCCGGCGCGCCAGCGAGCACCGCGTCTTCATGGACGAGATCACCGAATACATCGCCGCCGCCTCGCAGGCGCCCTCGCCGATGCCGCTGGCGCGCATCCTGGGGGTGGCCGAAACCACGCAGGGCCTGGGTATGCTGGTGGAAAAGATCAGCGACGGCCAAGGGGGGCTGGCGCCCACGCTGACGGCGGTCGTGCGCGAACAGGGACTGACGCCGGCACTGCGCGCGCAGCTCGACGCCCTGTTCGACAGCCTGGCGGCGGCCCACATCATCGTCAATGACGTCTCGGGCGGCAACATCGTCGTCGGCAGCAATGCGCAGGGCCGGCAGGGCATGTACCTGGTCGACGGGTTCGGCAACAAGCAGGCCGTGCCGTTTTACGCGATGAGCAAGCGGCTCAATGCGCGGCGCCTGCAGCGCAAGTACCAGGAATTGCTCGACGAACTGCAGCGCCACACCGGGCGCGTGGCCGGGTTTGCGGCCGGCCAAGGCGCGGTGCCGGCCGGCACGCGCGCCGAAGCGACTCAGTCCAGCGGCCGTCCGCAGCGATCGACCCGCCAATAGTCCACGCCCGGGACCTGGCCGCGGCGGGCAGGATTGCGGGTGCAGCATGCTGCATATGCCGCATCCACATAGCGGTACGGCAAATGCTCGTCGCGGCCGGCCGGTATGCCCAGCCGACGGGCGCGCAACAGCACGGGCGGGCGCTCGCCCACGTCGTCGACGAAGAATGTGGCGGGATCGAAGCGCTTGGCATCCCAATCCGGCACTTTCAATCCCAGCGACTTGCACAGCAGCGTCTGCCCGGCGCACAGGCCGGCGATCGGCCGGGGCCGGCCGGCAGCATCGGGATTGAGCGCCTGCATGCGCTGCAGCGCCTCGGGCCCCGACCAATCGTCCAGCCACGGATAGCCGGACTTGATCAGCACGGCATTGCCCGGGCCGGCGGCACTGATGTTGAGCGAATCGCCGCCGCGCGCGTAGTACATGTAAATGGCGCCGCCATCCATGAAAAGAGCGCGGCGCTTGTGCGTGTAGCCGAGCGAGGCATGGCTGCCCTTTTCGCGCAGGTAGTAGGCCTCGGTCTCGATGATGCGCGCCGACAGCCACAACTGGCCCAGTCGCCGGCGCAACACCATGCCGACGAGTTCCCGGGCCACCTGCTCGGCGTCGCGATCGAAAAACGCATCCGGCAGCGGGCGCATCGGCCGCCGCCCGCCGGAGTCAGGCAAAGCGTTCCTGGTAGCGCTTCTCGGAGAATCCAACGCCGACCTCGCCCGAATCATCCACCGCCACCGGGCGGCGCACCAGTGCCGGATATTCGGCGATCAGCGCCGTCCACTCGGCGTCGCTAGCCGGCGCCTTGCGGTCTTGCGGCAGGTTGCGCCAGGTCATGGATGCGCGGTTGACGAGCTTTTCCCATCCGCCCAACTGGCGGGCCCACTTCGCCAGCGTCCTGGCCGGCACGGGCCGGTCGCGGTAATCGACGAATTCGTGCGTGATGCCGTGCGCGTCCAGCCATTGGCGCGCCTTGACGCAGGTCGAGCACTTGGCCAGGCCGTACAGGGTAAGGGTCATGCCGTCTCCTTGCGCTTTTGCATGCGGTGAGCGGCCACCACGCACAGGCCCACCGCAAGGATGAAGAGGGAGGCCAGCGCGTTGACCTCGGGCTTGAGGCCCAGGCGCACGCGCGAGAAGATTTCCGGCGACAGCGGCGTGTATCCGGGGCCGGAAAGGAAGGAGGCAACCACCACGTCGTCCAGCGACAAGGTAAAGGACAGCAGCCAGGCTGCGCCCAGCGCCGGCGCGATCAGCGGCAGCGTGACCAGGAAAAACACCTTCAGTGGCGGCGCGCCCAGATCCTGCGCCGCCTCCTCGAGCGAACGGTCCAGATCGCGCACGCGCGACTGGATGATGACCGCCACGTAAGCCGTGCACATGACGGTGTGCCCGACCCAGATGGTGAACATGCCACGCTGCGAAGGCCAGCCGAACAGCGAATCCATCTCGACGAACATCAGCAGCAGCGAAATGCCCAGCACCACTTCCGGGATCACCAGCGGAGCGCTGACCATCCCCACGTACAGGGAAAATCCGCGAAAGCGCCCCATGCGGGCCAAGACGTAGCCGGCCCAGGTGCCGATGATGACGGCCGCCGTGGCCGTCAGCGCGGCAATGCGCAGCGACAGCCATGCCGCCGACAGCAGCACGTCATCGTTGAACAGCTCGCGGTACCAGCGCAGCGAAAAACCCGACCAGGTATTGACCATGGACGAGTCATTGAAGGAAAAGACGATCAGGCTGACGATGGGTATGTACAGGAAGGCGAAGCCCAGCCCCAGCGCCAGCATGCGCAGCCAGGGGCTGCACTCGCCGGCAGCAGCCACGCGGCGCGCGCTCATTGCCAACCCTCCCGCCGCCGGTCGACTTGGCGGGCCTGCACTTGCTGCAAGAGCGCAAGGGGCACCAGCAGCAGCAGCACCATGACCACGGTGATGGAGGCGGCCATGGGCCAGTCCGTATTGGCGAAGAACTCGTTCCACATCACCCGGCCCATCATCAGGGTGTTGGCCCCACCGAGCATTTCGGGAATGACGAACTCACCCACGCAGGGGATGAAGACCAGCATGGCGCCGGCGATCACGCCCGGGCGCGACAGAGGCAGCGTCACGCGCAAAAAGGCCTGCCACGGCCGCGCGCCCAGGTCGTAGGCGGCTTCGAGCAGCCTCGGGTCAAGCTTGACCAGCGTCGCGTACAGCGGCAGGATGAAGAAAGGCAGGTAGGCGTAGACCATCCCGATGTATACGGCCAAGTCGGTGCGGTAGATCTCCAGCGGCGCATCGATCAGGCCCAGCGCCATCAGCGCATTGTTGAGCAGGCCGTCGTTGCGCAGGATGCCCACCCACGCGTAGACCCGCAGCAGCAGCGAGGTCCAGAACGGCAGGATGACGCCCAGCAGCAGCAGGTTGCGTGTCGCTGGCGAAGACCGGGCAATGTAGTAGGCGATCGGATAGCCGATCAGCATGCAGCACAGCGTGGTGACCGCAGCCATCTTGAGCGAGTTCGCATAGGTCGCCAGGTACAGGCTGTCGGAGAACAGCATCGCGTAGCCGCGCAGGTGCAGCGTCAGCTTGATGGCCTCGTCCTCGAACTGGGCCAGCGGCGTATATGGCGGCACCCCGAACTGCAGGTCGGCAAAGCTGATCTTGACCACCAGCAGGAAAGGCACGAGCAGCACCAGGACCAGCCACGCGTAGGGCGGCACGACGGCCAGCGCGCGGGGCCCCGGCAGGCGCGGGCGCGGCGCCCGGCTCATGACGCCAGCACCTTGGCGCTGTCCGGATCCCAGCCGACGAAGACTTCATCGTCCAGGCCGGGCGCATCCGATTGCGCCAGCGTCAGGCTGGGCACGCTGGCTTCGACCACTTTGCCCGAATCCAGACGGATGTGATAGAGCGCGTGGCTGCCCAGCCACGCCATGTGGCTAACCACCCCGCGGGCCCAGTTGTATTCGCCTTGCGGCTGGGTGCGGCTGACCACCACCCGCTCGGGCCGGATCGAGACGTGCACTTCCATGCCCAGCGGCTCGCTCACGCCGTGGCTGACGAAAAGCGGCCGGGGCAGCTCGTCGCACTCGATGGCGATGTGATCGGGCTCGTCCACGACGATGGTGCCGGTAAAGAGGTTGGCCGAGCCGATGAAGCCGGCGACGAAGCGTGATACCGGGAAATCATAGACCTCGCGCGGCGTGCCGTACTGCACGATCTGGCCGTCGGTCATGACCGCAAGCCGGTCGGCCATGGTCATGGCCTCTTCCTGGTCGTGGGTGACCATCACGCAGGTCACGCCGACCTGCTCGAGGATGCGCGCCAGTTCGATCTGGGTCTTCTGCCGGATCTGCTTGTCCAGCGCGGACATGGGTTCGTCCAGCAGCAGCAGCTTGGGCCGCTTGACCAGGCTGCGCGCCAGCGCCACGCGCTGCTGCTGGCCGCCCGACAGCTGGTGCGGCTTGCGCCGCGAGTATTGCGCCATCTGGACCAGGTCCAGCGCCTCGAAGACGCGATCATGGATTTCGGCGCGCGGCACGCCTTCCTGGCGCAGGCCGAAGGCGACGTTGGCCTCCACGGTCATGTGCGGAAACAGCGCGTACGACTGGAACATCATGTTGACCGGCCGCCTGTACGGCGGCACGTCGGTGATGTCCTCGCCATCGAGCAGGATGCGCCCGGACGTCGCGCGCTCGAATCCGGCCAACATGCGCAGCAGCGTGGACTTGCCGCAGCCCGAGCTGCCCAGCAGCGCGAACAGCTCGTTGCGCCTGACGCTCAGGTTGACCGAACGCACGGCGACCGTGTCGCCGAATATCTTGACCAGGTCGACCAGCCGGACGAACTCGTCCGGGTCGCCGGAATATTGCTGGGCCGGCATGCGGCTGTCGGCCATGATCGCTACCGTCCCGACTTCAGTTCTGCCCACAGCCGGGTCTGCAGCCGCTGGACCGGCAGCGGCTGGGGCTTGATGACGAACAGCGTCTTGGCCACCTCAGGCGGCGGATAGATCATCGGGTTGTCGGCCACTTCCTTGTCCACGTACTTGCGCGCCTCTTTGTTGGCGTTCGGATAGAACATGTGGTTGGTGATGGCCGCATGCACCTGCGGGGTTTCGATGTAGTTGATGAAGGCATGCGCCGCGTCGACATTGGGCGCATCCTTGGGGATGGCCATGGTGTCGAACCAGGCCGGCGCCCCGCCCTTGGGGATGTAGTAATCGATCTTGTAGTCGCGCTTGGCTTCCTTGGCGCGCCGGCCGGCGATCAGCACGTCGCCCGAATACCCGTAGACCATGCACAGGTCCCCCGCGGCCAGCTCGTCGATGTAGCCCGAAGAACTGAACTGGCGGACATAGGGCCGGATGGTCTTGAGCAGCGCCAGCGCCTCGCGGTAGTCCTCGGGCTTGCTGCTGTTGGGGTCCTTGCCCAGGTAATGCAGCACGGCCGGGAACACCTGGGCGGCCTCGTCCAGGATGGAAATGCCGCAACCTTGCAGCTTGGCGGCGTTTTCGGGCTTGAACAGCATGTCCCAGCTGCCCAGGTCGGCGTCCGCGCCCAGCGCCTCGCGCGCGCGGGTGACGTTGTAGCCCAGTCCGTTGGTGCCGTAGCCCCAGGGCACCAGGTACTGGTTGCCGGGGTCGACCTCGGCTACCAGGGCCATGATGTCCGGGTCCAAATATTTCCAATTGGGGATCTTGGACTTGTCCAGCTTCTGGAACAGGCCGCCTTCGATCTGGCGGGCCGCATAATGGGTGGAGGGGACGACCACGTCATAGCCGGACTTGCCCGTCAGCAGCTTGGCCTGCAGCGTGTCGTTGCTGTCGTAGACGTCGTAGCGCACCTTGATGCCGGTAGCCTTTTCGAAGCCGGGCAAGGTGTCGGGCGCGGTGTACTCGGCCCAGTTGTAGACGTTGACGATCTGGTCCTGCGCCGCCGCGCCGAACGCCGCGGCCGTCAATGCCGCGCCGAGCGCGGCGCGCACGCAGCGATACGCCGCCGAGAATTCCATCGCATTCCCCCTGCAGAAACCCGGATGTTTCGAAAAAAGCAAAATGATAAAGCCTTTTACCTATGGGGCCTACCCGACGACGCCGGCGTCCCAGGCCGACCGGTAGGCCTGGGCAAGCACCTGCCAGGCCCGGTCGCCGCGCTCGCCGGCCAGCTTGGCCATGGAGCGCCGCAAGCGACGCAGATTGGCCTCGCGCGCCGCGTCGCTGAGCCGCGCCAGGCGCCGCCCGCGGTCGAAATCGATCAGCCACGCCGCGCCGGCTGGGTCCAGCAGCACGTTGTACGCGTTCAGGTCCGCATGCCAGACGCCGGCGCGGTGCATGCGGGCGATGGCCTGCGCCGCTGCCTGGCAAGACGCGCCGTCGTCCATCACCTGGGCCAGGGCGCGCGCGCCGGCGATGCGCTCGACCAGGATGGCCCCGGCGTAGAAAATGCCGCGCCGCCAGTAGGCCGCCGCCAGCGGCCGTGGCACGGGCAGTCCTTCGCGCCACATGGCATGCAGCAGCCGGAATTCGGCGAAGCTGCGCGTGCGTGCCTCGCCCAGCCACAGGTAGTCGCGTCGCCCCAGCTTGGCCGTCAGGCCGCCGCGGCGGTAGCGGCGCAGTACGGCTGCGCCGGCATCGCCGTGCACGAACCACGCGGCGCTGCGCCCGCCCTCTCCGACCTGCACCGCCGCCTGCCCATAGCTGGCAGGATCGAGCAGCGCCGGCGCCGGCGCGGCCACCCGCTGCCGATCAAACAACATGGCGCCGCCGCGCCAGGCCAAGCGCCCTGGTTCGAATCCGCGCGTATCCTCGTGCATGTCAGCCCTCACGGTTGCGCATCCAATCGGCCACTGCATAAAAGTCATGCATCAGGCGCTCGGCCAGCGGCGCGGCCACGCCCTGGTCGCGCAACGCGCGCTCCATGCACGCCAGCCACAGGTCGCGCGCGCGGGTATCGATGGCAAACGGCAGATGGCGCGCCCGCAGCCGCGGATGGCCATAGCGCTGCACGTACAGGCTGGGGCCGCCCAGGTAGCCACACAGGAACATCCAAAGCTTGTCGCGCGCCGCATCCAGGCTGGGACCATGCAGGGCGCGCAGCGGCGCCAAGTCCTCGTCCATGTCCATCAGGTCGTAGAAACGGTCGACCAGGGCGCGTACGCCGGCCTGGCCACCCAACTGTTCGTACGGCGTGCGGGCGGGGTCGGCCGGCGCCACGGCCGTATCGCGCAAATTCGTCGTCATCATGCCTGCCTCAAGGTAACCAGCGGTGGCGTGCGCAAGACGCCGCGCAAGGCAAGCGCGCCGGCTGCCCATGCGGCCAGCATGCCCGCTCCCGCAGAGACCAGCCAGGGCCACCACGGCCGCCCCAAGTCGATCTCGAATACGTAACTGGCCAGGGCCCAGGCCACCGCCATCGCGCCTGCCGCGGCCAGCAGCCCGGCCAGGGCACCCGCCGCAAGGAGCTCGATGCGCTGCGCGCGCACGAGCTGCCCCCGCGTGGCGCCCAGTGCCCGCAGCAGGGCCGCTTCATGTACCCGCTCGTCGCGGGTGGCCGACAGCGCCGCGGCCAGCACGACCAGGCCGGCGCCGAGCGTAAAAACGAACAGCAGCTGCACCGCAGCCGTGACGCGATCGAGCACTTCGCGCAGCTGCGCAAGAATGGCGCCGACGTCAAATACCGTCAGGTTGGGAAACTCGCGCACCAGGCGCCGCGGCAGGTCGGCCTGCTGCGGCGGCAGGTAAAACGACGTCAGCCAGCTTTGCTGCTCACCGCCCAGGGCCACCGGCGACATCAGGGCAAAAAAATTCACGTTCATGCTGTCCCAGTCGACGCGGCGGATGCTGGTGACGGCAACCTGCACCGTGCGGCCGGCCACGTCAAAGCGCAGGTGATCGCCCAGGGCGATGCCCAGCGACCGGGCCAATCCCTCTTCCAGCGACACCTCCGCCGCCTGCGGATCCAGGTCGCGCCCCTGGACGATGACGTTGTAGCGCGGCACCGCCTCGGCATAGGAAAGGTTGAAATCCCTGTCGACCAGCCGCTTGGCGCGCGCGTCCGCGTAATCGGCGGGCGACACCGGACGGTCGTTGATCGCCACCAGCCGGCCGCGGATCATGGGCCAAAGCCGCGCCTGGCCCAGGCCGGCCTCGGCCAGCCGCTCGGCGACCGGCCCGCGCTGGTCCGGCTGGATGTTGATCAGGAAACGATTGGGGGCATTGGCCGGCAGCGAGCGCTGCCAGCCAGCAATGAGGTCGGTGCGCGTGATCGCGAGCAGGACGAGGGCCATCAGCCCCATGGCCAGCGCGCATACCTGTGCAAGCGTCGCGCCGCGCCGCCTGACCATGCCTGCCAGCGCAAAGCGCAGCGCCGGCATGGCCGGCACGGCCGCACGTGCCCGGCCGAGCAGGGCCAGCGCCAGCGCGCCCGCTGCGCCAAAGGCCGCGAAAGCGGCGAGGAAACCGCCTGCGACCACGGCACCCAGGCGCAGGTCGCCGGCGAACCACCAGAGCAACGCGCCAAAGCCGGCAGCGCCCAGCGCGTAACCTGCCACGTGGCGGCGCGAGGCCCCGGCCGCGTCCCGGCGCAGCACCCTTGCCGGAGAGACGTCGAGCAACCGAGACAGTGGCGGCAAGGCAAAGCCCAGCAGCAGCCACACGCCGGTCAGCAACCCTTGCGCGGCCGGCGTCCAGCCAGCGGCCGGAAGCTCGACGCCGACCAGGTCTCCCAAGGCGGCGATCAGCGCTGCGTGCGCCGCGTAGCCGAGCGCGCTGCCGGCAAGCGACGCCGCGACGCCGACGATGGCGAACTCGGCCGCCAGCAAGCCCGTCAGCCACGTCCGCGACGCGCCCAGGCAGCGCATCACCGCCACCCCGTCGACGTGGCGCAGCGCGTAACGCCGCGCGGCCAGCGCCACCGCCACGGCCGAGATCATCACGGCCAACAGGGCCACCAATGCCAGGAAGCGCTGGGCGCGATCAAGCGCGCGGCGCACTTCCGGGCGCCCCGACTCCAGCGTCTCGATGCGCTGGCCGCGCGCCAGGCGCGAGGCGAGCCAGTCGCGGAAATCGTCGACCGCCTCTGGCCGGCCTGCCACGAGCAGGTTGTACTCGACCCGCGCCCCGGGCGCGAGCAGCCCGGTCGCGGGCAGGTCGCGCGCGTTGATCAGCAGTCGCGGAGCCACGTTGACGAACTGCATGCCGCGGTCGGGCTCATAGGCGATGATGCGCTCGACCCTGAATGCGGCATCGCCCAGGGTCAGCTCGTCGCCCACGTCCGCACCCAGCATGGCCAGCAGTTGCGCGTCGGCCCAGGCCGTGCCAGGCGCGGGCGCCCCGTCCGGGGTCGAGCGCGGCGGCCCGCCCGGCGCATCGGCCGTGCGCAGCTCGCCGCGCAGGGGATAGCCTGGCTCCACCGCCTTGACGGCGGCCAATTGGGCGCGGTCGCCGGCGCCGGCCATGGAGGGAAACTGCCAAGTGCGCACCGCCGCCAGGCCACGCCTGGCAGCCTCGTCGGCCAAGGCCTCGCCCACCGGCGAATCGGATTCGAGCACCAGGTCCGCCCCCAGCATCCGGGCCGCGTCGCGCACCAGCGCCGCGCCGACGCGGTCGGCCAGGAAGCCGACGCTGGTGACCGCCGCCACGGCGATCACCAAGGCCAACCCGAGCAGGCGCAGTTCGCCGGCGCTTGCGTCGCGCAATGTCATGCGCCAGGCCTGCGCGAGGATGCCGCGCGCAGCGCGCCGGACGGGCGTGGCGACGGCTGGCGCCGTGCAGGAAGGCATCATGGGGCAAACCCTTCAGGAAGGGAAAGGGAAAATGCCGCTATCATGGGCGGCCGGAAGGTACCGCCGACGGGCGGAGGGTACCGATATTCTAAGAAACCCCAGGAGATGAGACCCATGCGCAATTTCCTTTCCGCATCGGTGGCGGCTTGCGTGGCCGCCGCCGCACTGGCCGCGGCGCCCGCCGCCTCGGCGCAGACCACGCTGCGGATGGCCTACGCCCTGTCGACCAATTCGCACTACGGCGCCGGCGGCGAAGCCTTTGCCAAATCCGTCGAGCAGGCCAGCGACGGCAAGTTCAAGATACAGCAGTTCCCCAACAGCGCCCTGGGCGGTGAGCGCGAGGTGATCGAGGGCCTGCAGATCGGCACCATCGACCTGGCCATCGTCTCGACCGGCGCGACGCTGAACTTCGTGCCCGAAACCGGCGTGTTCGACATCCCATTCCTGCTGCGCGACCTGGAACACGCCCGCAAAGTGCTGGACGGCCCTATTGGACAAGACATGCTGGCCAAGTTCCCGCAACGCGGCATCGTGGCGCTGGCCTGGGGCGAACAGGGGTTTCGGCACCTGACCAACAATGTGCGCCCGGTGCGCACGCCCGCCGACGCCAAGGGCCTGAAGATCCGCACCACCGAAAACCCGGTGCACATCGCCGCCTTCCGCAGCATTGGCATCCTGCCCACGCCCATGGCCTGGCCCGAAGTGGCCACGGCGCTGCAGCAGGGCACGATAGACGGACAGGAAAACCCCTTGTCGGTCATCACCTCGGCCAAGCTGTCGCAGCTGCAAAAGCATCTGTCGCTGACTGCCCACGTCTATGGCCCGGCCCTGGTCCTGATGTCGCCTTCGGTCTACGACGGCCTGCCAGATGACCAGAAAAAGATGTTCCAGCAAGCCGGCCGCGCCGCCGCGCAAGCCATGCGCGATTTCGTGGACAACGTCGAACGCACCGGCGTCGAGCAACTCAAGAAGGAAGGCATGCAGGTCGTGGAGGACGTCGATACCGCCGCGTTCGCAGCCGCCGTCGAGCCCGTCTATCCCGAGTACTACAAGAAGTACGACAAGGGCCTGATCCAGGCCATACGCGACACCAAGTAGGCCGCCAGGCCTGCAGCTGGCCGCCGCAGCGGGCGCGTGTGCCCGTGGCGACGGCCAGCCGCGCATGCGAGGACAACGCCATGCAAGTTTTCAGTGCGATCGACCGCTGGGTGGTCCGCACGGTTTCCGCCGTGGCCCAGGCCCTGCTGGTCGTGGCCGTAGGCGCCGGGTTCTACCAGGTGCTCGCCCGATTCGTCCTGCAATCGCCGGCGGACTGGAGCGAAGTCCTGACACGCGCCGTGCTGATCTGGGCCGTGCTGCTCGGCGTGGCGCTGGCCTTCCGGCAAGGCGCCATGATCAGCGTGGCCGTGCTGCGCAATGCGCTGGGTGCGCGCGGCCGCTGGCTCGACAGCTTGGTTTCGGCCATCTGCATCGGCTTTTTGCTGTTCATGGCCTGGGTGGGCGGCCAGATGACCTGGCGGGTGCGGTTCCAGACCGTGCCCAGCCTGAACATCTCCATTTCATGGATTTACCTGGCGATCCCGGTCGGCACGACGCTGGCCGCGCTGGCCGTGCTGGCGCGTTGGCTGGAAGGCCCGGACACGGCCGCCGACGTGCCCGGCGAAGCACAGGGCTGAAGGGGGAGCGACATGCCGCAAGTCATGATCCTTTCCATGCTCGTGTTCTTCGCCGTATCGGTGCCGGTGGCGGTATCGATCGGATTGTCCAGCCTGCTGGGCGTGGCGGTCTCGGGCAACCTGACCTGGCTGGTGGTGGCCCAGCAAATCTATGCCGCGTTGGACAAATACCCGCTGGTCGCCGTGCCGTTTTTCATTTTGGCCGGCAACCTGATGGAGGCCGGCGGCATCTCCGAGCGCATGGTCGAGTTCGCCAAGAGCGTGGTCGGCGGCGTACAGGGCGGGCTGGCGTGCAGTTGCGTGCTGACCTGCATGATCTTCGCGGCCGTGGCGGGCTCGAGCGTGGCGACCACCTTTGCGGTGGGCGCCATCCTGATCCCGGCCATGGTACGCCATGGCTACCCCGCCCCGTTTGCCGCATCGCTACAAGCCACCGCCGCCGAGCTCGGCGTGATCATCCCACCCTCGATCCCGCTCATCCTGTTCGCGGTGTCGACCGACACATCGACCGGAGAACTGTTCATCGCGGGCATCGGCCCGGGCATCCTGATCGGCCTGGCGCTCATGCTCTACGTGTGGCTGTACGCACGCCGCAACGGAGTGGACAAGCTCGACGGCGAGGGCCGGATGCCGCTCGGGCGCGCGTTCTCGCATGCCTGGCTTGCCTTGCTGATGCCGGTCATTATCCTGGGCGGCATTTACGGCGGGGTCTTTACACCGACCGAAGCGTCGGTCGTCGCGGTGGTCTACGCGGCCATCATCGGCATGTTCGTCTACCGGCGCATCGACCTGCGCGTGCTGTCGGCGACACTGCGCCGCTCGGTGATCGCGACGGCGGTGATCATGTTCATCATCGCCAACGCGGGCGTGTTCAGCTTCCTGCTCAACCGGGCGGGCGTGCCCGATGCCCTGGGCCACTGGCTGGCCGGCATCTTCGACAGCAAGTACGGCTTCCTGGTCGGCGTGAACGTGGCGCTGTTCGTCATCGGCATGTTCATCGAGACGTCGGCTTCGATCGTGGTGCTCGCGCCGCTTTTGCTGCCGGTGGCCACGCAGTTCGGCATCGACCCCGTTCACTTCGGCATCATCATGGTCGTCAACCTGGCACTGGGCATGGTCACCCCACCCTTCGGCGTGAACCTGTTTGCCGCCTGCACCGTCAGCAAGGTGCCGCTGGAGCGGCTGGTGCGGCCGCTTGCGCCCTTCGTGGCCGTAGTACTGGCCTGCCTGGCGTTGATCACCTACGTACCGGAGCTTTCGCTGCTGCTGCGCGACCTCGCCTACGCGCGCTGATGGCTGGCTGCGCTGGCCGGACGCCGGCCCGGTCAGCGCAGCCTTTCCAGCGCCTGCTCCAGCCGGTCGACCGCCCAAATCTCCAGCCCCTCGATGGGCTGGCGCGGCGCGTTGGCCTTGGGGATCAGGGCGGTGCCAAAGCCCAGCTTGGCGGCCTCGCGCAAGCGCTCCTGCCCGCGCGGCGCCGGGCGAATCTCGCCGGCCAGGCCAACTTCGCCGAAGGCCACCAGTCCGCGCGGCAGCGGCCGGTTGCGCAGCGACGACATGATGGCCAGCAGCACCGGCAGGTCGGCTGCCGGCTCGCCGATGCGCACCCCGCCGACGGCGTTGACGAAGACGTCCTGGTCGAAGGTGGCCACGCCTGCATGGCGATGCAGCACCGCCAGCAGCATGGCCAGCCGCGTGCCCTCCAGCCCCAGCGACAACCGGCGCGGGTTGGGCACGTGCGCCGTGTCGACCAGCGCCTGGATCTCCACCAGCAGCGGCCGCGTGCCTTCCTGGGTGGCCATGACGCACGATCCGGCCACCTGCTGGTCGTGCTGCGACAAAAACAGCGCCGACGGATTGGCCACGCCGCGCAGGCCGCGGTCGGTCATGGCGAATACGCCCAGCTCGTTGACCGCGCCGTAGCGGTTCTTGAACGCGCGTACGAGCCGGAAGGACGAATGCGTATCGCCCTCGAAGTACAGGACGGTGTCGACGATGTGCTCCAACACCCGCGGGCCGGCCAATGCCCCGTCCTTGGTGACGTGGCCGATCATGACGATGGGCACACCGGTTTGCTTGGCCAGCCGGGTCAGCTGCGCGGCGCACTCACGTACCTGCGACACCGAACCGGGCGCGGAATTGAGCTCACCGGAATAAAGCGTTTGGATCGAGTCGATGACTGCCACGGCCGGCCGCTGCTGCTCGAGGGTGGCCTGGATGGCCTCCAGGCGGATTTCCGCAAGCAGGCTGACCTCGGCGGTGCGCAGTCCTAGCCTGCGCGCGCGCAGTGCGACCTGCTCGGCCGATTCCTCGCCGGTGACGTAGAGCACCCGGGCGCGCTCGGACATGGCGGCCAAGGCCTGCAGCAACAGCGTGGATTTGCCGATGCCGGGATCGCCGCCGATGAGCACGACCGCGCCGGCGACCAGCCCCCCGCCCAGCACGCGGTCGAATTCGGACAGGCCGGTGGGCATGCGCGGCAGTTCGCGCGCTTCGATGTCGGCCAGCGAGCGCACCGGGGCGGCCGTGCCCGCAAGCGGCGCAAAGCGATGCGCCGAAGGCGGCGCCGCGGCGGTTTCCTCCAGTGTGTTCCAGGCTTGGCAATGCGGGCACTGGCCTTGCCATTTGGGCGTCGTGCCGCCGCAAGCGGCGCAGGTGTAAACGGTCTTGGGTTTGGCCATGGTGGGGCAGTTTACCCGGCGCCTGCGCCAGCCAAGCGCGGCAGGCGGCGCCAGCGCGCAGGCCGTCAGCCCCGCGCCACGCCCAGGCTGCCGCCGCCGTCCACGCCCAGCACCTGTCCGGTGATGAAGCCGGCCTCGTCCGACAGGAAAAAGGCGATGGCCGCCGCGACCTCGCTGGGCGTGGCCAGCCGCCCCATGGGAATGGAGGCTAAAGCGTGTTTTTCCGCTTCGCTGCCGACTGGGTGGTTCTGCCGGAAGAGCTCGGTCTCCACCGGCCCGGGCGCCACCGCGTTGACGGTGATGCCGTAGGGGGCAAGCTCGATCGCCCAGGTGCGCGTGCAACCGACCAGTGCGCTCTTGGCCGCGGAATAGGCCGTACGGTCCTGCGCGCCCCAGATGACGCGGCTGCACACGTTGACGATGCGTCCGGCGCGGCGCGCCTTCATGGTTTCGGTAAAGGCCTGCGTGACCTGCACCGCCACGCGCACGTTCAAGTCCAGCACCTGGTACAGCGCCGCCAGGTCGACGCTGCCCAAGGGCTGCGGCATGACCAGGCCAACGTTGTTGACCACGCCGTCTATGGGAAACTTCTCGCGGATGACGTGCAGCAGGTCCTGGGTCTGGCCCGCATCGGTCAGATCGCACTCGTAGAGGTAGCCGGGGAAATCCACTTCGGATGTGTGCCGGGCAATGCCCACCACGTGGCAGCCTTGGTCGGCCAGCCGCTGGCTAAGCGCCCAGCCTATGCCCTTGGTGGCGCCGGTCACCAACACGCACATGTCTTTCACTGCGTTCCTCCATCGGGGAAGCGGTCGGCCTGGCCGTCCGCGAAGGGGCAAACTTGCCCGGAAAGACCGGTCGCGTCAATCCCGGCTGACCGTGCGCACCGGCATGCGCCCTGGCCAGCCGCGGCACAGCAGCCCATGGCCTACGGTGCCCGCCGATCGCGCCACCTCATCGATAGGCATGCCGACACCCCCGCGGCGGCGTGCGTGGCCGAGTGTCGGCGAACCATGCCCAGGTTATGGGCCATGGCCGATATCGATACCGTGGCGGATATGAGGCCGGGATGGAAACTATCCTGCAGGCCGCCAGTCTACTGCAGGCAGCGCGCCGCGCGGGCGCCTTACGCCGGCGCGGCCGAGGGCGCCTGGCCCGAGCCACTAAAATCGTGGGCCCTGAATGGATGTTCCACCCCGATGGCATGGCCGTTGACCATTACGAGAACTTTCCCGTAGCGTCGCTTTTGCTGCCGGCGCGGCTGCGTGGCGCGGTAAAGGCCATCTATCGCTTTGCGCGCAGCGCCGACGACCTGGCCGACGAGGGACAGGCCGCGCCCGAAGAACGGCTGCGCGCACTTGCGGCCTACCGCGCCGAGCTGCACCGCATCGGCCTGGGGCCGGCCGGCGGCGGCCCGGACCCGGATCCCGCGCTGGCGCAGATCTTCGCGCCGCTGGCCGATGCCATCGCCCGACACCAACTGCCGCTGGCGCCCTTTTACGACCTGCTGTCGGCCTTCGAGCAGGACGTGCGGGTCGCGCGCTACGAGACCTACGATGCGCTGCTCGATTACTGCAGCCGCTCGGCCAATCCGGTCGGCCGGCTGATGCTGCATCTGTACGGCGCAGCCAACGACGATAACCTGCGCCTGGCCGACGCCATCTGTACAGGCCTGCAGCTGGCCAATTTCTGGCAGGACGTGCGGCTGGACTGGAACAAGGGGCGCGTTTACGTGCCGCAAGAGGAGCTGCGCCGCCACGGGCTGTCCGATGCGGACATCGCCCGCCAGGCCGTCACGCCCGCCTGGTCGGAAATGATGCGCGCCCAGACCGCGCGCGCCCGCGCACAGTTGCAGTTAGGCGCGCCGCTGGCCGGCCGCATCGGCGGCCGCATCGGCCTGGAACTGCGGCTGGTGGTACAAGGGGGCTTACGCATACTCGAATGCATCGATGCCACGGGCGGCGACGTGTTCCTCAAGCGCCCCGAGCTGGGTCCGCGCGACTGGGCCGTCATGCTGTGGCGGGCGTGCCGGGCCGCACCCTGGAACACTGAGACGAATCCCCGATGAGCCCCGACGAATACTGCCAGGAAAAGGCCGCCCGCAGCGGTTCGAGCTTTTATTACGCCTTTCTATTCCTGCCGCCGGAGCGGCGCCGCGCCATCACCGCGCTGTACGCGTTTTGCCGCGAAGTCGACGACGTCGTCGACGAATGCAGCGACCCGCAGGTCGCCCGCATCAAGCTGGCTTGGTGGCGCACGGAGCTGGATCGCATGTTCGACGGTGCGCCGGAGCATCCGGTCACGCGCGCGCTCGCCCCGCACCTGCAGGCCTACGGCATCACCCGGGAGCGGCTGCATGCGGTCATCCGCGGCATGGAAATGGACCTGGAGCAAAGCCGCTACCTCGACTGGCCCGGACTTCGCACCTATTGCTGGCATGCGGCCGGCGTGGTCGGCGAGCTGTCCGCGGGCGTATTCGGCTACACCGACCCGCGCACGCTCGTCTATGCAGAAAAGCTCGGCCTGGCCTTCCAGCTGACCAACATCATCCGCGACGTCGGCGACGATGCGCGACGCGGCCGCATTTATCTGCCCATCGATGAGCTGCAGCGCTTCGACGTCAAGGCCGCCGACGTGCTCAACGCCCGCCACTCGGAGCGCTTCGAGGCGCTGATGCGCTTCCAGGCCGAGCGCGCCCGGGCCTTGTACCGGGAGGCGGTGCTAAACCTGCCCGAGGCCGATCGCCGTGCCCAGCGGCCCGGCCTGATGATGGCAGCCATCTACCACGCCCTGCTCGAGGAAATCGAACGCGAGCGGTGGCAAGTGCTGGACCAGCGCATTTCGCTTACGCCGGTGCGCAAGCTGTGGCTTGCCTGGAAAACCTGGGTCAGCGGCGGGCGCGGCGTGGTGCGCCGGCTGTCGCGCACGTGAGCGCAGCCAGCGGCATGCGCGTGGCGGTCGTCGGTGCGGGCTGGGCGGGGTTGGCCGCCGCTACGCGCCTTCACGACGCCGGCTGCGCGGTCACGGTCTACGAAGCGGGCCGCGTACCCGGCGGGCGCGCGCGCCGCGTGGCGCACGATGGCGGCGCCTCGCTGGACAACGGCCAGCACATCCTCCTGAGCGCCTACACCGAAACGCTGGCGCTGATGCGCCGGCTGGGCCGTGACCCGCAGGCGCTGTTCCTGCGCACGCGACTGTGCCTGGAACGCCTGGATGGATCGTTTCGCCTGGCCGCCCCCGACCTGCCCGCGCCGCTGCACGCAGCGGCCGCCCTGGCAGGCGCCCGGGGACTGTCACTGGACGAACGGCTGGCTGCGCTGCGGCTGATGCGGCGGCTGCGTGCCGCCGGCTGGAGCGTGCCGCCGGGTTCGACGGTGGCGCAGCTGCTACGCCGCCACGACCAGCCCGAGCCGCTGTGCGAAAAACTGTGGACACCACTGTGCGTGGCCGCGCTCAATACCGAGCCCGCATTGGCCTGCGCGGCGCTTTTCGCGGCGGTGCTGCGCGACGGCCTGGCCGGCTCGGCGCGGGCCAGCGACATCCTGTTGCCGCGCGTCGACCTGTCCGAACTGTGGCCCGATGCGGCAGCAGCGCGGGTGCAATGGCGTCCCGGCCATGCCGTGCGCGCGCTGCGCGCGGAAAACGACCAGGCTGTGCTGGTCGACGGGCAAGCGTATGACGCCGCGGTACTGGCCGTTGCGCCGACGGTCGCCGCGGCGCTGCTGGCCGGGCTGCCCGGGCGCGATGGCTGGCCTGGGCTGGAGGCAGCGCTGCGCGCCTTTGCCCATCGGCCCATCGCCACCGTGACGCTGGCGCTGGCCACGCCATGGCGCCTGCCCCGGCCCATGATGATGCTGCGCGAAGATCCCGCCCGCGGCCACGTGGGCCAATGGGTTTTCGACCGCGCCGCGCTCATGGGACGGCGCGACGCGGGCGAGCTGGCCGTGGTCGTCAGCGTCGCGGACGGCATGCCTGGCCGTGCCGATGCCGCGCGGCTACTGGCCGAACAGGTGCGCGAGCAGGCGGCGCGGCGCCCGCGCGGCCTGGCGCCCATGCCACCGGTCAAGGACAGCACCTGCATCGTCGAGAAGCGGGCCACCTTTGCCGCCGTGCCCGGATTGGCGCGCCCGGCCCAGGGAACACCCTGGCCCCGGGTGGCGCTGGCCGGCGACTGGACCGATACCGGCTACCCGGGCGTGCTGGAAGGCGCAGTGCGCAGCGGCCTGGCCGCCGCGGGCGTGCTGCTCAGGAACCTGCGCGCGCGGTGAGCAAGCCCAGCGCCGTCAACGACAACGATCCTGCCAGGCTGGCCGCCGCGTAGCCGGCTGCGCGCAAGTAGGCCCCGCCCTCGATCATGGCGACAGTCTCGGCCGAAAACGTGGAAAACGTCGTCAGCGCGCCCAAAAAACCAGTGACGGCCGCCAGCCTGAACCACGCGGGCCATTCCGGGTGCAGCGATACGGCGCCCAGCACCAGCCCCACCAGGTAGGCGCCGGCGAGATTGGCCGCAAGCGTGCCCCAGGGCCACGCGCCCGCATGCGCGTTCAACCACAAGGAAAGCAGCCAACGGCTCCAGGCGCCCAGGACGGCGCCGGCGGCCACGGCGAGGAAGGCGGCGGGGTTGAGCATCGACTCAGGCTCCTTTTTCAGCGCAACAGGCGGCGGCGCATCAGCACGGCTGCCAGCCAGGCTGCCGCCAGCGCCGTAACGAGCAGCTGGCCCACGTGCAGCCACGCGTGCGGCGGCACGCGGCCCAGCATCAACGGCCGGATCAGTTCGATGGCCGGCGATAGCGGCAGCAGCCGCATCGCGGCGACCAAGGCATCGGGCAGCTGCGAAGCGGGAAAGAACACGCCGGACAGGAACACCATGGGCGTTACGCCCAGGGTGAAGTGGTACATGAAAAACTCGTAGCTGCGGGCCAATGCGCAGACCACCATCGCCAGCGAAGCGAAGGCCAACCCAGCCAAGGGCAGCACCGCCGCGATCCACAGCATGGTCGGCTCGCGCGCGATGTCCAACGCGGCTGCCACCAGCAGGATGGCCAGCCCGCTCTTGACCGCCTTGGCCGTGGCCCACAGCAATTCGGCCCACACGACGTCATCCAGGTCCAGCGGCGTGTTGAGCATCGCGTCCCAGGTGCGCTGGACCTGCAGGCGGGAAAACGCGCTGTAAGTCGCCTCGAAGGTGGCGCCGTAGATTGCGCCCATGCAGATCGAGCCGGCCGACAGGAAGGTGATGTAGGGCACGCCCTCGATCGATGGCAGCAACCCGCCCAAGCCGTAGCCGAGCGCCAACAGCACGATCATGGGATCGAGCACGTCGCCGAGCACCGTGCTGGAGGCCGTCTTGCGCCAGACCAGGAAGTTGCGGCGCAAAACCGCCACGCACAGGCGCCCCGGGCGGGGCCAGCGCCACGCCTGCGTCATGTCTCCTCCCGCATGCCGCGCCCGGTCAGGCGCAGGAACAAATCCTCCAGGTTGGCCGGGCGATGCAGGTAGCGCAGGCCACCATCGGCCAGCGCCTGCAGGATGGGGCCGGCCTGCGCGGCATAGCAAAAGGCCGTCTCGCCGCTGACTTCGATGCGCGCAGGCAGGCCCGCGCGATGCCGGGCAAGCCACTGGTGCAACCCCTCGCCGTAGATTTCCACCACCTGCGGTTCGACGTGCCGGGCGATCAGTTCGCGCGGCGTGCCCTCGGCGATGAGCCGGCCGTGGTCGATGACGCCCAGGCGATCGCACAGCCGCTCGGCCTCGTCCATGAAGTGGGTGGTCAGCAGGATGGTCTTGCCACGCGCCAGCAGCGCCTTGAGCCGCTCCCAGATCAGGTGCCGCGCCTGCGGATCCAGCCCCGTGGTCGGCTCGTCCATGACGATCAGTTCGGGATCGTTGATCATGGCGCGGGCCAGCGTCAGCCGGCGCTTCATGCCGCCGGACAGCTCACCGATGCGCGAGCGCGCCTTGGCCGCCAGCGCGGCGAACTCGAGCAGCTCCGGAATGCGCGCACGGATCGCCGCATCGTGCATGCCGAAGTAACGGCCGAACACCAGCAGGTTTTCCTCGACGGTGAAGTCCGGATCCAGGTTGTCCAGCTGCGGCACCACGCCCACGCGGGCGCGCGCCCGCCTGGCTTGGGCGGGCACGGGATGGCCCAGGACCTCGATGCGGCCGTGCTCGTACGGCGTCAGCCCAAGTAGCGTGCGCAGCGTCGTGGTCTTGCCCGCGCCGTTGGGGCCCAGCAACCCGTAGCACTCGCCGCGGCGCAGGCGCAGGGACAAGCCGTCGACGACGGTGCGCCCGCCGTAGCGCTTGACCAGGCCTTCTATGGCCAGCGCCGGCTCGCCGCGGCGGGCGTCCGGATCTTGGCGTGGTTCGGGTGACGGCATGCCGGCATTCTATCCGCCAGCCCGGCCGGCCTGCACCGGATCAGGCTGCGTGGGCGACGATGTAGTCCCGCACCGCCTGGACGCTGGCGTCGACCACCTGCACGCGCTGCGGGCGCGATTCCAGGTCTTCCATGCCGGCAGGCATGGGCGCCGGCCGGCCGAGCGCCTCTTCGATGGTGTCGGAAAACTTGGCGGGCAAGGCCGTTTCCAGCACCAGCATGGGGATGCCCGGCTCGACATACTGACGCGCCACCTTGATGCCGTCGGCGGTGTGCGGGTCGACCAGCACGCCTGTGGCTTCGTAGACGCCGCGTATCGTCGCCAGGCGGTCGGCATGGGTGCTCGCGCCAGCCACGAAGCCGTAGCGGCTTTCGAAGGCGTCGCGATGGGACGACAGGTCGAAGCTACCCTTCTCGCCCAGCGCGCGCCACAGGTCCCGCACCTTGGTGCCGTCGCGCCCGACCAGGTCGAAGACGAAACGCTCGAAATTCGACGCCCGCGAAATATCCATGGAGGGGCTGGAGGTCGCGTAGGTCTGCTCGGCCGAGCGCGGGCGATAGACGCCCGTGCGGAAAAATTCTTCCAGGACGTTGTTTTCGTTGGTGGCCAGCACCAGCCGGCGTACCGGCAGCCCCATGCTGCGGGCCACGTGGCCGGCCAGGATGTTGCCGAAGTTGCCCGAAGGCACGGCGAACGACACCTGTTGGCCCGGCCCCGAAGTGGCGCGCAGCCAGCCGTGGAAGTAGTAGACGACCTGGGCGGCGATGCGCGCCCAGTTGATCGAATTGACCGCGCCCAGCCGGTAGCGCGACTTGAACGCCAGGTCTCCGGCCAGCGCCTTGACGATGTCCTGGCAGTCGTCGAAGACGCCGCGCACGGCCAGGTTATGGATGTTGGCGTCCTGCAGCGTGTACATCTGCGCGCGCTGGAATGCGCTCATGCGTCCGTGGGGCGAGAGCATGAACACCGAAATGCCGCGCTTGCCGCGCAGGGCGTATTCCGCCGCCGACCCGGTGTCGCCCGAGGTGGCGCCCAGGATATTCAGCGTCGCGCCGCGCCGCTCAAGGACGTACTCGAACACCTGCCCCAGGAACTGCATGGCGATGTCCTTGAACGCCAGCGTCGGCCCCTCGGACAGGCCCAGCAGCGACAGCCCGTCGGCCAGCGGCCGCAGCGGCACGATGTCCTCGCTGCCGAAGACCGCCGTGTTGTAGGCCGCCCGCGTCAGCCGGGCCAGGTCGTCGGCAGGGATGTCGTCGATGAAGCGCGACAGGACTTCAGCGGCCAGCTCCGGGTATGACAGCTTGCGCCAGGACTCCAGGGTGTCGGCCGATATCTGCGGCAGCGACTCGGGCACCGCAAGGCCCCCGTCGGGCGCCAGGCCTTCGAGCAGGATGTCGGAAAACGGCTGCGGCGCCATGCCGCCGCGGGTGGAAATGTATTTCATGATCAGTTCAGGTCTTCCATGCGCAGGCGCGTAACGCTGGAAGTCACCGAAGGCAGCGCTTCGATGCGCGCGATCGCCTGGTTGACGCTGCGCTCGACCGCCTCGTGGGTCAGGAAGATGATGTCCGCGCCCGCGTCGCCGCTGGGCTGCTGGATCATCGACACGATGGAAATGCCGGCATCGGCCAAAATGCGCGCCACGTCGGCGAGCACCCCCGGCTGGTCCTCCACGCGCATGCGCAGGTAGTAGGCGCTGCGCACGTCGTCGATGGGCAGGATGGGCACGTCCGACATCGCGTCAGGCTGGAAGGCCAGGTGCGGCACCCGATGGTTGGGATCGGCCGTATGCAGGCGCGTGACGTCGACCAGGTCGGCGACCACCGCCGAGGCGGTCGGCTCCTCGCCCGCGCCCTGGCCGTAGTACAGGGTGGGCCCGACGGCATCGCCGCGCACCACCACGGCGTTCATCGCCCCCTCGACACTGGCGATCAGGCGGTGCGCCGGCACCAGCGTGGGGTGCACGCGCAGCTCGATGCCTTCGGGCCGCGCGCGGGTCAGGCCAAGCAGCTTGATGCGGTAGCCCAGGCGCTCGGCGTGCGCGATGTCCTCCTGCGCCAGGCCGGAAATGCCCTCGACGTGGGCCTTGTCGAACTGCACCGGTATGCCGAACGCGAGCGAGGCCAGCAGCGTCAGCTTGTGCGCGGCGTCCACGCCCTCGATGTCGAAGGTGGGATCGGCTTCGGCATATCCCAGGCGTTGCGCATCGGCCAGCGCCTGCTCGAAGGATAGGCCGCGCGAGCGCATCTCCGACAGGATGAAGTTGGTGGTGCCGTTGATGATGCCGGCCACCCACTGGATGCGGTTGGCCGTCAGGCCTTCCCGTATCGCCTTGATGATGGGGATCCCCCCGGCGACGGCCGCCTCGAACGCGACCATCACGCCGCGGGCCGACGCCGCGGCGAAGATTTCGTTGCCGTGCTTGGCCAGCAGCGCCTTGTTGGCGGTGACCACGTGCTTGCCGTGGCTGATGGCTTCGAGCACCAGGTCGCGCGCGAGCGTATCGCCGCCGATCAGCTCGGCGACGATGTCGATGTCGGGGTCGCGCACGACGGCGAACGGATCGCTGGAAACTTCCACCGCGTCGCCCACGCGCAGCCGCGCCTTGGCCACGTCGCGCACGGCGATGCGGGAAATCTCGATGCGCCGACCCGCGCGGCGGGCGATTTCGTCGGCGTTGCGCGACAGCACGTTCCAGGTGCCGCCCCCGACCACGCCCAGGCCCAGCAGGCCAACCTTGATGGGCTTCATTTCAACAGACCGTCCTTGCGGAACATTTCCTTGATGCCGCGCACGGCCTGGCGCGTGCGCTGTTCGTTTTCGATCAGGGCAAAGCGCACATAGTCGTCGCCGTATTCGCCAAAGCCGATGCCGGGCGAGACGGCCACCTTGGCCTCGGCCAGCAGCCGCTTGGAAAACTCCAGCGAGCCCATGGCGCGGTAGGCCTCGGGGATGTGCGCCCAGATGTACATGGACGCCTTGGGGATGTCGACTTGCCAACCCGCCTCGTGCAAGCCGCGGGCCAGCACGTCGCGCCGGCTGCGGTATTTTTCGACGACCTGGGCCACGCAGTCCTGGGGCCCGTCCAGCGCGGCGATCGAGGCCACCTGGATGGGCGTGAAAGTCCCGTAGTCGTGGTAGCTCTTGATGCGCGCCAGCGCATTGACCAGTTCGCGGTTGCCCACCATGAAGCCCACGCGCCAGCCGGCCATGTTGTAGCTCTTGCTCATGGTGAAGAACTCGACGGCCACGTCGCGCGCGCCCTCGACCTGCATGATGGACGGCGCCTTATAGCCGTCGAAGCAGATGTCCGCGTAGGCCAGGTCGTGCACCACCAAAATGTCGTGCTCGCGCGCCAGCGCCACCACGCGCTCGAAAAAGGCCAGGTCCACGCACTGCGCCGTGGGATTGCTGGGAAAGCCCAGGATCATCAGCTTGGGCTTGGGGATGGACTCGCGCACCGCGCGCTCGAGTTCCTCGAAGAAATCCACCCCCGGCGTCATGCGCACCGACCGGATGTTGGCCCCGGCGATCACCGCCCCGTAGATATGGATGGGGTAGCTGGGGTTGGGCACCAGCACCGTGTCGCCGCGATCGAGCGTGGCCAGCATCAGGTGGGCCAGGCCTTCCTTGGAGCCGATCGTGACGATGGCCTCGCTGTCCGGATCGATCTCGACCTCGTAGCGCCGGCGGTACCAGTCCGATATCGCCTTGCGCAGCCGCGGGATGCCCTTGGACACCGAATAACCATGGGTGTTGGGGCGGCTGGCCGCCTCGACCAGCTTATCGACGATGTGCTGGGGCGTGGGACCGTCCGGGTTGCCCATCGACATGTCGATGATGTCCTCGCCGCGGCGCCGGGCCGCCATCTTGAGCTCGCCCGTAATGTTGAATACGTACGGCGGCAGGCGCTCTATGCGCGAGAACTTCCTCATGGCGGTTCCTCGGGAAAATCCGAAACGAAAAGGACGGTGATGGGCTTGGGGAAAACTCGTTAATCTAGCGCAAGGCCCCCGTCGCGGCAAATCGCCGCCGCTTGGCAACCCGGCGGCGCGGCGGCGCTGACGTCCGCAACGGGAGTGCGCTATCATCAATTGCACACTGCGGAGCATTTATTGAAGCTGCATACCGACCCTGCCTCTTCCCTCAATACCGTGACCGCCTACGGCGACGGTTATATCGAGGTCAATCAGGTCCGGTTCTCCCACGCGATCGCGTTCGGGCCGGAGGGCGAGATCGCTCCCTGGCCGGTGGCTGACGCCGCCGGCATCACGACCGCCCTGCTGCGCCAGGCCGCGCGGCTGCCCGAACCGGCAGCCGATCCCCTAGCCTTCCTGGATGCGGGCGAAGACGCCCCGCCTGCGCTGCCGCCCGATGCGCCCGAGGTCGTGCTCGTGGGCACCGGCGCGCGGCAGCGTTTTCTTGCCCCCGACATCCTGCGCCCGCTGATCGCTGCCGGCATCGGCGTGGAGACCATGGACACGCGGGCCGCTGCCCGCACCTACAACATCCTGATGGCCGAAGGCCGACGCGTGGTCGCGGCCCTGATCCCCACCGGAGAGTCCGCCACATGATGACTGCGGTCATAGGCAAGCCCGCCCCCAATTTTTCTGCCGAAAGCACCATCGGGCCGATCCGCCTGGATGAATGCCTGGGACGCGCCGTGGTGCTGTACTTCTACCCCAAGGACAACACGCCGGGCTGCACCGCCGAAGGCCAGGATTTCCGCGACCTCTACCAGGAATTCCTGGCCGCCAGTTGCCTGGTGATCGGCGTGTCCAGGGATACGCTGAAGTCCCACCAGAATTTCTGCGCCAAGTACGGCTTGCCCTTTCCGTTGATCGCCGACACGGACGAGACCGTCTGTAACCTGTACGGCGTGATCAAGCAAAAGAACATGTACGGCAAGCAGGTGCGCGGCATCGAACGCAGCACCTTCCTGATCGACGCCCAGGGCAAGCTCGTACAGGAGTGGCGCGGCGTCAAGGTGCCCGGCCACGCGCGCGAAGTCCTGCAGGCTGCGCGCAGCATAGGCTAGGCGAGCCGCCCCGCACCGCTTTCCGGATTCCACCACCACAGAGGACGCCCATGCCGCTGCCGAAGTTGCCCACCCGTCCGGCTGCCATCCTGAGCTTTCCCGCCGACGCCCAGGCAGCCCGACCACGCAGGCAGCGGGCGCCGGCGACGGCCGGACTGCAGCCTGAGCTCGACGGCCTGCAGCTGCCTGCGTCCTCGCCGGCGACCGAGGCCGCGGCGCCCACCGTCCTGCCGCAATCCCGGGACAAGGCCGGTGCCCGCGGCAAGCCGTCGCGCCAGCCACGCGCCAAGGCATCGCCCGCGGTGCGCAAGCTGTTCGTACTCGACACCAACGTGCTGCTGCACGATCCCACGTGCCTGTTCCGCTTCGAGGAGCACGATATCTTCCTGCCCATGATGACGCTCGAGGAGCTCGACCATCACAAGAAGGGGATGTCCGAGGTCGCGCGCAACGCCCGACAGGTTAGCCGCTCGCTCGACGCGCTGGTGGGCGAGGCGCAGAACATCGACGAAGGCGTGGAACTCAACGCGCTGGGCAACCGCGAGGCCAGCGGCCGGCTGCTGTTCCAGACCACGGCCATGAACCATGCCCTGCCGGGCGACCTGCCGATGGGCAAGGCCGACAACCAGATCCTGGGCGTGGTGCGCTCGCTGCAGGAGCAATACCCTTCGCGCGAAGTCGTGCTGGTGTCCAAGGACATCAACATGCGGCTGAAGGCGCGCGCCCTGGGGCTGGCCGCCGAGGACTACTTCAACGACCGCGTCCTGGAAGACACGGACCTGCTCTATACGGGCATGCTGCAATTGCCGGAAAACTTCTGGAACCGGCACGGCAAGGGCATGGAGTCCTGGCAGCACGGCGGCACCACCTACTACCGCATCCACGGCCCGCTGTGCTCGCAGTTCGTGGTCAACCAGTTCGTCTACTTCGAAGGCTCCATGCCGCTGTACGCGCAGGTGCGCGAGGTCAGCGGCAAGACCGCGGTGCTGGCCACGCTGCGCGACTATACCCACGGCAAGAACAACGTCTGGGGCATCACCGCGCGCAACCGCGAGCAGAACTTCGCGCTCAACCTGCTGATGAACCCGGAATGCGACTTCGTCTCCCTGCTTGGCCAGGCCGGCACGGGCAAGACGCTGCTGGCGCTGGCTGCCGGGCTGGCCCAGGTGCTGGAAACCAAGCGCTATACCGAGATCATCATGACCCGGGTCACCGTGCCGGTGGGCGAGGACATCGGCTTTTTGCCGGGCACCGAGGAAGAAAAGATGGCCCCGTGGATGGGCGCGCTCGAGGACAACCTGGACGTGCTCAACATGGGCGACGGCGATGGCGGATCGCACGGCGGCGATTGGGGCCGGGCAGCCACCATGGACCTGATCCGCTCGCGCATCAAGGTCAAGTCGCTGAACTTCATGCGCGGCCGCACCTTCCTGAACAAGTACCTCATCATCGACGAAGCGCAGAACCTGACGCCCAAGCAGATGAAAACCCTCATCACGCGCGCCGGGCCCGGCACCAAGGTCGTCTGCCTGGGCAACATCGCCCAGATCGACACCCCCTACCTGACCGAGGGCAGTTCCGGGCTGACCTTCGTCGTCGACCGGTTCAAGGGTTGGCCGCACGCCGGCCACGTCACCCTGCAGCGCGGCGAGCGCTCGCGCCTGGCCGACTACGCGGGCGACGTCCTCTAGCGCGCCGCCGCGGATCCAGGCAGCGCACGGCAAGGCAGGCAGCGACATGGTCGAATCATTGCCCGTCGGCATCACCATGGGCGATGCGGCCGGCATCGGACCCGAAATCGTCGTGAAGGCTTGGGCCGCGGGGCTGGCGGCGCCGGCCGTCGTCTACGGCGACCCGGGCGCGCTGCGGCGTGCCGCCGCGGCGCTGGGCGCGGACGTGGCGGTCAGCGCGGTCGAGTCGCCTGGCACAGGCAGCACCGACCCGCGCCAGATGCCGGTCGTGGCCTGCAGCGCGCCGCTGCCAGAAGACTTGCCCATCGGCAGGGTCAGCGCGGCGGCCGGGCGAGCCGCCTATGACTACGTGTGCCGCGCCATCGACGATGCTGCAGCCGGCCGGCTGCGCGCCATCGTGACGGCGCCGCTGAACAAGGAATCGCTGCGCGCCGGCGGCGTCGACTTCCCTGGCCACACCGAAATCCTGGCGCAACGCACCGGCACCGCGGACTACGCGATGATGCTGGCCAACGACGAACTGCGCGTACTGCTCGTCACCATACACATCCCGCTGGCCGAAGTCGCGCCGCGCATCACGTTGGAAGCGGAATCGCGCGCCATTGCGCTTGCCCAGCGTGCCTGCCGCCAGATGGGGATCGACCGGCCGCGCATCGCGGTGGCGGGGCTCAACCCGCACGCCGGCGAAGGCGGCCGTTTCGGCCGCGAGGACGCCGACATCATCGCCCCGGCCGTGCAAGCGGCCCGCCGCGCCGGCATGGACGTCAGCGGCCCCCTGCCCGGCGACACCGTCTTCATGCGCGCCCGGCGCGGCGAGTTCGACATCGTCGTCGCGCAATACCACGACCAGGGCCTGATCCCGATCAAGTATTTGGGCATAGACCAGGGCGTCAACGTCACGGTCGGCCTGCCGTTCGTGCGCACCAGCGTGGACCATGGCACGGCCTTCGACATCGCCGGCCAAGGGGTGGCCGACCCCGCCTCGCTGCGAGCGGCCTTCGGCCTCGCGCTGGCCATGACGCCAGGCGCGTAGGGCAACTGGCCGCGGCGCAGGGCGCCCGGCCTCAGTACTGGCCGCCAGTGAAGTTCAAGAAACGGGTGCTGGAACCCTGGAAGGTCAGCCGCACCGTGCCGATCGGGCCGTTACGCTGCTTGCCGATGATGATTTCAGCCGTACCCTTGTCCGGGGAGTCGGGGTTGTAGACCTCGTCCCGGTAGATGAACAGGATCAGGTCGGCGTCCTGTTCGATGGCGCCCGATTCGCGCAGGTCGCTCATCACCGGGCGCTTGTTCGGCCGCTGCTCCAGGCTGCGGTTCAGCTGCGACAAGGCGATCAGCGGGCAGTTCAGCTCCTTGGCCAAGCCCTTGAGCGAACGGCTGATCTCGGAAATTTCGGTGGCGCGGTTCTCGCCCGCCGAATTGGCCGCCATCAGCTGCAGGTAGTCGACGATGATCAGCCCGAGCTGGCCGCACTGGCGCGCCAGCCGTCGGGCGCGGGCACGCACTTCCATCGAGCTGAGCGCAGGCGTTTCGTCGATGTAGAGCTGGGCATCCTGCATTTTCTGGACCGCGTGCGTCACCCTCGGCCAGTCGTCGGCCTGCAGCTTGCCGGTGCGCATGCGGTGCTGGTCCAGCATGCCCACCGACCCCAGCATGCGCATGGCCAGCTGCACGGCGCCCATTTCCATGGAGAACACCGCCACCGGCAGGCCCTGCTCGATGGCCACGTGCTCGCCGATGTTCATCGAGAACGAGGTCTTGCCCATGGAAGGCCGGCCGGCCACGATGATCAGGTCACCCGGCTGCAGGCCGGAGGTCATCTTGTCCAGGTCGGTAAAGCCGGTGGGCACGCCCGTGACGTCGGAGTCGCCCTCGCGGTGATAGAGTTCATCGATGCGCTCGACCACCTGCGCCAGCAGCGGCTGGATTTCCTGGAATCCCGCGGCGCCGCGCGAGCCTTCCTGCGCGATCTGGAAGACCTTGGACTCGGCCTCGTCCAGCAGCTGGCGCGCCTCCTTGCCTTGGGGATTGAAGGCGGCGGCGGAAATCTCGTCGGCAATGGTCACCAGCTTGCGCAGCATGGCCCGCTCGCGGACGATCTCGGCATAGCGCCGGATGTTGGCCGCCGAGGGCGTGTTGTGCGCCAGCGCATTCAGGTAGGCCAGTCCGCCGGCTTCCTCGCTCTTGCCAGCGCTGACCAGGGATTCGTGCACCGTGATGACGTCGGCAGGCCGGGCCAGGCCGATCAGCTTGGCCATGTGCTGCCAGATCAGGCGGTGCTCGTGGCGATAGAAGTCTTCCTCGCCCAGGACGTCGGCGATGCGGTCCCAGGCGGCATTGTCCAGCAGCAGGCCGCCCAGGACCGATTGCTCGGCCTCGACCGAATGGGGCGGCACGCGCAGTTGTTCCAGTTGCGGATCGAGGGGCGAATTCATGGCGTCAATAGTAACCGGATGGTTTGGCCATGCGTGAAAGCCGTCTGCCTGCGCGCATGAAAAAGCCGGCTTGCGCCGGCTCGCTTAAGGCATGCCCGGCCTCGGGGCGTCAGGCCAGTTCGCCGGCGACCGCCACGGTAATCGTAGCCGAGACGTCCGGATGCAGGGAAACCTGCACGGAGTACTCGCCGATCTGCTTGATCGGGCCGTCCGGCAGGCGGACCTGCGACTTCTCGATGCCCGCAAAGCCGTCGCGCGCCAGGCCGGCGGCGACGTCCATGTTGGTGACCGAACCAAACAGCCGGCCGTCCACGCCCGCCTTTTCGGTGAACTTGAGCACGTGGCCTTCCAGGCGCTGGCCCAGCGCCTGCGCGGCGGCCAGCTTCTCGGCCTGGATCTTCTCCAGTTCGGCGCGGCGGGCTTCGAATTCCTTCAGGGCCGCCTCGGTGGCGCGGCGCGCCTTCTTCTGCGGGATCAGGAAGTTGCGCGCATAACCGTCACGCACGCGCACGACGTCGCCCAGGTTGCCCAGGTTGGTGACTTTCTCGAGCAGGATGACTTGCATGTCTGTGCCCCCGGATTACTTGTGGTTGTCGGTGTACGGCAGCAACGCCAAAAAGCGGGCACGCTTGATCGCCGTGTCGAGCTGGCGCTGGTAGTGCGCCTTCGTGCCGGTCAGGCGGGCGGGAATGATCTTGCCGTTTTCCTGGATGAAGTCGCGCAGGGTGTCGAGATCCTTGTAGTCGATCTCTTCGACGCCGGCAGCGGTGAAGCGGCAGAACTTGCGGCGCTTGAACAGCGGGTTCTGCTGGTTGAACTTGCGTTTTTCCTTGCGTTTTCCGAAGAAAGCCATGATGTGCCTCTTGCAATGTTTGCCTGGCGCGCTGGCCGCGGCGTATTCGTGTGGCTTGGCGGCTCGCCGCCGTGTCAATCCTTCATGCGAGCGTCATGCGAGCGCGTGGCCGCTATCCGGCCCGGTGCGGTGCGCCTGTTGCAAATGCAGCTTCAAGCGCATGGACCCTTTGCGGGTCGGCGCCAGGAACCCCTGCACGTGCAGCAGGCTGCCCAACGCCGTGCCTTCGAGCATGCGGGCCAGGTCTCCCAGGGCCACCGCCTCGAGCGTCAGTTCGACCCGGCGGGGGACACCCGCTTCGATCACTTCCGACGCATGCTCCAGCACCATTTCCAACACCGGCAATCCTGCCGGGGTGTGACGCAGGGGCCCACATTGGAGCACCCGGCCACTGAGCTCCACGCGGTTCACTGTCGCCCGCGCGAGCGCCTTATTCGGCGGCCGCCTCGGCGGCGGGAGCAGGAGCGGGCTCGGCCGCTGCCTTGCGGGCCTCCTCGCGCTCGACCGACTTCATCATGACCGACGGGCCTTCCGGCGCCTTCTTGGTCTTGATGATGAGGTGGCGCAGCACAGCGTCGTTGTAGCGGAACGAATGCTCCAGCTCTTGCAGCGTGGCCTGGCTGCATTCGATGTTCAGGCACACGTAGTGGGCCTTGACGAGCTTCTGGATGGGGTAGGCCAATTGGCGACGGCCCCAGTCTTCCAGGCGGTGCACCTTGCCTTGCTGGCTGGTGATCAGCGTCTGGTAACGCTCGACCATGGCGGGCACCTGCTCGCTCTGGTCCGGGTGGACGATGAACACTACTTCGTAGTGGCGCATGTACGAGACTCCTTGTGGATGTCGTATGCCGCCCGGATCGAAGGCCCGGGGTCAGCCCGGCCCACCCTAAGCGGCTTGGGACAGCCCGCCCGAAGGCCAAATGACCACCGGGTCGAGCAAGAAAGCCCTCGATTATCGCCTATCGAGGGCAAAAACGCAAAAACAACAGGGACGCCGCCACAGCCCGCAGGCTGCCGCCCGGCCGGCGGGCACCGCAGCCACGAGGCACCGGGGTTTCAGCCCTCCACCACGGCGTAGGCCGAGTGGTTGTGGATGGATTCGAAGTTCTCGGCTTCGACGCGGTAGCGCACGATGCCAGGATGGTCCCGCAGCTTGGCCGCGACGTCGCGCACCAAGTCCTCGACGAACTTGGGATTGTCGTAGGCGCGCTCGGTGACGTATTTTTCGTCCGGCCGCTTGAGCAGGCCCCACAGCTCGCAGGAGGCCTCGGCCTCGACCAGGCGGATCAGCTCGTCTGCGCTGACCCCTTCGCGCACCACGGCGTGCACCGTGACATGGGACCGCTGGTTGTGCGCGCCGTAGTCGGAAATCGTCTTGGAACACGGGCACAGGCTGGTGACGGGCACCTGCACCGACATCTCGAACTCGACGTCGTCGCCCTGCGCCCTTGCCACCCACTGCAGCTCGTAGTCCATCAGGCTGCGCACGCCCGAGACCGGCGCCGCCTTGTCGATGAAGTAGGGAAAGGCCGCCGTGATGTCGCCGCGCTCGGCGTGCAGCAGCGGCAGCATCTCGCGGGCCATTTCGCAAAAGCGCGCCGGCGTCATGGGCTGGGTGCGGTATTGCTCCAGCAGCGCCACGAAGCGCGACATGTGGGTGCCTTTTTCGGTTGCCGGCAGCGCCACGGTCAGCGTCCATGTGGCCACGGTCGGCTGCGCCTGGCCATCGGCTCCGGCCACCAGCATGGGATGGCGCACGCCGCGGATGCCCACCCGCTGGATGGGAATCTGGCGCGTATCCACCGTGCTTTGCACGTCCGGCATGACGATGGCGGGATCGATCGGGGAATTCATAGCGGTACCTGTAGGCGCATGGCCGAAGGGGCCCGCGATCCCGGGCCGGCCGTGCCTGCGTAAAAAATGCCAGGAAATATTATCGCGCAAACCGCCTCTACCCCGTAAAAACCCTGAGAAGAGGCAGGTAATGGGGCAGGCCGCGGCCTAGGCCCCGGCTTGCAAAAGGCTGCCGAAGCGGCGCCGCACCGACGCCTCGATGCCGGCGGCGTCCAATCCCAGCCCGGCCAGCAGGGCCTTCTGCTCGCCATGGTCGATGAAGACGTCGGGCAGCCCCAGTTGCAGAACAGGCATGCACAGCCCCATGTCGTTGAGGGCTTCGCACACGGCGCTGCCGGCGCCGCCCATGATGGCCGCCTCTTCGACCGTGACCAGGGCATCGTGGCCCTCGGCCAGTTCGCGCACCAGGTCGCGGTCCAGCGGCTTGACGAAGCGCATGTCGGCCACCGTGGCATCCAGCGCCTCGGCGGCCTGCAGCGCCGGTTGGACCAGCGTGCCGAAGCCCAGGATGGCGATGCGCTTGCCGCGCCGGCGCACCACGCCCTTGCCGAGCGGCACCTCGTCCAGCGTTTCGCTGACCTGGGCGCCGCAGCCGGCACCGCGCGGGTAGCGCACGGCCGCCGGGCCCGGGTGCCGGTAGCAGGTGGTCAGCAGTAGCCTGGCCTCGTTCTCGTCCGACGGCGCGGCGATGACCATGTTGGGCACGCAACGCAGGAAGGCGATGTCGTAGTTGCCAGCGTGGGTCGCGCCGTCGGCGCCGACCAGCCCCGCCCGGTCCAGCGCAAACGTGACGTCCAGGTTTTGCAGCGCGACGTCGTGGATGAGTTGGTCGTAGCCGCGCTGCAGGAAGGTGGAATAAATGGCCACCACGGGCTTTTGCCCCTCGCAAGCCAGCCCGGCGGCAAACGTCACGGCATGCTGCTCGGCGATGCCCACGTCGAAATACCGCTGCGGAAAGCGCTGCTCGAACTCGACCAGGCCGCTGCCCTCGCGCATGGCCGGCGTGATGCCGATCAGCCGCGGGTCGGCCTCGGCCATGTCGCACAGCCACTTACCGAAGACCTGCGTGTAGGTCAGGCGCGCCGGCGCCTGGCTTTTCTGGATGCCCACGGCAGGGTCGAACTTGCCCGGGCCGTGGTACAGCACGGGATCGGCTTCGGCCAGCTTGTAGCCCTGCCCCTTCTTGGTGACCACGTGCAGGAACTGCAAGCCCTGCAGCGCACGCAGGTTCTGCAGCGTCGGGATCAGCGCATCCAGGTCATGGCCGTCGATGGGGCCGACGTAGTTGAAGCCGAATTCCTCGAACAGCGTGGCCGGCGTGACCATGCCCTTGGCGTGCTCCTCGAAGCGGCGCGCGAGCTCAAGCACGGGCGGCATGTGCTGCAGCACCGCCTTGCCCATGTTCTTGGCCGCGGCGTAGAAGCGGCCCGACATCAGCCGCGCGAGGTAGCGGTTCAGCGCCCCGACGGCCGGCGAGATCGACATGTCGTTGTCGTTGAGCACCACCAGCAGATTGATCCCGGGCGTGACGCCGGCGTTGTTCATGGCCTCGAAGGCCATGCCGGCGGACATGGCGCCGTCACCGATGACCGCGATGTGCTGGCGCGAAATGCCGGCGTTGCGCGAGGCCACGGCCATGCCCAGCGCCGCGGAAATCGACGTGGACGAATGCGCGGTGCCGAAGGCGTCGTATTCGGATTCGCTGCGCCGGGGAAAACCCGAAATGCCACCCTGCTGGCGCAGCGTGGCCATGGCGGCGCGCCGGCCCGTGATGATCTTGTGCGGATAGGACTGGTGGCCGACGTCCCAGATGATGCGGTCGTGCGGCGTGTCGAACACCGCATGCAACGCCAGCGTCAATTCCACCGTGCCCAGGTTGGACGACAGGTGGCCGCCGGTGCGCGAAACCGACTCGAGCACGAAGCCACGCAATTCGTCGGCCAGCGCCTTGAGCTCGCGCCGGTCCAGCGTGCGAAGGTCTGCGGGGCTGTGGATGCGGTCCAGTAGTTTGGTCGTCATGCTCGTCTGTGGCGGTGCGCTCGCCCGGCGGCGAACGCGCCGCCGGGTTCAGCGGTTTCTGAGAACGATATAGTCGGCCAGCGCAGCCAGGTAGGCCGCGGCGCCCCCCAGCGGCGCCAACGCCTCGTGCGCGGCCTCACGCAGCTCCTGCGCCAGCGCCTGCGCCTGCTCCAGGCCCAGGGTCGATACGTAGGTCGGCTTATTGTCCGCGGCGTCCTTGCCGGCGGTCTTGCCCAGGCTGGCCGTATCGGCCGTCACGTCCAGGATGTCGTCGACCACTTGGAAGGCCAGGCCGATCGCTTCGGCATAGGCCTGCAGCGCCTGGCGCTGCATGGAGCTCGCGCCGGCGACGATGCCGCCCAGTTCCACGCTGGCCATCAGCATGGCGCCGGTCTTCATCATGTGCATGGTCTGCAGCTCGTGGCTTTCGAGCACGCGGCCCACGCTGTAAAGATCGATCGCCTGGCCGCCGGCCATGCCCGCGCTGCCGGCTGCGCGCGCCAGCACCTGGATGGCCTGCAGCCCCAGGGCGGGCGCGATCGGCATGTCCGCTAGCAGCTCGAACGCCAGCGGCTGCAGCGCGTCGCCGGCCAGCATGGCCGTGGCTTCGTCGAACTGCACGTGCACGGTGGGCCGGCCCCGCCGCAAGGTGTCATTGTCCATGCAGGGCAGGTCGTCGTGCACCAGCGAATAGGCATGGATGAGCTCGACGGCCGCGGCCGCGCGGTCCAGCGCCGCTTCCGTCGCGGCGGCGATGGGGCCGTGCCCGCAACACGCCTGGCCGGCCGCGTACACCAGCGCCGCGCGCACCCGCTTGCCACCGCCCAGGACCGCGTAGCGCATGGCCTGGTGCAGACGCGCCGGCGGCTCGTCGGCCGGCGGCATCAGCGCATCGAGCTTCTGCTCCATGCCGGCCACGCACGCCTGCAGCCAGGTCTCGAAGGGCACTGCCGGCTTCATTCCTTGCCGCCATCCAGGGCGCCGGGCTCGAGCGGGCGCAGCAGTTCGCCTTCGAGCACGCGCACCTGCTGCTCGGCCTGGCTCAGGCGTTCCTGGCAGATGCGGGTCAATTCCACGCCGCGACGATACGCCGCGAGCGATTGTTCAAGCGGCAGCGAACCGTCTTCCATGGTGGCGACCAAGGCTTCGAGCTCGGCAAGCGCGGACTCGAAATCCTGCGGCAAAGGGCGGGGTTCGGCGGGCGTTGGCTCGGCCAAAAGAGACTCCGGCAGCTATCGAAAGGACAATCTCGAATTGTACGAGATCGCTCCTCGGCCGGCGGGCGCCCGATATCCGGCCGGTACGGGTGCTAACGGTTGGAAACAGCTGGCCCTGTCAGGCCTTGCTAGGGTTAACCCCATGACTGAAACCATCGATCCCCGCTTGGCGCGCCTGGACACCGCCCGCTGGCTGGCCGCGCTGGCCGTCGTGCTGTTGCATTGCGCCGCCCTGGCCGTCTCCGCGCCGCACGCCTATGGCAGCGCGGCGTGGCTGGCAGCCAACGCCTACGACTCGGCCGTGCGCTGGTGCGTGCCGGTCTTCGTCATGGTCAGCGGCGCGCTGCTGCTCGCCCCGCGACGCCAACCCGAGCCGCTCGGCCGCTACTACGGCAAACGGCTGGCGCGGGTGTTGGCGCCGCTGGTTTTTTGGACGGCCTTCTACCTGGCCTGGAGCGCCTTCCTGGCGCGCCTGGACGACCAGCCCGCGCCAGCCGGCGCGTGGCTCACGCGGCTGGCCGAAGGACGCCCCTACTACCATCTCTGGTATCTGTACATGATCGTGGGGCTGTATCTATTTGCCCCCTTCGTGCGCGACTGGTACGCGCGCACCACCGCCAGGCGGCGCCTGGCGTCGGTGGGTGCGATCTTTGTCATCGCCGTGCTCGATGGCTTGTACCGACACGTCGCCGGGGCCGGGCGGGGATTTTTCCTGACCTGGTTCCTGCCCTATCTGGGCTACTTCGTGGCCGGGCGCATGATCTTGGCCGGGGAGCTGCGGGTGCCGCGTCCCGGCTGGGTGCTGGCCGGCTCGATCGCCGTCACGGCGCTGGGTGTTGCGGCGCTGTCCGACGCCGACGCGCTCGATTTGTATTTCTACGAGTACTTCAGCCTGACGGTCACCGCCATGTCGCTGGCCGCCTTCCAGCTCATCCTGGACAAGCCGCGCCTGCCCCGGCTGCCGCTGCTGGCGCCGCTGACCTTCGGGATCTATTTGGTGCACCCGGTGTTCCTTGACCTGGCCCGGCGCGCGGGCGTCTTCACCGGCGAAGGCCGCGACGGGTGGGTCGTGCCGCTGTGCGCGCTGGCGGTCTTCGCGCTGTCGGCCGGCGCAAGCTGGGCCATGGCGCGCCTGCCGCTTGCCCGGCGCCTGATCTAGCGGCCCGCGGGCGCGGCCCGGCGCGCCGGGCGGCCTGGCCACATCGGGTACAATCCCATCTTTATCGGCCAGTCCGATTTTTCTTCGCGCCAGCACGGTTCCTGCCGTTCTGGCTTTTTTTTCCGAGCGGAGGGAATCATGACCGACATTGGTCGGATGGCGCACGTCGCGCCGGCTCGCACCCAGCTTCCCGTCAGCGCCTATTTTGACGAAGCCCTTTACGCACGCGAGCAGGAAATCATTTTCAAGCAGTCGTCGATCTACGTCGGCAACCAGAAACTGGTTCCCGAGCCCGGCGATTGGCGCACGCTCGTCCAGGAAAACAACGGCCGCGCGCTGGTGCACACCCCGCAGGGCGTCGAGCTGATCTCCAACGTATGCCGGCACCGGCAGGCGCTGATGCTGGGCGGCGAAACCGGCAACGTGACCGGCGCTGCCAATGTGCGCGGCAACCTGCGTGCCACCGGCGGCAACATCGTTTGCCCCCTGCACCGCTGGACCTACAACCCGCGCGGCGAACTGCTGGGCGCCCCGCAGTTCGAGAGCACGCCCTGCCTGAACCTGCAGCGCTTTGCCCTGCGCGATTGCCACGGGCTGCTGTTCGAAGGCCCGCGTGACCCCGCCAAGGACATGGCGGCGCTGTTTGCGCGTCCGGAATTCGACTTTTCGGACTACGTGCTCGACCACGTCGAGATCCACCAGTGCAACTACAACTGGAAGACCTTCATCGAGGTCTATCTCGAGGACTACCACGTCGGGCCTTTCCACCCGGGCCTGGGGCGCTTCGTGACCTGCGACGACCTGACCTGGGAATTTTCCGACTGGTACAGCCTGCAGCGCGTGGGCGTGCACCAGGCGCTGCGCCAGCCGGGCTCGGACGTCTATCGCAAATGGCACGACCGCCTACTCGAATACCGCGGTGGCCAGGCGCCTGATTTCGGCGCCATCTGGGTGACCTATTTCCCCACCCACATGATAGAGATCTACCCGCACGTGCTGGTCCTGTCCACGCTCTATCCCAAGGGTCCGCAGGAAACGGTCAACGTCGTGGAGTTCTACTATCCCGAGGAAATCGCCGCCTTCGAGCGCGAGTTCGTCGAAGCCCAACGCGCAGCCTACATGGAAACGGCGGTCGAAGACGACGAGATCGCCGAGCGCATGGACGCAGGCCGCCGTGCCCTGATGGAGCGCGGGGTATCCGAGGCCGGGCCGTACCAGTCGCCGATGGAAGACGGCATGCAGCACTTCCATGAATGGTATCGGGCCATGATGGGCATGACCGAGCCCCACGATCCCTGACGCGGACTGGGCCCGCGCGGCCGCTAGGCTGACCCGCGGGCCCCTTCGCGCAGCGTGCGCCAAACCGATAGCAGGCCTGCCAGGATGATGCAGGCCATGCCCATCCATGCCAGGGTATCGGGCACGTCGCCCCAGAAGGCCATGCCGAGCAGTGCGGCGAATATGATGGTCGTGTACTGCAGCGCGGCCGTCAGCAGCGCCGAACCCATGCCAAACGCCCGGGTCATGGCCAACTGGCCGAACAGGCCCGACACGCCTATGCCTAGCAGCGCCGCCCACCCTGCCAGGTCGGTGCTGCCCCAGCCCGTGACGGTCAAACCGGCGAGGCTGCTGGCGCAAACCGCGATCGAGAAAAACAGCACGGTACGCCATTCGGCCTCGCCCAGCCGTCCGAGCTCACGGATCTGCATCATGGCAATGGCCGACAGCCCGCCCGCGGCCAGGCCGGCCAGCGCAGGCAGCCACTGGTCATGGGTCACGCTCGGACGCAGCACGGCGATGACCCCCAGGAACCCGAACACCACCGCGACGATGCGCACCGGGTCGCGCTGGCTGCCACCCCAGCCCAACATCCAGCCGGCGATGAAAAGGGGTGCGGTGTAGTTCAGGCTGGTGGCCGTGGCCAACGGCAGGTAGGACAGCGCGAAAAACCCCAGCCACATCGACGACACGCCGGACAGGTTGCGCCACAGGTGGGGCCGCCATTGGCGGGGCATGATGGACTGGCGCGCCGCGCGGGCCCAGATCAGCAGCAGCACCACCGAGGGCAGTCCGCGGAACAGGACGATCTGGGGCAGCGTCGCCTGGTGGTCCGAGGCTAGTTTGACGAACGACCCCATGACGGCGAACATCGCCGACGCAAGTAGCATCCAAAGAGCCTGCATGGAGTCTGCGCCGGGAAAGCTGGGGGTCAAGGAAAACCGATACTATACTCCGGTCTCGCGCGCCCCCGCCGGCCGCGCCGGCACGGAACCCGGGCGGCCAGCGCCCGGTCCAACGCGCACAACAATATCCAGAGAAGGCTCAACACATGAAGCGCGTCGTCCTTTTCCTCCTGACCAACCTGGCAGTCATGGTGGTGCTCAGCGCCACCTTGCGCATCTTCGGCGTGGACCGCTACCTGGCCCAGGGCGGGCTCGATGTCCAGGCTCTGCTGATCTTTTCGCTGATCGTCGGCTTTACCGGCTCGATCATCTCGCTGCTCATGAGCAAGCCGATGGCCAAGTGGAGCACCGGCGCGCGCGTGATCGACCCGCAGGCGCCGGCCAATGCGCGCGAAGCCTGGCTGGTCGAGACGGTCTACCAGCTCGCTGACCGCGCCGGCATCGGCCGTCCCGAAGTCGCCATCTACGAAGGCGCCCCCAATGCGTTTGCCACCGGCGCGTTCAAGAATGACGCCCTGGTGGCGGTGTCGACCGGCCTGCTCGAGAGCATGACAGAGGAAGAAGTCGCCGCCGTTCTCGGCCATGAGGTGGCGCACATCGCCAATGGTGACATGGTCACGCTCACCCTCATCCAAGGGGTGGTCAATACCTTCGTGGTCTTCCTCGCCCGCGTGGTGGGCTACTTCATCGACCGCGCCGTGCTCAAGAACGACCGCGGCGTCGGCGTCGGCTACTACGCCACCGTCGTCGTCTGCGAGATCCTGTTCGGCATCCTGGCGTCAGCCATCGTCGCCTGGTTCTCGCGCCAGCGCGAATATCGCGCCGACGCAGGCTCGGCCCACCTGCTGGGCTCGCGCGAGCCCATGATACGCGCCCTGGCGCGACTGGGCGGCATCGAGCCCGGCGAGCTGCCGAAAACGTTCGAGGCTGCCGGCATCAGCGGGGCACGGGCCGTCAGCGCGATCTTCTCCACGCACCCGCCCATCCCGGCCCGCATCCAGGCGTTGCAGGCGCTGCGGCTGGGTTGAAGTGCCGGGCTGCCGGGCGCGGGCCCGGCACAAGCCGCAAGCGGGGCGCCAGCGGCGCCCCGTCTCTTTTTTTGGGCAGCCGCCCGGCCGGCGGCCAGCCTGTTGGCATAATCGCCAGTATCTTCTGATGGGGGCTCCATGTCCGGGTTCGCCGCCTTGCTGGATTTCGCCGGTTACGTCGCGCTGCTGCTGTGGGGCGTGCACATGGTGCAGACCGGGGTGCAGCGCGCGTTCGGGGCGTCGTTGGGCGCAACGCTCGGACGCGCCCTGGGCAATCGCCTGCGCGCCTTCGCCGCCGGGCTGGCGATCACGGCCGTCCTGCAAAGCAGCACGGCCACGGGCCTGATGATCACCGGGTTCGCCGCGGGCGGCGTGGTCGCGCTCGCGCCGGCGCTGGCAGCCATGCTGGGCGCCAACGTCGGCTCGACGCTGATCGTGCAGCTGCTGTCCTTGGACCTGACGGCGCTCGCCCCTGGGCTCATCCTGGTCGGCGTGTGGATGTTCCGCCGCTATCCGCCGGGCCGTACCCGGGACCTCGGCCGCGTGTTCATCGGCCTGGGCCTGCTGCTGCTGGCGCTGCACCAGTTCGTTGCCCTGCTCGAGCCGCTGCAGCAGGCACCGCTGCTGGCCGTCCTCTTGCAGGCGCTGGCCGGCCAGCCCTTCATCGCCGTGCTGCTGGCGGCGGTGCTGACTTGGGCTGCGCATTCCAGCGTGGCCATCGTCACGCTGGTCATGTCGCTGGCCGATCACGGCGTGGTGCCGCCGGCCACGGCGTTTGCGCTGGTGCTGGGCGCGAACCTGGGCACCTCGGTCAACCCCATGCTCGAAGGCGTCAGCGGCGAGGACCCCGCCGCGCGCCGGCTGCCGCTGGGCAACCTGCTTTGCCGGGCGGCGGGCGTGGCGGTGGCGCTGGCCGCCCTGCCCTGGATCGAGCCTTGGCTGAGCGCGCTGGCCGGCGACTCTGCACGGGCCGTGGCCAACTTCCACACGCTGCTCAATGTGGCCCTGGCCGCGGTGATGCTGCCCTTGCTGACGCCTTACGCAAAGATGCTCACGAGGATGCTGCCCGCACGCAGCAATCCCAACGATCCGGCGCGGCCGAAGTACCTGGACGAGTCCGCGCGCGACGTGCCGGCCGTGGCGCTGGCCGGCGCCGCCCGCGAGGCGCTGCGCATGAGCGACATGTTGCACACGATGCTTGCCTACGCCCGGTCAGGATTCCGGCGCGATATCCGCAACCGCCTGGTGCAGGCGCGCCAAATCGACGGCGCGATCGACAAGCTGGAAAATGCGATCACCGCCTATCTGGCAACCCTGGACCAAGAGGCCATGACGCCGACCGACATGCAGCGCCTGGCAGAGATTACGGCATTTGCAAGCAACGTCGGCCACGCTGCCGACCTGGTCCATCAAGCGCTGTTCGCGCACGCCAACCGCATGCGCAAGCTGGGACTGACCTTGACTCCGGAGCAGCGCGCCGAACTGGATTCGACCCTGGCCCGCCTGATGGACAGCCAGCGGCGCAGCGCCGCGCTGTTCGTGGCCGAAGACCTCCCGGTCGCGCGCCAACTGGCCGGCGAGAAAGACTGGTTCCGGCAGCTGGAGGCGCGCGCAGCTGCCCAGCACATGGAACAGATCAAGGCCGGCCGCACGGACGTCCTGGACGCCGGTGCGCTCTACCTGGAAATCCTGCGCGACCTGAAGGCGATCAATTCACACATCGTCGGCGCGGCGGCCTATCCCATCCTGGCCAGGCACGGCGAACTGTTGCCCAACCGGCTGCGCGACGCGCAAGGCTGACGGCCACCCTGGCGGGCCGGTCAATGCGCGTGCCCGGCATGGTGCGCGTGCCCCTGGTCCAGACCGATGCCTGCGCCGCCCGCATGATGGCCGTGCTCATGGCCATGGTGCATGAAGGTGGTGACGCTGTAAATCAAGGCCACCCCCAACCCGACCAGCGCCAGTTGCGGTACCGCCTCGCGCAGCGACACGCGCTCGTGCATTTGCGGCATGAGGTCGGCCACCGCAATGTACAGGAAGCTGCCCGCGGCGATCACCAGCAGGTAAGGCAGCCAGGCCTGCGCCTGCTGCAGCAACTCGTAGCCGAGCAACGCGCCCAGCGCCGAGCACAGGCTGGAAAACAGGATCAGCGCGAACGCGCGGCTGCGCGACAGCCCGGCGTTCATCAATACGACGAAATCGCTTAGCTTGTGCGGCACTTCGTGCAGGATGATGGATGCCGCCGTCAACGCTCCCAGGGCAGGCTCGACCAAGAACGCCGCGGCGATCAGCACGCCGTCGCACAAATTGTGCAGCGAGCTGCCCACCAAGATGAGCACGCCGCCGCGCCCTGCCTCGTGTCTGTCGTGGCCGGCGTGATGGTGATGGCCGTCGCCTTCGTGGTGATGACTGTGCCGCAGCAGGGCGATCTTTTCCAGCACGAAAAATCCGATCAGCGAAGCGAGCAGCAGGCCGAACAGCTCGCGGGCGGGCAGGACCGCCTCGAAGGCCTCGGGCAACAAGTGCAGCAACGCCACGGCCAGCAGCACCCCGACCGACAGGCTGACCATGTGGTGCAGGTGGCGGGCGAATACGCCGTAGGCCAGCCAGCGGGCGATGGCCAGTGCAAGCAGTCCGCCGGCCACGGCCGAGACGATGATCCAGAAAAGCATGGTGAACCCGGAGGAAGAAATTGAAATATTATATCGTTACTTGCTTCCTGCGGTTGACTACCCGCTTGCCCGCCGCGCACGCCCCGGGCGGGCCCGGCGCCTGCCGGCGGCCGCACGATGATCCGCGCGGGCTAGTGCGCCTGTTCCCAGTTCGGACCGACGCCCACTTCGGCCACCAGTGGCACGCGCAACTGCGCCACGCCGCACATCAGCTCGGGCAGCCGCTCGCACAGTAGGGCTTGCTCGTCCAGCGGCGCGTCGAAGACCAGCTCGTCGTGCACCTGCATGACCATCCGCGTGCGCAGCCCTTCGCTTTGGATCCAGCGCTGCACCGCGACCATGGCCATTTTGATGAGGTCGGCCGCAGTGCCCTGCATGGGTGCGTTGATGGCCGCGCGCTCGGCGCCCTGCCGGCGCGGGCCGGATCCGGCCCGCACGTCCGGCAGCCAAAGCTTGCGGCCAAACACGGTTTGCACATAACCCAGCTCGCGCGCCTTGGCCTTGGTTTCGGCCATGTACTGCGCCACCCCCGGATAGCGGGCGAAGTAGCGGTCGATGTAGGCCTGCGCCGCATCGCGCGTGATACCCAGGTTGCTGGCCAGCCCGAAGGCGCCCATGCCGTAGATCAGGCCGAAGTTGATCGCCTTGGCCGCGCGTCGCTGCTCGGCGGTGACTTCGGCCAGCGGCACGCCGAACACTTCGGATGCCGTGGCGCGATGGATGTCCTCGCCGGCGGCGAACGCCTTCTGCAGGTTGGCGTCGTCGGAGACGTGCGCCATGACGCGCAGTTCGATCTGGGAATAGTCGGCCGAGACGATGACGCCGTCGGTCGCGACGAACGCCTGGCGCACGCGCCGTCCCGCCGGCGTGCGCACGGGGATGTTCTGCAGGTTGGGGTCGGACGAGGCCAGCCGCCCGGTGATCACCGCCGCCTGCGCGTAATGCGTATGCACCCTGCCCGTGCGCGAATTGACCATGCGCGGCAGCTTGTCGGTGTACGTCGACTTCAGCTTGGACAGCGCGCGGTATTCGAGCAGCACTTGCGGCAGCGGATAGTCCTGCGCCAGCCGGCTGAGCACTTCCTCGTCGGTCGAGGGCGCGCCGCCCGCAGTCTTGCGCACCACCGGCAGCTGCATGCGGCCGAACAGGATCTCGCCCAGCTGCTTGGGCGAATTCAGGTTGAAGGGCTGGCCGGCAAGCTCGTAGGCGCGCTGCTCCAGCGCCAACATTTCCTGACCCAGCGCGTGGCTTTGACGTGCCAGCTCCTCGACGTCGATGCGCACGCCGGTGCGCTCGATGGCAAACAGCACGCGCGAGACGTCCATCTCCAGGCGGTAGATGCGTTCGAGATCGGGCTCGGCGGCCAGGCGCTGACGCAACACGGCGTGCAGCGACAGCGTGAAATCCGCATCCTCGCAGGCGTAATGTGCCGCCTTGTCCAGCGGCACCTCATCGAACCCGATCTGGTGGGCCCCCTTGCCGCACAACTGCTCGTAGGTGATGCCGCCGCGCCCGAGCCAGCGCTGCGCCAGGTCGTCGAGCGCGACGCTGCGGTGCGACTCCAGCACATAGGCTTGCAACATGGTGTCCTCGGCCACGCCGTCGAGCGCGATGCCTTCGTTGGCCAGGACGTGGCTGTCGTACTTGGCGTGGTGCAGCAGCTTGCGCGCGCGCGCGTCTTCGAGCCACGGCTTCATCCTGGCCAGCACCTCGCCCTTGGGCAGTTGCTGCACCGCGTCCGGCCCGCGATGGGCGACCGGGATATAGCAGGCGTGCCCCGGCTCGACGGCAAGCGACAGTCCGACCAGGCTCGCCTGCATGGCGTCCAGCGAGGTGGTCTCGGTGTCCAGGGCGACCAGCTCGGCGGCGGCAATGCGCTGCATCCAGCGGTCGAAATCCTCCCAGGTCAGCACGGTTTCGTAATGGACCTGCACCGGCGCGGCAGGCACGGCGTCGGCCACCACCCGGGCATCGCCTTCGGGGATGCGACTCGCGTCGCCGGTCAGTTCCCGCAGCCACGTGCGAAAGCCGTAGCGCTCATACAGCGCGGTCAACTCGGCCACGTCCGGGTCGCGCGGGGCCAGCGCGGCCAGGTCGGGCACGTGGTCGCGCAGGTCGCAGTCGGTGCGCACGGTCAGCAGCTTGCGCGTGACGTCGAACATCGGGACGGCCGCGCGCAAGTTGGCACCGGCCACGCCCTTGATGCCATCGGCGGCCTGCACGAGCGCCTCGATGCTGCCGTGCTCGGCCAGCCATTTGACCGCCGTCTTGGGTCCAACCTTGTCCACCCCGGGCACGTTGTCGACCGCGTCGCCCACCAGCATCAGGTAGTCGACGATGCGCGAAGGCGGCACGCCGAACTTGCGCAGCACACCGGCCTCGTCCAAGGTCTCGCCGGACATGGTATTGACCAGCGTGACATGGTCGTTGACCAGCTGCGCCAAATCCTTGTCTCCGGTGGAGATGACGGTGTGCACCCCTTGGCGGCGCGCCTGCTCGGCCAGCGTGCCGATCACGTCGTCGGCCTCCACGCCTTCTATGCACAGCACCTGCCAGCCCAGCGCGCGCACCGCGCGATGGATGGGTTCGACCTGCGCGGCCAGGTCTTCCGGCATGGGCGGACGGTGCGACTTGTATTCGGGATAGAGGTCGTCGCGGAAGGTCTTGCCGCGCGCGTCGAACACGCATGCCGCATACTGTGCCTTATGATCGTGGACGAGCCGGCGCAGCATGTTCAATACGCCATACAGGGCGCCGGTAGGCTCCCCTTGCGCATTGCGTAGATCAGGCATGGCGTGGTACGCGCGGTAGAGGTAGCTCGATCCATCCACCAGCAACAAGGTTTCATTCATGGTTACTAAGCGCAAAACGGGTACGCCCGCCGACAGGCAAACACCCCGGATTATGTCAGAGTTGCTTGCCGCGGCCGATGCGCTGGCGCACATCGGCCCGGCGGTGAGCGTGTTCGGCAGCGCGCGGCTGCGGACGGATTCGCCCTACTACGGGCTGGCCGAAGAAATCGGCCGCCTGCTGGCCCGGGCCGGGTTTGCCGTCATCGCCGGCGGCGGGCCCGGCATCATGGAAGCAGCCAACAAGGGCGCCATCGAAGCCGGCGGCACCAGCGTCGGGCTGAACATCACGCTGCCTTTCGAAACGGCCAACAACGCCTACCAGACCATAGAGCTGTCGTTCGAATATTTCTATTCGCGCAAGGCGACGTTCTTCATGCACAGCCTGGCCTACGTCGCGCTGCCCGGCGGATACGGCACCATGGACGAGCTGTTCGAGGCGCTGACGCTGATGCAGACCGGCAAGATCCCGCGCGGGCCGGTCGTCCTGGTCGGCTCATCGTTCTGGGGCGGCCTGATCGACTGGGTGCGCGAGCGCATGCTCGCCATGGGAATGATCTCCCCGGCGGACCTGGATCTATTCCAGGTCGAAGACGACCCCCGGTCGGTGGTCGAGATCATCGCCGCCTTCCACGACCGCCAGCGCAACGACGCCCTCTACGTCCCGACCCTGCCTGCGTGAACGCGCCGACCCGGCGCCGCACGCGCCAAACGGGTGGCGTAAAATTTCCGTTTATGCCTGCCGGGGTGCTGCTTGCGCCCTGACCTGTCGCATCCGTCTTTTTCCTTACAGGAGTTCTTATGGATCACTCCGTATTTCCCTTAAAGCTCAAGGACGCCGAGCTGCTGCGCACGCAGTCGTACATCGACGGCAAGTGGGTGGATGCCCAGGACGACGCCACGTTCGCCGTGGACAACCCGGCCACCGGAGAAATCATTGCCCACGTGGCCAACCTGGACGAAGGTCAAACCGAGCAGGCGATCGCCGCGGCCGAGCGCGCCTTCCCGCTGTGGCGCGCGCGCACGGCCAAGGAACGCGCGGGCATCCTGCGCAAGTGGTTCGACCTGATCCTGGCCAACGGTGAGGACCTGGCCGCGCTGATGACCCTGGAACAGGGCAAGCCGGTCGCCGAGGCCCGCGGCGAAGTCGCCTACGCCGCCTCTTTCGTGGAATGGTTCGCCGAGCAGGCCAAGCGCGTCATGGGCGATACGCTGGCCTCGACCTCGCCGAACACCCGCATGCTGGTGCTGCGCGAGCCCATCGGCGTGTGCGCGGCCATCACGCCGTGGAACTTCCCCCTGGCCATGATCACGCGCAAGGTGGCGCCCGCCATTGCCGCGGGCTGCACCATCGTGCTCAAGCCTGCCGAGCAGACGCCGCTGTCGGCGCTGGCCCTGGCAGAGCTGGCCGAGCGCGCCGGCATCCCCGCCGGGGTCCTGAACATCGTCACCGCCGACAGCGAACGCTCGATCAAGGTCGGCAAGGCGCTGTGCGCCAGCCCCGTGGTGCGCAAGCTCACCTTCACCGGCTCGACCCCGGTCGGCCGCATCCTGATGCAGCAAAGCGCGCCCACCATCAAGAAGCTGTCGCTGGAGCTGGGCGGCCACGCGCCCTTCATCGTCTTCGACGACGCCGACCTGGATGCGGCCATCGACGGCGCAATGGCGTCGAAGTACCGCAACGGCGGCCAAACCTGCGTCTGCACCAACCGCTTCTACGTGCACGAAAAGCTCTACGACGCCTTCGCCGAGAAGCTCGCTGCCCGCGTGGCCAGCAGCATCAAAGTGGGCGACGGCTTTGCCCAAGGCATCACCCAGGGCCCGCTGATCGATGACGCAGCCGTGGCCAAGGTCGACCAGCACGTGCAGGATGCCCTGTCCAAGGGTGCCCGGGCGCTGACCGGCGGCAAGAAGCACAGCCTGGGCGGCCGGTTCTTCGAGCCGACGGTGCTGGCCGACGTGACCGAAGACATGCTGTGCATGCGCGAGGAGACCTTCGGCCCGCTCGCCCCCGTGGTCAAGTTCCGCGACGAAGCCGAGGTGATCCGCCTGGCCAACAACACCGAGTACGGCCTTGCCGCCTACTTCTACAGCCGCGACGTCGGGCGCATCTTCCGCGTGGCCGAGGCGTTGGAATACGGCATGGTGGGCGTCAACACCGGCATCTTCTCCAACGAGGTGGCGCCCTTCGGCGGGGTGAAGCAGTCCGGCCTGGGCCGCGAAGGCTCGGTCTACGGCATGGACGAGTTCATGGAAATGAAATACGTCTGCCTGGGCGGCATCTGACCGCCCGCCGCACGGGGCGGGGACCCGGTCCCCGCCGGCAAGCCCCAGGATCTGCCCTTTCCCATCGGAAAGGGCTTTTTCTTCATGGCGGCGGCAACCCCGCGCAAACCCGCCAGGCGGCGCGTGCAGGCCGTTACGCTCCGCCTTCAATCGAAGGCATAGACGTCCATCGCCAGCACGCCGTACTCGTAGCTGCCGTGCAGGCGGCAGGCCGGCGCCGATCCACCGGCCGCGCCCATGGCCACGAACAGCGGCACGAGGTGTTCCTCGGTGGGATGGTTGCGCACGGCATGCGGCGCCTGGCGGCGGTAGTCGGCAAGCCCGGCCGCATCGCCCCGCTCGAGCCTGTCCTGCATCCAATCGCCGAATTCGCGCACCCATTGCGGCGCCGGCGCGTCCACGGCCTGGCCGCGGAATTCATGCAGGTTGTGCGTCAGCGACCCGGACCCGACCAGGAGCACGCCCTCATCGCGCAGCGCGCCCAGGGCGCGTCCCATCTGCAAGTGCGCCTCGGGCCCGGCGCCGCGCAGCACCGACACCTGCGCCACGGGTACGTCGGCCTCCGGATACATCAGCCGCAGCGGCACCCACGCGCCATGGTCCAAGCCGCGCACGGCATCAGCCGTGGCCTGCAGGCCGGCGTGGCGCAACAGCTCGGCCGCCCGGCTGGCCACATGTGGCGCCCCCGGGGCCGGGTACGTGATTTCATATAGTGGGCGAGGAAACCCGCCAAAGTCGTGGATGGTGGCCGGCTGCTCGGCAAGCGACACCGCGGGTGCGCCGGGCGTTTCCCAGTGGGCCGAGGCGACCAGGATCGCCTCGGGCCTGGGCAAGGCGCGGCCCAGCTGGCTCAAAAAGCGATGCGCAGGGGTTTGCTGCAAGGCCAGCATCGGCGAGCCGTGCGAAATGAACAGGGTGGGCAGTTTGGCCATGGCGTAAGTCCTTCTGCCAGCCACGATACTCCAGATCGCCGGGGCACACAGAAGGGCATGCCACCCTTTCGTGCACCGCATCGATGCAATCCGCCGCATTTTGGGGCATCCCTGCACCGTACGCACCGTTGCGAATCGAAGTGGGCGCAATAACAGTGCGCGCTGGCCCGGCATGGATCTTGCATGGAAGGTAGCGACTTCACTGCCGCACCGCCATGTATCGTTCCCACGACGCCGCCACGCTTGCTCCTGCCGCCGGCGCCCGGGCCCAGGCCCCGGGCTGGCAGGCGCGGCTCGCACTTGGCTTTGCCCGGCGCGGCGGCCGGACGGTCTTGGCCTGGCGCCGGCGCAGCGGGCCGCTGGCGATCCAGAAGCCGCTTTATCCCGAGGGGCCGATCTGCCATGCGATCATCCTGCACCCGCCAGGGGGCATCGCCGCCGGGGACAGCCTGGAAATTGACCTGGACGTGCAGCCAGGCGCGCATGCCGTGGTGACCACGCCCGGGGCGACCAAGTGGTACAAGGCCTCGCCCACCAACCCGTCCACCCAGGCGGTGACCATCGCCCTGGGCGAGGCGGCCAGGATCGATTGGCTGCCCCAGGACAACATCTATTTCGACGACAGCCACGCCCGGCAACGCTTCGTCCTGCGGCTGGCCGAGGGCGCGACCGCGCTGGGCTGGGATGCCGCGCTGCTGGGCCGGCGCGCCAGCGGCGAATCCTGGCGTGGCGCGCACCTGCATAACCTGGCCCGCATCGTCGATGCCGCCGGCCAACCGCTGTGGGAGGAACGCCAGGCGATGGGCAGCGGCGACCCCATCCTGGCCGCGCCCCAGGGCCTGGACGGCCTGCCGGCCTACGGCACGCTGTGGGCGGCGGGACCTGCCTGCACGCCCGACCTGGCCCAATCGCTCGCTCCCGGCCTGCCCTATCGCGCCGACCTGCGCGCCGGCGCCACCGCGCTGCCCGGCGGCGTGCTGCTGGTACGCGCCGTCGCGGCCGAGGCGCAAGCCATCCGCGAACTATTCATCGGCCTGTGGCTGCGACTGCGGCCGGTCGTCCACGGCGTGCCGGCCCGGCCGCTGCGCCTGTGGGCGACCTGAGCGCCCGGCCCACCCATTCTTTCATGCTGACCCCGTCCGAGCCATGAAACTGACCCCCCGCGAAAAAGACAAGCTCCTGATCTTCACCGCCGCGCTGCTGGCCGAGCGCCGCCGCGCCAAGGGGCTGAAGCTGAACTATCCGGAAGCGGTCGCCTACATCAGCGCGGCGCTGATGGAAGGCGCGCGCGAGGGCCGCACGGTAGCCGAACTGATGGACTACGGCACCACCCTGCTGACCCGCGACGACGTCATGGAAGGCGTGCCGGAGATGATCCCCGACGTGCAGGTCGAGGCCACCTTTCCCGATGGCACCAAGCTGGTCACCGTCCACAACCCCATCGCCTGATGCCGGCGGCGGCTGCCCGCCGCGCCGCCGCCCTTAGCCACCAAGAGGAAACCGTATGTCCGTCCGCACCCATCGCCTGCCGCGCATCGCGCTTTGCACCCTTGCCCTGTTGGCCGCCTCGGTGGCCCACGCCCATCCCGGCCACGATACGCTCGCCGACGGCGCCTGGGGCAGCCTGGCCGCCGGCCTGCTGCACCCGCCCACCGGGCTGGACCATTTGTGCGCGATGGTCATCCTAGGCGTCTGGAGTGCCATGACCGCCCGCCGCATCTGGCTCGCGCCGCTGGCGTTCGCGCTGGTGTTGCTGGCCGGCGCCCTGCTTGGGCTGGCCGGCCTGGCGCTGCCGGCGGTCGAACCCATGATCGCCGCCTCGCTGCTGGTCCTGGGACTGCTGACCGCCGCGCGCACGCGCCTGCCCGAAGCCGCTGGCGCAGTCGTTGCGGCGCTGTTTGCCCTTTTCCATGGTCACGCCCATGGCGCGGAGCTGCCGGCGACGGTCGCAGCAGGCCCCTATGTTGCGGGCTTCATGCTGGCCACCGTGGCCTTGCATTGCGCCGGTATCGCCAGCGGCCTGTGGCTGCGCCGCGCCCGCGCGTGGGCGGCGCGCCTGTTGGGCGGCGGCGTCGCCCTTTATGGGCTCGCGCTGCTGGCCGGCTAGGCGCGGGCCAGCCGAGCCGCCCATGCATACAAACGAGGAGGCCTTGCCATGATTCCCGGCGAAATCCTGGTCCCGGAAGGCGACATCGCCATCAACGAGGGCCGTGCCACGCGCATCCTGGACGTGGCCAATGCGGGCGACCGCCCCGTACAGGTGGGTTCGCACTATCACTTCTACGAAGTCAACGAGGCGTTGCGGTTCGACCGTGAGGCCGCGCGCGGCTTTCGCCTGAACATCGCCGCCGGCACGGCCGTGCGCTTCGAACCCGGCCAGACACGCACAGTCGAGCTGGTGGAGCTGTCCGGCGAGCGCACCGTCTATGGTTTTGCCGGCAAGATCATGGGGAAGCTATGAGCCAGAAAATATCGCGCCGCGCCTACGCGGAGATGTACGGCCCGACCACCGGCGACCGCGTGCGGCTGGCCGACACCGAGCTCTTCATCGCCATCGAGCGCGACCACACCATTTACGGCGAAGAGGTCAAGTTCGGCGGCGGCAAGGTGATACGCGATGGCATGGGCCAGTCGCAGCGGCCAGCCGCGCAAGTGGCCGATACCGTCATCACCAACGCCGTCATCCTCGATCACTGGGGCGTGGTCAAGGCCGACATCGGCATCAAGGACGGCCGCATCCAGCGCATCGGCAAGGCCGGCAATCCGGACATCCAGCCCGGCGTGGACATCGCCATCGGCGCGGGCACCGAGATCATCGCCGGCGAAGGCAAGATCGTCACGGCTGGCGGCATCGACGCGCACGTGCACTTCATCTGCCCGCAGCTGGTGGACGAGGCGCTGGCCAGCGGCATCACCACCCTGATCGGCGGGGGCACGGGCCCGGCCACCGGCACCAATGCCACCACCTGCACGCCCGGCCCTTGGCACATCGAACAGATGCTGGCCGCCGTGGAGGGATGGCCGATCAACATCGGCCTGCTCGGCAAGGGCAACGCCAGCCGCCCCGAGCCGCTGATGGAGCAGATCGCCGCCGGCGCCATCGGGCTGAAGCTGCACGAAGACTGGGGATCGACGCCGGCGGCCATCGACTGCTGCCTAGACGTGGCCGAGCGCACCGACACCCAGGTGGCCATCCATACCGACACGCTCAACGAAAGCGGCTTCGTCGAAGCCACCATCGCCGCCATCGGCGGACGCACCATACACACCTACCACACCGAAGGCGCGGGCGGCGGCCACGCGCCGGACATCCTGCGCATCGCCGGCCACCCCAACGTGCTGCCGTCGTCGACCAATCCGACGCGCCCCTACACTGTCAATACGGTCGACGAACACCTCGACATGCTGATGGTTTGCCACCATCTGGATGCGGCCATCGCCGAGGACGTGGCTTTCGCCGAATCGCGCATCCGGCGCGAAACCATCGCCGCCGAAGACATCCTGCACGACCTTGGCGCGCTTTCGATGATCTCCAGTGACTCGCAGGCCATGGGCCGCGTCGGCGAGACCATCCTGCGCACCTGGCAGACCGCGCACAAAATGAAGGTGCAGCGCGGCGCGTTGCCCGGCGACGGTATCGCTGACAACCTGCGTGCCCGCCGCTACATCGCCAAGTACACGATCAACCCCGCCATCACGCACGGCATTGCCCACGAAGTGGGCTCGGTCGAACCCGGCAAGTGGGCCGACCTCGTTTTGTGGGACCCGGCGTTTTTCGGCGTCAAGCCAGACCTGGTGCTCAAGGGCGGCCAGATCGTGATGGCGCTCATGGGTGATCCCAACGCGTCCATCCCCACGCCCCAGCCGGTGCATTACCGGGAGATGTTCGGCGCGCGCGCCGGCGCCCTGGCGCGCAACTCGATCACCTTCGTCTCGCAAGCCGCCTTCGAGGCCGACGTCGCGGGCCGGTTGCGGCTGGCCCGGCGCATCTCGCCTGTGCGCGGCGTGCGCGGCGTGGGCAAGCGCGACATGGTGCTCAACGATTGGCAGCCGCGCATAGAGGTCGACCCCGAAACCTATCAAGTGGTGGCCGACGGCCAGCTGCTAATGTGCGAGCCGGCCAGGGTCTTGCCCATGGCCCAGCGCTACTTCCTGTTTTGACCGGCAAAGCCGGCAGAACCTGCACGGCGCGGGCGATGCGGCGCCTTCGCCGCCATGGCGCCGCCTGCCTTGCCTGCACACGCAATGGATACACCGAGCATGCTGCGCATAGAGAAAACCTTGGATGACGGCCGCACGCTGGCCCCGGCCCTGTTGCGTCGCGCCGTGACGCTGACCTTGCCTTATGACCAGCGTTGCCGCAGCCGCCTGGCCGCGACGCTGGACGATGGCCGCGAGGCCGCGTTGTTCCTGCCTCGCGGCACCGTCATGCGCGACGGCACCATCCTGGTCGCCGACGACGGTTCGCTCGTGCGGGTCGTGGCCGCGGCCCAACCCGTCATGCGCGTGGTGGCCAGCGACACGCTGTCGCTGCTGCGCGCGGCGTACCACCTGGGCAACCGCCATACGCCAGTCCATATCACCCGCGATTGGCTGCAGATCGAGCCTGATTCCGTGCTGCGCGACATGCTGCGCCGCCTGGGCGTCGACGTCCAGGAGCTGGATGCCCCGTTCGAGCCGGAAGCTGGCGCCTACGGCGGTGGCCATCGCCACGGGCATGACGAGACATTCGCCGAGGACTACGCCGCCGCCCAGGCCGCCTACGCGCATCGCCATGGCCATGGCCACGACCACGACCACGACCACGACCACGACCACGACCACAGCCACGACCACAGCCACGACCACAGCCACGACCACAGCCACGACCACGATCATCGCCACGACGGCGGTGCGTGCGCCGGCCGCGGCTAAGGCCGGGAGACCAGCCATGCCCGACGGCCACGCCACCGACGCCGCATGCCTCGTCGCGCTGCTGCAACTGGCATCGCCAGCCCTGCCCATAGGGGGCTTCAGCTACTCGCAAGGGTTGGAGGCCGCCATCGATGCCGGGACAGTGGTCGACGCGGATACGGCCGCGCGCTGGATTGCGGCAGGGCTGGACGTGCTCGCTCGCGGCGAAGCGGTCTTGCTGGTCCGGCAGTGGCACGCCTGGCGCCAGGGCGATTGGCAATGCGTACACCAGGCAAACCGGACGCTGCTCGCGTTGCGCGAGACGGCAGAGCTGCGGCTGGAAGCCGAGCAAATGGGCGCGTCGCTGGCGCGGCTGGCCCTTGACCTGCAATGGGGCGATGCCACGGCGCGCGCGCAGCTTGCCGCCATGCGGCCGGTAGCGTTGCCCACGGCCTATGCCTATGCCGCTGGCGCCCTGGGGCTGGATGGCTGCGCCTGCGCCGCCGCTTGGCTGTACGCGTGGACCGAGAACCAGGTCGCGGCTGCCATCAAGGCGATCCCGCTCGGCCAGGCCGCAGGCCAGCGCATCCTGGATGGCCTGCGGCCCTCGGTGGCCGAGGCCGCCGGGCGCGCGCAGCTTGCCGCGCTGGCAGGCGAACGCCAGGCAAATGGCGAATGCGCGCCCGATGACGGGCACGATGCGGTCAGCACCTTCGCACCGATGCTCGCCATCCTGTCGGCCCGACACGAAACACAGTATTCGCGCCTGTTCCGCTCCTAGTGCAGGCAACCGATCGCCATTGAACGACGAGGAACATCGATGCAAGCCCGCACCAAGAAGAATCCGCCGCTGCGCGTGGGCATAGGCGGCCCGGTCGGATCCGGAAAGACCACCCTGCTGGAAATGCTGTGCAAGGCCATGCGCAGCCGCTACGACCTGGTGGTCATCACCAACGACATCTATACCAAGGAGGACCAGCGGCTGCTTACCGTGGCCGACGCCCTGCCGGCCGAACGCATCATGGGGGTGGAAACGGGCGGCTGCCCGCACACCGCCATCCGCGAAGATGCCTCGATCAACCTGGACGCGGTCGACCGCATGCTCGCGAAGTTTCCCGATGCGGACATCGTCTTCATCGAGTCGGGCGGCGATAACCTTGCCGCCACCTTCAGTCCCGAGCTGTCAGACTTGACCATCTACGTCATCGACGTGGCCGGTGGCGAAAAAATCCCCCGCAAGGGCGGGCCCGGCATCACCAAGTCGGATCTCCTGGTAATCAACAAGATCGACCTCGCCCCCCTGGTCGGCGCGTCGCTAGCCGTGATGGAGGAAGACACCCGCCGCATGCGCGGCGAGCGTCCTTACGTGATGAGCGACATGAAGTCCGGCGCCGGACTGGCGGAAATCATCGCCTTCATCGAGCGCAAGGGCCTGCTGCAGGCCTGACTGCCTACAATACGGCGCATCGCCACCGCAACGGAGCAACAAGGGACGATGGACGCCGAATTCTGGCTGCAACGCTGGCGCGAAGGCCGCACCAACTTTCACCAGGCGCGGGTCACCCCGCCGCTGGAAAAATTCTGGCGCCTGCTGGAGCTGCCGCCCGGCAGCCGGGTGCTGGTGCCGCTGGCGGGCAAGACGCTGGACATGCTGTGGCTGGCCCGGCAAGGCCTGCGCGTGCTGGGCGTGGAGCTGTCTCCCCTGGCGGTGGAACAGTTCTTCGCCGAGAACGGCCTGCAACCGGCCGTACGGGACAGCGCCCAGGGGCGCCATTACACGGCCGGCGACATCGAACTGATCTGCGGGGACATCTTCGACCTGGACGACGCGACGCTCGCCGGGTGCACCGGCGTCTACGACCGGGCCGCGCTCGTGGCCCTGCCTGCAGACATGCGCGCGCGCTACGTCGATCGCGTTTATGGCCGCCTGCCCGGCGGCTACCGCGGGCTGCTGGTCTCGCTGGACTACCCGCAAGACCAAATGGCCGGGCCGCCATTCTCGGTGGACGACGACGAGGTGCGCCGCCTATACGCCGACCACACCGAGGTCGAACTGGTCAGCCGCCACGACAGCCTAGCCAAGGAACCGAAATTCCTGCAGGCCGGCGTCACGCGGCTGGACACCCTCGTGTACCAACTGCGCGGGCGCGGCTAGGCCGCCACACGGGCAAAGGCGGCCGCCCGCCGGCCGCGACCCGATTACGCCGCCTCGCGCGCCATGCGGCGGCGCTCATGCTCCTGCAGGTAGCGCTTGCGCAGCCGGATCGACTTGGGCGTGACTTCCACCAACTCGTCGTCGTCGATGAATTCCACCGCATACTCCAGCGTCAGCTTGATCGGCGGAATCAGGTCGATGTGCTCGTCCTTGCCCGCGGCGCGGATGTTGGTCAGCTTCTTTTCCCTGATCGGGTTGACCACCAGGTCATTGTCGCGGCTGTGGATGCCGATGATCATGCCCTCGTACAAGGGGTCGCCCGGGCTGACGAACATGCGTCCGCGCTCCTGCAGTTTCCACAAGGCGTAGGCCACGGCCTCGCCGTTGTCCTGGCTGATGAGCACGCCGTTGCGCCGCTCGCCCACCGGGCCCTCGCGCATGGGCGCGTACTCATCGAAAATATGGCTCATCAGGCCAGTGCCGCGCGTCAGCGTCAGGAACTCGCTTTGGAAGCCGATCAGCCCGCGCGCCGGGATGCGGTACTCCAGCCGCGTGCGGCCGCGGCCATCCGGCTGCATGTCCAGCAGGTCACCCTTGCGGCGGCCCAGTTCCTCCATGACGGCGCCCTGGTGCGCATCCTCGACGTCCACGGTCAGCAGCTCATAGGGTTCCAGCTTCTGGCCGTCGACTTCCTTGAAGACGACGCGCGGACGCGACACCGCGAGCTCGTAGCCCTCGCGGCGCATGTTCTCGAGCAAAATGGTCAGGTGCAGCTCGCCACGGCCGGCCACTTCGAACACCGTGTCGTCGTCGGTATCGCGCACGCGCAGGGCGACGTTGGACTTCAGCTCACGCTCGAGTCGCTCGCGCAGCTGTCGGCTCGTCACGAACTTGCCTTCGCGCCCGGCCAGCGGCGAGGTGTTGACCATGAAATTCATGGTCAGCGTAGGCTCGTCGATGCGCAGCATGGGCAGCGGCTCGGGCTGCGCTGGATCCATGATGGTGCAGCCGATGCCGATGTCTTCGATGCCGTTGACGAGCACGATGTCGCCCGCCTCGGCCTCATCGACCAGCACCCGCTCCAGCCCCTTGAACTTCAAGACCTGGTTGATGCGCCCTTTGCCCGATTCCCCGTCGGGGCCGAACTGGTACACCACATCCATGCCCGGGCGGATGCGCCCGCGGTTGATGCGGCCCACCCCGATCTTGCCCACATAGCTGTTGTAGTCCAGCGAGACGATCTGCAACTGCAGCGGCCCGTCGACGTCGTCGTTGCGTTGCGGCACGTACTTCAGGATGGCGTCGAACAGCGGACGCATGTCGCCTTCGCGCACATCAGGCGTCAGTCCCGCGTAGCCCGACAGGCCCGAGGCATAAATGACCGGGAAATCCAGCTGCTCCTCGGTGGCACCCAGCTTGTCGAACAGGTCGAAGGTGGCATTGATGACGTAATCGGGGCGCGCGCCGGGGCGGTCTATCTTGTTGACCACCACGATGGGCTTTAGCCCCAACGCCAGCGCCTTGCGGGTGACGAAGCGAGTTTGCGGCATGGGCCCTTCGACGGCGTCGACCAGCAGCAGCACGCCATCGACCATGGACAGCACGCGCTCGACCTCGCCGCCGAAGTCGGCGTGGCCCGGAGTGTCGACGATGTTGATGTGCGTGCCTTCGTATTCGACCGCGCAGTTCTTGGCCAGGATGGTGATGCCGCGCTCTTTTTCCAGGTCGTTGGAATCCATGACCCGTTCGGCGACCTGCTGGTTCTCGCGGAAGGTGCCGGACTGGCGCAGCAATTGGTCGACCAGCGTGGTCTTGCCGTGGTCGACGTGGGCGATGATGGCGACGTTGCGCAAGGCGCGAGTCATGACGGGTTCCTTTGCATTGGCCCGGCGGGCATCAAGCCTGCCGGCAATTCGTTCAAGGGCAGAAGCGCCCGGACCGGGTCATCCATGGACTGCAGGGCATCGAGCGTGACGGCGTCGGCCAGCGCGAAAGGCCCGACGCGGGTGCGCGACAACGCCGACAGGTGCGCCCCGCATCCGAGTGCGCGACCGATGTCCTGCGCCAGCGTGCGGATGTACGTACCCTTGCTGCACGACACGTCGATGACCGCCGAGCGCGCGTCCCAACGCACGAGTTCGATGCCATGCACGGTCACCGTGCGCGGCTCGCGCTCGACCTCGATGCCGGCCCGGGCATATTCGTAAAGAGGCCGGCCGTCGCGCTTGAGCGCGGAATACATCGGCGGCACCTGCTGGATCTGGCCGACGAAACGCGCCAGCACCTCACGCAGCGCCTGCTCGTCGACGCCACCGAAATCGGCCGCGCGCGCGACCACGTTGCCGGTCAGGTCGCCCGAATCGGTTTCCTCGCCGAAGGCCAGCGTCGCCCGGTACGCCTTGTCGGCGTCGAGCATGGCCGCGCAGATCTTGGTGGCGCGGCCCATGCAGCAGACCAGCAGCCCGGTGGCGAAGGGATCAAGCGTGCCGGTGTGGCCTGCCTTCTGGGCATTGAGCGTGCGGCGCGCGCGCTGCAGCGCGTGATTGCTGGACAAGCCCTCGGGTTTGTCCAGCAACAGCACGCCGTCGAGCGCCAGCCCGCGTCTTTTGGCCATCGTCGGATATCCTGCAAAAAAATGCGACGGCAGCCCTGTCAGGACCGGTCCTCGGGTTCGTCGGGCTCGTCGGCGCGCGCGCCGGGCCGGTTGGCGCGCTCGATCAGCCGGGACATTTCGATGCCGCGGGCGACCTGCTCATCATGGATGAAGCGCAGCGTCGGCACCGTATGGATGTGCAGCAGCTTGTACAGCTGGGAATGCAGCCAGCCGGCCTTTTCGTTGAGCACGTCGGCGGCGACCTCGGGCTCGGCGCCCAGCACGGTGAAGTACACCTTCGCGTGGGCGTAGTCTGGCGACAGCTCGACGCCGCTCAACGTAATCAGGCCGGCGCGCGACACGTCGATCTCGCGCTGGATGATGGCCGCTAGATCCTTCTGGATCTGGTCGGCCAGCCGCAGGTTGCGGCCAGGAATGGCTTTGCTCTTGTGGCGTGTCATCGGCAAGGCATCACAAGGTTCGCGCGATTTCCTTGATCTCGAAGATCTCGAGCTGGTCGCCTACCTTGATGTCGTTGTTGCCGCGCAGCGTCAGGCCGCAATCGAAGCCGGCGCGCACTTCGCGCACGTCGTCCTTGAAGCGGCGCAGCGAGTCGAGCTGGCCGGTCCACAGCACGACGTTGTCGCGCAGCAGGCGCACCTGCGCATCGCGGCGCACCACGCCCTCGGTGACCATGCAGCCGGCGACGTTGCCGATGCGCGAAATGCTGTAGACCTCACGGATCTCGGCCTGGCCGATGACTTCCTCGCGCTTCTCGGGCGCCAGCATGCCGGACATGGCCGCCTTCACCTCATCCACGGCATCGTAGATGATGTTGTAGTAGCGCAGGTCCACGCCATTGGATTCGGCCAGCTTCTTGGCGCCCTGGTCGGCACGCACGTTGAAGCCGATGATCACCGCGTTGGAGGCAATGGCCAGGTTGACGTCGCTTTCGGTCACGCCACCCACGCCGGCGTGCACCACCTGCACGCGCACCTCGTCGGTCGACAGCTTGGTCAGCGCGGCCACCAAGGCCTCCTGCGAACCCTGCACGTCGGTCTTGACGATGAGCGGCAGGGTCTGCGTGCCTTCCCCAAGGTTGTCGAACATCGACTCCAGCTTGGCCGCCTGCTGGCGCGCGAGCTTGACGTCGCGGAACTTGCCCTGGCGGAACAGGGCGATTTCGCGGGCCTTGCGTTCGTCGGCCAGCACGATGAGCTCGTCGCCGGCGGCCGGGACCTCGGTCAGGCCCTGGATCTCGACCGGGATGGAAGGCCCGGCCGAGGTGACCGTCTTGCCGTTTTCGTCCAGCATGGCGCGCACACGGCCATAGCTGGCGCCGGCCAGCACCACGTCGCCGCGCTTGAGCGTGCCGCTCTGCACCAGGATGGTGGCCACCGGGCCGCGCCCCTTGTCCAGGCGCGCCTCGATGACCAGGCCCTTGGCCGGCGCGTCGACCGGCGCCTTCAGTTCGAGGATTTCGGCCTGCAGCAAGACGTTTTCGAGCAGGTCGTCGATCCCCTGCCCCGTCTTGGCCGACACCGGCACGAAAGGCACGTCGCCGCCGTATTCTTCGGGCACGACCTCTTCGGCCACCAGCTCCTGCTTGACGCGCTCGGGATTGGCCTCGGGCTTATCGATCTTGTTGACCGCAACCACCATGGGCACGCCGGCTGCCTTGGCGTGGTGGATGGCTTCGCGGGTCTGGGGCATGACGCCGTCGTCGGCGGCCACCACCAGGATGACGATGTCGGTGGCCTTGGCCCCGCGTGCGCGCATGGCGGTAAACGCCTCGTGGCCCGGAGTGTCCAGGAAGGTGACCATGCCGCGGTCGGTCTGCACGTGGTAGGCGCCGATGTGCTGGGTGATGCCGCCGGCTTCACCCGCGGCAACCTTGGTGCGGCGGATGTAGTCCAGCAGCGAGGTCTTGCCGTGGTCGACGTGGCCCATGACCGTGACCACCGGCGCGCGCGGCAACTGCTCGCTTTCCTCGTGCGGCGCCTCGTCCAGGAAGGCCTCCGGATCGTCCAGCTTGGCGGCGATCGCCTTGTGGCCCATTTCCTCGACCACGATCATGGCCGTTTCCTGGTCCAGCACCTGGTTGATGGTGACCATCTGGCCCAGCTTCATCAATTGCTTGATGACCTCGGCCGCCTTGACCGCCATCTTGTGCGCCAGGTCGGCCACGGTGATGGTTTCGGGCACGTGGACTTCGCGCGCGATGAACTCGGGTTGCTGCTGCTGGCGCTCGGTCTGCTGCTGCTGGCGGTTGCGTCCGCCCTTGCCACCCTTGCCGCCGGCGCGCCAGCCATCGCGGCTGGCGCCGGGCGCGGCGTCGCGCCGGTCGGCCGGCTTCTTGCGCGAGGCCTCATCGGACCAGGTCGAGGCGACCTCGCCGGCCTTGATGACCTTCTTGCCGGCAGTGCCCGGCTTGGTGTCCTTGTCCTTCTTGGCCGCCTTGGCGCCGGCCGGCTTGTGCAGCGTGCCGGACAAGGCGGCCGGGTTGGCCTGCGGCTCGGGCGCGCGCAGCACCTTGCGCGGCCGGCTCAGCATCTCGCGCAGCGCGGCGGCCTCGGCTTCTGCCGCACGGCGGGCCTCGTCGCGGTCGATGGCGCTCTTGGACGACGCAGCAGGTGCGGCCGCAGGCGCAGCGGGCGCGGACTTGGCTGCCGGCGCGGCGGCGGGCTTGCCGGCGGGCGCCGGCTCGTTGGAC
>CALEQZ010000014.1 GCA_937908115.1 uncultured Alcaligenaceae bacterium | reverse complement strand
TCATCACTCCTTGAGTGCATGTTATGCCCTAAACACGAAATTACTGACAGGCCCGCCGGGCGGACCCAAGCAGATTCATTACTTATTTTAATCTGGATGTGAAATATTCTCGATGGCCCACGCCCCGCGCGCGGCCTACCATGTCATAGTCTTGATGACGCATGGAATTTTCATTTCCCTGCAAATCCCAACCGTCATTTTTTATTATCGCCCCTCCACAGGAACATGCAGGTGAACTCGCGATACAGCACCAATTTTCCATCCCTAAGAGGCCAGGTGGACGATGCCGAATGGAAGGCTCGCACCGACCTAGCGGCGTGCTATCGGTTGATGGATCGCTATGGAATGACCGACCTGATCTACAACCACATCACCGCTAGAATTCCCGGCAAGCCAGACCGTCTGCTAATCAATCTATATGGCCTGCTGTACAAGGAAATTACCGCTTCCAGCCTCGTGGAAATTGACCTTGACGGCAACGTTCACCGTAAGCCAGATACAGACTACGACATCAATAGGTCCGGTTATGTCATCCATGGATGCATCCACCGAGCACGACCCGATGTGCACTGCGTGATCCATACGCATACCCGCGCAGGCATGGCCGTCTCAGCCATGAGCGAGGGACTGCTGCCCATTACCCAAACAGCATCCCGGTTCTACGGCCACATTGGTTATCACGATTTCGAGGGTCCGGCGATTGATCTCTCCGAGCAAGAGCGGCTGGTCGCTGACCTTGGATCGCACAATGCCATGATCCTGCGCAACCACGGCCTGTTGGTATGCGGTCCGTCCGTGGCACAGGCCTTCAACCTAATGTACCAGTTGGAAATGGCTTGCCGAGCACAAGTCGATGCTTTGTCCGTCGGCCGACAAGGATTGACCATCCCCAGCGAGGAAGTCCTGCAGCGGGCCGCGCACCTGTATCAACCAGGTACGCGCCGTCCCTACGGCGAGCTTGAATGGCACGCCATGCTGCGTCTGCTCGACGCCGAGCCCGGCGGTTATCCCCACTACGCAAGCTGACTCGGACGGGCACGGAGATGACGCGATGACGACCCCGCCGACCGTTCCCGCCAATGCTTGCGACTGCCACGTGCACGTCTTCGGTCCCGTGGCCAAATATCCCTTCGATCCGGGCCGAACCTATACACCTCCCGACGCGCCTCTTGACGATTTGATTTCATTGCATCGTGACCTCGGCATCGCGCGCACGGTGATCGTCCAACCCAGCCCGTATGGGTCGGACAACCGCTGCCTGCTAGATGCCCTGCGCCGCTTGAACGGCGCAGGACGAGGAGTAGCAGTCATCAACGAGACAACGTCCGACGAAACGCTGGCCGCCATGCACGAAGCCGGCGTGCGCGGTGTGCGGGTGAATCTGGAAACCGCCGGGCAGCACGACCCGAAGGCGGCCCGCCTAGCGCTGATGTGTGCAGCCGAACGTGTCGCCCGACTGGGCTGGCACGTTCAAATCTATACCAATCTTCGGACCCTTGCCGGGTTGGCTGACATGATACTGGACATGCCTACGGCCTTGGTCATTGATCACTTTGGTCGTGCGCAAGGCGGTGCCGGAGTCTCCCAGCCGGGATTCGACCTGCTGCTCTCGCTGCTGGCGTCAGGCCGCATATACGTCAAGCTGTCTGCCCCGTACCGCATATCACGGCAACCAGACTATGCCGATGTAGCACCGCTTGCCCGCGCACTGATCGACGCGAATCCGAACCGAGTCTTGTGGGGAACAGACTGGCCACATCCGGGTTCGGCGGCCGGCGTGCCACTACCGGTAAATCGCGTCACACCTTGCCGCGCCGAGGATAACTCGCGTGCTCTGGCGCGATGCCTAGAATGGGCGGAAACCCCCGAACGCGCGCGCAAACTACTCGCGGACAACCCGGCGCGCCTCTACGGCTTTTGAACATTGACCAACACGGCCCGCTACTAGGCCAACTAGAACAATCGACGGACCAACCGTCGACATCTTCAGGAGACAACCACCATGAACCCGTTGCGTTTACTGGCGTCCATCATTGCAGTCGCGATTGCGGCCTGTGCGACTGCCTCACAGGACTATCCCAGCAAACCCATACGCATCGTGGTGCCGCTTGCACCCGGGGGCACGGTCGACCAAGTGGCAAGACTGATAGCCAAGGACCTCGCCGATGATCTCGGCCAGCCTGTCGTCGTGGAGAACAAGCCAGGGGCAAGCGGCTTGATCGGGACTCGCGACGTCGCGCGCGCCCGACCCGATGGATACACGTTGCTGGCCGTAGCCAACACTTTCGTTTCTGCGCCAGCATTCATCGCCGACGCCGGATACGATCCGATCAGCGATTTTGCACCTATCACCCAAACTGTGCAGATTCCCATGGTGCTGGTAGCGCATCCTTCGGTGCCACAGAATACCGTCGGAGAACTGATTGAGCGAGCCCGCGCCAATCCCGGAGAAATTTCGTTCGCATCCTCGGGGGTGGGCTCGACTGGCTACATCGCCGCAGAACTATTCAGTCGCCAAGCAGGCATCAAAATGCTAGGCGTGTCCTACAAAGGCAACGCCCAAGCCCTTACCGACGTTGTGGGTGGCCAGGTGATGACGATGTTCGACCAAGTCAGCACCTCCGGCCCTTACATCGCCGCGGGCAAGCTGAAAGCACTGGGAGTCACGACAACGACCAGATCGGTGCTGCTACCCTACGTTCCCACCATCGCAGAATCCGCGTTGCCGGGCTATGAAGACGTAACCTTCAACGCACTGCTGGCTCCAGCGGGCACGCCGCCTGCCATTGTCGAGCGTCTACATGCGGCGGTCGCCAAAGTCCTGCAGCGTCCATCGGTAAGAGATCAGCTGGCGCGCCAGGGCGTGGAGGTCAAAGTCAGCGCCGGCCCGCAGGCATTTGCCACCTATTTGAAAGACGCCGTCGAAAAGTACCGCGCGATCGCACAAAAAGCGCCCCGGTAACAGGACGACAAAAAACCCGCGAAGCGGTGCGCTTCGCGGGTTGGAACGCCGCGAAAACGGCTGCGGCGCGGCCGCTATTACGCAGCGCGGCGGCTGCGCGGCGTGGCCTTGCCGGCCGCCTCGGCGGCGTCGGACGCGGCCTTGAAGGTCGCGTTCGCGGCGGCATTCAGGTTGGATTCGGCGACTTCGGCGGCCTGCTTGGCCGCCTTGGCCAGCGAATCATAGGCGCTGTTGACGGTGGCCAGCGACGACTTCATCAGCGCCACGGCGCCTTCCGTGCCGGTGGGCGCATTCTTGGAAAGTTCCTCGATGGCATCGTTCAGCTGCTGGCGGCCGTCGGCCACTTGCGCTTCAGCCAGCGCGGCCAGCTCGGACTGCACGCCCGCCAGAATGTCGTAGACGTGCTTGCCGTAGGCCAGCGCCTTTTCGGCGCCCGGCTGCAGCAGCGAGCTGGTGAAGGCAGCGACTTCCTGGGCGTCCTTGAGCTCGGCCACTTGCTGCGCGCGCAGCGCTGCTTCGTCCAGGCTAGCCTTGACGACCTTCATGTTCAGGTCGACCAGCTTTTCGAAGCCAGAAAATAGCGCGCCTTGCGTGGCGATCAGGGAGGAAACGGCCGCCTTTTGGCGGTTGAGGACTTGTTGGGGGATGGCAGTCATGGTGACTCTCCTTGGGGCCTGGGGCGGGGCCGGCAGATTCGATTCGTAAGCCGGAAACGGCGCAATGTCAGCGCCCGGCGCTGCCCGACCGACCGGTTTTGCTGCACTGCACAAACGTCATTTTACGGGCCCCGCCGGCCTTGTCAAGCGACTATGTTGCAACGCAACATCACAAGGTGCAGCAAACCCTCGCCGCCGTGCTGGGGAAAACATGGGGTGACGCCGGCCCCATTCTTACCTAGACTCCCTGGGCGCCCCATGCATGCGCCTACCCTTGCCGCGTGCCTGGCTGTGAACAACACGATAACCCTTCCTCATCAAGGAGACTCCATGCGCCTCACCCCTCGCAAGCTGGCGGCCCTCGTTTCCGCCGGCGCCGCGGCCCTATCCCTGGCCGCAGCGCTCCCAGCGCAGGCGGCCGAATTCCCCAGCAAGCCCATCACCCTGGTCGTTCCCTTCGCGGCTGGCGGCCCCACCGACAACGTCGCCCGCTCCCTGGCCGAGGCCATGCGCCCGACCCTGGGCCAGACGGTCGTGGTCGAAAACAAGGCTGGCGCGGGCGGCACGATTGGCACCAGCGACGTGGCGCGCGCCGAACCGGACGGCTATCGCGTCCTGTTGATGCACGTCGGCTTCACGACGGCGGCTTCGCTGTACAAGAACCCAGGCTATGACCCGGTCAAGAGCTTCGAACCGATCGGCTTGGTCGTGGACGTGCCCATGACCATCATCGCGCGCGAAGACTTTCCGCCCAACAACATCAAGGAACTGGTCGACTACCTCAAACAGAACAAGGACAAGGTCGCCATGGCCAACGCCGGCATCGGTGCGGCCAGCCACCTGTGCGGCACCATGTTCATGGACGCCATCGGCGTGCAACTGCTGACCGTGCCCTACAAGGGCACCGGCCCGGCCATGAACGACCTGCTCGGCAAGCAAGTCGACCTGATGTGCGACCAAACCACCAACACCTCCCAGCACATCGCCGCCAAGAAGGTCAAGGCCTATGCCGTCGGCAGCCTCAAGCGCGTACCGTCGCTGCCAGACTTGCCCACGATGGACGAATCCGGCTACCAGGGCTTCCAGATCGGCATCTGGCACGGCATGTGGGTGCCGGCCGGCACGCCCAAGCCCGTGGTCGACAAGCTGGTCGCCGCCCTGCAAGCCGGCCTGGCCGATCCGAAGTTCCAGGAACGCATGAAAGGCCTGGGCGCGGAAGTGATGCTCGACGACGCCAACCCCGAAGCCCTGACCGCCAAGGTCAAGCAACAAGTCCCGCAATGGGCCGAACTGTTCAAGAAGGCCGGCATCGAGCCGCAATAAGACGACAACAACGACAAGCCGGCGGCACGCGCTGCCGGCCCGGCCGCCGGCCAACCGGCGGCCGCCGCATCAGGTCCCGGCGCCAGCCGGGATTTTTTTGCCCTGCTGGCATCGGCCAGCCGGCGGCAGGCAGCCACCGGCGGACGCGAGCCCCTTCGTGGAGAAAGCGAAAAAAATGATGTCGCCGGCACGCGCCGGCTCAAGATTGCTGCGCCGGCGGCTCGTAGCCCAGCGCCTCGGAAATTTCGGCTGCGGTGCGCACGAGCGCGGTGATCCATTCGTCCTGCATGCGGTCGGCCGGCGCGGAAATCGATAGTCCGGCCACCAGGCGGCCGGTATCGTCGTAGATCCCGGCGGCGATGCAGCGCACTCCGAGCTCGAGTTCCTCGTTGTCGCGGGCGTAGCCATTGCGGCGCACCAGGGCGAGCTCCTGCTCGAGCCGCTCGAGGTCGGTGAGGCTATTGCGGGTATTGCCCACCAAGCCGGTGCGCTCGGCATAGGCGCGCACCTGCCGGGAATCGGCGGTGGACAGGAAAAGCTTGCCAGTCGAGGTCAGGTGCAAGGGCGCGCGTCCGCCGATGGCCCGCACCACCTGCATGCCGGAGCGTTCGCTCCAGGCCCGCTCGATGTAAAGGATTTCGTCGCCCTGTTGCACCGACAGATTGACGGTCTGGCCGGTCAGCTTGTGCAGGGCGCGCATGGCGCCCAGCGCCGCCTCGCGGACGTTGAGCCGGCATTTGACCAGCGACCCCAATTCCAGCAGGCGCATGCCCAGCTGGTACAGGCCGTTGTCCACGCGCTCGACGTAGCGGCCGACTACGAGGTCGTTGAGGATACGGTGCGCGGTGGACGGGTGCAGCCCAGTGGTATGGGCGAGCTCCTTGAGCGTGACCGGGTCGGGCTGGGCTGCCAGCGCATCGAGCAACCCCATCGCCCGCTCCAGCACCTGGATGGCGATCGCCGGCCGCGTGCCGCCCTCTTCGCCGGCAGGCGAAGACGCGTTGGCGATGGCGGTCGTGCGCGGCATGGTGTCGTCCAGTGAAAAGCCGCCGCCGCAGCGTCCGTTGCGGCGGTGCAGCACATTCTATCCCATGGCGCCGGCACCCCGCGATCCGGTGGCTGCATGGGGCGGCTCCATGGTACCGCCCAATCGCCGCACCTCGTCACGCAGGAACACCAAGGCCTGCGCCGCGGCCTCGGGCTCGCCCTTGACGCCCAGGTCGATGTGCGGCCGCGCCCCGCCGTCGCCCACGCTGGGCAGGCTAAAGGCGCGCACCTGGGGCCAGCGCTGTTGCACGGTTTCCATGACCGGGGCGATACGCGATTCGGGCAGGCCGAAAACCAGGAAGGAATGCTCTACATGGCGCACTTTGTGATGCAGGGGGGCATAGCGGGTGTCCAGCGTCCACTCCAGCATCGGCCAGGCCATTACGGGAAAGCCCGGCACGAAGGTGTGGTCGCGGATAAAGAACCCCGGTATGCGGTTGTAGGGGTTGGGGACGATCTCGCTGCCGGCGGGGAAGCACCCCATCTGCAGGCGCCGCTGGTTTTCCGGCGTGCCCATGTCGGCGTCGCCCTGTCCCTTGGCGGCCATCTCGGCGCAACGTTGCGTGATCGCGGCCTCGGCCTCGGGGTGCAGGACTAGGTCCACGCCCAGCGCCGTGGCAGCCGCCTGGCGCGTGTGGTCGTCCGGCGTGGCGCCGATGCCACCACAGCAAAACACCACGTCGCCGCTGGCGAAGCTGCGCCGCAACAGTTCGGTCAGCGCCGCACGGTCGTCGCCGATGAACTGCGCCCAGGCCAGTTGCAGGCCGCGCTCGGCCAACATGGCGACGACCTTGGCGAAGTGCTTGTCCTGCCTGCGTCCGGAAAGGATTTCGTCGCCGACGACGATCAGTCCGAAGCGGCGCACCGTATCGTCTTGCTGCATGGGGGCTCCAGGGAAAATTCAGACGTCGATGACGGTTTCCTGCCGCAGCCGCGCCAGCGCGTCCAGGCCGTAGTGCGCAAAGACCAACGCGGAAAACACCGGCAGCACCAGCCAGGCCGGCGGCAGCAGGTTGACCAGCGCCAGGATGAAGCCAAGCGTCCAGAATCCAGCGTTATGGCGCTGCTCGAGCAGCCGCCGCTCGGCCGGGCTGGCGTGCTCGACCAGCGCATCCACGCGCATCATGCGCGAGAACGCGAACGCCCACCAGAACACCGGCAGCACCAGCGCCATGGGCGGCAGCAGCCAAAGCGGCAGCGTCACCAACCAGCCCAGGGCGAAGACGGTGGTCACCCATATCGCGTTCCACATGCCGACGGCCAGCCCGTGCCGGCCTTGGCGCTTAAGGCCGGCGTAATCGCGGGCCTCCAGGTGGTTGAGCACCATCGGCATGACGCACACGGCCGCTATCGCCAGGCCCAGGATACCCGCCACGGGCAGCAGGATGGCCACCGCCGCCAGCGGCACCAGCCAGAGCTTGAGTGAAACCAGGCCGGCGGCGATCAGCCATTCGTCGACCTGCGCCACCACGGCCCAATCCGACACGGTGCGCTGCAGCCAGGCCGTGACGGGATCCCAACACAGCCAGATCAGCACCACGGCGCCCGCCAGGGTAATCAGGAAAGGCATGAGCAGCGCAAACAGCATGCGCGGATGCAGCTGCGACACGAGCGCGCGCCGCAAAGCGCGGGCCACGCCGGACAGGCCGGCCGAGCCGGCAGGACGAAGGGCAGAGGAATCGTTCATGTGCGCTGGCCAGGAGTGCGTGCCGGGTATCATAGACAAACCCGACACGTCTTGCCGACATGCCTGTTCATTACCCCGCCAACGCCGACACCGCCCGCCTGCTCGCGCTGCTCGACCGCCCGGACGCCGGACTGGTCGTATGCTTCTGCGCTGCCTGGTGCGACGCCTGTCGCGGCTACCAGCCGCGCTTCGAAGAACTGTCTGCCCAGTACCCCGACATGCTGTTCGTTTGGGCCGACATCGAGGATCACCCCGAGCTGCTGGGCGACGAAGACGTCGAAAACTTCCCGACCCTGCTCATCCGACGCGGTGCGCGCACGCTGTTCTACGGCACCATGCTCCCGCACATCGGCCACTTGCAGCGCATGCTCGAGAACCTGGATGCCGATGGCCCGGAGGTGCGCACCGCCCTGCCCGACGTAGCCGCCCTTCTCAGGCAATCCGCCGCGCAACCGTAAGGGGCGCGCGGCACTAGGACGAAGACGAAGGCGAAACGGGTTTGCGCGCGCCGCCCAGCAACACGGCCAGCCCGCGCTTGGGCGCCGCCGGGCGCGGCGGTTCGGGACTGGCCGGCTGCGCGGTTGCCGGCGCCGGCTCGTAAGGCTTGTAGAAGAAGTCGTCGACCGGCTGCTGCGGGCGCGATGCGTGCGGCGCCGATGCGCCGCGGCGCTCGCCCGGACGGTGCCGGTCCCGGCCACGCCCGCGCGACAGCAGTTCGGACGGAATATCCAGCCGCCCGCGTGGCACCTGCCGCTTGATGAGCTTCTCGATCTCGAGCAGCAGCTTTTCTTCCTCGGGCGTATAGAGGGCAATCGCTTCGCCCGAGGCGCCGGCGCGACCCGTGCGCCCGATGCGGTGCACGTAGTCCTCGGGGTTGTACGGCAGGTCGTAATTGATCACGCACGGCACGCCGGCAATGTCCAGCCCGCGCGCGGCCACGTCGGTGGCCACCAGCACTTCGAGCTCGCCGGCCTTGAACGCTTCCAGTGCCTTCATGCGGTCAGCCTGCGACTTGTCACCGTGTATGGATTCGGCGCGCACGCCATCGAGCTCAAGCTGGCGCGCCAGGCGGCCGGTGCCGATCTTGGTGTTGGAAAACACGATGACCTGGCTCAGGCCCCGCGATTTGACCAGATGCACCACGGCCGCCCGCTTGGCGTCGGCCTCCATGGGATAGGCAATCTGGGTGACCGTGTCGGCCGTGGCGTTGCGCGCGGCCACCTCGATCTCGACCGGATGGTTCAAGTAAGAGCGGGCCAGCTTGCGGATGTCGTTGCTGAACGTGGCGGAAAACAGCAGGTTCTGGCGCTGGCGCGGCAGCAGCTGGATGATGCGCTCCAGGTCCGGCAGAAAGCCCATGTCAAGCATGCGATCGGCTTCGTCCAGCACCAGGATCCCCACCTGGCTGAGGTTGGCCGTGCGCTGCTCGACGTGGTCGAGCAGGCGGCCGGGCGTGGCGATCAGCACCTCACAGCCGGCGCGCAGCGCCTCCTTCTGCGGACCGATATCCACGCCGCCGAACACGACTGCGGTGCGCAGCGGCGTGTACTGGCTGTAGCGGCGTGCGTTTTCGGCGACCTGGTCGGCCAGCTCGCGCGTGGGCGTCAGGATCAGCGCGCGCGTCGGATGGCGCGCGGGAGACATGCTACGGTTGGCCAGCGGCATCAACCGGTGCAGGATGGGCAGGGTAAAGGCAGCGGTCTTGCCTGTGCCCGTCTGGGCAGCGCCCATGACGTCGCGTCCCTCCATCACCACCGGAATCGCCCTGGCCTGGATGGGCGTGGGCGTGGTGTAGCCGGTGTCGGCCACCGCCCGGAGCAGGTCGGGATGCAGGCCGAAATCGGCGAAGCTGGAAACGGGCGCGTCGGCAGCAGCCGCGGCCACGGAAGGATTCGATTGAGTCATCGGCAAATGGGTGATCGTCCGGCGCCGGAAAATGGAAAAAGGCGTCGCTGCGCGGCGCGGACCTGTGGATAACTTATTTTAGCAGCCGCCGCACCGGTCAGCCGAACAGCGCCCGCAGCGTCCAAAGCACGGCCATGCCGACCAGGATGACCAGCACGGCACTGCGCGTGCGTAAAAAGACCAGCACGCCCGCCGCAGCGGCGACCAGCCGCGTGTCGAAAGCCGGCCATTCCCCGGCCCGCCAAGGCAGCAGGTCCGGCACGATAATGGCGGTCAGTGCGGCTGCAGGCGCATAGCGCAAGGCACGACGCGTTCCCTCGCTCAAGGGAAGGTAGTCGCCGAACACCATGTAACCGGCGCGCGTGAGCACGCTGCACACGACCAACAGCGCGATCGCCCCGTACACGTAAAGGTCGGAAGGCCACAAGCCAAAAATCATGACTGGCTCCGGGACAGGCGTTCGGCGGCCAGGCCCGCGACGATGCCCGCCGCCACCGCCGCGAGCAAGCCCAGCCGCAGCGGCAACAGTTGTCCGACCCAGGCCACCAGGCCGGCGGCCAGCATGGATATGAGCATGGGCCGGGAAGACGCCAGGGGAACGGTAATGGCCAGCAGCGCCAATACCGCGGCGAAATCCAGCGACCACCCGGCTGGGACCATGGCGCCCAGGGCGATGCCGAGTATGGACGACACCTGCCAGGCCAGCCATCCCGGCGCGGCGGTGCCGATGAAAAACCAGCGCTGCTCGACCGTGCCCCGCACGGTCGCGTCGCCGTAGCGCGGCATGAACAGCACGAAGGCCATGTCCGTGGCGAGGTAGCCGTAGGCCAGGCGCCGAGGCCAGGATAGGTCGCGGAAGTACGGGTGCAGGGCCGCCCCGAAGATGACAAAGCGAAGGTTGACGATGAAGCCCGCGGCGAAGATCAGCCACAGAGGCGCGCCGGTGGCGATCAGCGGCAGCGCCGTGAGCTGGGCCGATCCGGCATACACCAGCAGCGTCATGGTCAACGCCGCGGATTCGGTCAGGCCGGACTTGACCATGGCCACCCCGGTGACCAGGCCCCAGGTGGAGGTGGCCACCAACGCCGGGCCGACGGCCTTGACGCCCGCCCGAAAGCCGGCCAGCCTTTCGGCCCGCAAGGCGGCGCAAGCGGCAGAAGACGGCTCGGTATCAGAGGTCAAGGCAGACCCTCTGACGTAGATGGCGGGTCAGCATGGATAGACAGCGCTGTCATGGCCGCCCCGGGGGGCCGGGGCGGCACGCCGGACGGTCGTAGGCCGCGGTATTGTATCGTGGCCGCTTGATACAATGAATATCTCACAATGGAGACGCACCATGTCGATGGCTGACCGCGACGGCTACATTTGGTATGACGGCAAACTGGTTCCGTGGCGCGAGGCCACCACGCACGTCCTGACGCATTCGCTGCACTACGGCTTGTCGGTATTCGAGGGCGTACGCGCGTACGACACCGTCCAGGGAACGGCGATCTTCCGCCTGCAGGACCACACCCGCCGGCTGTTCAATTCGGCGCACATCTACCAGATGCCGATCCCGTACGACCAGGACACCCTGAACGCGGCGCAATGCGAAGTGGTGCGTGCCAACGGGCTCAAGTCCTGCTACCTGCGCCCACTGGTGTTCTTCGGCTCCGAGAAAATGGGCATCTCGCCCAAGGGTGCCAAGGTCCACGTCGCCATCGCCGCCTGGCCCTGGGGCGCCTACCTGGGCGAGCAGGCCCTGGCCGAAGGCATACGGGTCAAGGTGTCGTCCTACGCCCGCCACCACGTCAACGTCACCCTGCCGCGGGCCAAAGTGGCCACGACCTACGCCAATTCCATCATCGCCAACGCCGAGGCGCTGGACGACGGCTATGACGAGGCGCTGCTGCTGGATACCGACGGCTTCGTGGCCGAAGGCGCCGGCGAGAACCTCTTCATCGTCAAGGACGGCGTGCTCTGCGAACCCGAGATCGCGTCGGCCCTGACCGGCATCACCCGCTCGACCATCCACGCGCTGGCCGCCGACCTGGGCATCCCGGTGGTGACCAAGCGCCTGACCCGCGACGACGTCTATATCGCCGACGAAGCCTTCTTCACGGGGACCGCCGCCGAGGTCACGCCCATCCGCGAAGTCGACCGCCGCCAAATCGGCGCCGGCCGCCGCGGGCCGATCACCGAGCGCCTGCAGAAAGCCTTCTTCGACGTGGTCAACGGTCGCAATCCCAAGTACGAGCACTGGCTGACCAAGGTTTGAACCGCCTTTTGCAGACTTCTTTCGCCCTACCATCGCAGGAACAACCATGACCGCAGCCGCGACAGCCCCCGGCCAAGCGCAGCAAGCCATCGAAATCGGCGCAGAAGACCTGCCCGTGTACTGTCCGGGCCCGCGCGCGCCGATCTGGAGCATGCACCCGCGCGTCTTTTTGGACGTCACGCGCACGGGCTCGGCCGCCTGCCCCTATTGCGGGACGCAGTATCGGCTCAAGCCGGGCACGGCGGTACCCAAGCACTGAACGGGCCGGCCAGCCCATGTTCGCCACCGCCGACGAAGCCGAGTTCGCCTTCTACGAAGCCCTGGAGCAAGGCGACCTGAATAGCCTGATGCAAGTGTGGGCCGACGACGAAGAAGTCGCCTGCATCCATCCGGGCGGCATTCGCGTGCTTGGCCACATGGCAGTCCGGGAATCGTGGCAGGAAATCCTGGCCAATGGCCCGCTGGTCATGCGCCCCATGCGCCTGCTGGCGCTGCAAAGCATGATGAGTTCGGTGCACTCGGTGGTGGAACAAATGACGGTGCAGTCGCCCGCAGGGATGCGGGTGGCCAACTGCTACGCGACCAACGTCTATCACAAGGGACCGGCAGGTTGGAAGCTGGTGCTGCACCATGCCAGCGCCGCCCCTTCCGAAGCGGGGCTGCTCGACTTGCACGACCTGCCAGACCTGCTCCACTGACGGGAACGCCGGTGGCTGCACGACTGGACACTTCGCCCTGCCCGACTCCTGTTTGGCTGCCCGATGGACACAGCCAGACGCTCTATGGCGCCCTGGCGGCCCGCTACCACCGCATCGCCTTCGTGCGCGAGCGGGTCGATACGCCTGACGGCGATTTCCTCGATTTCGATTGGAGCGGCCCGGGGCTCTTCCCGCATCGCACGCCGGCCGACGCGCACGACGCCGATCCGGCCCCGGTCGCGGGTACGGCGGCGGTGCGCTGGATGACCGACAGTGACCGGCTGGCACTGCCGCAAACGCCAGAGACGTCCGCCGTCATCATTTTCCATGGGCTGGAAGGCAACAGCCTGAGCCGCTACGCGCAGTCGATCGGGCAATACTTCCGCGCCCGCGGTTGGGTGGTGGTGGTCGCACACTTTCGCGGCTGCTCTGGCACGCCCAACCGTCTGGCGCGCGCCTATTACTCCGGCGATTCGGAAGAAATCGGCTTCATGCTGCAAGCCGCGCGCCAGCGCCTGCCCGCTGCGCGCTGGCATGCCGTCGGCGTATCGTTGGGGGGTAACGCCCTGCTCAAATACCTGGGCGAGCAAGGCCAGGCGGCCGCCTGGCTGGCGGCCGCCGCCGGCGTCTCGGTGCCGCTGGACCTGGTCGCGGCTGGCCAAAACCTATCGCGCGGCTTCATCAACCGGCACATTTACACGCGGTTCTTCCTGCGCACCATGAAGGCCAAGGTGCTGGAAAAGGCCCGCCGCTTCCCAGGCGTCATCGACGTCATGCGGGTGGCCCATGCGCGGGACTTGCGCGAGTTCGATGACGCGTACACCGCGCCCATGCATGGTTTTCGCAACGCGCTGGATTACTGGACGCGGGCATCGTGCAAGCCGCTGCTGGCCGGCATCGCCGTACCCTGCTTGGTGCTGAACGCACGCAACGACCCCTTCCTGCCCGAGCCGGCGCTACCCGGGCCGGACGAGTGCTCCGACGCCGTGCTGCTGCACCAGCCCGCCGAAGGCGGGCATGCCGGTTTCGTCACCGGACCGTTCCCGGGCCACGGCCGCTGGCTGCCCCAGCGGCTCGCGCGCTTTTTCGAAACCGGGCAATAAGCCCCACCGCCCGCGGGGCCACCGACGGCGGCGCCCTGGGAACGGGCACGCGGCGCTGCCTGCTCGCCCCACCGGGCGCCTTGCACGTGCCGTGCAATCAGGACTTGAATCGTTCGAGCAGTTCGCGCTCCTCGGCCATGCGCTCCTTCACTTCGCGAATCTGTACGTCTATCTGCGACTGCTCGTAGAAATCGCGTGACAGGCCGCGCGCCTGGTTCAGCTGCGAAACGGCCGCCGGCAGCGCGCCGGTAGCAATGTAATAGCGGGCCATGCTGCGCCTTGCCGCCACACGCTGGCCGGCCTTGTCTTCACTCTGCGCCAATAGTTGGTACAAGCCCGGCTCCTCGTCTGCCCACCGGCCGACGCGCTCGCGCAGGAACATGACGGCCTCGTCGTGCCTGCCCATGCGCTGCAGGGCCTGCGCCAGGCAGTAGGCCAAGGCGCGCCGGTCGGGCCATTGCCGCCAGGCAGCGCGGGCGGTGTCCAGGGCCCGGGCATCGTCACGCGCGGCCCAGGCCAGCCGGATGGCCAGCTCGGCCAGTTGCGGCGCGTCGCGGCCGCCGGCGCGGGCCGCTTCCAGCGCCTTGCGCGCCTGGTCCAGGTTGCCCTCCCGCAGCGCCAGCAACCCCAGGCCGTACCAGGCCGCCGCTTGCCGGGGACCGGACAAGGCGCGCGCCTCTTCCTGCAAGTGCTGCCTGGCGCTACGCTGGCTTTGCGCACCCCCGGACTGCACGACCCACATCTGGGCCCGCACATACCAGAAGTCGTCGCTGTCGACGTGACGCGCGGGCGGCATCATGCGTAGGCGGTTCTGGATGTCCGACATGCGCTGCAGCGACAGCGGGTGCGTGCTGGCGTAGGCGCCGCCGCCCGCGCCTTCGTTCAGCCGCGATGCGTTGGCCAACCGGCCGAAGACGGCCGCCATGCCGGCAGGGTCGTAGCCCGCCTTGCGCAGCATGTCGAAGCCGGCACGATCGGCTTCGCGCTCGGCGTCGCGGGAAAAACTCAGCTGCTGGCTGACGGTGGCTGCCTGGCCGAACGCCGCCACGCCCGCGGCAAGGTCGCCACCGCCGGCCAACGCAGCCAGCAGCGATGCCGCCATGGTCGCCATCATCATCGTGCCGCTTTGCGCGCTCTGGGTGTAGCCACGGGCGATGTGGCGCTGCGCGACGTGGCCGATTTCGTGGGCGATTACCCCGGCCAGCTCCGATTCGGATTCCGACCCGATGATCAGGCCGCTGTTGACACCGATATAACCGCCGGGCAAGGCAAAGGCGTTGAAGGTCGGGTCGCGCACGCCGAATACGACGATCTCAGGCGCACCGCCAGGCGCGTGCGCGGCCAGCCTGCGGCCGACCTCGCCCAAGTATTGGCGCACGCCGGGGTCATCGATATAAGTGGGGTCGCGCCGGCCCTGGACCATGATGGCGTCGCCCAACCGCTGCTCGAGCATAGGCGTCAGCTCCCCGCCTTCCCGGCCCATGCTCGGCAGCCCGACCGGCTGGGCCTGCAGCGGCGCCGCGGCGGCCGCCAGCGCCAGCGCGCCGGCCGCAGCCAAGTGCGAAAACGAAATGGGGACGCTCATACGGCTATGATAGCCAGTCAAGCAACAATGTTCCCAATTTCAACGACAGAGGTATCCATGCGACCCGTCAGAAAAGCCGTATTCCCCGTCGCCGGTTTGGGCACGCGCTTTTTGCCGGCTACCAAGGCTATGCCCAAGGAGATGTTGCCCGTCGTGGACAAACCCTTGATCCAGTATGCCGTGGAAGAGGCCGTGGCCGCCGGGATCACCGACCTGATCTTCATCACCGGACGGCACAAGCGTGCCATCGAGGACCACTTCGATTCAGCGCCTGAACTGGAAGCCGAACTGGCCAGCAAGAACAAGCACGAGATGCTCGCCATGGTGCGCGACATCCTGCCGAGCCACGTCAATTGCCTGTACATCCGCCAGGCCGCCCCGCTGGGCTTGGGCCATGCAGTGCTGACCGCGGCGCCGGCGATCGGCGACGAACCCTTCGCCGTGCTCCTGGCCGACGACCTCATCGATGCCGACCGGCCGGTCATGGGCCAGCTGATCGAAGCCGCCCTGCGCCACAACGGTAGCGTGCTCGGCGTGCAGGAAGTGCCGCTGGAGGACACCCGCAAGTACGGCATCGTGCAAAGCACGCCGGTCGATGACCGCACCGAGCGCATCAGCCACATCGTGGAAAAGCCCGACCCGGCCCAGGCACCGTCGCGATTGGGCGTGGTCGGCCGCTACGTACTGGACCCGGCCATCTTCGCCCACCTGCGCAGCACGCAGGCCGGCGCCGGCAACGAAATCCAGCTCACCGACGGCATCGCCGCGCTGTTGCGCGACAAGCCGGTCTTTGCCTACCGGTACGAAGGCACGCGCTACGACTGCGGAAGCAAGGCGGGCATGTTCCAGGCCAATGTCGCCCTGGGGCGCAAGTACCACGGGCTACAGGCCTAGCCCCGGCCGCGGCGGCCAGCTGCCGCGGCAACGCCGGCCCCGGGCCGGCAAATCGCGTCATCCTGCGCAAGCGCCACCGGCAGCCGCTACAGGGGCGCCGGCGGTGCCGGCTGCCGCCGCGCGGCATCTGCACGCCGTTGCCGAGCGCTGCGCCAACGTCCCCGGGTCGACAAGCGCATCAGGTTGCCCAGGGCGACCAGCAAGCCGGCCACTTCCGTCATCGCCGCGGGGATCCACATGGTCAGGCCACCTATGCTCTGGTCGGTCTGCGCCGACATCGGGATGGCACGCCCGCAAAGCTCGAAGATGGGATATAGGTCACGCTCGGTGAAGGCAATCACCGCGCCAGCCACCATCTGCGGAGCCATGGTCAGTATGGGCGAGACCACGCGGCCGCCGGGGGACATGGCCGCCGGCGGGCTGGGCCGACGGTCAAGGATCAGGTTCCAATACATCAGGCCGCTGATGACGACGGACCAGTTCATGATCCGGTACAGGCGCCAGTCCAGCATGGAATAGAACTGCACCGTCGGCAGCAACCAGATCAGCACCAAGAAGACAAACAGCGCCGGTACGAAAATGGGATTGGTACAGGCGGCCTGTACCGCCCTGCCCGGCGCGCTCGCCAGCCAAGCCCGCAACCTGGCGCGCCAGCGCAGCGGCAGGCCCGCGCGGATCACCGAGCCCGGATACGCCGCCATCAAGACCAGCGGCCCCAGGTGGTGCAGCACCAGGTGCTGCACGCGGTGTACGAAAAACATGCGCTCGGCGTAGTAATCGACGCGCGTGTGCAGCGATAGATAGAGCAACGCCATGCCCGTCCAGAAGAGGGCCTGGCGGACGGCATTGGGACGGTGCACCCGCTGGCCGCGCAGAAACAGCCAGCCCGCTGCCAACATTGTCGCGATCAGCGTAGGGGAGAATTCCCAGGGGACGAGCCAGGCGAGCAAATCCAAGGTGTTGCCTTGATCAAACCGGAAAAAGGATTGTAGTCCAGGGCCTCACGCGCACCCGCCGGCGCACGCTCGCGCGCCGGCAGGCCACGCGCGTCACGCCGCACGCGCCGACGAGCCCTGGGAAGCCTGCCCGGCGTTGCGCGCAGCGCCGAACCGCACCCGGTGCACGCCGGGCTGCTGGCCCAGGCGGCGCGCCTGGGACACCAGTTCGGCACGCTTGTCGGCCGGGCAATCCACGGTCACGCAGGCCGAGGCCATCTGGCCCCCTTCGCCGCGCTGGATCTGCACTTGGGACACGTTCAGCCCGGCGGCGCGGAAATCGGCGTAGATACGCTGGCGCAACCCGCTGAGCATGTTTTCCGGACACTCGATCGTCAGGCGCGATACGGCGCGGTTGCGACGCAGCGCGTCGGCGCGGGTCAGCCCCGCCCGGCGCAGGAACATATCAAAAAGACGCATGGCGACCTCCTTCCAGACACTAAGAAGGGGCGGTGCGAATACGCGCACCCGGCGCACGGCGGGCCGGCGGGACTTCGCGCGGCACGCGCGCAAAGCCTCGCAAACGGCAGCCGATGGCTGCGGCAGCTTCTGGCGGTTTGGGCGGAATTTGAAAAGCGGGCCAAGCGCCCGGCTTTCCCGGATACCGCACCCTGCACTGACAGGATGCGGCAGATGAAGGGTCTGCTCGGTAAATCCTGTCAGGCAGCGCAATCGATGCAAGATCGACTACTGTCGCCGGAATCGGTATTCACTTACAAGAACCCCAGGTGACTAAAACCCAATTATTCTAAGCTATCCGCCTCGAACAGACAAGGGTTTACCCTCGAGGATCGATCGGAAGCGCCTGGGCCCGGCCGAGATGCCGGGCATCGCGTGCGGTCAGAGTTGATACCCGTCCAGCCACCCCATCTGGGTCCAGACGTAGATCACGATCATGGCGATCCCGGTCAGGGTCACGATGCTGCCGCCCACCAGCGTGGCGCAGGCCACCAGCACCGGTCCCCAACCCATCTGCCGGCGCGGCGGCAAGCCGGGGTTGTAGCGGGCGTTGAATTTACCGTCGTCCATCAGGCACAGGACTGCTGCCTCGATGAAGCCGGCCGTGGCCGGCACCACCATGAACAGCGTGGCCGGATTTTCCCAGCGCGATTCGAACGCCGTCAGGCCAACCGCCAAGACCGCGACGGCAGCGGCGGTAAATAACCAGGCGCGCCGCCTGCCCAAGTACCACCAGTGGCCGCCCAGCCAGCCGAGCAGGAACGCGATGAGCCCGGCCGCGACCTTGGTGCGGTAGCGGCGTGGCGGTGTGGCGGCCGATGAAGCAGGCGGGGCGGCAAAGTCCATGGAACGCTATGGGATTGGGCAGCGCCATTTTATCGGACGGGTAGAATCCGCCCCATGAGCGAGCACGATTGCGATATCGCGATTCTCGGCGGCGGTCCGGCAGGCAGTGCGCTGGCGCTGCTGCTGGCCCAGACGGCGCCCGACCCCGCGCAGGTCGTCTTGCTGCGCACCGGCGCACGCGCGGGCGCCAGCGATCCCCGCGTGCTCGCGCTCAACCACGGCAGCAAGGTGCTGTTGCAGTCCCTGCATGCGTGGCCACAGGGCGCTGCCGACATCCACACCATCCACGTCTCGCAGCGCGGCCGGCTGGGACGCACGTTGATCAAGCGGGAGGATTTCGGCGTGCCGCAACTGGGCAGCGTGGCGCGCTATGCCCGCCTGCAGGAAGCGCTGCAAGCCCGCCTGGCGCAATCGGGCGTACGCATCGTGCAAGGGCCGGCCGCGACGCTGGAGTCAGAAACGGCCGACGGCGCCGTGGTGCGCAGCGGCGATATGACCTTGCGTTGCCGCGTCGCGGTGCAAGCCGACGGGGCGCCGGCCCCCGACGTTCGCCGCGAGTACGGCCAGCACGCGGTGCTGGCCACCGCGGTTGCCAGCCGCCCCCGGCCCGGCTGGGCGTGGGAGCGCTTCACCCGCGAAGGGCCGCTTGCGCTGCTGCCGCACCCGGACGGTGGTGGTACCCATGCCGTGGTCTGGTGCTGCGCGCCGACCCGCGCGGCGGAGCTGGCGTCCGCTGACGATGCGGCGTTTTCCCTGGCGCTCAACGATGCGTTCGGCGATCGGCTGGGTAGGCTGCAGGCGCATGGTCCCAGGCACGTTTTCCCGCTGGCCATGGTGCTGCGCCGCCGCCCGGCCGGCCGGTGCGTCGCGGCGATCGGCAATGCCGCCCAAACCCTTCACCCGGTCGCCGGCCAAGGGTTGAACCTGGGGCTACGCGATGCCGCGCGGCTGGCGATGGCGTTGCGGCCTTGGCTGGCCCAGCCTGCCGGCGACCCAGCGCCGGCGCTCGCGGCCTTCGGCGCGGCGCGCCGCCCCGATCGCTGGCTGACCGCCGGCGTGACCGATTTTCTGCCGCGGATTTTTGCCACCGGACTGGCACCTGTCGAGCATGCCGCGGGGCTGGCGCTGCTGGCGCTGGACCTTGCCAGGCCGCTACGCGCACCGCTCGCCCGCCACCTGCTGCACGGCCTGCGCGCCTAGCGCCCGGCGCGCGGCCGCAGGCGCCCCACCGGCGGTCGACCGCCCCGCCTCGGCCTGCCCGCAACCGGGGGGTTAAAATCCGGCAAATGCGCATCGGCCCCTGGACTCTGCCCAATCCCGTGTTCGTCGCGCCCATGGCGGGGGTGACGGACCGGCCGTTTCGCCAATTGTGCAAACGATTGGGCGCAGGCTACGCCGTGTCAGAAATGGCCGCCAGCAACCCGCGGCTCTGGAACAGCGTCAAGACGTCGCGGCGCCTGAACCACGACGGCGAAATCGAGCCGATCGCGGTGCAGATCGCTGGGGCGGATCCCGACATGATGGCCGAGGCGGCCGTCTTCAACGTCCAGCGTGGCGCCCGCATCATCGACATCAACATGGGCTGCCCGGCCAAAAAGGTCTGCAACGCGGCCTGCGGGTCGGCCCTGCTGCGCGACGAAGACCTGGTCGCCCGGATCCTGAAGGCCGTCGTCGCCGCCTGCAAGCCGCTCGGCGTGCCGGTCACGCTCAAGACCCGCACGGGTTGGGACCGCGAGCACCGCAACGCGGTGCGCATCGGCCTGCTTGCGCAGGACATCGGCATCGCCGCGCTGGTCCTGCATGGCCGCACCCGGGCCGACCTGTACACCGGCCAGGCCGAATACGACACCATCCGTGAGGTCAAGGCCGCGCTGGAAATCCCCGTCGTGGCCAACGGCGACATCGACAGCCCCGAGAAGGCGCGCGACGTGCTCCGGTACACCGGCGCCGACGCGGTGATGATCGGGCGGGCGGCCCAGGGCCGCCCCTGGATCTTCCGCGAAATCGCGCATTTCCTGGCCACGGGCCGTCACCTGCCGCCGCCCGGCTGGGACGAAATGAAGGCACTGCTGCTCGAGCACCTGGACGATCACTACCGTTTCTACGGCGAATACACCGGCGTGCGCACGGCGCGCAAGCACATCGGCTGGTATCTGTCCGGGCTTCCGGGCGGGGCGGCATTCTGCGCGCGCATGAACCTGATCGAGGACAGCCGCAGCCAGTGGCAGGCGGTCGCCGACTGGTTCGACTCATGCAGCCGGCAGGCGCCGCTGCCGCCCGGGCGGCAGCAGGCCTGTCCCCTGGCGGCCTGACCGCCTCAAAGAAAGTTATTTCGAATCCTCTAGCAGAAATGAGAAAAACCGATGTCCTGGAAGATTGCGTGCGCGCCAGCCTGGAGCGCTATTTCGAAGACCTGGGCGACGCCGAGCCGCGGGACATGTGGAACATGGTGATGCGTTGCGTCGAGCGTCCGGTCCTGGAAATGGCCATGGAGCGGGCAGCCGGCAACCAATCGCGCGCCTCGGAGATGCTGGGCATCACCCGCAACACGCTGCGCAAGAAGCTGCTCGCCCATAACATTGCTCCGCGTTCCTGAACGCGCCCCGACCGGCAAGCCGATCCCCCCGATTTCCGATCCACCTTTTCCTGGCCGTCGCGACCGCCGGCCCATGCACATGAAGATAGAAACCGCCCTGCTTTCCGTTTCCGACAAGACCGGCGTGGTCGAATTCGCGCGTGCCCTGGCCGCGCGGGGCGTGCGGCTGCTGTCGACTGGCGGCACCGCCCGCCTGCTCGCCGAAGCCGGCCTGCCAGTCACCGAAGTGGCCGCTCACACCGGCTCGCCTGAAATCCTCGACGGCCGCGTCAAGACGCTGCACCCCAAGATTCATGGCGGGTTGCTCGCCCGGCGCGACAGCAAGGAACACCTGGAGACGCTGGCCCAGCACGGCATCGACCGCATCGACATGCTGGTGGTCAACCTGTATCCGTTCCGGGAAACCATCTCCCGTCCGGATTGCACCTTCGCGGATGCGGTCGAGAACATCGACATCGGTGGGCCGGCGATGCTGCGCGCCGCCGCCAAGAACCACGGCACCGAGGCCGGCGGCGTCACGGTGGTGATCGACCCGAGCGATTACCCCCGCGTGCTGGCCGAAATGGACGGCCCGGAGGGGGCTCCGTCTTATGCCCTGCGCCTGCAACTGGCGGCCAAGGCGTACGCCCACACCGCCGCCTATGACGGCGCCATCGCCGCCTACCTGAGCAGCCTGGCCGAAGCGGAGCCGGCCCAGGATGCGCCGCCTGCGCGCAAGCCCTGGCCCGATACGCTGACCATCCAGCTGCGTGCGCACCAGACGCTACGCTACGGCGAAAACCCGCACCAGTCGGCAGCGTTCTACGTCGACGCGCAGCGCCCAGCCGGCCTGCTGGGCAACTACCGGCAGCTGCAGGGCAAGGAACTGTCCTACAACAACATCGCCGATGCCGACGCTGCCTGGGAATGCGTGCGCAGCTTCGATGCCCCGGCCTGCGTCATCGTCAAGCACGCCAATCCGTGCGGCGTGGCCGTGGCCGAGACGACCGAGGAGGCATATCGCAAGGCGTTCAAGACCGACCCGACCTCGGCGTTCGGTGGCATCATCGCGTTCAACCGTCCGGTGGACGCTGCCACCGCCGAAGCCGTAAGCGGACAGTTCCTGGAAGTGCTGCTCGCTCCCGGCTACGACGGCGCGGCGTTGGCCGTCCTGGCCGCCAAGAAGAACGTGCGCGTGCTGGAAGTGCCGGCGGGCACGGGCCAGAACGCCTTCGACGTCAAGCGGGTGGGTGGCGGCTGGCTGGTGCAGACCCCGGATGCCCACAACGTGCCGCGCGAGGCGCTGCGCGTGGTCACCCGCAAGCAGCCCACCGACGCGCAAATGGACGACATGCTGTTCGCCTGGAAGGTGGCCAAGTACGTCAAGTCCAACGCCATCGTGTTCGCCGCCGACGGCATGACGGTGGGCGTGGGCGCCGGCCAGATGAGCCGGGTCGACTCCGCGCGCATCGCCGCGATCAAGGCGCAGAATGCCGGCCTGACCCTGCAGGGGTCGGCGGTGGCCTCCGATGCCTTCTTCCCGTTCCGCGACGGCCTGGACGTCGTGGCCGACGCCGGCGCGACCTGCGTGATCCAGCCCGGCGGCAGCGTGCGCGACGACGAGGTGATCGCCGCGGCCGATGAACGCGGGCTGGTCATGGTGCTGACCGGCACCCGGCATTTCCGTCACTGACGCGGCCCATGCGCATCCTGGGCATCGACCCCGGCCTGCGGCGCACCGGTTTCGGCGTCCTCGATGCCCACGGCGCAAGGCTGTCGTACGTGGCCAGCGGCACCATCGTGGTCCCGCCGTCGGGGGCGCTTGCCGAGCGCCTGAAGGTCATATTGGACAGCCTGCGCCAGATCATCGCCGAGCACCGGCCGGACGTGGCTGCCATGGAAAAGGTGTTTTTGAACGCCAACCCGGCCTCCACCTTGCTGCTCGGACAGGCGCGCGGCGCCGCCCTCTGCGCGTTGGCCGACGGCGGGCTCGCGGTGCACGAGTACACCGCCCTGCAAATCAAGAAAGCCGTGGTCGGCACCGGACGGGCCGCCAAGCCGCAGGTCCAAGCCATGATCCAGCACCTGCTGTCGCTGGACGGCGTTCCCGCGCCGGATTCGGCCGACGCGCTGGCCTGCGCCGTCTGCCATGCCCACGTCGGCCCCCTGACGGACAAACTGCAGCGCCTGGGCGCCGCGCCCCTGCATGTGCGCGGCCGCATACGGCGCGGACGCATCATCGCCCTATCATGATCGGACGACTGACCGGAACCCTCATCGAAAAATCGCCCCCCACCGTGTGCATCGACGTGGGCGGCGTGGGCTACGAAGTGGACGTGCCCATGAGCACGCTGTACGCCCTGCCGGATACCGGGGCCAAGGTGTCGCTCTACACCCACCTGGCGATCCGCGAAGACGCCCACGTGCTGTACGGGTTTGCCACCGCCGCCGAGCGCAGCGCCTTCCGGGAGTTGATCAAGGTCAGCGGCGTCGGGGCGCGCACCGCGCTCGCCGTGTTGTCGGGATTGTCGGTGGCCGAGCTGGCGCAGGCCGTCACGCTGCAGGAAAGCGCCCGGCTGACCCGCGTGCCCGGCATCGGCAAGAAAACCGCCGAGCGCCTGCTGCTGGAGATGCGTGGCAAGCTCGGCGCCGACCTGGGCGGCGCGGCGCCGCACGGGGCCGCCGACGGCCAGGCCGACATCCTCAATGCGCTGATCGCGCTCGGCTATTCGGAACGCGAATCGGCCGCCGCGCTCAAGACCTTGCCCGCCGGCATCAGCGTGGCCGACGGCATCCGCCAGGCACTCAAGGCGCTGGTGCGGTAGGCGAGCATCCGGCGGCGACGCCGAGCCGGTCACGCCCGCCGCAGGTATTGTGGCGCGGCGGCCTCCAGCGCCGTGGGCACCAGCTGCAGCTCGGGCGCCAACGGGCCCGACGCGACGTTGTCCACCGACAGCGAAGCCAGGTTGTCGCGGGTCAGCAGCGGCGTGCCGGGCAGGCATTCGAACACTGCCGCCTGGATGCGCGCGATGGGATCGGGCACGCCCACCACCGGCCGGGGATGGCCGGCCCACTCGGCGGCGCGGCCGGCCAGCTCGCCCAAGGCATAGACGTTGGGACCGGCCAGTTCGTAGACCGCACCGGCGACCGAGCCGGCCGGTAGTTCCAACACGCGGGCCATGGCCCGGGCGACATCGCCCACATAGACCGGCTGCAGGCGTGACCGTGCCCGCGCCACGGGCAGCACGGGCAGCACGCGCGCCAGGCGGGCGAACAAATTAAGGAAACGGTCTTCCGGGCCGAAGACCACGGACGGACGAAAGAGGGTCAACGCGGGGCCGTCGCTGCACGCTTCGCGCAGCGCCGCCTCCCCGGCCGCCTTGGACCGCAGGTACATGCTGGGTGCGTCGGCGCTGGCGCCCAGGGCGCTGACGTGCAGCAGTCGCTTGACGCCCGCTTCGCGGCACACACGCCCAATGCGTCGGGGCAGCCGCACGTGGGCCAGGTCGAAGTCGGGCCCGTAGGGATGGCCCGTCCGCCCATGCAGGATGCCCACGAGGTTGATGACCGCGTCGCAGCCGGCCACCATGCGGCCCAGCGCCGCGTCGTCATGGACGTCCCCTTGGAGCAGCGTGACGGTGGGGTGCACGAGCAGGTCCCGGCCCTTTTTGTAGAAGCGGGTCGGGACGAGGATTTCGTGGGTCGCCGCCGCCAGGCGCGCGACCAGATGCCTGCCGATGAAGCCTGTTCCGCCAATGACCAGGATGCGCATGGCTGCACTCGCTCACACTTGGCACATGGCGATTCTGCCCGGCAGGGCATCGGACTGCAAGGGCGCGAGCCGCCAGGCCCGCGCGAAAACGACTCAGGCTGCGCCCAGCCCGCCGATCAGCCGCGCGTACGCGGCCAGGTCGACGTTGCCGCCGCTGACGATGACGCCGACCTTGGCGCCGGCGATCGGCACCGCGCCGTGCAGCGCCGCGGACGCGCCCAGGCAACCGGTGGGCTCGACGACGATCTTCATGCGCTCGGCGAAAAAGCGCATGGTCTGTACCAGTTGGTCGTCGCTGACGGTGACGATGTCGGTCACGTCGCGGCGGATGATGGGGAAAGTCAGCTGGCCCAGGTAAAGGGTGAGCGCACCGTCGGCGATGGAACGCGGCGGCGCGATGCGCACGATCTCGCCCTTGCGCAGCGATTGCTGGCCGTCGTTGCCCGCTTCGGGCTCGACGCCGTATACCTTGCAGGCGGGGCTCATCGCCCGCGCGGCCAGCGCGCTGCCGGCCAACAGCCCGCCGCCACCCAGGCAGACGAACAGGAAATCCAATTCGCCGACCTCCTCGATGAGCTCGGCCGCCGCCGTGCCCTGCCCGGCGATCACGTCGGCGTGGTCGTAGGGCGGGATCAGCGTCATGCCGGTTTCCTGCTGCAGCTTGCGCGCGACTTCCTCGCGGTCCTCGCTGTAGCGGTCGTAGGTGACGACCTTGCCACCGTAGCCTTCGGTGGCGGCGCGCTTGGCCGCCGGAGCGTCGCTAGGCATGATGATGGTCGCCTGCACGTCTTGCAGGCGCGCGGCCAGCGCAATGGCCTGCGCATGGTTGCCCGAGGAAAACGTCAGCACGCCCGCCCGGCGCCGATCGGCATCGAGCCGCGCGATGGCGTTGTACGCGCCGCGGAACTTGAACGCGCCCATGCGCTGGAAGTTCTCGCACTTGAAGTACACGCGCGCGCCCGTGGCGGCGTCGGCCGTGGCCGAGGTCAGCACCGGCGTGCGATGCGCGATGCCTTGCAAGATGCGGCGCGCGCGCGCCACGTCGTCATAGGTGGGCAGTTGCTCGGACATGGTGAAAGTGCCAGGTGAAGGCCCGCGGGCCGAGGCGCACATGATAATAGGGATCATCGCGGCAGGCGGACGCCTGCGCCGGCCGCGCCGCTGGTGTACGATGAGCCGCTGAGTTTTCGCCCGACCCCATGGCCATCCAGTCCGACTCCCTAACGCCGCGCGCCGACGCCACGCGCCTGGTGACGCCGCAGCCGACCTCGCCCGGCGAGGAATCGATCGAACGCGCCCTGCGCCCCCGCGTGCTGGACGAATACGTCGGCCAGCAGCGCGTGCGCGACCAGTTGGAAATCTTCATCCAGGCCGCCCGCGGACGCGGCGAGCCGCTGGACCACGTGCTACTGTTCGGCCCGCCGGGGCTGGGCAAGACCACGCTGGCGCACATCATCGCCCACGAGATGGGCGTGCAGCTGCGCCAAACCTCCGGCCCGGTGCTCGAGCGCGCGGGCGACCTGGCTGCCATCCTGACCAACCTCGAAAAGAACGACGTCCTGTTCATCGACGAAATCCACCGCCTGTCGCCTGTCGTGGAGGAAATCCTCTACCCCGCGCTCGAGGATTTCCAAATCGACATCGTGATCGGCGAGGGGCCGGCCGCGCGCAGCGTCAAGCTCGACCTGCAGCCGTTCACGCTGGTGGGCGCCACGACCCGTGCGGGGATGCTGACCAATCCGCTGCGCGACCGCTTCGGCATCGTCGCTCGGCTGGAGTTCTATACACCGCAGGAGCTGGCCAAGATCGTCACGCGCAGCGCCAAGCTGCTGAACACCACCACCACCCCGGACGGCGCGGCCGAGGTCGCGCGCCGCTCGCGCGGTACCCCGCGCATCGCCAACCGGCTGCTGCGCCGGGTGCGCGACTACGCCGAGGTGCGCGCCGGCGGCATCATCGATGCCGAAGTCGCGTCGGCCGCGCTGGCGATGCTGGAGGTCGACCCCGAAGGGCTGGACTTGATGGACCGCAAGCTGCTGGAAGCCATCGTGCACAAATTCGACGGCGGGCCCGTCGGCGTGGACAGCCTGGCCGCGGCCATCGGCGAGGAGCGCGACACCATCGAGGACGTGATCGAGCCCTACCTGATCCAGCACGGCTACCTGCAGCGCACGCCGCGCGGGCGGGTGGCCACGCAGGCCACGTGGCGCCACCTGGGCCTGACGCCACCGGCGCGCGGGCAAAACGGCCTGTTCGACTGACGCCGGGCGCCCGCCGCAGGTCAAGCCGCCTGGCGCGCCACCGCGGCCAGGATGTCTTCGCCGTAGGCTTGCAGCTTGCGCGCCCCCACCCCATTGATCCGGCCCAGCTCGTCCAGGCTTTCGGGGCGCGCCAGCGCAATTTCGCGCAGCGTCGCATCGTGAAAGATCACGTAGGCTGGCACGCCGTGGCTGCGCGCGACTTCGCCGCGCCAGGCCCGCAGCGCCTCGAACAGCGGTTCGGCGTCGGCGGGTAGCGCCATGGCCTGCTTGGCGCGCGGCGCGCCGCCGCGTGCACGCGCCGGCCGCTCCGATTCGCGGCGCAGCATGAGCGTGCGCTCGCCCTTGAGCACCGCGCGGCTATCCTCGGTCAAGGCCAGCGTCCCGTAACCTTCATGGTCGACGGCCAACAGCCCATGGGCCAGCAATTGGCGCAGCACACCGCGCCAGGCTTTTTCGGATAAGTCCTTGCCCACGCCGAACACGCTCAGCGCATCGTGTTTGTACTGCGCCACCCGCTCGGTGAGCTTGCCGCGCAGCACGTCGATGATGTGCCCCGCGCCGAAGCGCTGGCCGCGCTCCTTCCACAGCCGGTAGACCGCGGACAGCACCTTCTGCGCCGCCACCGTGCCATCCCAGGCCTCGGGCGGCTCAAGGCAGGTGTCGCAGTTGCCGCAAGGCGCGATATGCTGCCCAAAGTACGCCAGCAACCGCTGGCGCCGGCACGCCACCGTCTCGCACAGCCCGAGCATGGCGTCGAGCTGCGCACCCAGCCTGCGACGGTATGCCTCGTCGCCAGGCGACTCGTCTATCATGCGCCGCTGCTGGACGACGTCCTGCAGGCCGTAGGCCAGCCACGCCGTGGCCGGCAGGCCATCGCGCCCGGCCCGGCCGGTTTCCTGGTAATAGCCTTCCACCGACTTGGGCAAATCGATGTGGGCGACGAAACGCACGTCAGGCTTGTCTATGCCCATGCCGAAGGCGATGGTGGCCACCATCACCAGCCCGTCCTCGCGCAGGAAGCGGGCCTGGTTGCGGGCCCTGACCTCGGCGCTCAGCCCGGCATGGTAAGGCAGCGCCGGCACACCGTTCTCGCACAGGAAATCGGCCGTTTCCTCGACGCGCGCGCGTGACAGGCAGTAGACGATGCCGGCGTCGCCTTCGTGCTCGTTGCGGATCAGGTCCAGCAGCTGGCGCCGCACGTCGCTCTTCTCGACGATGCGATAGCGTATGTTGGGACGGTCGAAACTGGCGACGAAGTGGCGCGCCTCGGTCAGCTGCAGGCGCTCGGCGATCTCGGCGCGCGTGGCGGCAGTGGCGGTCGCCGTCAGGGCGATGCGCGGCACGTCGGGCCAACGCTCGTGCAGCATGGACAGGCCCAGGTATTCCGGGCGGAAGTCATGCCCCCATTGCGAAACGCAATGAGCTTCGTCGATGGCAAACAACGCGATCCGCCCACGCGCCAGCAGCGCCAGGCACCGGTCGGTGAGCAGCCGCTCGGGCGCCACGTAGAGCAGGTCCAGTTCGCCGTCGACGAACGCCTGTTCGACCTGGCGCGCCTCGCGCCAATCCTGGGTGGAATTGAGGTAGGCCGCCCGCACACCGAGCTCGGTCAAGGCGTCGACCTGGTCCTGCATCAGCGCGATCAGCGGCGAAATCACCACGCCCGTGCCGGGACGAACCAGGGCGGGGATTTGATAGCACAGCGACTTGCCGCCGCCGGTGGGCATGAGCACCAGGGCGTCGCCGCCGCCCACGACGTGCTCGACGATGGCCTGCTGCTCGCCGCGGAAGGATTCATAACCGAAAACCCGTCGCAGAACTTCCAGCGGGGTCGGCTCAGTCATGGCGAAAAGCGGTGGACGTCATGGCGGCATTGTAAACACCGCCGCGCCGGGTCGTCCGGTCCCGGCGCGGCGGTTGCGGCTCGCCCCGCCTCCCAAAGGAGGCAAGGCCTTGGCTCAGTTTGCGGCCAGCAGGTTGGCCTCCTTGACCAGCTTGGAGACGCGCTCGAGGTCGCGCGCCAGCACCTTGGCCATTCCGTCCGGACCGCTTTCCTCGGGCGAGGGTGCCTGGGCGGCGAGCTGGTCCAGCCGTTGCTTGAAGGCAGGGCTGTCGATCACTTCGCCCAGCGCCTTGGCCAACTTGTCCAGCACCGGCTGGGGCGTGCCCTTGGGGGCGACCAGGCCGTTCCAGATCGCCAGGTCAAACTGCGGCAGCCCGCCTTCGGCGAAGGTGGGAATGTCCGGGTTCTGTGGCAGCCGCTTGTCACCGGTCACCGCGATCGACTTGACGCGCTTGTCCGCATGCAGTGGCAGCATGGTCACCGTCTGGTCGATGACGACATCGATCATGCCGCTCATGAGATCGGTCAGGGCCGGTCCGGTGCCGCGATACGGGATCAGCTCACCCTGCGCGTTGGCGTAGCTCAAGAACATGGCCTCGGCCAGGTGGGCCGTGCTGCCCGGGCCACCCGAGCCGAGGTTGAGCTTGGGCGCGCTGGTGTCGCGCATCCGCGCGAGCAGCGACGGCAGGTCCTGGATGCCGCTCTTGTTGCTAACCGACAGCACCATGGGCACGTTGGCCACGATGCCCACCGGGGCGAGCTCCTCGAGCGGGTCATAGCCGGCCTTGGGATGCAGGTGCGGCAGGATGGCCAGCGACATGTTGTTGAAGGCCAGGGTATAGCCGTCGGGCGTGCTCTTCTGGAGCTTTTGCATGCCGATCAGGCCGCCCGCGCCGGCGGCGTTCTCGACCACCACGGACTGGCCCAGCCGCTCGGACAGCGAGGTTGCCACCAGCCTGGCCATCGTGTCGGTGGTGCCGCCCGGTGCGAATGGCACCACCACGGTGATGGGACGGACGGGATAGTCTTCGCCGGCGAACACGGCGGTGGATACGGACAGCATGGCTGCGCAAAGCAGCATCGCGCGCTTCATTTGGGCCTCCTCTCGTAAAAATTTGGATGGCGCGACGGCCGGACTAGCCCGCCAGTTCGCGGCAGATCGCGTCGGTCATTTCCGTGCACGACGCCGTGCCGCCGATGTCGCGGGGCAGGGCCTGGCCTTTGGCCAGCACGCGCTCGACGGCGCGCTCGACCCGGTCGGCAGCCTCGCCCATGGCGGGATCGGCATGGCGCTCGCCAAGCCAGCGCAGCATGAGCGCACCGGACAGGATGGTGGCCAACGGGCTGGCCACGTTTTGCCCAGCGATGTCGGGCGCCGAGCCGTGCGCGCCCTGGAACAGGCCGTGCGCCTCGCCCAGCTCGGCCGAGGGCGACAGTCCCATGCCGCCTATGGTGGCCGCGCCCAGGTCGGAAATGATGTCGCCGAACATGTTTTCGGCGACGATCACGTCATAGAAGTCGGGACGCTTGACCATGTGGACGGTGATCGCATCGGCGTAGGCGTAATCGATCTCCACGTCCGGATAGTCCGCCGCAACCTCGGTGCATACCGAGCGGAAAAAGGCATAGCTGCGCAGGATATTGGCCTTGTCGCAGACCGTCACGCGCCGCTTGCCGTCGCGCGGGGCGCCATTGCGCCGGCGCGACAGGTCGAATGCAAACCGCGCGACGCGCTCCGCGCCCTTGCGCGTGACGACGAGGGTGTCGGTGGCGATCTCGTCGCGCAGCACGACGCCGCCGCCGCGGCTGGCGTACAGGCCCTCGGTGTTTTCGCGGATGATGACGTAATCGATCTGGCCTGGCTGCCAGCCCGCCAACGGCGACTTCGCGCCCGGATACAGGCGGATCGGCCGCACATTGGCATACAAGTCCAGGCGAAAGCGCAATTGCAGGTGCAGGTCGTTGCCGACCTCGGTGCCGTCTGGGTAGGTCACGCCCGGCAAGCCCGCCGCCCCATGCAGGATGGCGTCGGCCGCCCGGCAGGCCTGGAAGGTTTCCTCGGGCAATACTGATCCGGCACGCGCATAGTGCGCGGCGCCACCCTCGTACTGCGTAAAGGACAGCAGATCGCTGCCGCAGGCTTCCTTGAGCACGGTGACCGCAGCGCGGCACACCTCCGGACCGATGCCGTCGCCTTCTATGGTTGCGATTTCATAACGTGCAGCCACAAATCCCCCGCCAGTGTTACTACGCACACAATCATACAATGTGATTTGTATGACGAATATATCACACAAGCAATCCGGCAGCGTTCCGGTCTAAAGGAAAACGTGGTCAGCGCCGCCCGCCCAGCCCGTGGATCAATGCATCGAAGGGCAGCGACAGCTGCATCTGCATGGCGTAGTCCCCGGTGACGACATCGCGATCGGCCCCCAGTGAGAGATTCACGCGCGGCGCCAGCGACAGCGTGTGCGCCAGGCCGAACCGGTGTTCGACGGGTTCGCCGTCGGAGCGCAGGCCCGTATACGTCCCGGAGAGCGTGCCCAAACTGCCCAAGGGCAGGCCAGCGGTGACCGTATTGCGCATCTCGGATGCGCCCGGAAAGCCGCTACCGTAGCGGGACAAATCGCTGTAATGCGGGTCGGTCAACTCGTTGCTCAGGCCAAGCGTGGTGCCCTGGCCCAAGTCGACGCTGTAGCCCAGCCTATAACGCCAGCCTTCGGCCTGCGCGTAGCGGCTTTGGATGGCGGCGGCCTGCAATGTGCCCAGGCTGCCCAGGGCATAGCGTCCGCCCAACCCCAACGCCGTCAGCGAAGGGGCGACCTGTAGCTGGCTTTCCAGCGTCAGCGATGACGTCAGCCCATAGCGCAACGCGCCCGCGCCTGCGGATTCGCCGAACACCAGGTCGCCTGCGCGGGCCGAGGGATCGGAATAATCGAGCCGGCCGAACGCGGACGAATAGCCAAACCGCCCTTCGGCCAACAGGCCGTCGGACGATGCATCGTCCCAGTCGGCGATTTGCACGCCGCCCAGCCGCGCCGTCGAACTCCAAGCCGGGGCATCGAGCGTCACCCCGCCGACGGACAAAGTCGGCCCGCCCGCCCGGCGATAGCGCCAGTATTGGGTTTCCCGGACCAGGCCCGTACGCCCGGGAAGCGGCGCGAGCCGCGCGCCGATGGGCTTGACCAGCGTCACGCCTCCGGGCGGACCGGGGTCATAGCCTGCGTAGTCGTAGCGCCAGTCGTAGGACGGCGCCACGGGCGCAGGCGCCGGCGCGACGCGCCCTTCGCGGTCCATGACCGGGCCGCCGGCGGTAGCCACGCCTTCGGCCGGGTCGGGCGGCAGCTCGAAGGCAGGGACTTCGCGCGCGGGATCGACCGGGAATACCTGGGCGGGGGACAGCACCGAAATGCCGCGGCCGTCGGCCGCCCGTGACACGCCGCCCTCACGGGCCGGCGCGTGGCCCGTCGCGACCGCCCAAACCAGGGCCATGGCCAGCGCCGCCCGGCATCGGCCCGGACGGCGATGCACGAGAAAACGCCTGGCAGGCATGGGACGCCATCCTTCAAAAGCCGGAACCCGGCTGCGCCAGGAAAGCGGTCTCCTCGGGCGTAGTGGCTCGCCCCAGGATACGGTTGCGATGGGGAAAGCGCCCGAAGCGGGCAACGATGTCGCGATGGCGCACGGCGTAGTCCAGGTTTTCCGCGGTCTCCGGCGCCTGGTCAGCCAGTTCGCGAAACAGCGCGACGCTGCGCTCTTGCGTGGCCAGGTCTTCCGCATGTTCGAGCGGCAGGTAGGCGAATACGCGCTGCATGGGTGCCAACCCGCGGTCCGCACCCCGCTCCAACAGGCGCAAGGACGCGGCCAGGGCCTGGGGATCCATTTCGAACGCCTTCGGCGTATCGCGCCATATGTTGCGCGGGAACTGGTCCAGCAGGATGATCCGCGCCAACGCCCCCAACGGGGCGTTTTCCCATTCGAGCAGCCCGCCCGCGCCGGCCTGCTCGACCAGGGGGCCCCAGCGGCGGGCGATCTCGGCGTCGAAGGCGGGATCCTTGGCGAACCATTCCCGCCGCGGACGCAGGTACTGCGGGTGCCCGGACGGGAAAAACCAAAAGTCGAGTACGTCTTGGCAGTCAGTCTTCATCATGGCTTCATTCTAGTGCCGGCACCGGCCCAGGTTTCAGACCGTTTCCAGCCCCTTGCCCGCGCGGCGCCCGCCGGGGAAACTTGCGCCATGGAAACATCCCGCCCCACCAAAGTGCTGGTCGTCGACGACGACGCGGCGCTGCGCCAACTGCTGGCCGACTACCTCAACCGCCATGGCTACGATACGCTGTTGGCGCCCGACGCGTCCGACCTGCCCGCGCGCATCGCCCGCTACAGCCCCGACCTGCTCGTCCTGGACCGCATGCTGCCGGGCGGCGACGGTGCCGACGCCTGCCGCAAGCTGCGCGACCAAGGCGAAGACATCCCCGTGGTGCTGCTGACCGCGCGCGACGAAACGGTGGATCGCATCATCGGCCTGGAAGCCGGCGCCGACGACTACCTGGGCAAGCCATTCGATCCCCGCGAGCTGCTGGCCCGCATCGAAGCCGTCCTGCGGCGCAAGCGCGGCCCTTCGGCGCTGAACAAGGACCAACCGGTCAGCTTCGGCCCCTTCGTCTTCGACCCTGCCATGCGGCAGCTGACCCGCAACGGCGAACCGGTGCGCCTGACCGGCGGTGAGATCAACCTGCTCGAAGCGCTGGTGCGCAACGCTGGCAAACCGCTTTCGCGCGAACGCCTGCTGGCCCTTGCACGTGACGACGACGGTGGCGAGCGCAACGACCGCGCCATCGACATTGCCATCTTGCGCCTGCGCCGCGCCATCGAAGACGACCCCAAGCAACCGCGCTGGATCCAAACGGTCTGGGGCATCGGCTATCGGTTCTCGCCATGAGCGCCCCCGGTTGCATCCAGGGCAGGCGCCCTTTCGCAAAGGCAAGCCGTGCCCGGGGGGCCCGGCGATGAAACGCAGCCTACGCGCCCTGCTGCCCAGTTCCCTGCGTCCCCGCCTCATCCTGCTCGTCTTGGGCACCGCGCTGGTGGCGCAGGCGGCCACCCTGACTGCCATCACCCATTACCAGCGCAAGTACCTGGACTCGGTCGCCGTCGGGCTGATCGCCACCACCATCAGCACGCTGCGCGCGGCGCTAGCCCACGTGCCGCCAGAAAACCGCGCCGAATTCGTGCGCCTGGCCTCAGGGAATCAATGGCGGCTCTACACGCGACCGGCGCCGACGCCCGAGGAACGCGCCGCGTGGGAAGCCCGGCGCGCGGCGCGGCGGGCAGCCATGGGGCCGGACCTGGAGGCCGGCGACCGGCTCAGCCTGCGCCACGTGGTCAGGCGTTTGAACGAACATCTGGGCGAAGGCACGCGCGTGGGCTTGTCGCGCGGGCCTCGCCCCGAGCTTTACATATCGCTGTCGGGCAACGCGGCCGGCCAGTCCCTGCCGCAGGTGCTCGAATGGCTGGTCGTGCCGCTGGATCGCGTCGACCCGCCGCTGACCGCGCCCCTGGTCGCCCTGTGGCTCGGCGGGCTGGGCGTGGTGCTGCTGGTGGCGGTCGGCTTTTCCTGGCACATCTCCCGGCCCATCACGCAGCTGGCCCGGGCGGCCGACAACCTGGCCGCGGGCCGGCCCGAGCGCGTGCAGCCTTCCGGCCCGCGCGAAACGCGCGTGCTGGGCGAGCGTTTCAATGCGATGCTCGATGCGCTGGCCGAGGCCGACAGCGTGCGGCGCACGCTGCTGGCCGGGCTGCCGCACGACCTGAAGGGGCCGCTGTCGCGCATGTGGCTGCGCGTGGAAATGACCGACGACGAAACCTTGCGCGGCGGGCTGCGCAAGGACTTGCAAGACATGCAGCACATGGTCGACCAGTTCATCGGCTTCGTGCGCGGCACCGACCCCGGCGCGTACCGCTTCTCGCCGCTGGACCTGACCGAGTGGCTGCGCGAGCGCGTGGCCGCCTGGTCAGACGCAGGCAGCGGGGTGATGCTCGCGGGCCTGCCCGACAAATCCTTGACGGCACGCGCCGACCCGGTCGCCCTGGGACGGCTGCTGGACAACCTGATCGGCAACGCCCTGCATCACGGCGCGCCGCCGGTACAAGTGCGGCTGACCGCCGACGACGGCCAAGCGCTGCTGGAGGTGGCCGACCACGGCCCGGGCATCGCACCCGAGCGCCGCGCCGATGCGCTGCGCCCGTTCATGCGGCTGGACGACGCGCGCACGCGCACCGGCAATGTCGGCCTGGGACTGGCGCTGGCGCAGGCCATCGCCCATGCGCACGGCGGCAGCCTGGCGCTCGGTCAGGCCGATTCCGGCGGGCTGCTGGTGTCGGTACGGCTGCCGCTGGCCACGTAATTGGACGGTTTCTCCTTGCCGAACAGGCTGCGATAGACGAGCAGGTTGAACACCACCAGCACGGGCATGGCGACGATTGCCGCGGCCAAGACCAGCCGCAGCGATCCCACCGCCGCGGCCCCGTCCCACAGCGTCATGTCGTCCAGGATCAGGTACGGGAACAGGCTATACCCCAGCCCCCCCAGCATCAGCAGGAAAAGCAGCACGGTCAGCACGAAAGGCAGCGCGCTGAAACGCGCGTAGCGGGGCCGCGGCAAGCGCGCCAGCAGCAGCTCGATGGCGACGAATGCCGCCAGCATGGCCAGCCACAGCGCAAATGCCATGCGCAGTCCGGACCACCCGGTCCACTTCTGGAAAATGCCCGAGTTGGCCAGCCCCAAGGCCACCGACACCGCGACCATGCCTGCCGCGGTCCAGCGGATCGCCTGGCGCGCCCAAGCGACGGCCAGCGCCTGCAATGCGCCGTCGACACGCATCACCAGCCAGGTGGCGCCGAGCAACGCATAGGCCGACACCGCGCACAACCCCATGAACCCGGCAAACAGCAAATAGCCGCCGCCCTCCTGGTAGCCGGTAACGATGCGGCCCAACGCCACGCCCTGGGCCAGCGCACTGACCAGCGACCCCAGCCAAAATGCCGCGATCCAGCGCGGGCGGACGGCCATGCTGGCACGCAAGCGGAATTCGAAGGCCACGCTGCGCAAGACGGCGCCGGCCACCATCAAGGTCAAGGGCAAGAAAAGCTTGCCCAGCACGGCCCCCCAGGCAAAGGGAAAGGCGGCCGCGAACAGCCCAGCACCCAGCAGCAGCCAGAACTCGTTGGCGTCGCGCCAGGGGCTGAGCAGCGTCATGAGCCGCGGCCGTTCCGAGGCGGGTGCGGCGCGCAGGAGCAGGCCTACGCCGAGGTCGAAGCCATCGAGCACTACGCCGCCGACGATGAGCGCATAAAGCATCGCTACCAGGGCCAGCGGCATCCAGAACGCCGGATCGCCGACGGCCAGCCCCATGGAAGCAGCAAGGCCGTCGATCATGCGTGCCTCCCCGGAATGCGCACCGGCACCACGCCATAGCGCGCCGCATGGAACAGCATGCGCACGAACGAAACGAGCAAGAACCCGTATAGCACCAGCTGCACCGCCAGCCCGAGCGACAGTTCGTCACGGTTTAGCGGGCCCAGCACCTCGGACTGGGTGACCGCACCGGCCACCGCGTAGGGTTGCATGCCCAAATGCAGCCCGAGCCACCCGGCCACCACCGCTATCGCGCCCAGGAAGGTCGTGCCCGCCAGCACGCGCAGCCACCGCCGGGACAGGTGCGCGGGATCCAGCGCCGGCCCGGCAAGCGCCAGCGTGCCCGCGCCTGCCACCAGCAATACGACCGCCAGCACGGCCGCCACGCGCACCGACCAGAAGACTGCGGCCACCGGCGGCTGCATGCCCGAAAACTTGTCCAACCCGATCACCGTGCCGTCCGCGGCGCGGCCCAACCAGCTCGCCCCGGGCACCGGCAATGCCAGTTCGGCGCGGGTGCGTTGCTGCCCGGCATCCGGCCATCCGAACAGCACCAACCGCGCCGGATCACCGCTCTTCCAGTGACCCGCGGCCGCGGCGGCGTACGCCGGCAGATGCTCGGCCGCCATGCGGGCGTGCCCGGACGCGGCAGGGAATTGCAGCACCAGCGCCACGCCTGCCAATAGCGCAGCCGTACGGAAGGCAGCGCGCTCGCCGTCATCAAGCGGCCGGCTCAAGGCCTGCCACGCCACCACGCCCATGATCAGAAAGGACGCGATCAGCGCGGCGCCGACGCACAGCAAGGCCAGGTGCCAAGGCATCGCCGGGTTCAGGAGCACGTCGCGCCAATCCAGGGGCACATAGCGGCCGTCGATCAACACAGCGCCCGACGGCGTGCAGGTCCAAGACGCCAGCGCCACCAGCCAAAAGACCAGCAGCAGCATGCCCAGGGCGACCATGGCCACGGACAGCGTGTGCGCCGCTTCCGAGACCCTGCGCTGGCCAAACAGCATCACCCCCAGGAAACAGGACTTCAGCACGAACACGGTCGCCAGCGCGAAGGCGAGCAGCGGACCGGCCACGTTGCCCACGCGCTCCATCAGCAGCGGCCACACCGTCCCGAGCTGGAACAACACCGGCAAGGACGAGGCCAGCGCCAGCACGAAGGTCAGCGCAAAGACCCGCACCCAGAAGCGATATGCGGCCAGCCAGGCCACGCGTCCGGCGCCGTGCGCGCGCAGCTTGAAATAAAGCAGCACCCAGGCCAGCGCCAGGGAAGCCGCCGCAAACAGGACATGAAAGCCGAGGCTTGCGGCAAACATGGCGCGGGCCAGCTGCAAGGGGGGGATGTCCATGATGGCGCGTAGTTTAGAGCCTGTTTGTCGGCCCGCTGTCAACCTGGCGGGGCGACCGGCCGGCGCGGATTGCACGCGTCAAGGGCGAACCGCATGGCAAAATTGACGTTTCGACGCGATCCGGCAGCCAATTTCCCTAGCATGACGAGCGATTCCACGGCCGCCCCGGCGGCCAATTTCCTACGCAATATCATCGAGGCCGACCTCGCAGCCGGCCGCTACCAGGGCAAGCTGTGGGCGGGCAAGCCCGGCCCGGCCTCGGTCCAGGCCGGCGGCCGTCCCGACCGGGCGCGCATCCGCACGCGCTTTCCGCCGGAACCCAACGGCTACCTGCACATCGGCCACGCCAAAAGCATTTGCCTGAATTTCGGGCTGGCCCGCGATTACGGCGGCGTCTGCCACCTGCGCTTCGACGACACCAACCCCGAAAAAGAGGACCAGGAGTACGTCGATTCCATCATCGAGAGCGTGCGCTGGCTGGGCTTCGATTGGAAGGACGAGGACGGCGAGCACCTGTATTACGCCAGCGACTACTTCGACTACATGTATGAGTTTGCCGAAGCGCTGGTGCAAGCTGGCCACGCCTACGTGGACGAGCAAAGCCCGGAACAGATGCGCGCCACGCGCGGCACGCTGACCGAGCCCGGCCAGGATTCGCCCTGGCGCAACCGTCCCGCCGAGGAGTCGCTGCGCCTGCTGCGCGAAATGCGCGACGGCAAGCATCCGGACGGCAGCATGGCGCTGCGCGCACGCATCGACATGGCCTCGCCCAATATCAATCTACGCGACCCGGTGCTCTACCGGATCCGCCACGTGCCGCACCACCGCACGGGCAACCGCTGGTGCATCTATCCGATGTACAGCTGGGCCCACCCCGTCGAGGACGCGCTCGAAGGCATTACGCACAGCATCTGCACGTTGGAATTCGAAGACCAGCGGCCTTTCTACGATTGGATCCTGGCGCGCCTGCGGGAGCTGGGTAAGTTGTCCGACCCGTTGCCCCGCCAGTATGAATTCGCCCGGCTGAACCTGAGCTATATCGTCACCAGCAAGCGCAAGCTGCTGCAGCTGGTACGCGAAGGCCATGTCGAAGGTTGGGACGACCCCCGCATGCCCACGCTGGCCGGGTTGCGCCGGCGCGGGTACACGCCTTCGTCCATCCGCCTATTCTGCGAGCGCACCGGCGTGTCCAAGGCCAATTCGCGCATCGACTACGGCCTGCTCGAGCAGGCGCTGCGCGACGACCTCGACCCGGTCGCGCCGCGGTCGGTGGCGGTACTGCAGCCGCTCAAGCTGGTCATCACCAATTACCCGGAAGGCCAATCAGAGCCCTGCACGGCGCCGGTCAACCCGCACGACCCGTCGGCCGGCGTGCGCACCTTTCCCTTCACCCGGGAGCTCTGGATCGAGCAGGACGATTTCCGGATCGACCCGCCCAAGAAGTACTTCCGCCTGTTCCCCGGCAACATGGTGCGCCTGAAGTACGGCTACGTGATCCGCTGCACGGGCTATACGCTGGACGCCGACGGCAACGTGGCAGAAGTCCAGGCGGAATACCTGCCCGACACCAAGAGCGGCACGCCGGGCGCCGACAGCGTCAAGGTCAAGGGCAACATCACTTGGGTGAGCGCGGCGCATGCGGTGCCGGCACAGATCCGGCTATACGACCGGCTTTTCCTCGACCCGCACCCGGACGCCGGGGACAAGAACTTCCTGGACGCGCTCAATCCCGACTCGATGCAGGTGGTGCAGGGCTGGCTGGAGCCGGGCACCGTGGCCGAACCCGGCGCGGTGTGGCAGTTCGAGCGCCTGGGCTACTTCACCGCCGACATGAAGCTATCGACAAAAGAGGCGCCGGTCCTTAACCGTATCGCCACCCTGCGCGATTCCTGGGGACAGCGCGCCGGAGGGCAATCATGAGTGCTGCCGTGCCGGGCGAGCCGCTCGCCCTGGACTTCAAGAGCGCCACGCTCTACGCGGTGCGCGCGCTGCTGCACAGCCATGACACCGCCGCCCTGGTGGCGGCGCTGGACAAGCGCATGGCCGAGGCCGGCAGCTTTTTCGAAAACGAGCCCGTGGTCATCGACGCGGCGCGGCTGGAGGCGGCACCAGACTGGCCGGCGCTGGTGGCGGCGCTGCGCGAGCGCAACCTGCCGCCCATCGGCGTGGTGGCCTCGGGTGCCGTGCTCGAATCCGCCGTCGCGGCGGGCCTGACGCCGGTCGAGCTGTCCGCGCCGCCCGTGCGGCCGGCAACGTCATGACCGAGCTGCACGTTTTGCTGC
>CALEQZ010000013.1 GCA_937908115.1 uncultured Alcaligenaceae bacterium | reverse complement strand
TTTTGAGTCCCCTGCGTCTACCAATTTCACCACCCGGGCTTTGGGGGACCGGCGGCGCTGCAGGCCGCGGCTTGGCTGCCGGCGCGTTGGATCGCCGGCGAAAGAAGCCGCGATTATACCGTCGCCGGAAAGATTTGCCTGGCACGGCCCCCCGGCGGGCCGGCGGCGGCCAGGGGACGGCCGGCCCGCGGCCGCCGTGGCGGCCGTGTAGCTTCCCGCCCGTCGGGCGGCGCGGGCCCGGCGGCCTTGAAAATCCGCCGCCCACCCCCAATTACCAGCGTCACGTACGCCGGCCGGCGCGGTCCGTGCTGCCGGCCCTTCGTCCAACCATTGCTTAGCCACGCACATGAGCCAGACCGACACCCCGAACGCCGAGCAGACCCTGGGCTTCCAGGCCGAGGTCAAGCAGCTGCTGCACCTGATGATCCACTCGCTGTACAGCAACAAGGAAATTTTCCTGCGCGAGCTGGTTTCCAACGCTTCGGACGCCTGCGACAAGCTGCGGTTCGAGGCGATCGACCGCCCGGAATTGCTCGATGGCGACGCCGAGCTGGCGATCCGCGTCGACTTCGATCCGGCCGCGCGCACGATCACGGTGTCGGATAACGGGATCGGGCTGTCGCGCGACGAGGCGATCGCCAACCTGGGTACGATCGCGCGGTCGGGTACGCGCGAGTTCTTCGCCAAGCTGACCGGCGACAAGCAAAAGGATGCCCAACTGATCGGCCAGTTCGGCGTGGGCTTTTATTCGTCGTTCATCGTGGCCGACAAGGTGACGGTGGTCAGCCGCCGCGCCGGGTTGCCGGCCGACCAGGCGGTGCGCTGGGAATCCGACGGCCAGGGCGAATTCACGGTTGCGCAGGTCACCAAGGAGGGCCGCGGCACCGACGTGATCCTGCACCTGCGCGAGGGCGAGGATGAACTTGCCAACGGCTGGAAGCTGCGCAGTATCCTGCGCAAGTACTCCGACCACATTTCCCTGCCGATCAAGATGCGCAAGGAAGAGTGGGATGCCGACAAGAAGGCGCAGGTGCGCAAGGATGAGTGGGAGTCCGTCAACCAGGCCAGCGCCTTGTGGACGCGCAACAAGTCCGAGATCACCGACGAGCAGTACAAGGAGTTCTACAAGCACATCGCCCACGACTATGACGACCCGCTGGCCTGGACGCACAACCGGGTCGAGGGCCGCAGCGAATACACGCAGCTGCTATTCATCCCCAAGCATGCACCTTTTGACTTGTGGGACCGCGACGCGCGCCGCGGGGTGAAGCTATACGTCAAGCGCGTCTTCATCATGGACGACGCCGAGCAGCTGCTGCCGTCCTACCTGCGTTTCGTGCGCGGGGTGATCGACAGCGCCGACCTGCCGCTGAACGTCTCGCGCGAGATCCTGCAGGAAAGCCGCGACGTGCGTGCCATCCGCGAGGGCAGCACCAAGCGGGTGCTGTCGCTGTTGGAGGACATGGCCGAGAACCGCAAGGAAGACTACGCGGTATTCTGGAACACCTTCGGGCAGGTGCTCAAGGAAGGCACGGGCGAGGACCCCGCCAACCGCGAGCGCATCGCCAAGCTGCTGCGCTTTGCCTCGACCGCCAACGAAGGCGACGAGCAAACCGTTTCGCTGGCCGATTACGTCGGCCGCATGAAAGCGGGCCAGGAAAAGATCTACTACGTCAGCGCCGAGACCTACGCCGCGGCGCGCAACAGCCCGCACCTGGAGATCTTCCGCAAGAAGGGCATAGAGGTGCTGCTGCTGGCCGACCGCGTCGACGAGTGGATGCTGTCGCACCTGCACGAGTTCGACGGCAAGCCGCTTGCGTCGGTGGCCAAGGGCGGCCTGGACCTCGATGCCCTGGCCGACGAGGAAGAAAAGAAGAAGCAGTCGGAAGTCGCCGAGCAATTCAAGCCGCTCGCCGAGCGCCTACAGAAGGCGTTGGGCGAACGCGTCAAGGAAGTGCGCGTGACGCTTCGTCTGGTCGATTCGCCGGCCTGCATCGTCGTGGGCGAGCATGAACTTAGCCCGCACCTGCTGCGCATGCTCAAGGCGGCCGGGCAGAAGACGCCCGAGGTCAAGCCCGTGCTGGAGATTAACCCCGAGCATCCGCTGATTGCCCGGGTGCGCGATGCGGGCGAGGCCGAGTTCGCCGATTGGGCCGAGCTGCTGCTGGACCAGGCCATGTTGGCCGAAGGCGCCCAGATCACCGATCCCGCGGCCTTCGTCAAGCGGATGAATAAGCTGCTGCTGGGCGGCAAACCGGCCAGTCCGGGTGCTTAAGGCGCATCCTGGGCCAAGCCGCGCCTGCTCGTCCAGGGCATGTGGCCAAGCGGCCGGCCGCCACGAAGCAATCGCCGCGCCGGCCGCTTGCAGCAGGGGGCGCAGTGTGCGCCACCCGACGCTCGGTCGATTATTCGATCTCGATGCCGGCTTCTTCGATCAGGCGGGCCCATTTCTGCGTGTCGCGCCGCACGAGGTCGGCCAGCGCCTCGGGGGTGCTGGAGACGAACTCGACGCCTTGCGATTCGAACTTCTTGTTCAGTTCGGGATCTTTGAGCACATTGACGGTGGCGCGGTTGAGCGTTTCGATGATCTCGGGCGGCGTGCCGGCCTTGGCGAACAATCCGTACCAAGTGGTGTATTCCATGCCGGGCACGGTCTGCGACATCACCGGCAGGTTGGCCGTGTCGGCACCCTTGCTCGGCGCGCTCATCGCCAGCGCGCGCACCGCACCTTTGTCGATCATCGGCTTGAGCGAGGGCATGCTGCTGAACAGCGCCTGCACCTGGCCGGAGGCCAAGTCGCTGATGACCTGGGAGGTGCCGCGATAGGGGACGTGCACGACGTCAACCTTGGCCAGGCTCTTGAACAGCTCCATGCCTAGGTGCGCCACGCCGCCCACGCCGGCCGACCCAAAGTTGACCTTGCCCGGATTGGCCTTTGCGTAGTCGACGAGTTCCTGCACGGAATTGACAGGCAGCTGGGCGTTGACCACCAGCACGTGGGGGCTTTGCGTCAGTTGGCTGATGGGCGTGAGCAGCTCCAGGACCTGCTTGTCGCGCATCGCTTTGGACGGGATGGTCATGTTGCCCGAGGCGGGCATGAGCAGCGTGTAGCCGTCGGCCGGCGCGCCCAGCAGCTGGTTGAGCGCCGGCACGCCGTGGCCGCCCCCTGCGTTGACGACGACCACCGGCTGGCCCAGGTGGTCGCCGAGCCGTTGCGCGAACTCTCGACCCACCAGGTCGGCAGGTCCGCCGGCGGCAAACGGGATGATCATGCGGATGGGGCGATCCGGATACTGCGCCGCCGCTTGCGACGGCGACAGCATGCCCAGCGCGAGCGCGGCAACGCCGAGTAGGGTCTTGAGAGCCATTGTCTTTCTCCAATGTTCTACGAATGGGAAACGCGCTGCCCATTGAGGCGGCGCGCGGTGCGGACGGCGGGGGCAGGGCGCCCGGACCGCCCGTCAGATACAGCCTGTTATTCCATCAATGCGGACACCGGTGCGGGAAACACGCTTTGGTATGCCTCGCCGTAGATCGTCGAGGCGTGCGCCGCGCGCCGGCCGGCCTGGGCGCCGCGCTGCAGCGCGACCCGCTCGTAGTAGGCCCACAGATTCTTCTGCGTGACCATGGCATGCATGGCGCGCAGCTTTTGCTCCCACACGCTGCTGATGTCCAGCAGCAGGTTGGGCCGAAAGCCGCACAGCTCGGGTTGATGCGGCTCGAAGCACAGCACCTGGGGCGGCGCGACGTAGTCAGCCCCATGGCCTGGGGCGATGGCCTTCATGCGGGCGCGCAGCACCATCTCGAAGGTGCGGCAGTGGTCCAGGTTGGAGGGATCTCTTTCAGGGTGCGTGATGACCACCGCGGGGTGCATCTGGCGCATGGCCTGCGACAGGCGGTCGACCGCCTCGGCCGAGTCTGGCATCGGGTAATCGCCCAGGTCGTAGAAATCCAGCGACGCTACGCCCAGGATGGCTGCGGCGGCCTCGGCCTCGGCCCGACGCGTCGCCTTGACGGCGTCGCGTTGTACGTCCTGGCCGGCGTTCCAGGCGGCGTTCGACTCGCCGTTTTCGCCGTAGCTCAGGCAGACCAGATGCACTGGCACGCCGCGCGCGGCGTGCAGGGCCATCGCGCCACCGCAGCGCCAGACGAAATCGCCGACGTGCGCCGTGACCACCAGCATGGACTTTTGCATCACGCATCCTCTCCAAGTTTTCCCGCATTATATTTTTGTGAAACGTCGTTGTACGATATACAACAACTAAGGAATTAACCGGTTTAGAACGCAACATGAGCAACGATGGTGTGGTCGCGGTCGAACGTGCGCTTAGCGTGCTGGATTGCTTCAAGCCAGGGGCGGAACGGCTGTCGTTGGCCGATTTCGACGCGCGCCTGCCACTGCACAAGACGACGATCTTTCGCTTGCTCAATTCCCTGGCGCGCTGCGGCTACGTGGTGCGCGAACCGGACGGCCGCTATGCGCTGGGTCCGCGCGTGCTGTATCTGGGGCGCGTATACGAGCGCAGCTTCAACCTGTCCAACGTGGTCATGCCGGTGCTGGAAAGACTGTCAGCGCAAACCGGCGAAAGTGCGGCCTATTACGTCGAAGCGGGGCAGGACGGACACCGGCTATGCCTGTTCCGGCACCAGCCTCACGAAGGCCTGCATAGCCAAGTGCTGGCCGGCAGCGTCATGCCACCGGACGAATCATCGACCGGCCGGGTGTTCCAGGTATGGGGGCAGCTTAAAGGCCGCGGCGGGGAACGCCTGCCGTTCTTTTCTTGCGGCAAGCGCGATCCCTACACGTCGTCGTGGTCGGTGCCCATCATCGGCGACGAAGACCGCTTCGTCGGCGCGTTGACGGTCGCCGGGCCGTCCGAGCGTTTGAAGAACGCCGACGCACCCTATGTCGAAAGCCTCATCCTGGCTGCCGCCGATGCGCTTTCCGGCCGGATGGGGGCGTCGGCTGATATGCGTGAATCGCTATACGGGCCGCCGCGCGGGTAAGCCGCGCAAGCTGCCGGTCAGCTTCCGCCCTTGCCGGCATCGGCCTTGAAGCCCGTGGCCTTGACGATTTCGCCCCAGCGCTTGGCTTCGCTGTCGAGCAAGTCCTGCAGCGCCTGGCGCGTCGAGCCCACTACGACGAAGCCCGCGCCGTCCAGCGTGCGGGCGGCTTGCGGCTCGCGCAGCGCCGCCGCGCTTTCGGCCTGCAGCTTGTCCAGGATGGCGGTCGGCGTGCCCTTCGGCGCGAACAGGGCGAACCATGCGCCGAAGTCCACCTTGTCATAGCCTGCCTGGGCGAACGTCGGCACGCCGGGCAGGACGGCCGAGGGTTGGGCGCCGGTCACCGCCAGCGCCCGCAGCGTGCCCGCTTGGACCTGCGGCGCGGCCAGCGCCGTGGTGACGAAAGCGGCGTGCACCGCTTCGGATGCCAGCGCCGATACGGCGTCGCCCGTGGAGCGGTAGTGAATGGGCTCGATCTTTATGCCGACTTCGCGGGCGAACAGTTCCGCGCCGAAATGACCGGGCGTGCCGGCGCCAAAGGTGGCGAAGTTGATCCGGTCCGTCGCCGCCTTGGCGGCTTCGATGAAGGCGGCCACATCCTTGTACGGCGCGCGGGCGGGCACCACCAGGGCGAAATCGGCCCGGACCACCTCGGAAATGGGCTCGAAGTCGCGCAGGGGATCGTAATTCAGGTTGGTGTACGTGGCCGGTGAAATGCTGATCGAACCGACTTCGCCGAGCAGTAGCGTGTAGCCGTCGGCGGGGCTGCGGGCAACGGCTTGGGCGGCGATCTGTCCACCCGCGCCGGCGCGGTTTTCGACCACCACGCTTTGGTTCAGTCGCGCGCCCAGGTGTTGCGAGAGCGTGCGCGCGACGATGTCGGGACCGGTGCCCGGCGGAAACCCGACGTTCAGGCGCACGGGCGCCTGCGGGTATTGGGCGGCCGCAGCCAGCGGCACGCAAAGCAGCGCTGTGCCCAATAGTCGGCGTAGGGTAGGTGGCATGGTCATCTCCTCAGGTGGCGTGCCGATGCGTGGTCGGCAGGTGTGGCAATGGTGCAGTGAGGGCGGCTGCTAGCGGATGCAGTAAAAGCGCAGCTCGACCCGGTCGGGAAAGCGTGCGCCCGTCCCGACGAAAAGATGTTCGTTGAGCCAGGCCAGGCGCGGCGAGGCGGTTTCGAAGCGGGGATGGCTGCGGAAGTAAATGCGCGCCGGATCGACCGGCTCGCCGCGCGCCAGCTTGGCAATGTCTTCGGCGCTGCCAGTGCGGATGCCGGTGTTCTCGACGTAGACGTGCTCGCCCTCGGTCGTCTCGATCACATAGCGGGCATGGATGTCGGTGAAGGTTGCCGACCGTATCGACTGGAAGTCCGCGCCGCCGGGCAGGATGCGGCCCTCGAGCAGTGGCCCGCGGACCGTGCCGCCTAGGATGGGGATCACGCGGCGTCGGCCATGGGGCGTGTCGCCTATCTCCTGGGGTGCACCGACCTGGACGTCGACCGTGGCGACGTATTCCAGGCGTGGCGCGCCTTGCGCGTCGCGCGAGGCGTCGGGTGCGGCGGTCATGTCGTTGCTCCTCGGGCGCGGCGCAGGGCGGCCGGGTCGAAGCCGGCCAGTTGCTTGTAGCGCAGGGAAATGGCCTGCAGCTCGTCCTGCGGGATGACGTCGTTGATGTCGGCAAACCCTTGCGGCGCGCGCTCTTCGGCCATTTGCATGACTTGCTCGGGACCGTTGAGCCGGTTGCGCAGCACGATGCCCGCGGTGCGCGGCAGGCGCTCGGCCTCGTACTCCAGCAGCGCGGTTTCGACGCTGCGGACCTTGCCGCTGGCCGCTTGCGCCAGCCAGTCGGCCAGGCAGCGCGCATCCAGGATGGCCTGGGCCGAGCCGTTCGATCCTATGGGATACATGGGATGCGCCGCATCGCCCAAAAGCGTCAGTCGTCCCTGCGTCCAACGCGGCAGGGGGTCGCGGTCGGCCAGCGGAAACTCGTAGATCGCCTCGGCGCCGTCGATGATGGCCGGAATGTCGATCCAGTCCCATCGCCAGTCGGCGAAGCGATCGGCAAAAACCGATTTGTCCACCCGGCGGTTCCAGTCGCTGGCCGGCAATGCGCCATCCGGCACGGCCAGCTCGGCGATCCAGTTGATGAGCGATTCTCCTTGGCGGCGCAGCGGCTCGGAGATCGGATAGCAGACGAATTTTTGGTCCTGGTGGCCGGCCATGAACATCGTTTGGCCGTCCAGGTAAGGCTTGGCCCGGGTGACCGCCCGCCAGAGCATGCGACCGGAATAGCGCAGCTCGTCGCCCACCGGGTGCAGCTGGCGGCGCAGCGCAGAATGGATGCCGTCGGCGCCGACCACGACATCGCCGCTGACGGTATGCAGGGTGCCGCTGGCCCGGTCGCGCAAGCAGGCATACGCGCGCCCGTTTTCCTGGCCGGCCGATTCCAGCGCCATGCCCGTGACGATGGCCGATTCTCCCAGCCGATCGCGCACCGTTTGCGCCAGCAGCATTTGGAACTCGCCGCGGTGGATGGAAAACTGCGGCAAGGGGTAGCCGGCATGCAGGCCGCGCGGTTCGCGCCAGATCGGCTGGCCGAATTTGTTGTAGTAGTGCAGGGCCGAGGTGGCCACGCCAAGCTGCGACAGCGCCTGCAGCAGCCCGAGCTGGTCCAGCTCGTTGACCGCATGGGGCAGCAGGTTGATGCCCACGCCGAGCGGGCGCAACGCCTGCGCGCTTTCATACACGCGGCAGCCGATTCCTCGCTGATGCAGCATCAGGGCCAGCGTCAGGCCGCCGATGCCCGCGCCGGCGATGACGATTTCCATGCCTCCTCCGGATTGGCGGATAATGTTATGCACCATAACAATTATTGTTATGTAGGATAACGACTTCTGCATCGACGCGGGATCGGGTTTAACCCCAGGTCGCGGCCTGGCGCGACGGGCCCGCTTTCGGCGAGTATTGGACGCCCTGGAAGGATTTCTTCGACATGTCGCAAGCCCGATCCTTGCACCCGCGTCGACCCCAGTCGCGCGGCGAACCCTTCGTGCCCCACGTGCCGGGCGTCGAATACGGCGTGCTGGACGAACTGGTGGGCTACGCCATTCGGCGCGCCCAGATCCTGATCTACGAGGATTTCCTGGCGGCGTTGGCGCCCTGGGACATCACGCCGCAGCGCTTTTCCGCGCTGACCATCATCGCGGCCAATCCCGGGCTGAAATCGACCGAGCTGGCCCGCATACTGGGGATCGCCCGGTCGGGCGCGGTGCAGATCGTCGACCAGCTCGAAGCCTTGGGCTATGTGACGCGCGCGCAGGCGCCCGATGACCGGCGCGCCCACTGCCTGACGCTGACCTCGGCCGGCCGGCGCGCGTATGCGCAGATCGCCGAGGCGGTACGGGCGCACGACGCCCGCATCAGCGCCAGGCTCAATGCCGATGAGCGGCGCAGCCTGATCGAGCTGCTGGGGCGGCTGGGGTGATTGCCAGCCAGCCGGCCGCCGCCGGTTCCGGCTAGGCCAGCGCGACCAGCACGCCCTGCGCCGCGGGTCGCGCGCGCAGTTTTTCGCACCATGCCTGCAAGCGCGGCGTTTCGGGCCGGTCCACCGGCAGCAGCAGCCAGCGATGCGCCTGCGCGCCGACAGCGATGTCGGCCACGGTGAATTCGTCGCCAGCCAGCCATTGGCGTCCGGCCAGCCAGTCCTCCAGCAGCAGGCCCAGCCGGTTGCTCTGCGCCACCGATGCGGCGATGCGCGCCTCGTCGCGTTGCCCGGGCGGGGTTCGCACCAAGCCCATGAAGGCATCGCGCATGGCCGGGCCGAACATCGTGGCCTGCCAATCCATCCAGCGGTCGGCCTCGGCGCGGGTGCGCAGGTCGCCGGGCCACAGCCGTCCGGCGCCGTAGCGCGAGGCCAGGTAGCGGACGATCGCGTTGGATTCCCAAAGCACGAACCCGTCGTCATCGATGGTAGGCACCAGGCGATTCGGATTCATCCGCGCGTATTCGGCGGTGTCCAGTCCGCCGAAGCTGCCACCTGCGTCGATGCGCTCGAACGGCAAGCCCAGCTCCTGCGCCGTCCAGACGACCTTCTGGACGTTGATGGACGTGATGCGACCCCAGATCTTGAGCATTGCTGTCCTCCCTCGTGGCGCGCCGCCCGCTCAGGCGGACGGCAGTTGGCGGCGCGGCCAGCTGCACTGACGCCCGAAGCGCGCCCAGTCGAAGGCCGGCCCCGGATCGGTCTTGCGCAGCGGCGCGATATGCTCGTGCCCGCGCACCGCGCTCAACGGGTAGCGCGCGCGCAGCACGGATGTGAGCCGTGCCAGCGCATCGTACTGCGCATCGGCGTAGGGCGTGGTGTCCGTGCCCTCAAGTTCCACGCCGAGCGAAAAATCATTGCATCGCTCGCGCCCGGCGTGCCATGACACGCCGGCGTGCCAGGCCCGCGCCTCGGTGGAGACGAACTGGACGATTTCGCCGTCACGGCGGATGAAGAAATGCGCCGACACCCGCAAGCCGCGCAGCCGCGCAAACCATGGGTCGGCGGCGCAGTCCAGCGTGTTGGTGAACAGCGCCTCGACGTAGGGACCACCGAAGCGCCCGGGCGGCAGGCTGATGTTGTGCAGCACCAGCAAGGAAACCTGCGTGCCGGCTGGCCGCGTGTCGCAATTGGGCGACGGCGCGCGGCGGATGCCGGGGCCTGGGGCCAGCCAGCCGTGCCGATCCAGCAGCATTATTGGCGGGCCCCCAGTCGTGCGTGCGCTTGGCCGCACCAGGTTTGGCCGTCCTTGAGCAGCGCTTCCGAGCGCGGCAGGTGGATGCCGCAGTGCGCGCAACGGACCATGGGTTCGGACGCGCCGTCGGTGGCGGGGTTGCGGGGCGGCGCGCCGGCACCCGCGCCGCGGCTGCCGGCGCCGGGCTTGTAGGCGAGCAGGCGCAGGGCCAGCAGCACGCCCAGGATGACGATGGCCCAAAGGATGAACTTCATGATGCGGCTCCGGCCTGCGGCGCGTGCGCGCGGTGCAAGCGATACGTGGCCATGGCCTCAGCCCCGCTGCAGGATGACATCCATGACGAACCGGCTGCCGGTATAGGCCAGCAGCAGGAAGGCGAAGCCGGCCAGTGTCCAGCGCAGCGCCACGCGTCCGCGCCAACCGCGGGCATGGCGTCCGACCAGCAGCAAGCCGAACGTGAGCCACGACAGCAGGGTGAATACGGTCTTGTGATCGAAAGGCAGGAACTTGCCGGTCAGCAGCAAGGAAATGACCGAGCCCGACCCGACGGCCAGGGTCAGCACCGCAAAGCCTACCCAGACCACGCGAAAGAGCAGGCGCTCCTGCATCAGCAGGGGCGGCAGGCTGTCCATGACGCGGCTGGCCACGGCCGCGCGCGAGCCATCGCCTGCTGCGCCCGCTGCCAGCGGCTGGTGCAGCCGGCGATCGAGCGCGGCCATCAGCAACGCCTGCAAGGCGGCGATGGTGATCAGGCCATAGGCCGCCAGTGCGATCAGCAGGTGCACGCGCAGCCAGGGGTTGTCCGCGTGCGCGACGATCTGCGCCTGGGGAAAGGCGGCCGCCAGCGCCGTGGCGGCGGTGGCCGCCGGCAGCAGTAGCAGTTGCAGGCCGTCGATTTGCACGAACAGGCTCTCCAGCCAGAAGACCACCATGCCCAGCCAGACCGCGGCCGACAACGCCAGCGCCCAGCCCAGGTGCAGGTAGGGGCCGGACAGGATGCTTTGGTGCAGTCCGAGGGCGTGCAGGACCAGGGCGGCGGCTAGGCCTGCGCGTCCCGCGCGACCCGTTCCCGCGACCGCCGCGCCCCGGGCCAGCGCCCGCCACAGCCAGCCGCCCAGGCAGGCATAGGCGACGGCAGCCAGGGCGTGAAATACAATGCCTGATGACATAGAACCCATAGTCTGGTTGCGGCCGCCGGGCCTTCCCGGCCCGGTTCGTCCTGCGGGGCCGTCCCGCGGACTGCGGCCGGGCGTGCCTGACGCACGCCTCGAACCGGCTAGTGTAAGCGAAACGCCTCTCATGCTCGATAACTTGACCCAACGCCTGTCGCGGGTGGTAAAGACCATCCGCGGCGAGGCCCGGCTGACCGAAGCCAACACCCAGGACATGCTGCGCGAGGTGCGCATGGCACTCCTGGAGGCCGATGTGGCGCTGCCGGTGGTGCGCGAGTTCATCGCCCGCGTCAAGGAAAAGGCGCTCGGCCAGGAAGTCGCCGACAGCCTCAATCCCGGCCAGGCCCTGGTCGGCGTGGTGCACCGGGAGCTGACCGCGCTGATGGGCGGAGACCTGGGCGAGCAGGCCGGGGAGCTGTCGCTGGCGGTGCAACCGCCTGCCGTGATCCTGATGGCCGGCCTGCAGGGCGCGGGCAAGACCACCACCGTCGGCAAATTGGCGCGCTGGCTGATCGAAGGCAATCACACCCACGCCGGGCGCAAGACGGGCAAGAAAAAAGTGCTGGTCGTCAGCGCCGACGTGTATCGGCCGGCGGCCATTGACCAGCTCAAGACCGTCGCCGGGCAGGTGGGGGCGGACTTCCTGCCGTCCGATCCCAGCCAGAAGCCCGAGGACATCGCACGCGGCGCGGTGGATCACGCCCGCCGCCATCACTACGACGTGCTCATTGTCGACACCGCCGGCCGGCTGGGCATCGACGAGGCCATGATGCGCGAGATCCGCGTCCTGCACGACGTCGTCAAGCCGGTCGAGACGCTGTTCGTGGTCGACGCCATGCAGGGCCAGGACGCGGTCAACACCGCCCGGGCATTTGCCGAGGCGCTTCCGCTGACCGGGGTGGTGCTGACCAAGCTGGACGGCGACGCACGCGGTGGCGCGGCGCTGTCCGTGCGCCATGTCACGGGCAAGCCGCTGAAGTTCGTCGGCGTCTCGGAAAAGCTCGACGGACTGGAGCCTTTCCATCCCGAGCGCATGGCGCAGCGCGTGCTCGGCATGGGCGACATCGTTTCGCTGGTCGAGCAGGCGCAGAAGAACATCGACATCGCGCAGGCACAGAAGCTCGCCGCCAAGATCAAGTCGGGCGACAAGTTCGACCTGAACGACTTCCGCGAGCAGATCCTGCAGATCAAGAAGATGGGCGATATGAGCTCGCTGCTGGAAAAGCTGCCCGGTCAATTCCAGCAGGCGGCCAGCCAGCTGCAAGGCGGCCAGGCCGAGCGCCAGCTGCGCCGCACGGAGGGCATCCTCAACGCCATGACGCCGCTCGAGCGCGCCAAGCCTGAACTGCTCAAGGCGTCGCGCAAGCGGCGCATTGCCGCAGGCGCGGGCGTCACGGTCCAGGAAGTCAACCGCCTGCTGTCCCAGTTCGAGCAGATGCGGGGGATGATGAAGCAAATGAAAAAAGGCGGCATGGCCAAGATGATGCGCGCCATGGGTGGCCTGAAAGGGCTGGGTCGCTTCGGCGGACTGCGCTAGATCCGGCAGGCCGTCGCTGCCGGGTCGGCAGCGGCCCCCGCCCGCTGGCGCACGCCGGCACCAGGGCGGCCCACGCAGCAGATGGGGCCGCGAGGCAGGCAGCTAGGGGTTGTCCGCGTAGCGGTCGGTCGCTTCGATCAGCCGCGCCAGCGTGCCCGGTTCGTCGAAGGCGTGGCCGGCGTCCGGGACGAGGTGAAACTCGGCCTGCGGCCAGGCGCGGTGCAGCTCCCACGCGGTGCGCGCAGGGGTGCAGACGTCATAGCGGCCCTGCACGATCGTGCCGGGTATGCCATGCAGCTTGTAGGCATCGCGCAGCAGCTGGCCATCCTGCATGAATCCGCCATTGACGAAGTAGTGGTTTTCGATGCGCGCGAAGGCCAGCGCCGCGCGGTCGTCGTCGTGGCTGGCCTGGTGGTGGGGGCTGGGCAGCAGCGTGATCGTGCTGTCTTCCCAACGGCTCCAGGCATGCGCGGCGCGCAGCCGCACCGACATGTCCTCGTGGTTGAGCAGGCGATGGTAGGCGGCCACCATGTCGTGCCGCTCTTCGGGCGGGACCGGCGCGATGAAATCCTCCCAGAGGTCGGGAAACAGCCAAGAGGCGCCTTCCTGGTAGAACCACTGGATCTCGGACCGGCGCAAGCCGAAGACGCCGCGCAGCACCAGCTCGCTGACGCGATCGGGATGGGTTTGCGCATAGGCCAGCGCCAGCGTAGAGCCCCATGACCCGCCAAACACCAGCCATTTGTCCACGCCCATCACGTCGCGGCGCAGGCGTTCCATGTCGGCGACCAGGTGCCACGTGGTGTTGTTCTCCAGGCAGTCATGAGGCACCGACCGGCCGCAACCGCGCTGGTCGAAGAGCAGGACGCGATAGCGCTGCGGGTCGAAAAGCCGGCGATGCTGCGGCGAGCAGCCGCTGCCCGGGCCGCCGTGCAGGAACACCGCGGGCTTGCCCCGCGGGTTGCCGCAAAGTTCCCAATAGATCGCGTGGCCGTCGCCCGTGTCGAGCATGCCGTGGCGGTAGGGGTCGATGGGCGGGTACTTCATGCGAGCCTCTCTGCAAGATGAGGGGGCGCAGCATCGCCGGCCGGGCAGCGCAGGCCTGGCGTGCAGCGGCGCCGCCAGGCGCCAAGGGCCACAGCCAGGCGTATCACCGGCGGCGGAAGACCAAATCCCACACGCCGTGGCCCAGCCGCAGGCCGCGCGCCTCGAACTTGGTTTGTGGGCGGTAATCCGGGCGCGGCGCGTAACCCTCGCAGGTGTTGGCCAGCAGCGGCTCGGCGCCCAGCACGTCCAACATCTGCTCGGCGTAGGGCTGCCAGTCGGTCGCACAGTGCAGGTAGCCGCCCGGCGCGATGCGGCTGGCAAGCAGTGCCACGAACGGCGGCTGGATCAGGCGCCGCTTGTGGTGGCGCTTCTTGGGCCATGGATCCGGAAAGTAGATGTGCACGCCGGCCAGCGTATCGGGCGCGATCATGTCGCGCACTACCTCCACGGCATCGTGCTGGATGATGCGCACGTTGGTCAGGCCAGAGGCCTCGATCCGCTTGAGCATCGCCCCCACGCCGGCGTTGAATACCTCCACGCCCAAAAAGTTCTCCGCAGGCCGGGCCAGCGCGATTCGTTCGGTCGTCTCGCCCATTCCGAAGCCGATCTCCAGCACGGTAGGCGCGTCACGGCCGAAGGCCTGGGCCAGATCCAGCGGCTGCGGCCGGTACGGGATGGACCAAAGCGGCAGCAGCCGCTCCAGCGCATCGCGCTGCGCTTGGGTGATGTGGCCGCGGCGGTGGACGAAGCTACGGATATGGCTGGCGCCCGGGCTGGGCGGGGCGCCATGCGAAGGCGTCGGCGCCGCAGCTTCGGTGGTGGGAACGGGCGTTTGCGGGGTTTCGGCGGCAGTCATGGACGGCAGGTAGGGACAGTCGTCGGGCGCGGGTGCGGCGGCGGGCATCAACCGCCGCCGACGGCCACCACGATTTCGATGCGGTCGCCTTCTGCAAGCGTGGTGTCGGCGTGCCGGCTGCGCGGCACGATCTCGCCATTGCGCTCGACGGCGACACGCTTGCCGGCAAAGCCCAGTTCCTCGACCAGGGCCGCGACGGTCATGGCATGGGCGAGCACCCGCGGCTCGCCGTTCAGGATGATGTTCATGGCCGAGATTGTAGTAGGATCCCCCGCCCCGGGGCAGGATGGCCGCACCGTCGTCCCACTGCTTTCGCAGGCGGGAAAGGCCCGCCAGTCGGTGGTTTGTCTCATCCATGGGCGGGCCGGTCGCAGGGCTTGTCGCCTGATCAGGAGATCGATGGGCTGTGTGGAGCGGGGTGCAGCTCGCGCAGGATATTCAGGAACAGTTCCGCCCGATGGCTGGGTGGTGGCGACGCAACCGTCACCGCGCAGCCCGCGTGGCTGTAGCGTAGGCCCCGCGCCACCAGCCGCAGGCCCAGCCGGCCTTGCAGCATTTCGCCGTAGAAAGTCGGCAACAGGCCCTGGTAATGTCCCGTGGCCACGAGCGCGGCGACGGCATCCAGGCCGGCTGCCTCGGGGCCACGCTCGAAGCGTCCGGTGGCCAGGGCTTGGTCGACGTAGGGATGCGATCGGTAGACCAGCGGCAACCGCGCCCTGTCGCGCGCGTATGAAACGTTGCGCGAAACGTACAGGCGGTGCGTTTCGGTGTAAAGCGGCAGGTAGTTGAAGTCGCGGTCGTTGGTGTATTTGCCGCGGATCGCGATGTCGATGCGGTGCGTGCGCAGGGCCTGGTCCAGTTCTGGGAATGACATCACCAGAATTTCCGGCCGCACGGCCGGCGCCAGGCGCTTGAGTTCGCCCAGCGCCTCGGACAGGTGGCAGTCCGGGTGCATCAGGGTGTGCTCGCCAAGGCCGATCGACAGCGTGCCCGAGAGCACGCCATGGGCCGCATCGACCTCGGGCCGGATGCGCGACAAGGCGCGAAGCGCCGCCGAGCCGTACTTGAGCGCGGCTTCGCCCTCGGCCGTCAGGCGAAATCCCCCGGGGCCGCGCTCGCACAGCCTCACGCCCAGGCGGGTCTCCACGTCGCGGATGTGCCGGCTGATCGAAGCCTTCGACATGTGCAGCTGGTGCTCGGCCGCGGCAAAGCCGCCGGCTTCGGCGACGTGGCAGAACACGCGTAGCGAGCGCAGGTTTCGTTCATCGAAGTCAAGCTTGATCATGGCGGGCCCGGAAGGAGGCGGCGCAGGCGCTTTCTTGCTCTGGCGCCGGGAAATCTTCCGAAAGTTTCATTTATCGGAACACGGATGACAAAAATATCATTTTTCGAAGACATCCTGGATTCTTAAAGTAGCCACGTTCAAACCGCAGCGCCGCACACGGCGGCTTTCATCGATCATGGCTACTTCGCTGACCGTCGCCCCGAAAACGGGACATAAGACCCTGCTGTATTCCGAGCTCGTCACCGAACTGGAGGGGCTGCGCGCCGACATTGCCGTCCTGGGCATGCCCTTCGGTGCGCCTTACGGGCCGCAATCCTTCACCAACGACCAGACGCGCGCGCCGCAAGCGATCCGCGAAGTCACCGACCGCATGGTGCGCGCGCCGGAGCACTACGATTTCGATATCGACGGCCCCCTGCTGCAGGGGCGCACCGATATCCGCTTCGTGGATTGTGGCGACGTCCTGCCCGACATCCATGTCCCCGGCGACCACTACCGTCGCTGCGAGCTGGCCATCCGCCACATCCTGCGCGGCGGGGGGCTGCCTATCGTGCTGGGTGGCGACCACGGCATCACCAATCCGGTGCTCCGGGGCTTCGAAGAGCTGGGCAAGGAAATCACATTGGTGCACGTGGACGCCCACCTGGATTGGCGCGACGAGGTCAACGGCGTGCGCGACGGCCTGTCCAGCCCTATCCGCCGCGCCTCAGAGCTGACCTACGTGGGCAAGATCATTCAGATCGGCCTGCGCGCCCAGGGCAGCGCCCGTCCGGCCGAATACGAGGCGGCCAAGGCATATGGCGCCGAGCTGGTGACGGCCTATGAGCTGCATGAAATCGGCATGGACGCCGTGCTGGACCGCATTCCCGACGGGGGCAACTACTACCTGTCCATCGACGCGGACGGCCTGGATCCAACCATCATGCCCGCCGTGGACGGACCGGCACCGGGCGGCGTCACCTTCGTGCAGGCACGCAAGCTGATCCACGGCCTGGTACGCAAGGGACGCGTCGTCGGCATGGACATCGTCGAAATCCAGCCTTCGAAGGACACGCCCACGCGGCTGACCTGCGTGACCGCTGGCCGCCTGATCGTGAACCTGATCGGCAGCGCCATCCGCGCCGGTTATTTCGACAAGAAGTAAGGCCCCGACGGGCCGATACGGACTCCTTCCTTAACCCACCCACCCACATCCGGAGCAAGCACACATGGCACATACGCGGATACGAAAGTTCAACACCCGCGACACCTACCCCGAGCAAAAGATCAGCAACGACCTTTGCCAGGCAGTGGTCGCGCGCGGCACGATGGTCTTCCTACGCGGCCAGATCGGCCAGGACCTGGACACGTCCGAAGTCGTCTGCATCGGCGACGTGACCGGCCAGGCCGAGCAGGCGATGAAAAATATCGATATGCTTCTGAAGGAATCCGGCAGCCAGCTGGACCATATTTGCAAACTGACGATCTATATCTCCGATCCGCGCTACCGCGAAGCGGTCTACAACGTCGTCGGCAAGTGGCTGAAAGGGGTGTACCCCGTCTCCACCGGCATAGTGGTCACGGCGTTTGCACGGCCGGAATACCTGGTCGAGATCGACGCGATCGCCGTCATTCCCGACTGATACACAAAAGAAGGGCGAAACTGCCCTCGATACAGTTCCTCAAGGGGAAGCCGAGGAGTCGCAAGCGACGCCGTGATGCCGGCCTGGGCCGGCATGCGGCATGGACTTTGACCGGCAGTAATGACCATGGAGGTCAACATGAAATTCCAAAAATGGATCCAAGGGGCTTTGGCAGCAATTTCCTGCGTGGTGGTATGCAATGCCCTGGCAGCCGACTTGCTTGACGAGATCGAAAAGCGCGGCGTCATCAAGGTGGCAGTTCCCACCGACTATCCTCCCTTCGGCTTTGTCGGGGCCGACATGAAGCCGCAAGGCCTGGACGTGGACATGGCCGGGCTCGTGGCCAGGAAGCTGGGCGTCAAGCTCGAGCTCGTGCCCGTGACGGCGCCCAACCGCGTGCCCTACCTGCAAACTGGCAAGACCGACCTGACGATCTCGTCCCTGGGCAAGACAGCCGAGCGCGAGAAGGTGATTGATTTCAGCATTGCCTACGCGCCGTTCTTCGACGCGATCTTCGGTTCCAAAAAGAATCCGGCCAAGACCTATGACGACCTAGCTGGCAAGGTGATTTCGGTGACGCGCGGCTCCATGCAGGACCAGGAGCTGCAGGAACTCGCGCCCAAGGCGATCATACAGCGCTACGAGGACAACAACAGCACGATCGCCGCCTTCCTGTCGGGCCAGGCCGAAATGTTCGCCAGCGGTACGCCGGTGGCGGCTGCGCTCAAGCAGCGCAATCCCAATTTGGATATGGAACTGAAGGTAGTGCTGGCCAACTCGCCGTGCTACATCGGCGTGCGCAAGGACCAACCCAAGCTGTTGGCCCGGATCAACGAAATCATCCGCGAAGCCAAGGGCGACGGCACCTTGGACGAAATGTCCAAGCGTTGGATGGGCGCGCCTGCTGGCGACCTGCCCGAATAAGAAGGCGGTGCCGTGGCGGACGCGCGCGTGGCGCACGTCCGCCCATGAAAAACACATGCGGTGGGCGACCTGCTCGCCTGCCGGCAAGGGGATTGCGTGAACGTCGTCGGTCTGCCTGCGCATGGCGCAATGGGCGGGCGGATTGTCATGGGAACGTGTGCCGGATGCCGTGCGCCAGGTGGCCGCGGCTTGCGTCATCGACACGTTCGGGGTGGCGCTTGCCGGAAGCGCCACACATCCGGCCAGGACGGCGCTGGCCTTGTGCGAAGCGCAGGCAGCCGGGCCGAGTACCGTGCTGCCGGCGGTGGCAGGCGCCCTGGGGGGCGGTCTAGCGCACGAAGTGGCGCCAGGGATGCGCGGTTCGATGCAGCAGGCGGCCTTTGCCAATGCTGTGGCAGCGCACGCCCTGGATTTCGACGATAACTGCTACGCAGGCTTTGTCCATGGCTCGGCAGTCATCGTGCCTGCGCTGCTGGCTTGCGCTGAAGCAGCGGACGCGCGCGGCACGGACATGCTGACCGCGCTGGTCGCCGGCGCCGAGTGCGAGTACGCGGTGGGCGCGGCCACCCGCGGACTCCTCTACGACAAGGGCTGGTGGACGACCGGCGTGCTCGGGCCCATCGGGGCGGCCGTGGCCTGCGGCAAGCTGCTGGGGCTGGACGCACCACGCATGGCACACGCGCTGGCGCTGGCCGTGGGCATGGCAAGCGGCACCAAATCCTGCTTCGGGTCGGACGCAAAGCCGCTCATGGCCGGCAAGGCCGCGCAATCGGGCGTGCAGGCGGCCATGCTGGCGCGAGCCGGTGCCAGCGGTCCGGCCGATCCGCTTAGCCATGCTTACGGTTTCGCCGCCCTCTACAACCAGGGCGTGCTGGATGTCCAGGCCATGTCCTCGCTGGGGGACAGGTGGTACATGCTGGCTCCTGGACTGGACATTAAGCGCATCCCGGTTTGCCTGTCGTCGCATGCCGCAGTCGACGTGCTGCGCGAGCTCATCGCTCAGCACGGGGTGCGCGCGCAGGACGTCGAATCGGTGGTGTGCGATGTACCGCCCATCGTGGTTGCCAACCTGCGCCACGAGATGCCGCGGACGCCGTCCGAGGCGCGCTTCAGCATGCAGTTCGCCATCGGCATGACCCTGCTCGACCCGGACTGGGGGCTGCCTGCGCTGGCCCCCGAACAGGTCACCCGTGCAGACCTGCGCGACCTGATGCGCCGGGTTCGCATGCAAACCGGGCCTTCCTGGGATGATCCCGCGCGACAGGAGCAGGCGCCCGAGGGGGCGGTCGTGCAAGTGCGAATGCGTGACGGCACTACGCTGGAAGGCCGCCGCGACAAGGCCCTGGGCAGCGCCGCTCACCCATTGTCGGCCGCGCAGCTGGCGCGCAAGTTTATGGACTGTGCAACGCCGGTGGCCGGCGAGCAGCGCGCGTTGCGCCTGCTGTCCTGGCTGCAGGCCGTGGACGGCCCGGCCCGGGTGCGTTCGCTATTCGAAATCCTGGCCGCACCGTCGCCGGCCGATGCAGCAGGCGAGCGATCTGCGTGGGGGGCATCCGATGCTTGATTTTTCGAGTGTGCTGGCCGCATGGCCGGATTTCCTGGGCGGGCTGGCGATGACCGCCGTGCTGACCCTGCTGTCGTGCACGCTGGGCACGCTGCTCGGCATCGCGTGCGCCTGGTGCCGGGTCTACGGCTCGCGCGTCGTACGCCTGGCCGTCGCATCCTATGTGGAGTTCTTCCGCAACACGCCGTTCATCGTCCAGATTTTCTTCATTTATTTTGGCCTGCCTGCCATCGGGTTGCGCATGGCGAGCCTGCCGGCGGCTATCGTGGCACTGACGATCAACCTGGGCGCCTATGCCTGCGAGATCGTGCGGGCGGGCATCGAGGCCACGCCACGTGGCCAGCTGGAGGCCGCCCAGTGCCTGGGGCTGGGCCGCTGGCACACTTTCACGCGCGTGGTGCTGCCGCCGGCACTGTCCCGGGTATGGCCAGCGCTGACCAGCCAGCTGGTCATCATCATGCTTGCCACCGCGGTGTGCAGCCTGGTTTCGACCGCCGAGCTGTCCTACGTGACCAACCGGATCGCGGCGCAGACCTTCCGGCAGTTCGAGTCCTACATCGTCGTGACGTTGTTGTACCTGTCGTTGACGATTGCATTCCGCCGCCTGCTGCAGTGGCTGGGGCCGCGGTTCGTGTTTGGCTGCGCGCCGATCGGAGGTGCCCGATGATCTCGTTCACCACATGGGATGTCGTGCGCAACCTGCTGCTGTCGCTGCCATGGACGCTGGCGCTGTCTTTCATCGCCTTCCTGGGCGGCGGACTGGTCGGCCTGCTGTTGCTCGTGCTGCGGCTGGCCCGTCCGCGCATCTTCGAGCGGCCGGTTGCCGCCTATGTGCAGGTTTTCCAGGGCACGCCGCTACTGATGCAGCTGTTCCTGGTGTATTTCGGGCTGGCGCTGGCCGGCGTGGAGACCTCGCCCATGGCCGCGGCGGTGCTGTGCTTCACGTTCTACGCAAGCGCCTACCTGACCGAAACCTGGCGCGGCTGCGTGGAGTCGATTCCGAAGGGGCAATGGGAAGCTTCGGCCTGCCTGGCGCTGACGTTCACGCAGCAGCTGCGGTACGTCATTTTTCCGCAGGCCCTGCGCCTGTCGGTACCGCCCACCGTCGGGCTGGTTGTCCAGATCATCAAGAACACGTCCCTGGCCTCGGTGGTCGGCTTCGTCGAGCTGACGCGCACGGGGCAGATGATCGCCAATGTGACCTTCCAGCCCTTTGTCGTTTACGGCCTGGTGGCCTTGTTCTACTTCGCGCTATGTTTTCCCTGCTCGATGCTCGGCTCGTGGCTGGAGAAACGGATGCGCCTGCAGCATTGAGGACGTAGCATGCACACATCTGAAGAGTCCGTGCCCCTGGTCGACATACGCGGCCTGCACAAGCGGTTTGGCTCCGTCGAGGTCCTGAAAGGCGTGAACCTGCAGGTCGCGCGCAGCGAAGTCATTTGCATCATCGGCAAGAGCGGTTCGGGAAAGAGTACGCTCCTGCGCTGCATCAACGGCCTGGAGTCCTTTAATCAGGGGCAGATCACGGTCGGCGGCCAAAGCGTGCAGACGGCTGACCCGGATTCCCTGCGCGAGCTGCGTAAGAAAGTCGGCATGATCTTCCAGCAGTTCAACCTGTTTCCGTCGATGTCGGCCGGGGAAAACGTCATGCTTGCCCCGCGGCTGGTCCATCGCCGCTCACGCGAAGAATGCCGGGGACTAGCGCAACGGCTGCTCGACCGCGTGGGCCTTGGCGACAAGTTCGACGCCGCCCCGCATCAGCTGTCTGGCGGTCAGCAGCAACGGGTGGCAATCGCCCGGGCGCTTGCGATGGATCCAGAAGTGCTGCTTTGCGACGAAATGACCTCGGCGCTGGACCCGGAGCTGGTCGGCGAGGTGCTGCAAGTCATCGAGCAGCTGGCTCGCGACGGCGCCACGCTGATCATCGTCACCCACGAAATGGCGTTCGCGCGCAAGGTCAGCGACCGGGTGATCTTCATGCACAACGGCCGCGTCCACGAGATGGGGCCCCCGGACGAGATCTTCGGGGCGCCTCGCACGCCGGAGCTGCGAAGCTTCCTTTCGCTGCCCGCCGAGGGAGGCTGAAGCCAGGCGCATTGCCCAGGCTTGGGGGCGGCCGGCGCCGGGCCGTCCTCCTTGCCTGCAGGGAAGCTATAATTGCACCAGCCATCTGCCGATGCGGGCGTAGTTCAATGGTAGAACGGCGGCTTCCCAAGCCTCAAGCGTGGGTTCGATTCCCATCGCCCGCTCCACTTTCCCTTCCTCCTGGCGCTTTGCCAGCCTGGCCGCGGCCCCGGCCCTGGCAGCGCTGCATGCGCACGGCCTATTGATTTGCCCGCGTGGCCCGAATCGCGCAACATACGCCCGTTTCTGCTGAATCGGGGCGTCATTCTCATGTATTGGTCGTTTCTATCTGCCTTGCTTCCCGCCGCGGTCGCCGCAGCTTCCGGTGCCGGCACGCCGTTCCAGGCGGCAACCAATGCGGCGCTTGGCCGCGCGCTCGGGCATCCCCTTTGGGCCACGCTGGCTTCGCTGCTGATCAGCGTGCTGGTGGTGCTGCCGCTGCTGGCGGTGTTTCGTGCGCCTGCGCCGGCGTTGGGCGCGGCGTTGCAAGGCCCGTCCTGGTGGTGGCTGGGCGGGGTGGCGGGCGCATTCTATGTGACTGCCGCCTTGGTTTTGACGCCCAAGCTGGGCGCCGCCGGCTTCATGGTCAGCGTCATCTGCGGCCAGATGCTGGCCTCGCTGGCGATCGACCACTTCGGCTTGCTGGGCCTGACGCCCAAGCCTGCCAACCTGTTGCGCATTGCCGGCATCGCGTTGGTCTTGTTGGGCGCGGTCATCGTCCAGCTGAGCTATTCCACGACGTCCGCGCCTGCCGCTTCCTCGGCCGCGCAGCGGTCCTGACGCCAGCGCGGCAGGCGCGCTACCACTGCGGCGGGTCGGTGCCGGGCGGCACCGACGGCCGCGCGTAGCCGGCGGGTGTGCGCGCCAGCTGTGCCGCCGGGCGCACCGCGCAAAGCTGGTCGAAGCCCGAGGCCTGCGTCGCCAGCCAGGGCGCCAAGTCCGGCTTGACCGCCTGCAAGCCGCCGGGCACGCGCCCCAGCCCACGCAGCCAGTGGCCAGTCTGCGCAAGCGAGACCTGCACGTGCCAGCTGCCGCCTTCCTGCCGTTGCCGCCACAGGGCGGCGGCCGCGCCAAAGGCGATCAGGAATCCGCTGGCTTGGTCCAGTATCTGCATGGGTAGCGCGCGAGGCTTGCCGTCGCCGGCTGCCTCGCCTTCGGCGTGATTGAATCCCATGGCCGTCTGGACCAACGAGTCGAAGCCGCGCCGGTCTGCCCAGGGGCCTTGCGGCCCATAGGCGCTGAGCGAAATCGCGACGATGCCTGGCCGCCGCGCGGCCAGCGCCTCAGGCGCAAATCCCCGCGCGGCCAGGCTGCCCGGCCGGTAGCCCTGCAAGAAGACATGCGCGCCGTCGACCAGGCGCCACAACGCTTGGCGTCCTTCTTCGGTCAGCAAGTCCACGTGGGCCGATCGCTTGCCGCGGCTGGTGTCGGCGATGGCGTCGATGTTGGGCAGGTTGGGGGAATTGACCAGCATGACGTCGGCGCCGAATGCGGCCAGTGTCCGCCCGCCTACGGGGCCGGCCAGGATGCGCGTCAGGTCTAGCACGCGTACGCCGGCCAGCGGCGGCGCCGAATCCGCCAGCGTGGGCAGGGCGAGCGGGGGCGCGTCGCCGATGCGTGTCAGGGCCATGACCGGCTGCGCCGCGACGGCCTGGCCCTGGGGGGTGGCGTCCCACTCGGCAAAGTTGCGAAGCGCCGTGGCGACCAGCCCGCGGTCGGCGGCCGCCTGCTCGACATCCAGCGCCTTCCACCGCAGCATGGCCCGTTCGACGTCGGCGCGCACGGCCGTTTGCGGATCCAGTCCCAACAGGCGCAGCGCACCGTCGCGATGATGGCGGAAGTTGGTGTGGATGCGCACGTGGCCGTCGGCGCATGGGTACAGGCCGGCAAACGGATCCCACAGTTCGGGCACCTTGCCGTCCAGCGAGAACTAACCGGTACTTTCGGCGGCGGCGTGGGCGGCGTCGACCGCCACGCCCTGGCGGGCCACACCGCGCGCATGGCCCAGTTCGCAGGCGGCCAGCGCCGCCGCGGCGATGCTGACCTGCGCGGCGCGTGCCACGGCAAATGACGAGGGGAACACTGGGTCGCAGCCTGTCAGCGTCACTTCGGCCAGCGCCTGAGGCGGCAGGCCGGCCAGCGACCAGGGCGCGACGAGTGCATCGCGTGCAGTCGTTTCCATGGATATCCCTGCGAATGAGCGGCGGTAGGTGTGGATTATCGCGGGCCGCCGGCAAGCGGTCACCTTGCAGAGTTGGATCCATGCCGCAACAGGCGGGGTCGGACATCGCGGCGCGTGGCGGCCGGTGCAATGCGCCGGTTTGGCCAAAGATGCGCGGTTTTCCGATCGGAAGCGGGCATTTTGGCCGCCGATGCGTTGCAAGAAAAGGCGCTTTGCGTTAGGCTACCCGTTTTTCGCGCCGTGAGGCCTTTTTTTACTGGTTGGAGAGGACGCCATGTCTGCCGACGCCCTCTTCCAATTGGGAAACGTCCCGGTAGCCCTGAACACCTCCCAAACGGAAGAACAATTCGGTCGCGCACAGCGACGCTGCTTGGTGCACGCGCGCGCGGCGCTGTTGCGCTTTAGCCGTACGACTTGTTCGCCTCGGCGTCTCAAAGCCGATCCGTCACCCCTTTTTGGCAGTTTCCGGCCGGGCCGGTACTGCCGTGAACGAACACCGATCTAGTCCGCCGTGTCCGGCAGCCTGAGCCTGCTGCCGGCGCCGCGCCATGGCGGCGCGGCGCGATCGCGCGGACGATAGCCGTTTCCTGCGTAACACCCTTGGGCGCTTGGCGCGCCCGCCGGTTCGTGTCTCGCTCGCCCGAACGGGCACGAACCGGCGACGTTCTTGATGACTATCGATGATCCGTACGCCTTACTACCTCGTCGACAAAGCCGCCTTGCAGCAGAACATGCGCGTCGCCGCGCAGCTGCGCGAATGGTCGGGCGCGAAGATCCTGCTGGCGCTCAAGTGCTTCGCCACGTGGCCGGCATTCGACGTGATGCGCCCGCATTTGGACGGCACGACGTCTTCGTCCTTGAATGAGTTGCGGCTGGGGCGCGAGAAGTTCGGTGGCGAGACGCATGCCTATAGCGTGGCCTGGTCCGACGATGACATTCCGCAGGCCCTGGGTTACGCCGACAAGATCATCTTCAATTCCCTCTCGCAATTGCAGCGCTACGGGGACCAGGCCCGGGCCAAGGGGATTCCCTGCGGCCTGCGCGTGAACCCGTCGGTCAGCGCCGCAGCCTACGACCTGGCCGACCCGGCGCGGCCCTACAGCCGCCTGGGCGAATCCGACGTCGATCGCATCGCCGCGGTGATCGAGCGCGTCGATGGATTCATGATCCACAACAACTGCGAAAACCGCGATTTCAAGCGCTTCGATGAACTGCTGGCCCATGCCGAGGCGCGTTTCGGGCATCTGTTCGAACGGATCCGCTGGATCAGCCTGGGCGGCGGCATCCACTTCACCGCGCCGGGCTATCCGCTGCAGGACCTGGGCCGGCGGTTGCGCGAATTCTCGCAGCGCTACGGCGTGCAGGTGTACCTGGAGCCGGGCGAAGCCATCGTGCAGGACTGCGCCTCGCTGGAGGTGACGGTGCTGGACACCATGTTCAACGGCAAGCACATCGCCGTGGTCGATGCGGCCACCGAGGCGCACATGCTGGACCTGCTGATCTACCGGCTGAGCGCGCGGGTCGAGCCCGATGCCGGGCCGCACCGCTACCTGGTCTGCGGCAACACCTGCTTGGCCGGGGACATTTTCGGCGAGTTCGATTTCCCCGAGCCCCTGCAGCCGGGCATGCGGCTGTCGCTGCGCGATGCAGCCGGCTACACCATGGTCAAGAAGAATTGGTTCAACGGCGTGCGCATGCCGTCGATCGCCGTCAAGGAGCTGGACGGCACGGTCAAGGTGGTACGCGAGTTCGGATATCAGGATTACGTGGACAGCCTGGGCGCCTGAGCCCGGCGAGCAGCTTTGCGATCATTCGGTCGTCAATGGAGGCCCAAGGATGAAAAGAAACGTACTAATCATAGGAGCCGGCGGTGTGGCCCGCGTCGTGGCGCACAAATGCGCGCAGAACAACGCGGCGCTCGGCGACATCCACATCGCTTCGCGCACCCTGGCCAAGTGCCAGGCCATCGTGGATTCGATTCATGCCATGGGCAATCTGCAGCGGCCGGGCACGTTGAAGGCGCATGAACTGAACGCCTTCGACGTGCAGGCGACCGCCAACCTGATCCGGTCGACCAACAGCCAGATCGTGATCAACGTCGGGCAGTCCTTCATCAACATGTCGGTCCTGTCGGCATGCATCGCCACGGGCGCGGCCTACATCGATACGTCCATCCACGAGGAGCCCGACCGCGTCTGCGAACAGCCTCCGTGGTACGCCAACCATGAATGGCGCCGCCGCGAGGACTGCGCCAAGGCTGGCGTGACCGCCGTGCTGGGCATCGGCTTCGACCCGGGGGTGGTCAATGCCTACGCGCGGCTGGCCAAGGACGAGTACTTCGATACGATCGATGCCATCGACATCATCGATACCAACGCCGGCGCGCACGACCGCTACTTCGCCACCAACTTCGACCCGGAGATCAATTTCCGGGAGTTCACCGGCACGGTGTGGTCCTGGCAAAACAGCCAGTGGACCGCCAACAAGATGTTCGAGATCAAGAAGTCGTGGGACTTGCCGGTGGTGGGCAACCAAACGACCTACCTGACCGGCCACGACGAGCTGCACTCGCTGTCGACCCTGATGGGCATCCCCAACCTGCGCTTCTGGATGGGGTTTTCTGATCACTACATCAACGTCTTTACCGTGCTCAACCGGCTGGGCCTGCTTTCGGAAAAGCCCGTGCGCCTGGCCGACGGCCAGGAGGTCGTGCCGCTGAAAGTGGTCAAGGCCGTCCTGCCCGACCCGTCGTCGCTTGCGCCCAGCTACAAGGGCTTTACCTGCATCGGCGACAAGGTCCAGGGGATCAAGGACGGCAAGCGCCGTGAGGTTTTCATCTACAACGTGTGCGACCACGCGGCCTGCTACCGCGAAGTGGGCAGCCAGGCGATTTCCTACACGGCCGGGGTGCCGGCAGCGGCGGCCGCGCTGCTCGTGGCCAACGGCGCCTGGGACGTGCGTCGCATGGCCAACGTCGAAGAACTGCCCCCCTGGCCACTGCTGGGGCTGCTCGAGCGCATGGGCCTGCCCACCCGCATCAAGGACGAGCACGGCGACCGATCGGTGTTTGCCGACGCGGCCGAGGCAGAGGCCGCGGTCGAAGCGACCGCCAAGCGCGCTGCCGTCGCCTGATACGGGCAGGTTTGTCCAATCGTCGTCGGGGTGGGGCGTGCGCAAGCGCGCCGGCCCGCCAGGCCGGCGCCTGCCCATGCCTGCACTGCAAGCCCGAAGGGCGCCTGCCCGGCCGTTCGGGCACGCTTTATGCTCGCATGCCCGCGGGCCGGCGACTGGCCGGCCTCGTGGCCGGCAACCGTTGCCGCAGCCACGCCAGCCAGGGAGAGCGACATGACAACCACAGGCAGAGTCAACGACTTGCAGATGCACGCTTACGGCGGGCTGGGCGTGCTGGACTGGATCGCGCTGGTCTTGCTCATCATCGGCGGCCTGAATTGGGGCCTGGTCGGGCTGTTCGGCTTTGACCTAGTCGCGGCCATCTTTGGCGCGATGACGGCGATCGCGCGCATCGTATATATCTTGGTCGGCCTGGCCGCCTTATACGCCATTTACATGGCGGTGCGCTTGGGCAGCGCCGGGCGCTGACCGGGCGGGCAGGGGCGGCTGGCGTCGCCGTCCGCGGCGCCGGCTGGTGGAAACGGCCGCACCGCGACGCGCGGCCCGGGCGCTCATTCTGCGCCCAGTTCGGCCACTGCCGCGGCAATTTCCTGTTCGTCGGCGGGGGCGGCGCCGACGACCTGGGCCGTAGTCACCCGCGTGGCGGAAAACGCCCCGCGCTTGTCGCCGGAAGCGACGGTGCCTTGCAGGGTATCGCCGTCGACGCGGCCATCGAATTCCAGCAACCGTCCGTCCACGCCGGTGTAGGCGAAGGCGATGCGGTCTCCCGCCAGCCGCGGCGTGCGCAACGTTGTCTGAACGCCGGGCAGGGTGACTGTGCCGGCAAGCTTCTGGAACGTCTGCGCCAGCTCCATCTGCACCGGCCCGCCCCAGGGCAAATCCAAGCGCCATTGGCCGGCAACCCGGGCCGGCACGATCCACAGGTAGCCCGGGCGGTTGGTCACCAGCGTCGTTTCGTCCGGTTCCCAGGTGCCGAGGTGGAATTGGTGCGTGATGATGCGCGTGCCCGGACGCATGGCCATCAGCTTGGCGCGCAGGCGCAGGTTCAGGTGCGGCAGCAAGTACATCGCCACGACGGTGGCGTCGGAAAAATCGCTGGCGAAAATGTCGCCCTGCACGAATTCGGTCCGATCCGTCACCTTGGCCAGCCCGGCGTTGTAGCGTGACAGTTCCACCATGCGGCTGTCGTATTCGATGCCGCGGGCGCGCGCACCGAAATCCCGGGCAGCCGTGATGACGATCTTGCCGTCGCCCGAGCCCAGGTCCACGACCAGGTCATCGGGGCCAACGCCGGCCATCTTGAGCAGGCGGTCGATCAGCGCCTGCGGGGTGGGCAGCCACATGACGTCCTTGCCGTGCTGGCCCAGGATGGGCTTGAACGGCGAGGCTGCCGGCGCGGCGGGCGAGGCGGCCCATGCCCGGCCGGCGGGCGGCAGCGCGCCAAGCAGGACGGCAGCGTAGGTCGAGGCGGAAACGGCAAGGAAACGGCGTCGGGCGGGAAAAGACATCTGTGATGACACGGAGGTTGTCAGGCGGCTGCTGGGCAGCCGGGACCGAATGGTGCTTACTGAAACGTAAAACGGCCCCGCCTGCGCAGCCGGTTGGCGGGACTGCAAGGATACACGGGCAAATCCTGGTCCATGGGGCTGCCGGTGTTTGCAGTGGGGGACACCGATGTTAGAATGAAAACAATTCTCAACATCGAAAACCATGGCCGCTCCGCCCGTGTCCCGCCTGAACATCGCTGTGCGCATCGGCGCGGCAGTGCTGGGCGGCTACGCCTTCACCTGGGGTTTTATCGCGCTGTCCGTGGCGTTGCTGTTTGCGGCGCGAATGGAATTCCACGACGCCGAAACGCTGGCCACCATCGTGGGGTTGCTGCTGTTTGTGGCCGCGTTCCTTTGGGCGTTTGCCGCGCGCAGCGTCGCCATCGTTTGGACGGTGCTGGCCGGCGGCGGCGCATTGATGGCGGGCGCCGCAACCCTGGTGCAGCGCGCGCTGACCTGACCCCCTGCCCGGAGACGCGTTCATGTTCCAGAACCTGCGCCTGACCATGGCATGGCTGCATACCTGGTTCGGGCTAGTGCTCGGCTTCGTGCTGATGGTGGTGTTTTTTTTCGGCGCGTTGTCGGTGTTCGATCGCGAAATCGACCGCTGGGCCATCCCCGAGACGCGCTTCGAACCCCAGCCCATGCCGTCTTTCGACAAGGTGTTGCGCCCAGTCTTCGAATCCATGCAACCTGATCCGGGCCAGATCGAGTTGGCCCGCAGCCGCGTCGATGGGCCGATGGCGACGCACTTTCCCGTGGCCAAGACCTGGGGCGCGTACACCACCCACCGGGATCCGGTGTTGGGCGTGTTCGCAGGCTTTGAGTTGCCCAACGCCAAAGATCCGGACGACATCATTTGGGGCACGCGCACCATAGACCCGCGCACCGGCAAGACGCTGCCGGACGATCAGCTCAAGATCGGCAGCCAATTCTTTTATCCGCTGCACTACAGCCTGAACATCAACTGGAGGGAGCTGGGCACGTGGATCGTCGGGTTTGCGGCGCTGGTCATGCTGGTGGCGCTGGTCAGCGGCGTGATCGTTCATCGCAAGCTATTTCGCGAGCTGTTCACCTTCCGCCCCGGCAAGAATACGCAACGCAGCGTCCTGGACCTGCATAACCTGACCGGTGTGGTGGCGCTGCCGTTTCACTTCGTCTTTGCGTTTTCCGGACTGCTCATCTTTGGCGGCACCTACTTCCCCATCGGTCATACGCAACTCAAGCCCTTGCACGACCTGCACGAAGTGCTGGAGTCGCAGGAGACGGGGCTGCCCCATGAGCGTGCCGGCGTGCCGGGCCGCCTGGCCTCGGTCGATGCCATGATGGCCGAGGCGCAACGCCGCTGGCAGGCGCGTGGCATGGCCGGCGAGGTGGGTTTCCTGACCGTGCGCCACGTGGGCGACGCCAACGCGTATGTCAGCATTTATCGCGCCGGCACCGACCGCATCGCGCTGACCGGCGAAGGCATTCATTTCAATGCAGCCACTGGCGAGGTCATGCGCGAAGACCCGCCGCCGACGGTTGCCCAGCACATCAATACATTCCTGACCGGATTGCACTTGCAGCACTTCCGTCACTGGACGCTGCGATGGCTATACCTGATGGGCGGGCTGCTCGGCTGCGTCTGCATTGCCACCGGTTTTCTGTTCTTCGTCGAAAAGCGCAAGCGCCAGCACGCCGCCCAGGGCTTGCGCGGCGCGCGCTGGGTCGACGGCTTTGCCGTATCCGCCGTGACCGGCATGCTGGTGGCCGCGCTGGCCATGCTGGTGGCCAACCGGCTGCTGCCGGCGGACCTACCGGGTCGCGGTGACTGGGAGCAGTACGCGTTCTGGGCAGCCTGGGCGCTTGCGCTCGCCCATGGGTTATGGCGCACCGCGCCGGTCGCGCAGGCGCGCATCGCCCCGGCGTGGGCCGAACAGTGCCTGGCCGTGGCCGTGCTGGCCGTGGCTGCCGTCCTGTTGAACTGGGTGACCACGGGCGACCACTTGGGCCGCACGCTGGCCGCGGGCTATTGGCCCGTGGCGGGGGTGGACCTGTTCCTGCTGGGCGCGGCCGCCATGGCGTTCCTGGCCGCACGCGCGCTGCGACGCCGCAGCGGCGTGCCGTCGGCATCGGCAGCGGCGAATGCGCCGTCGCGTTCGGAGGCGGCTCGTGCGTGATGCGCTGATGCTGTTGGCCGCGCAGGCGGCCAACATCGCCGGACTGGCCTGGCTGGCCTTGGCCATGCCGGCGCATTGGGAACAGGTTTGCGGCCGCAGCGCCTGCCATCCCCGGGCGGCCAGGCTGCTGCGCGCGGTAGGCGCCGGCGCGCTGGCCGTTTCGCTGCTGCTATGCATGGCAGTCGACCATCCTTCCATGGCCTCGCTGGTGTGGGTGATGAGCCTGGCCGCCGCGGCGCTGGCCGTTGCCTTTACCTTGGCCTGGCGGCCGCACTGGTTGCGGGTGTTGGTGCGGTTGTCGCGAGGCTAGGCCAGGGCTGTTCGTCCGGGGTCGTCTGGCCCTCTTTCATGGCGTCTCTTTTCGGCGGGTAAGGGTGGCCATCTCTCGTCGAGTCCCTGCTAGGGGATTGCATGTCGCGTTGTCGGCGACCGCGCGGCGAGGCGGCATGACTCTCGTCGCTTGATCCGCGCGACCATCCCTTGTCTTGTCGGTGCATCACCTTTCCTCCGTTGATTGCGTACCCGGCCCTCGCAGTCGATCCACTTGCGGCTCAAATTTGAGATCGCCTTAATAAAACTATAAGAATCACTTAATAAAAGACGGAATTCTCGCCATTTCGCGCTGTCTTTTTTAGCATTCCACCCAGGAGACATTATGGGCGCACTCAAGAACGACTCCAGCCTAGATATCCGCATGCTGCGCATTTTTGCGGCGGTGGCAGCTGCCGACAGCCTGTCGGCAGCTGCCAAGGCGCTGAACATCACCCAGTCTGCAGTGTCCCAAACGGTTTCCCAGATCGAGCAGATCCTCGGCATGCGGGTGCTTGACCGGTCGCGCCGACCTTACAAGCTGACGCCAGCTGGCGTGGCATTGCAGCGCCAGTCACGCCAGATCGTCGACGACGTCGACCGGTTGATTGCTCAGGTGAGGGAAGCCGACCTGATGAATCGACCGGCGATACGCATCGGCATGATCGACTCGTTTGCCGCGACCACGGGCCCGGCGGTGGTCAAGCGGTTGACGCAAACGGCCAGCCAGGTGCTGGTGTGGTCCGGCTTGGCCTACGGACATGCACAGGCGCTGCTGAACCGGCAAGTGGACATCATTGTCACGACAGATGCACTCGAAGATGTCGACGGCCTGGTACGGCGTCCCGTGCTGACCGAACCTTTCGTGCTTGCCGTGCCGCTGGCGCGCGCTGACCAGTTTGCAGCCATGGACTTGCGCCAGCTGGCACAGTCAGCCCCGTTGATTCGATTCAGCGGCCGTTCCCATTTCGGCGCCATGATTGAGCGCCACCTGCGGCGATGCGGCGTTGCCGCTCCCCCCTTTCTGGAAATCGATACCAGCGACGTGGTCATGGCGATGGTGGCGGCCAACCTGGGATGGTCGCTGATCACGCCATTGTGCCTGCTGCAGGGTAGGGCGTGGCTCGATCAGGTGGCGGTGCTGCGGCTACCAGGTCCCGGATTAGCGCGCACGCTGTACCAAGTATCGCGATACGGCGAGTACGAAGAGACGGCCGACACATTTTGGCAGTTCTGCCGAACGGCTTTGGATACAGAGATTTTTCCCCAGATCGCAGCGCTACTGCCGTGGCTGCAGAGGCAAATGCGTCTGCGTTGACTAACAACCATTGGAAAAGGAGAAAGGAGATGAGCTTGCGTACGACCAGAAGGCAATTCATCCAGGGGATGGCCCTTGGCGCCGCTTCGCTGGCATTGCCCATGACCGGTGCTGTGCAGGCTGCGCAGATGCAAGCAATACGCTACGGCGGTTCGGCTTGGTTGGGGCACTATCCGGCATGGCTGGCCCTGAAGAAGGACTACTTCAAGGAAGAAAACCTCGACGTTAGTTGGGAGTCGTTCGGTACCACCTCGGCCCGGGTCAGTGCGCTGCTGTCTGGCAACATCGACGTGGCGGTGACGGCGGCGCCGGCTGCGCTATCGGTCATGGCGCGCGGTTCGCGCCACTTTGCCATCATCGGCGTGCCCGAAAACTTCGGCCGCGTCGAAGGCTTGCTCGTGCGTGACGGAATAGAAAAGCTGGAACAGCTCAAGGGCAAGAAGATAGGTGTGACGTTCGCATCGAGCGCGCATCTGCTGGTGTTGAACCTAATTGAGCAGGCAGGCATGACGCCGGGCAAGGATATTACCGTGTTGAACGTCCCGGCCCCGGAACTGCCGGCTGCGTTCCAGTCCGGGCAGATCGACGCTGCAGCTGCCTGGACCCCGCAATTCAACGCCATCAAGGCGATGCCAGGTGTTCACGTGCTGGCTGACGATACCAGCTTCGAGCTTTACAAGGAGTATGGAGTCACGCCGGGACCGGATGTCTTGGTGGCGCGTACCGCTTTCCTCAAAGAGCACCCGGAAGCGGTCAAGCGGTTCCTGAAAGCGTACTTCCGTGCCAACGAGCAGCTGAAATTTCGTCCGGAAACTGCAGTCGGGGCACTGACTGAGCTCACCAAGCTCAGCGAAACGGACCAATTGGAAATGATCAAGGGCGCCGACTGGTATGGTGCACAAGAACAGGTCAACCTGCTTGGGCCTGGCAGCAAGTACATCGATGGATTGCAAAAGCTTGCTGAGATCATGGTTGGCTTCGGCCAGATCGACAAGGCACCCTCCGTTCGCGAGTGGGTTGATCCTACCTATCTGTAATGTCAATACGAGGCGACGGCGAGTGAACGAGCCCGCTACGCCAAACTCTGAAATTCAAGTATGAACATGCAAGACATCCGGCGACGTCCGGACCTGATGCTGATTAGCAGCGTGTCAGTCATCGCGCTGCTGCTGTTTTGGGAGGCAGCGTGCCGTCTGCAATGGGTGGACCCGCTGTTTTTGCCGCCGCCGTCGGATGTGTTCGCGCGACTGGCTGGGATGTGGGATGAGGGGGTGCTTTTCGACCATATCCTGGCCTCAGCGCGTCGCGTGATGGTCGGCTTTGCAGCGGCCACCGCATTGGCAATTCCCTTGGGAATTTTCCTTGGCACATCGCAGCGCGCCCGGGCCGCATTCGATCCGATACTGTCCTTCTTGCGTCCCCTGCCGTCGATGAGCTGGATCCCATTGTCGCTCCTTTGGTTTGGCATCACGGAAACACAGAAGTACAGCATCGTCTTCATGGGAACATTTGCGCCAGCACTGCTTTATGTCATCGAAGCAACGCGCAATATCGACCCTCTGCTCATCCGTGCTGCGCGAAACTTGGGTACCAGCGGTCCGCAAGTGATGCGCCACGTCATCTTGCCTGCAAGCCTGCCGCAGATATTCAGCGGTTTCAAGGTCATCCTGGGCTTGTCTTGGACATGCGTCATTTCCGCCGAATTGGTGGCGGCCAAGGAAGGTTTGGGATTTCTCATTATGAACGGCAAAGAATTCTTCCAGACCGATACCGTCGTTCTGGGTATGGCGCTGATTAGCGTCACTGTGCTAGTCACCGACGTAGTGTTCCGCTTCGTTGAAAACAGGGTACTTGCATGGTCACGGTAGACAAGCCCATGATTTCTATTGAGAGTGTGTCCAAGTCCTTTGGCGAGTTCCAGGCGCTTGACCGCGTAGATCTTCATATTCCGAAGGGCGAGTTCCTGGTGGTGTTAGGCGCATCCGGATGCGGCAAATCGACACTGCTGAATCTGATTACCGGCTTCGAGCGACCGTCGTCCGGCCGGATCCTGGTCAATGGGCGGGAAGTTCGCGACGTTGACCCGCATTGCGGGATGGTGTTTCAACAGTATGCGCTGTTCCCGTGGCTGACCGTGGCCGAGAATGTCGCATTCGGCTTGAAGATGAAAGGCGTCCCAGCAGCCGAGCGGGAGGAAACGGCGCGCAAGTTCATCGAGATGGTCGGACTCAAGGGCTTCGAGGACGCATATCCAAAGGCCCTATCCGGAGGAATGCGCCAGCGTGTTTCGATAGCCCGCGTTCTGGCCAATGACCCGGACGTGATACTCCTTGACGAGCCGTTTGCTGCCCTGGACGCGATGACCCGGCAAGTCTTGCAGGAAGAGCTCACCCGCATTTACGAGCGAAGCGGCAAGACCATCGTGTTCATCACGCACTCGATCGACGAGGCCTTGCTACTTTCCACTCGCATGGTCGTCATGAGCGCGCGACCGGGTCGTGTCGCTTGCGACATGCCCAATGATCTTCCCTATCCGCGCAACGCCGACGTGCAACTGTCGCCGCGCTACATCGAACTGAAGTCCCAAATCTGGAACATCGTTCAGGGTGAGGTTATGCGCAGTTTGCAAGCGCGTGCGGACCGATAGTTTTCTAACGCAACTCTCTTTAGCATCATGTCATCCCCGGCAGGGCGAGCAAAGCCTTATCCAACTTATCAAAGCGGATCCGGTTGGAACGCTTTGCTGCCGCCACGCGCGGCACGCACCGCGCCGCCCCCGCAGCGGCGCGTCAAATACATGGTCATCGGTGCCGGATACACCGGCTTGGCCGTCGCTCGGCGTCTGGCCGAGCTGCGACCCGAGGATTTAGTGCTCATCCTTGATGCCACCACCGCAGGGGAGGGGTCGGCCGGGCGTAATTCCGGCTTCTTGATCGACCTTCCGCACAATACACGCATGAGCGGGCATCATAGTCCGCTGCAGATTGCCCGCAAACAGATCTCGATGTTCCGGTCGGCGATCCAATGGCTGGCCGAAATCGTCGAGCAAAACCGCATCGATTGCGGGTGGGACGTAGCGGGCAAGTTTCATGCCGCTGCCACACCTGACGGCGAGCGTCGCCTGCGCGCAGCACTGAAGGAATATCGCGACTGGGGTGTCACGTATACGGAATTTGATCGCGACGGCTTGCACGAAGAACTAGGCACGAACTACTACCGGTTCGGCTACCACTCGATGAATAATGTGTTCGTGCAGCCTGCGGCGCTCATACGCGGCCTGGCAGACGCTTTGCCCGCTAACGCATGGCTGATGGAAAACAATCCTGTCCTGTCAGTGCAAGGTGGCGGGCCGTACCAGGTAAATTCGCGTGAAGGGACGTTTACCGCGGAGAACGTCATCCTAGCCAACAATGCGTTTGCCAAGCATCTGGGTTTTCTGGGCAGTAGATTGATCACCATCTATACCTATGCAGGCATCACGCCGGTACTTGATGCTGCGCAGCAGGCGATGTTGGGCAAGCGCGATCAATGGGGGGTCATCCCGGCCAACCGACTCGGCACGACGCTGCGACGCATACGGGGCGGGCGCTTCATGGTGCGTAGCGCATACTCGTACGAGGCCGAGCAGCCGCTTGACCACATGGCGTTAATGTTGGCTGATTCCTTCAGGCGCCGTTATCCGCATCTGGATTGTCATGAATTCGAGTATGTCTGGAGTGGTTCGACAGCGCTGACGCGCAACGGAGCATCTTTCGTCGGCGAGATTCGGCCAGGGTTGTATGCCTCGGTAGGATGCAACGGCGCGGGTGTAGTTAAAGGGACCATCTATGGCAAACTGTTGGCCGAGTGGGTGGCCGGGCAGCGCAGCAGCATGCTCGCTGATCTCGCCGCGTTCGATAAGCCGAGCTGGCTGCCTCCCGAGCCGTTGAGGCGCTTGGGCGTGGTAGGCGTTATCAAGCTGCAAGCCCACAAGGCGGGTCTGGAGCGATAGAGGCGGCACCGCTACTATCGCACAGGTTTGGTCGCGGGTCCGCCCGCCGACGCCAGCGCCTGTTCGAGCACCTGTTTCAGCGCAGTCAGCGGCCGGCTATCGGCGTCGGCCTTGCGCATGACCACGGAAAAGCGGATGACCGGGGCGTCGCGCAGCCGCAGGACGTTGACCGGATAGCTCAGGCACACGCCCGGCTCGGACAGCTGCACGATGGACACGCCCAGGCCGGCACTGACCATGGACAGTATGGCGCGCACGCTGTCGAGCTCGATGGTGCCGTGGCGTTGCCGGATGTGCCGATTGACGTAGCGCGCGGCCAGGCGGCCGGCGATGGTCTTGCGGTCGTAGCGTATCCACTCGTAGCGCCTAAAGAGCGCTGCGGGTGACGTCTCGCGCTCGCCAGGCGGTGCCACGAGGGCGAGCTCCATGTCTTGCAGCGGATGCCAATGCAGGCGCGACGACCCGCCGGTTTCAGGCTGGCCGACCACCGCCGCGTCGAGCAGGCCGGCCTTGACGGCGGTGGTCAGCTCGGCGCTCTTGCCGCGGCGCGATTGCACGTGCAATGCCGGGTAACGGGCGCGCAGGATCCGCGTCATGCCCGGCAGCAGCAGGGGCTGCATGGATTCGATGATGCCGAGCTGGAGATTGCCTTCCACGACCACCGTCTTGCGCCGGCGGAAGGTTTCCAGCCTGTCGAGCGCTCGCTGCATGGTTTCGGAAACTTCGTAGGCGGTTGGCAGCGGCTCGATTTCCAACCCGGAGCGGTCGAACAACTGCTGGCCGATGTAGGCCTCGAGCTGCTTCATCTGCAGGCTGACCGCGCTGGGTGTCAGGTGCAAGGCCTTTGCCGCAGCTGCCAGCGTGCCGGTGCGCAGCACGGTCTCCAGGGTGACGAAGGCCTCGATCTTCATCAGAAATTTTTATCTAGCGCTCAAGTTAAAGTCGATTTTATCTGGATTAGTGCTGTCCTATCCTAGGCGTGTACATCGCCGGCGACGGCGTCGTCGATGCGCTGGACCGCAATGGAGACAAGCAGCATGCCCGCAGTATTTCAGCCGCGCCCCTGGCTCGCCCAGGACATGGAGCGCGATCGAACCTGGATCCAACGCCTGACCGACGATGAAATCGACGGCTTTGACAAGGCGCTGGCCCACGCCAAGGCCCTTGGCAAACCCTGGCTGGAGATGACCAAGGAGGACTTTCCCTTGAATCAGGCGGCTGCCGGGGCCCTGGCCCGGGCGTTTGCTGCCACGCAGGGCCGTTGGGGGTTGTGCCTGGTCAAGGGTTTCCCGGTGCACCGCTGGAGCGTCGAGGACGCCCGGCTGGCCTACTGGGGCATCGGCCTGAACGTGGGCGTGGCGCGCACGCAAAACCGCGCCAGCGATGTCATGACCGACGTGCGCGACGTGGGCGCGTCCTATAAGACCAAGAACGGCCGCGGCTACAACACCAATGCGGCCCTGGATTTCCACGCCGATTCTTGCGACGTCGTGGCGCTGCTATGCCTGCGCCCGGCCAAGTCTGGCGGCCAGAGCAAGGTCACCAGCACCATGGCGGTGTGCGAGGAAATCGGCCGACGCCGGCCGGACCTGCTGCAGGTGCTGCGCCAGCCTTACTACCACAGCTACCAGGGCACCCAGGGACCGGGACGACCGCCTTACTATCGCTGCCCGATCCTGGGCAGCGACCCGGTCTACTTCGCCGTGCGTGCCAATCGCAAGAATACGATGGCTGCGCAACGCGACTTTCCGGAAGTGCCCCGCATGACCGCGCAGCAGGAAGAGGCGCTGGACATGCTGGACGCGCTGCTGGCCGATCCGAAGTACTGCTACAGCATGTGGCTGGAGCAGGGCGACCTGCAGTTGCTCAACAACTATGTGGTGCTGCACTCGCGCACCGAGTTCGAAGACTACGACGAGCCCGACAAGAAGCGCCACCTGCTGCGCCTGTGGCTGGCGATACCCGGTTCGCAGCCTTTGCCGCCCGAATGGGAGGAGTATTTCGGCGACGTGCGCCCCGGATCGGTGCGTGGCGGCGTGCGCGGCGACGGCATCACCCAGGCCTTCCTGGACTATCAGAAACGGCAGGCGCAAGCGATGGACATGCTCCTGGCCGAAGAAGCGCTCGCCTAAAGGCGCGGCGACCAAGGACGACCCCATGGCACGACTTTCCCTGAAGCAGCGCTTGGCCAACCCGGGCGCGATACTGGCCCCCGGCGTGTACGACGCCCTGACCGCGCTCATCGCCGAGCGCGAAGGATTCGATGCCGTTTACCTGTCCGGCGGCGCGGTGGCCTACACGCGGCTGGGCCGCTCGGACGTCGGCTTGACGACGGCCAAGGAGGCGGTCGAAGTGCTGGCCCAGATCACCGATCGCATTCAAACCCCCGTCATCGCCGATGGCGATACGGGTTTCGGCAACGCCTTGAACGTGCAGCGCACGGTGCGCGACTTCGAGCGCGCCGGTGCGGCGATGATCCAGCTGGAGGACCAGGCCTTTCCCAAGCGCTGCGGCCACCTGGCCGACAAGACCTTGGTGTCGGCCGCCGAGATGTGCGGCAAGCTCAAGGCCGCCCTCGATGCCCGCCGTCGCGACGATACGCTGATCCTGGCGCGTACCGACGCCATCGCGGTGGAGGGGTTCGAGGCCGCCCTGGACCGCGCCGAGGCCTATCTGGCATGCGGGGTCGATGCGCTCTTCATCGAGGCGGTGAGCACGCCCGGGCAGATGGACCTGGTGTGCACACGCTTCGCCTCACGCATCCCGCTGCTGGCCAACATGGTCGAGGGCGGCAAAACGCCCATCCAGAGCGTGGACGAGCTCGAGCGCCGCGGATACAAGCTCGTGATCTTTCCTGGCGGGACGGCTCGCTTGGTCGCAAGCCGGCTGCAGCATTACTACGCCAGCCTGCGCCGGCACGGCACGACCCGGCCCATGTGGGACCAGATGCTGAACTTCGAAGAACTCAACGAACTGATCGGCACGCCCGAACTGATGGCGCTTGGCGACAAGTATGCGGCTTGAGGCCGACCCTGAAGGCTTGTGCGGCACGGCGAAGGCGTCACCGTGGTACGGCTGGTACCCGGGCGCACCGGCCTGAGCATTGATGCAAAATGAAGGAGATGGGATTTCCGACTGGATTGGCCGCCAGGGCGGCAGGCGTTAAGCACGCGGCTGTCGCACCGGCGCCGCGCATCGACCACGGATCCGACTGATGGCACGCACCCTGTTCGACAAGCTTTGGGACAGCCACGTCATCGCGCGGCGCGACGACGGCGCCTGCCTGGTGTGGGTGGATCGCCATTACGTGCAGGAAGGGTCATTCCACGCGTTCGACAAAGTCCGGCAGCGCGGGGAAAAGGTCGCGCAGCCTGACTTGACGGTGGCGATCGCCGACCACTACGTGCCCACAGTCGGGCGCGATGCATTGCGCCAGGGCAACGAACTGTTGCGCATGATGGGCCAGCTCGAAGCCAACGCGCGCGAGTTCGGCATCGTGCATTACGGCATGGGCCATCCCCGCCAAGGCATCGTCCACGTGGTCGGGCCAGAACTGGGGCTGACGCTGCCCGGCCTGCTCGTGGTCGAGGGGGATAGCCACACCTCCACGCACGGCGCGCTGGGCGCCTGGGCATTCGGCGTGGGCGCGTCGGAGGTCGCGCACGTGCTGATGACGCAGACGCTTTGGCAGAAGCGGCCGCGCACGATGCGCGTGACGGTCACGGGCAGGCTGGGGCCGGGCGTGTCGGCCAAGGACATGGCGCTGGCCGTCATCGCGCGCATCGGCGTGGACGGCGCAGTGGGACACGTCATCGAGTATGCCGGCCCCGCGGTGCGCGCGCTGTCCATGGAAGGGCGCATGACCTTGTGCAATATGTCGATCGAGTCGGGCGCGCGCTGCGGCATGGTCGCGCCTGACGAAACCACCATCGATTATCTGCGCGGACGGCCCTGCGCGCCCCAGGGCGCGGATTTCGAACGCGCCGCCGCGCAATGGCTGCAGCTGGCAAGCGACCCCGGTGCGCGCTTTGACCGCGAAGTGGAAATCGACGCCGCTGATATCGCACCTACCGTGACGTGGGGAACCACGCCCGAGGATGCGCTGCCCATCGACGCCAATGTGCCGGATCCGGACCGCATCGACGATCCGGCCCGTGCCGCGCGGGTGCGCGACGCATTGCAGTATATGGGGCTGCGCCCCGGCATGCGGCTGCGGGATATTGCCATCGACCGCGTGTTCATCGGTTCGTGCACCAATGCCCGCATCGAAGACTTGCGCGCAGCCGCCGCCGTGTTGGCTGGTCGTCGCAGCAAGGTGCCGGGGCTGGTTTCTCCCGGTTCGGCCCAAGTGCGCCGCCAGGCCGAGCAGGAAGGGCTGGACAAGATTTTCATTGCGGCCGGCCTGCAGTGGGGGGGATCGGGCTGTTCGATGTGCGCAGCCATGAACGGCGACATGCTGGCCCCGGGCGAGCGCTGCGCGTCGACGACCAACCGCAACTTCAAGGGACGGCAGGGGCCGGGCTCGCGCACCCACCTCATGTCGCCAGCCATGGTGGCTGCGGCCGCCGTCGCTGGCCGCTTCGCCGACGTTCGTGAGCTGGTCGCGCGCTAGCGCCGCGGCTGCAAGCATCCGGCATGCCCGTTCGCTCGTTCAACCGACAGGAAGACACGCCCAGATGGAACCGTTCGTATCGCTGACCGCGCGCGCCTGCGTGCTGGCCTGGGCCAACATCGACACCGACCAGATCTTTCCGGCGCGCTTCATGAAGCAGCCGCGCGCGATTGGCTATGACAAATACCTTTTCCATGGCCATCGCTTCGATGCAGGGGGACGTCCCGTGCCGGGGTTTCCCCTGGATGACCCGTCCAACCGGGGCACGCGCATCCTGGTGGCTGGGCGCAACTTCGGCTGCGGCTCCTCGCGCGAGGCTGCCGTCTACGCGCTCGTCGACTACGGCATGCGTTGCGTGGTGGCGCCATCCTTCGGCGATATCTTTGCCTCCAATGCCGTCAACAACGGCCTACTGCCAGCCCGTGTGGCCGAGGCCGATGTCGAGCAGCTAATGGCGCTGCTCGACGGCCTGGGCGGCGAGGTCACGGTGGACCTGCGCGAATGCACGATCCTGGCGGCCGGCGAGCGTTTTTCGTTTGCCATCGATCCGGTATGGCGGCAAAAGCTGCTCAACGGCTGGGACGACGTCGACCTGACGCGTGGCTACGCCGCCGCGATCGCGCAGTGGTTGCAGCAGGACCAGCGCGTGCGGCCCTGGGCGGGGCCGCCGGCGGTTTGAGTCAGCGCGCGGCGAGGTCGCGGGAAATCGCCCGCGCGCACCGCAGCAGAGGTGGAACCAGTTCCTTGCGGGCGCGCTCGACCGTCCACCGGGGCAGCGGCACGGCGATGTTGATGGCGCCGACCACTTCCTGGTCGCCGTTGAAGATGGGGGCGGCCAGCGAGATGTCGCCGATGAAGGCTTCCTGGTCGTTGATGACGTAGCCGTCGCGCCGCACTTGCGCCAATATGCGGCGCAGGGCTGACAAATCCGTGACGGTGTGCTGCGTCATGGGTTCGCGCGGTCCGGCAAGGATCGCTTCGGCCTGGTCGGCCGGCAAGTGTGCCAGGATGGCGCGGCCAGCCGCCGAGCAGAACGCGGGCAAGCGGGAACCGACGTGCAGGTTGACGCTGACCGGATGAACGCTGGCAAAGCGCGATACATAAACGATCTCGCTGCCTTCCAACTCCATCAGGTTGACGGTTTCACTGCTGGAGCGGTTGAGCGCCTCCAGGTGGGGCGCCGCAATTTCTCGCACGGGGTCGGTCGACAAGACCGTATGGCCAAACTCGAGCAGGCGGGAAGAGAGCGAATATGCGCGGGAGCGAGGGTGCTGGCGCAGGTAGCCCAGCACGCGCAACGTATGCGCCAGTCGTTGCACGGCGCTCTTTTCTAAGCCTGAAACCTGCACGAGTTCGGTCAGCGTTAGCGGACGCTGCGCGCGATTCAGGCATTCCAGCAACTGGAAGCACTTACCGACCGATAGGACGAACAGCCTGTCCCCGGCCATCGCCGGCGTGCGCGCATCGGTCGAGGAGGCGGCACGAGGTTTCCGGGAAGAAGATGGGGCAGAACGCATGCCGCCTATTTGACCAAATTTCCGTAAAGGTCCGGTCGACGGTCGCGCCACCATGGGAACCCCACTCGCGCGCGCTTGACCTCTTCGAGGTCGGCTTCGTGAACCACCAGCGTGTTTTCCTCATCCTGGACTCGGGCGGCGATCATCCCGTATGGATCCACGATCATGCTGTGGCCGAGATGCTGGCGCGGGCCTTCGATCCCGGCACGGTTGCTGGCAACTACATACGCGCCGTTTTCATGCGCGCGAGCCCGCAGGGGAACTTCCCAAATCGAGGTGCGCCGCGCCGGATCGCTATAAGTGGAAAAGGCGATTGGCATGACGAGGATCTCTGCCCCGCGCAGCGCCAATGCGCGTGATCCTTCGGGGTAGAGACGATCGTTGCATATCTGGATGCCTATGCGGGTACCGCAAACATCGAACACGGGCAGGTCGCGTCCCGGAGAAAAGTAGAATTTTTCGTAGCTACCGGTCCCGCCGGGTTTGTCGTTGGGGAAGTACGCCGGTATGTGCGTCTTGCGGTAGATGCCGATCACGCTGCCGTGCTCGTCGGATACGACGGCCGAGTTGTAATAGCCGTCATCGCTGCGTTCAGCCAAGGGAAGCACTAGGGCCATGCCGCGCGACGCGGCGTGGTTTTGCAGCTTGGTCACGCGCGTGTCGTCAGGCCGCATGAAATAGCGGTCGAAGTCGGCTTCCAGCCGGCAGGCGAAAAAAGGCGTCAGGAACAATTCAGGAAAGACCAGCAGCTGCACGCCTTGTTCGTGCGCACGGTCGATGAGTCCGGCAGCGGTCTGTAGCATTGCATCGGCCGATTCCAGGCTGACGTTACCGGTTTGCGCGGCAGCCATACACAGGGTGCGGGTCATCTCGCAGCCTCCGTGTCAGTGCCAGATCTGCGCGAACGCGCGCAGGAAGTTCCCGCCAGCGATGCCGGCGATTTCTTCCTGGGTGAACCCTGCCTTGTCCAAGGCATGAAGGATGGCCGGAAACTGCCGCGGTGTCGGGGTTTCCTTGGGGTAGCGGTCGGACAGCCGGTTGCCGAAGGCGTTGATGAATACGCCCGCCGGGCCGGGATAGTTGCGACTCAAGTCCAGGATGGCTTCGACCCGGGTCGGATCTTGCACGCATGCGAAGTCCGTGCCGATGCCGATGTGTTCCACGCCGACGAGGTCGGCGATGTAACGCACGTGCCGCACGAAGTCATCCAGCGACGGAGGTTGTCCGGGGTCGCCGCTCCAGTTCAGGAAGCCGTGGATGCTGACCCCGATGACGCCTCCGGTTTTGGCAACCGCGCGGATCGACTCGTCGGTTTTGTTGCGTACGCGGGCATGGACGGCCTTGGCGTTGGCATGCGTTAGCAGCACGGGCTTTTCCGACAGCGATGCCGCCTGCTGCACGGTGGCTTCCGAGCAGTGGCTGAGGTCTATCGCCACGCCGACCTGATTCATTTCGCGCACGACCTTGCGGCCGAAATCGGTCAGTCCGGCGCCGCGCTCTTCGCCGCAGCCGTCGGCGACCAGGTTGGCCTCGTTGTAGGTGAGCTGCGCGATGCGTAGCCCCATGGCGTGAAAGGCGCGGATCCGTTCCAGGCGGGACTCGATCGCCAGCATGTTCTGCCAACCCATGATCACCCCGGTCTTGCCCTCGTCGCGCGCCTTGGCAATGTCATCGGCCTTGAGCACCAAGCGCCAGCCGGAATCGGGCCGGTTGACCTCGGCCAGCCAGTCGGCCATCGCGTCGAAGGCAGAGGTCATGCCCTCGAGGTAGGGGGCGACGGTGATGTTGGCAGCGGTGACACCGCCTGTGCGCAACGGCTCGGGGTTGCGGTCGCAGTAGAAAACCAGTCCGTCGATGACGATGGGCGGTTGGGCAGGTGTGGCCATGAGGAATCCCCTTTCTTGCTGGAACATCGGCCGGGCTGGGCCGGCATAGGTTATCGCAATACAATAATTACTATTGCATAACGATATGCTATGCGATAACGTTTGCCGCGGCAATGCCCGCTGCGGCCGGTGCGGCGCACGGGCGTATCCATCGACGTCCAATGACAAGGGGAACCGAAATGGTCAAATCGCTCGCGGTCATGGCGGCCGCCGTCGCAGGCTTGACGGCCGTTGCGCCGGTATTTGCTGCCAATGCTTATCCTTCCCGGCCCGTCACGGTGGTGGTCGCGTACCCCCCGGGCGGCAGCACCGATACTGCGGCTCGCCTGGTCGCTGAGCGCCTGGGCGCCCGGTTGGGTCAGTCCATCGTCGTGGAAAACCGCCCGGGCGCCGGCGGCGTCATTGGTGCTTCTTCGGTGGCCAAAGCCGCGCCCGACGGCCATACGCTGCTATTTGCCGCATCGCCTGAATTGTCCATCGCCGGGCTGACTAACAAGGACCTGCCCTACGATCCCAACAAGGACTTTGCGCCGATTTCAATGGTCGGCCAAGTCCCCTTCATCCTCGTGGCCAACAAGAACTTTCCGCCGAACACTGTCCAGGAGCTCATCGACTACGCCAAGGCGCATCCCGGCAAGATCAATTTCTCTTCGTTCGGCAACCACACGTCCAATCACCTGGGCGGTGAACTGTTCGCGCTGCAAGCTGCCATTTCGATGACGCATATTCCCTATCGGGGTAGTGCGCCGTCGCTCGCCGATTTGGTAGGTGGGCAGGTGCAGATCACCTTCGATACCATCACGGCCGTGCTGCCGCTGATACGCGCGGACAAGGTAAAGGCGCTGGGCGTGGCCACCAAGGAGCGTTCGCCGCTTGTGCCTGACCTGCCGACGATTTCGGAAAGCGGACTGCCCGGCTTTACCGGCGGCACGTGGTTTGGCCTGCTTGCGCCCGCCGGCACCGATCCTGCCATCGTGGACAAGCTCTCGACCGAATTGCGAGATATTCTCGCGTCGCCGGAAATCATCGAGCAGTTCGGCAGCCGCGGCATTCAGCCCAGCCCCTCGACGCCCGATGCGTTCAAGGAATTCCTTGCGGGTGAAATCGCCAAGTGGGCCGATGCCGCGAAGAAAATCGGCATCGAGGCCAAGTAACGGACACGGGCGATTGAGCCGCCGCAGGGTCGGCAAGCAAGCACATGCAGCATTCGACGGACAACAGGATAGCGGTGATCGGCGCGGGGATCGTGGGGCTATGCGTGGCCTATGCCCTGCGTCGTTCTGGGCGACAGGTCAGCCTGTACGATCCGAATCCTCCGGGTTCGCAGTGCTCGTACGGCAATGCCGGCGCGATTTCTTCGCGCTCGGTCGCGCCGTTGGCGATGCCGGGCATAACCAAGACGGCGTTGTCCATGCTGCTGGATCCGACGAGCGCGTTGCATGTGCCCGTCCATTACTGGGCGCACGCCGCGCCCTGGCTGTGGCGTTTCATGCGCGAGGCCGAGCCGCGGCGCGTGCGACGCATCGCGGCAGCCCTGGATCGCCTCCTGGCTGGGTCGTTGGCCGCGCATGCAAAGCTGGCGGCCGAGGTGGGCTGTCCCGAGTTGGTGCATGCCAACGGGCAGTTGCATCTCTATCCCGATGAGCGGGCGCTTGCCAAGGACGAAGCTTCCTGGCGGCTGAAACAGGACTTTGGCCTGCGCGTCGAGCGCTTGGACGGCGCGGCGATCCGCGAGCTGGAACCGGCCGTGGCAGACGCGTATCGCATCGGGCTGTTGCTGCCGGACGAAGGCTGGATTGCCAACCCGTGGCGCTACACGCAGGCCATCATGGCCGCGCTGCAGCAGATGGGCGCAGCGTGCGTGCAGGCGCCGATCACCGCGCTGGGTCGGCACGGCGCAGGCTGGTCGCTGAGCGACGGCGCCAGCCGCTGGCAGGCGGACCAGGTGATCGTATGCGCGGGGGCTTGGTCCCGGGCGCTGCTCGCGCAGCTGGGCCATGACGTGCCCCTGGAAAGCCAGCGCGGGTATCACCTGCAGGTGGTTGACCCGGGCTTGACGATTTCCCGCACTGTCGTGCTTGCCGATCGCAAGGTATTCATCACACCCATGGAGAATGGCTTGCGCATCGCCGGCACGGTGGAATTCGGCGGCCTTCATCGTCCCCCCAATGTTGCGCGTGCGATGCTATTGCGCGGCCACGCCTTGGCCGGTTTGCGCGGCCTGCGCGTGCACGAGCCGGAGATATGGATGGGTCACAGGCCCTGCCTGCCCGATTCGCTTCCCGTACTGGGGCCTGTGCCCGACGTGCCCGGCCTATGGTGTGCGTTCGGCCACGGTCATCTCGGGCTGACCGGATCGGCCAACACGGCAACGCTGCTGGCGCGCGCCATGGCGGGCGAAGCGGTCGACGACGAGCTCGCGCCGTTTTCGATCGCACGGTTTGCCCGGGCGCGGCGATGACGCGATCCCTTGTGCAAGGGACCGCGCGCATGGACGGCAGAAGGGCTGTTCGCAGTGGGGTCGCTTCCCGCTACGGCGCGCCGGTGGCTGCTGCGACGTAGCGTGACAGGATGCGCACCTCGTCGTCGCTGAGCGCGTCGAATGCCGGCATGACGCCCAGGCCGTTGCGCACGGCAGCCTCGACGCGCGCGGCGTCGGGCTTGAGCGCATCCAGGTCCGGGCCGACGGCGCCGGTTGCGCCGGCATCCTGCAGGGTGTGGCAGACGGCGCAGGCCGGGGCAGCACCAGCCGTAAAAAGCTTGCGGCCGGCGTCCATCTCCGCCTGGCCCAGGCCGTCGGCCGCGGCCGCGCCGCAGGCAAGCAGCATGGCGGCGAGGCCCGCCGGACATGCGTGCCAAGCCCGCCGGCGCGCATGGCCGGCATCGAGAAACGGGACAGCAATGCTTTTCATGCGCGCCGCGTCCCTCATGCCACGGTGATGGCCAGCGCGTGGTCGCGCCAGCTGGCGTTGAGGTAGCCGCGCACGTTCTCCAGGCGGTTTTCCACCTGGACGTTGCCCTCGGTGTCTTCGGCGCGGCTGGCCAAGGTGTATTGGCCGGGCTGGAGCGTGACCGGCAGGACGAACTGGCGCCAAGCATAGCGGCCCAGGTCCGGACCGATCAATCGCGCCTGTTGCCAGGTCTTTCCACCGTCGATGGAGACGTCCACGCGCTTGAGTGCATGCAACCCACCGAAGGCCACGCCCTTGATCAACGTGCGTCCGGCGGGCACGTTTTCGCCGTCGGCACCGGGCGCGGTGATCCATGACTTCGGATCCATCGTCCAGGCCGACGGATGTTCCGGTCCCGGCTTGGCGTCGAGCGGTGCGATCCGGTAGCTGGTCTGCTGGATCTTGGCGCGGCTTTCTTCGGCGGTGAAGGCCAGGCGCTTGATGTATTTGACGTTGTTCACCCCCGTGTAGCCGGGCACGATCAGCCGCAGCGGCCCGCCGTGCGCAAGCGTCAGGGGTTCGCCGTTCATTTCCCAGGCGAGCATGGCGTCTTCCATCGCTTGCAATGGCACCGAGCGCTCGACGATGACGCTGTCCGGATCCAACCCTTGCGGCAGCGCCTCGCCGCCGGTGCCGGTCATGAACTTCAGCCCATCCTGCAGCCCGCCGAGCTGCTCGACCAGTTCCTTCACGGGGATGCCGCTCCAGATGACGCAGCCGGCCGCACCGACCTGCCATTGCGTGCCGCTGGGCTTATGCGGGAAGAAGCCGCGGCCGTTGCCCGAGCACTGCAGCACGGTGGCAATGGTAGCCAGGCCCATGGTTTTGAGTTCGCCCAGGCGGATGGCGCGCGGGTTCTTCACGCCTTCGATGCGGACCTCCCACGCGTCGCGGTCGTCCAAAATGGACGGATCGGGGGGCGGCAGGTTGTTGCGCACGTAGAGCTGGCGGGCCGGCGTGACCACGCCGTCGCCAAAGGCACTGCGCCGGGTCTCGATGGTGTTGGCGCTGTGGACGATGAGGCTGTCGGCGTCCTTCCATGCCGCGTACGGGGGAAGCGTCTTGGCTGGCGGCGCGCCGGCCGCGGCCGCGCCTGGTTCGGCTGCCCTGGCCGCGCCATTGCCGGCGCCGGCCAGGCCGGCGACGGCCAGCGCGCCGGCACCGCCGGCGAGCACGCGCCGGCGTTGGGGGTTGCGCAAGGTTTCCATGGTGATGTCTCCTGTCGTGCTGCGGTGCCTGCCGGCCCGCGGCTTCTCGTTGGACGCAGTGCCTTTGGGGGCGCTTCAGCGATGATCGCCAAGGGGGGCGTTTATGTCAACCCGTAATATGGGGCCAACAATTTCCTAGGCCTTCGTCATATGTCGTGACGGCGTGGCGCCCAGCCGCGTGTGGACGGAGGCTGGCCCGCCCTTGCCCGTCAGCGCCTACTGCACGACGCCCTTGGCGCGCAGCTCGCCCAGCCGTTCCGGGGTGAGCCCCGCCGCCTGCAACACGGCGTCGGTGTGTTCGCCCAGCAGCGGCGCACGGTCACGGATGGCGCCCGGGTTGGCCGATAGCAGCGGGAAGACCGCGGGCATTTCGACCTCGATGCCGCTTGCTGCACGCACCTTGGCGATGGCGCCCCGCGCGCGGTAGTGCGGATCCTGGGCGATCTCGCGCACGGAGTAGATGCGCCCGCTGGGCACGCGGGCTTCGCGCAGCCGCGCCAGCATGTCCTCGATGTCAGGCTGCGCGCGTGTCCACTGGGCGATGGCGGCGTCGATTTCCTCCACGCGCGCGACCCGGCCATCGTTGTGCGCCAGCGAGGGATCTTCGGCGAGGTCTGGCCGGCCGATGCAGTGCATCAACCGCTGGAAGATGGCATCGCCGTTGCCGGCGATCAGGACATAGCTGCCGTCGTGGCACGGATAGGCGTTGGACGGCGCGATGCCCGGCAGCGCGGCTCCGGCGGGTTCGCGCACCGCGCCGAAGACGGAGTATTCCGGCAGCAGGCTTTCGGTCAGGTTGAAGATACTTTCGTACAGCGATGCATCGATGACCTGTCCCTGGCCGCCGCGCGCATCGCGTTGGTAAAGGGCCAGCAGCACGCCCATGGCGCCGTGCAGCCCGGCGATGGTGTCGCCCAGCGACAGCCCGGCGCGCACCGGCGCGCGGCCCGGCTCCCCATTGAGGTAGCGCAGCCCGGCGACGGCTTCGGCCACCGCCGCGAAGCCAGGCTCCTGGCTGCGCGGGCCGGTTTGGCCGTAGCCCGAGATGCGCAGCATGATCAGGCGCGGGTTCAGCGCGTGCAGCACCTCCCAGGACAGGCCCCATTTTTCCATGGTGCCCGGCCGGAAGTTTTCGATCAGCACGTCGGCCTGCTCGGCCAGCATCTTGACGATTTGCTGGCCCTCGAGCTGGCGCAAGTCCACGCACACGGATTGCTTGCTGCGCGACTGGGCCTCCCACCAGACGGACGTGCCCTCGTGCAGCAGGCGCCACTTGCGCAGCGGGTCACCCTGTCCGGGCGGTTCGATCTTGATGACTTGCGCGCCGAAATCGGCAAGTGTCTTGGCGGCGAACGGACCAGCGATGAGCTGGCCGAGTTCTAGGACTTTGATGCCTTCCAGGATCTGGCTGGGCATGGATCTGCTCCGTATGTCGCTTGTCTTGCAGGTCGTATTGTGCCCGCCCGGCGCGGCCGATGGCTGCACGCGGCAGCCTGGCGGATGCGCCGGGCCGCCATACAATACCCGCAACGCACCGCTCGCGGCGCCGGCCTTGTCCCGGCGCGGCGCTACAGGGAGGCCACCGCCATGGGATCGTTCCGACTGCATCGAGTACTGACCGGGATCGCGCTGGCCCTTGCGCTTGGCGCGTGCGCACGCCCACCTGCCGCGCCTTCGGGCTCGGCCGCTGCCGTGCAGCAAGCCGATCCCTACGTGCAGACGAGCTGGGTGCTGCAGCGCTGGGCCCGGGCCGACGGCGGGCTGGAGCAGGTCCCGTCCGGCGCCGAGGCCATCACGCTGGCGTTCTCGCGCGAGCAAGGGCAGCCGCGGGCGGCGGGCTTCGCGGGGTGCAACCGGTATTCGGCCACTTATGTTGCGCCGCAGGGCCGCCTAATCTTCAGCGCCCCGGTGAGCACCCGCAGGGCGTGCCTGGATCCGGCGTACGGCCAGCTCGAGCAGCGCTATCTCAGCGCGCTGACCCGGATCGTTTCTTCTACCGTGGACGATTCGGCCAACCCCCGGCAGCTGACGCTGGGGGTGGACAACGGCGAGGTGTTGGTCTTTGCCCGCCAAGCCGATGTGATGACCGGCGCCCCGGGCAACGTGCGCACCATTTACGTCGACGGCCAGCGCCAGCCTTGCAGCAGCAGCAGTGCCAGCCGGACCCTGTGCTATCGCGTGCGCGACAGCGCAGACCAGCCTTGGCAGCTGTGGCATGGCGAGATCGAGGGCTTCAATTTCCGCCCCGGGCTGTCTTCGCGCCTGAGGGTGGTCGAGGTACCCGTCATCGCGCCGGCGCCCGATGCGCCGAACGTGCGCTGGGTGCTCGACGCGGTGCTGGAGCAGCGCGTCGAGCCGCGTGGGCGCTGATCCGCGCGGGCCCAGGTCCCGACTAGGCACGGCGTCCTGGGGCGCCGCGCCCTTTGCCTTTCCGTAGGCTCGCCCCGTTACCTTACCCGCATCCCGGGCTGGGCGCCGGGCCACGGCTCCAGCACGTAAATGCCGGGGTTGGCCTTTTCGTCGGCGTGGCTGGCGGCCAGCACCATGCCTTCGGAGACGCCGAACTTCATCTTGCGCGGCGCCAGGTTGGCGACCACCACGGTGAGCTTGCCGACCAGGTCTTCAGGCTTGTAGGCCGATTTGATGCCCGAGAACACGTTGCGGTGGCGTCCTTCGCCGACGTCCAGGGTCAAGCGCAGCAGCTTGGCGGCGCCTTCGACGTGCTGGCAATCGACAATGCGCGCAATGCGCAGGTCGACCTTGGCGAACTCGTCGATGCTGATCGTCGGTGCGATGGGCTCGCCGCCGGGCGCGGGCGCTTCGGCGGACGCTTCCGCGGCGGCGGCCGGCTGGGCGGGTTGGGACGGCTCGAATAGCGCGTCCAGCATCTTGGGGTCGACCCGCTGCATCAAGTGCTTGAAGGGGGCGACGCGTTCGGGCAGGCGTGCCGCGTCGTCCCATGTGAAGTCGCGGTCCAGGCCGAAGAGCTCGCGCGCGACCCGGCTGGCCAGCGCCGGCAGGATGGGCGCCAGCATGACCGTCAGGGCCTTGAAGCCGGCCAGGGCGCGCGAGCAAATATCCTGCAGCCGCTGGCGCGTTGGGTCATCGGCCTGGTCCAGCCCCTTGGCCAGCACCCAGGGTTGGGCCGCGTCGAAGGCCTGGTTGATGCGGTCGGCCAGCGCCATGGCCTCGCGCACGGCGCGGCCGTATTCGCGGGCCTCGATGTCGTTGCGCACGGTGGCGGCAACCGCGGCCAGCTCGTCGGCCCAGGCCTGGGCGTCGCCGGCGTAGGCCAGCTTGCCGTCGAAGTGGCGGGAAATGAAGTTCGCCGCGCGGCTGGCGATGTTGACGTACTTGCCGACCAGGTCGCTGTTGACGCGGGCGACGAAGTCGTCCGGGTTGAAGTCCACGTCTTCCACGCGGGAATTGAGCTTGGCCGCGATGTAGTAGCGCAGCCACTCGGCGTCCATGCCCAGTTCCAGGTAGCGCAGCGGCGAGATCCCGGTGCCGCGGCTCTTGGACATCTTTTCGCCGCTGACGGTGATGAAGCCGTGCACGTAGAGGGCGTCCGGCGTCTTGCGCCCGGCGAACTTGAGCATGGCCGGCCAGAACAGCGCATGGAAATAGATGATGTCCTTGCCGATGAAATGGACCTGCTCGGTCTGGCCCTGCGGATCGAGCAGCTTGTCGAAATCCAGGCCCTGCTTGTCGCAGTAGGCCTTGAGCGAGGCCAGGTAGCCGACCGGCGCGTCCAGCCAGACATAGAAATACTTGCCCGGCGCGTCGGGGATTTCGATGCCGAAGTAGGGCGCGTCGCGCGAAATATCCCAGTCGCCGAGCGACGCCTGGCCGCCTTCGGCGCCCAGCCATTCGCGGGTCTTGGCCAGCACTTCGGGTTGCAGGCGCTTGCCGCCGGCGGCGTTGGCCCCGGCGGTCCATTCCTGCAGGAAGGCCACGCAGCGCGGATCGGACAGCTTGAAGAAGTAGTGCTCGGACGTGCGCAGCACGGGGCGGGCACGCGTCAGCGTCGAATAGGGGTCGATCAGGTCGGTGGGGGCGTACACCGCGCCGCACACCTCGCAGGAATCGCCATACTGGTCCTGCGCCTTGCATTTCGGGCACGTGCCCTTGATGTAGCGGTCGGGCAGGAACATGCCCTTGACCGGGTCATAGAACTGTTCGATGGCGCGCGTCTCGATCAGGCCGGCTGCCGAAAGGGCCCGGTAAATGTCCTGCGACAGCGCGACGTTCTCGGGCGAGTCCGTGCTGTGCCAGTGGTCGAAGCGGATGTGAAAGCCGTCCAGGTAGCGCGGCCGCTCGGCGGCATAGCGCGCGACCAGTTCCTGCGGGCTGATGCCTTCGGCCTCGGCCTTGAGCATGATGGGCGCGCCGTGCGCGTCGTCCGCGCCGACGAAGTGCACCGTGTGCCCGGCCATGCGCATGGACCGCACCCAGATGTCGGCCTGGATGTACTCCATGATGTGGCCGATGTGGAACGAACCGTTGGCGTAGGGCAGGGCGGTGGTGACGAACAGGGTGCGGGGCATGATCGGAATGCGATGAAAGCCGGACCCGGCATTTTATAAGGATGCCGATGCCCCCGGGCGCCCGGGCGGTATAGGGGGGACCTATAGGGCTATCGGCAATAAGTATTTGGCGCCAGCTGCCCGCCCGCCTAGACTGTTGCCGACCCCCAATAACGATTTCCGGCCGACCGGCTGGCGGCCGGCATAGAACGACGGAGACAATCGCATGGCAACCGGCCCAAGCACGATTTACATCGATGGCAACTGGAGCGGGGCGGCCGCGGGAACGATACCGGTGGTCAGCCCCAGCACGGGCGAGCAGATAGGCGAAATTTCCCGAGGCGGCGCCGCCGAGGTCGATGCGGCGGTCCAGGCCGCCCGGCGGGCCTTCGAGGGGCACTGGGGCCGGGTGCCGGCCGTCGAGCGCGGACGGATGCTGATGCGACTGTCGGCGCTCATTTTGCAGCACCAGGAGGAGCTGGCGCAGATCGAGGCGCGCGACACGGGCAAGCCAATGAAGCAGGCGCGCAACGACATCGCCGCCTGTGCCCGGTATTTCGAGTTTTACGGCGGCGCGGCCGACAAGCTGCATGGCGAGACCATCCCTTTCCTGGACGGCTACCAGGTCTTGATCGTGCGCGAGCCGCGCGGCGTGACCGGCCATATCATCCCCTGGAACTACCCGGCCCAGATGTTCGGCCGCACCCTGGGCCCGGCGCTGGCCGCGGGCAACGCGGCGGTGCTCAAGCCCGCCGAGGAGGCCTGCCTGAGCTGCATTCGCCTGGCCGAACTGGCCGCGCAGGCGGGCATACCGGCTGGCGCGGTCAATCTAGTCACGGGCCTGGGCGAGGAGGCCGGCGCGGCGCTCGCCGCCCACCCCGGCATCGATTTCCTGTCGTTCACCGGCTCGCCGGAGGTCGGCACGCTGGTGCAGAAGGCTGCGGCCGACCACCATGTGCCGTGCGTGCTGGAGCTGGGCGGCAAATCCCCGCAGATCGTTTTCGACGACGCCGACGTGGAGCGCGCCTTGCCGGTCATCGTCGGCGCCATCGTGCAGAACGCCGGGCAAACCTGCTCGGCGGGCAGCCGGGTGCTGGTCCAGCGGACCATTTACGAGGAATTCGTCGCCGCCCTGGCCAAGCGCATGAACGGCGTGCGCGTGGGCTCGCACGAGTCCGACCTGGATTGCGGGCCGGTGATCAGCCGGGTCCAGCACGAGCGGGTACGGGGGTTCCTCGACCGCGCCCGCCGCGACGGCATCCCCGTGGTGGCGGAAGGCCAGCTCGACCGCGGCGCGCCTGAAGGCGGTTACTACGTCAGGCCGACGCTGCTCGGGCCGGTGCCGCTCGATCACGAACTGGCGCGCGAGGAGGTGTTCGGCCCGGTGCTTGCCGCAATACCGTTCGACGACGAAGACGACGCGGTGCGCATCGCCAACGGAACCGACTACGGCCTGATCGCCGGCATTTGGTCCGAGAACGGCGCGCGCCAGATGCGGCTGGCAAAGCGGCTGCGCGTCGGCCAGGTGTACATCAACGGTTACGGCGCAGGTGGGGGCATCGAGCTGCCTTTTGGAGGGTTCAAGCGCAGCGGCCATGGCCGCGAAAAGGGGTTCGAGGCGCTGCGCGAGTACACGGTGGCCAAGACCATCGTCATCAACCACCATTGACCGCGGCCCGCCCGGCGGGGGCCGCACATAACTTCTATAACGGACGGAGACAAGCATGACGAAGACCCTGAAACGGGGCGCGCTCGCCTGCGCGCTCGGATTGGTTGCGTTGATCATCGCGCCCGGCTCCGCGCAGGCCGCGGAGCTGAAGCTGCGGCTTGGCCACGTGTTCGCCATCGACAGCCCCGTCGACAAGGCCAGCAAGGAGTTCGCCCGGCTGGTCGGCGAGCGGACCAACGGTGAAGTCACCGTGACCGTGTTCCCCAACAGCCAGCTCGGCGGGGACGAAGCGTTGGCGCGCGACTTGTCGCGCGGCTCGCTGGACCTGGCCTTCCTGAACCCCGGGTCCCTGGCCGGCCTGGATCCGCTGCTGGACATCCACTACCTGCCGTATATCGCCACGACCTTCGACGAGGTCGACAAGATTTTCTACAACCCGCAGGGTGTGCTGCAGACCACGCTGCGCGAGACGCTGGCCAAGCACCGCATGCAGGTGCTGGGCTTTTTCGAGCTGGAGTTCCAGCGCGATTTCCCGTTCGAGAAGATGATCACGGGGCGCTATCGCCTGGACGAGGTCAACGTCGCGCTCGAGCGCATGAAGAACTTCCAGGAAATCAAACCCGTCATCACCGTTTGAGAGCGAGCCGGTTCCATGGAGAAGTTCGATCCCGATCGCAAGGGCCCGCTGCACGGCGTGCGCGTGCTGGACCTGTCACGGCTGGTGGCGGGCAACATGCTGACGCTGTTCTTGGCCGATTTCGGCGCCGACGTCATCAAGGTCGAGCGCGAGGGCGTGGGCGACGACCTGCGCAACTGGCGCGAGGCCGGCCGGCCGGTCTACTGGAAAGTCTATGGGCGCAACAAGCGGTCGATGACACTGGACCTGAAGTCCGAGCCCGGCCTGGCGACGTTGCGCAGGCTGGTGCGCCATGCGGATGTGTTCGTCGAAAATTTCGTTCCCGGCGGGCTGGAGAAAATGGGGCTGGCGCCCGATGCACTGCTCGCGCTGAACCCACGCCTGGTCGTGGTCAGGGTGTCAGGGTGGGGGCAGACCGGTCCATACAGCCGCAAGCCTGGATTCGGCACCTTGGTCGAGGCGATGTCGGGGTTTGCGCACCTGAACGGATACCCTGACCGCCCGCCGGTGTTGCCGCCGTTGGCGCTTGCCGACATGATCGCCGGCATTTACGGCGCCGCAGGCGTGCTGACCGCGTTGCGCGTGGCCGAGCGGGAAGGCAAAGGCCAGGTCATCGACCTGTCGCTGTTCGAGCCCATCTTTTCTTTCATCGCATCCGAGGCGGCCAAGTACCGCCTGACCGGCCAGGCCACGATGCGTTCGGGCAACCAGTCTTCGCACACCGCTCCGCGCAACGTCTATGCGTGCAGCGACGGCCGCTACGTGGCCCTGTCCGGTTCGATGCAATCCATGGCGATGCGCATCTTCGACACCATCGGCCGTCCGGACCTGAAAACCGACCCGCGGTTTGTCGACAACGATGCGCGGGTGGCCAACCGCGACGAGCTGGATGCGATCATCGGCGAGTTCATCCGCAGCCGCACGCAGGAAGAGAACCTGCGCCTGTTCGAGCAGGCCGGCGTGACGGTCGGGCCGGTTTGCTCAGTGGCCGACCTGTTGGACCATCCCTTCGTGCAAGGCAGGCAAGCCATCGTATCGCTGGAAGATCCCGACCTGGGGGAGGTGCCCATGCACAATGTCATCCCGCGCCTTGGCACCACGCCGGGCGGGTTTTACCGCCCGGCGCCGGCGCTGGGCGAACATACCGCCGAAATCCTGGCGGAGCTGGACGCGCTGGAGGAATAGCCCATGTTCGACACGATGAGCCAACCCGTCTGGCGGTCCCTGCTGTTCGTTCCGGCCACGAGCGACCGGTTCGTGCAAAGCGCGTTGCGCCAGCCCGCCGACGCGCTGCAGATCGACCTGGAAGACAGCGTCGCGCCCGACCAGAAGGCGCTGGCGCGCAGCCGCGTCGCCGAGATTGCCCGTACCTTCCGCCAGGGCGGCTACGACGTGGTGGTCCGGGTGAACCGGCCCTGGCGCCAATTGGTCCGCGACCTGGAGGCGTGCGTGGGCGATGCCGTCAGCGCGGTGACCTTGCCCAAGGTGCCGGATGCGTCCTACGTCAAGGCCGTCGCCGAGATCCTGGACGAATGCGAGCGCGAGGCGGGGCTGGCACCCGGGCACACGCGCATCATCGCCATGGTCGAGGACCCAGCCGGGTTGGCCAACATCAACAACATCGCCGCGGCGCATCCACGGCTGTGGGGGCTGATCGTCGGGGCGGAGGACCTGGCCGTGACGATGCGCATGGCCGTCGATGAGGACAGCCTGTACGTCCCCAACGTGATGGCCGTGACGGCCTGCCGCCGCGCCGGTATAGTTCCCATAGGCTTCATCGGCTCGGTGGCGGATTTTGCGGACGAGCAGGCGTTTCGCGCCCGCATCCGCAGGGCCCGGCGGCTGGGTTTCGAAGCGGCTTTCTGCATCCACCCCCGCCAGGTGGGTATCGTCAACGAGGAGTTTTCGCCGCAGCCCGAGGAAGTCGAGCATGCCACGGCCCTGCTTGCCGAATTCGACAAGCAGATGCGCGAAGGCCGCGCGGCCTGCACGTTCAAGGGGCGCATGGTCGATTTGCCGGTGGTGTTGCAGGCGCGCCAATTGTTGCAACGACACGAGACCATAATGCGGCGCACCCGCAAGGCATGATGTCCATGCCAAGGCGGGCGCGACGGGGCAGGGACGCATGAACCTGAAGCAGCTTGGCTACTTCGTCGCGATCGCCGAGCAACGATCCTTCCTGAAGGCGTCGCAGCTGCTGCATGTTTCCCAGCCGTCGGTCAGCGCGCAAATCCGCCTGCTCGAAGAAGAGCTCGGCGTGCAGCTGTTCGAGCGCCGGCCCGACGGGACCGTCCTGACGCCCGAAGGGCGGGATTTTCTCGTGCACGCCCGCAACGTGCTGGAATCGGTCGAGGCGGCCCGCCAGAGCATGCGCGCGCACCACGCGGCGGAAGTCGGCCGGGTGGCGGTGGGCATACCGGGCTCGATCAGCCCGATTCTCAGCCTGCCGTTGATCGAAGCGGTGCAGCGCGAATGCCCCAATGTGCGGGTCAAGGTCGTTTCGGGGCTTTCTGGCCATGTCTATCAATGGATCATCGACGGCACGCTGGACTTCGGACTGGTGTTTGCCGGCGCCGCGGTAATCGGATTGGACATGGATGCCCTGCTGTCGGAGCAGCTGGTGCTCGTGGCGCGCAGCCGCGACGACGTGGCCCAGTGGTTGACCCCGGCCGGGGAAGTCCGGCTGGCCGATGCGGCGCGCCTGCCGCTGGTCATGCCCGGACGTGATCACGGCCTGCGCAAAGTGGTCGACGATGCCGTGCGCCGAATCGGCATCGCGCTCAACGTCACCACGGAGCTGGACGCCCACGAGCTGCTTACCGAAATGGTGCGCCGCACGGGGTGCTTCAGCATCCTGTCGCTGGCGGCGCTGCGCGTGGGCGACGGAAATGCCCCGGTGTTTGCCGCCCGCATCGTCGAACCCTGCATCGAGCGCCGGGTGTCGCTGGCGCATGCCAGTGGCCGGCCGCTATCGCGCTCGGCCAGGCGCGTCGAAGGGATCGTGCGGCACTTGCTGCGCGAGCAGCTCGCCCAAGGCTGGTGGACGACGGCCACCCCGTTGGGCGGCCTGGCGCGCTAGCGGACTTCGCGCACCTCGACGTCGATGATTTCGCCGCGCCGGAAAGGATGGGCCCCGCCTGCTGGCGCGCGGCCGTAGGCGGCGCCGCGCCGCTGCGCCCAATAGGCGCGCACGCCGAAAGGCTGGCCGCGCAAGCGCGCCACCACGTAGAGCACGGCCACCGCCACGGCGGTGGAGAGCATGAAGACGAGCGCCATGCCCATGCCTACCAGGGCAAGCACGGCAAACAGGACGGCGCGCAGGAAACGGCTGATGAGATCTGTCATGATTGAATGGACGCCTGCCGGCGTCTAAGGTTCCCGTAACGGGCGGAAGCAGCCGGCGCTTCACCCTTAAGCTATTCTTGCAGGCGGGACGCCGATCGCGTCCCGTGATGCGAGATTACGTTGACATGTCCCTTACGATAGAACAAATTCGCGCCGCCGTCGCAGGCGTGGCCGATCCCGTGCTAGGCGGGCCGTTGGCCGTGCGCGACAAAGATGTATCCATCGATGGCGATGCCGCGGCCGTGACGGTCGACCTCGGCTACCCCGCTCGCAGTGTGGCGGGTGACTTGCAGGCGCGCATCGAAGCCGCCCTGCGGGCGGCGGGCGTGGCCGAGCCCCGGGTGACGGTGCAGGGCACCGTGCGCGCGCATGCCGTGCAGCGCGGCCTGCAGCCGTTGCCCCAGGTGCGCAATATCATCGCCGTCGCCTCTGGCAAGGGCGGCGTCGGCAAGAGCACCACGGCGGTCAACCTGGCCCTGGCGCTGTCTGCCGAGGGCGCCTCGGTCGGGCTGCTCGACGCCGACATCTACGGGCCGAGCGTGCCGGCCATGCTCGGCGTGTCCGGCCGGCCAGAAAGCCGTGACAACAAAACCATGGAGCCCCTGGTCGGGCACGGCGTGCAGGCCAATTCCATCGGTTTCCTCATCGACGCCGACGCGCCGGCGATCTGGCGCGGGCCCATGGTCACGCAGGCGCTGGAGCAATTGCTGCGCCAGACCAACTGGCGCGAACTCGATTACCTGATCGTCGACATGCCGCCCGGCACGGGCGACATCGCGTTGACGCTGGCGCAGAAGGTGCCCGTGGCCGGTGCCGTCATCGTCACCACGCCGCAGGACATTGCGCTACTCGATGCGCGCAAGGGGCTGCGCATGTTCGAAAAGGTCAACGTTCCCGTGCTGGGGGTGGTCGAGAACATGGCGATACATATTTGCTCTCAGTGTGGCCACGCCGAGCACATTTTCGGCGAGGGGGGCGGCCGCCGCATGGCCGAGGAATGCGGCGTGCCCTGGCTGGGCAGCCTGCCGCTGGCGCTGGCGATACGCGAGCAGACCGATGCGGGCCGGCCTACGGTCATCGCCCGCCCGGACAGCGAGGAGGCCGGCCTGTACCGGGCCATCGCGCTGCGCGTGGCCGCCGGCGTGGCGCGCCTGCCGCCCGATTACAGCGGCAAGATGCCCTCGGTCGTGGTGCAGCGGTCGCAATAGATGGCGCCATCGGCTCGCCTGACGGGCGCTGCGGAACGCGGGCAATGGCGATGAGTACGACGTCCAGGCTGCTGGCAGGTTTGCTGATCGCCTGGGCGGCGGCCGTCCAGGCCCAGCAGCGCCCAGAGGTGACCATCGATCCGGGCGGCGTGCCGCCCGAGGCGCTGCAGGCCATCACCCAGGCGGTCGAGGCGATCGCACGCCTGGCCGAAGACCAGGACGGCGGCGAGGCCACGCGCCTGCGGCGGCGCGCGCGCGATGCCACGCTCTCGGCGCTGGCCACGCAGGGGTATTTCACGCCGAAGGTCACGCTGCAGGCCGGCCGCGACGTCGCGGGCGAGACCTGGGACATCGTCATCGAGCCCGGGCCGCGCGCCAAGGTGGCCAGCGTCGATATATCTTTTCGCGGCCGCATTGCCGGCGGCGGCTATGCCGACCGCATGCAAGCCCTGCGCCAGCAATGGGGGCTGCCGGCCGGCCGGTTTTTCATCAACGAAGACTGGAACCGCGCCAAGGCCGACCTGCTGGCCGAGGCGGGCGCGCGCGATTTTTACCTGGCGCGCATTGCCGAATCGCGCGCCACGGTCGACCCCGATGCCGCCACGGTGGCGCTACGCGTGGTGCTCGACAGCGGGCCGAAGGTGACGCTGGGCCCGTTGTCGACCGAGGGGCTCAAGCGCGTGCCCGAAAGCCTGGTCAGGCGCTACGTGCGGTACGCGCCGGGTGCGGCCTATGACCGCGAAAAGCTCCAGGGCTGGCAGCAAAGCCTGCAAGGCACGGCTTTTTTCCGCGGCGCCTTCGTGTCGCTGGAGCGTCCCGGCCACGCGTCGCAGCCGGGGGCCGCGGAAACGCCGCCGGCTGCGGATGCCGAGTCGGGCCCGGCGGGCGTGCGCGCGTCCGATGCGGCGGCCGACCTGATGGCCCGCGACGAAGTGCAGCTGCCGGTGCGCGTGCGGGTGTCCGAGGCGCCGGCCAAGCGGCTTGCCGCCGCGGTCGGCGTGGACGATACCGCTGGGCTGCGCTTCGAGACGCAGTATCGCCAGAACGTCGTCCTGGGCCAGCCGCTGACCATGGAGACGGGCCTGGGGGTGGACCGGCTGCGTCAGCGCGCTTACCTGGATTTCTACTTGCCGCCCGATGAAAAAGGCCAAAAGGACAGCATCGGCCTGCTGGCCGACCACACGGACATCCAAGGGCTGGACGTCACGCGCTTTGCCGTGGGCGCTACCCGGTTGCGCGAGCGCCGCGCCGGGGACGGCAGCCGGGTCGAGTATGAAAACCGCTTCGGGCTGCTGGGCGCCTACGATCGTGTCAAGGTCGACGGCGGCGACCGCTATGACTTGCCGACGGTGTCGGCCACCACGGAATGGCTGCGCCGCGACGTGGACAACAAGTATGACCCGCGCGAAGGGCACTTGATCGCGGTCGGCGGCGGCGTGGGGATGACGTTGGACCGCAAGCGGCCGTTCGCCCGCGCGACCCTGCGCGGGCAGCACTGGTGGCCGGTGGGCGATCTCGACGTATTCACCGTGCGCGGCGAGGTGGGCCGCATGTGGTCGGACGGGCGCACCCAGGTGCCCGACGACTTCGGGTTCCGCACCGGCGGGGCGCGCAGCATACGCGGCTACAAATACCTGAGCATCGGCCGCGAGCTCGACGACGCGATAGTGGGGGCATCCACGCTCGCGGTGGTCAGCGCCGAGTACATGCACTACTTCGACGAGCGTTGGGGCATGGCAGTTTTCGTGGACGCGGGCGACGCGGCCCAATCCTTCGGCGAAATGAAGCCGGCCGTCGGCTACGGCGTGGGGGCGCGGGTGCGCACCCCGGCCGGCCCCTTGTTCTTGGACGTAGCCTACGGCCAGCGCGACCGCAGCCTGCGGCTGCATTTCTCGCTGGGGATCGCGTTCTGATGGCGGGCCTGCTGCGCAATCTGCTGAAACGGGTGCTGGTCTGGTGGCTGCCCTTTTTGCTTGCCCTGGGCGGGGTGGCGCTGGCGTTCGTCGCGTGGATGATGGCCACGCAAAGCGGCACGGCGATGCTGCTGCGCATCGTCGCCGCACAGCTCGACGGCCAGGCCAGCCGTGTGCGTGGCACCCTGCTCGACGGCGTGCAAGTGGGCGCGCTCAGCCTGAATCTGCCGGGCGCGGCAATCGACGCGCAAGGGCTGAACCTGAATGTGGACTGGCGCGCCTTGTCGCGCGGCCTGTTGCGGGTGCAGGATTTGTCGGCCGACGTACTGCGGGTGAGCACCACATCGTTACCGGAGGACGACCCAGGTGAGGGCGGCGCGGCCGTGGTGATCCCCGTGGACGTGGCCGTTGACCGGCTGGCGGTCGGCCGCTTCGAACTGGTGCTCGACGGCGAGCCGCTGCCCGTGGCGGTGGACGATTTCCGGTCAACGGTCGCGCTTGGCAAGCCGGGACTGCAGCTGCGCATCGCCAGCCTGCGCCTGGCGCATCCCCTGGCCCATGCGCGGCTGCAGGGCGAGCTGCGGTTGACCGAACTGTCCGACCCCTGGCCCATGGACGTGCGGCTGCTGGCGTCGCTGCACGGGCCGGACGCGGCATCGCCGGTGTGCCTGGCCGACAGGCTGCCCGGCGCGTCGCTGGCGGGCAAGTCCGCAGGCAACGGCGTGCCGCAAGCCGGCAAGGGTCCGGCAGCACCCATCGACGCGTCGGGCGACGGGCAGGGCGACGATGCGCCGGGCTGCACCATCCTGTCGGACGTGGCGGTACAAGGCTCGCTGCAGGAATTGGCGGTAGCCGTCACGGGAGACGGGCCGGGCTTGGCGCTGCGCGCCCAGGCACAGGCCACGCCTCGGGACGCGATCCCGGTGCGCCAGGCGGACGTGGACGTGAAGTTGGGCGACGGCTCGGCGCTGGGCGCCCAGCTACAGTGGCGCGCAGCGCCGAACGAAGCCGGCGGACCGGGACAGGCGCCAGCCACCTCGCGCGAGCGCCTGCGCATCGGCATCGACAGCCGCAACTTCGATGTTGGCAAGCTGCTGGCCGGCGCCATGGCTGCACCGGCTGCATTGTCGGGCAGGCTGGAGGTCGACGCGGAACTGGTTGACCGCGCCGTCGTGTCCGAGGCCAGCATCAAGCTCGTGCTGGACGAGGGCAGCCGGTGGAATGGCCAGCCGCTTGACGGCACACTGGCTGCGCAGGTGCGCACCGATGGCCCAACCGCGGACTGGGCGCGCCTGCAGGTCCCACGGTTGGACGCCGACCTGCGACTGGGCGCCAATCGCCTGCGCGGGCAGGGCGCCTGGGGTGATGCGGCATCCGCGCTGGAGCTGCAGGTGCAGGCGCCGCGGCTGGCCGATCTGTGGCCGGGACTGTCGGGCAAGGCGTCGGCCAAGGCCCGGCTGGCCGGCACGGTGGCGCGCCATTCCGTGCGCATCGATGCCGACTATGTCCCGCCGGATGCGCGCGACGGCCTGGTTGGCCGCGCACCCGGCTCGGTGCGTTTGGAGGCTGCCGGCGGCTGGGGCGGCGGCGCCGGCGACTTCCAGGCTGGCGTCGTGGGCTGGCGCGGCACGGTATCGGCCCTGGATGCTTCGCACGCCGGTTACCGCGTGCGTGGCAGCGCGATTCCGGTGGCGTTCCTGCCCGATGCCGTCGCGCCGCAATGGCAATGGCAGGTCGGCCGGGCGCGGCTGGACGTGGCGCTGCCGGGCCAGGCCGCGTTCGCGCTGGCGCACGAGGGCTCGCGCGGGGGCGGCCAGCGCTGGCAAACGGCGGGCCGCATCGACGAAATCGCCATCACGGCGGCCTTGGTGCGCGCGGTGCGCGCCACCCTGGACGCGGATGTCCGGCCCCAGCCGCAGGGTGCCGGGCGCGTCAACCGATCGGCACCGGGCACGCAACGCCGCATCGTGCTGGGCGCATCGTGGGACTTGTCCTTCGCCGGCGCGCTGGCAGGCGTCGCACGCATCGAGCGGCGCAGCGGCGATTTGCGCATCCCCGGCGATCCGCCGGTGCCGCTGGGGCTGCGCCGGCTGGCGCTGGAAGCCAAGGCCGTTGCGGCCGGCGCGACGAGCCGCGTGCAGGCGACACTGGACGTGGATACCGAACGCATGGGATCGCTGCGCGGCAGCGCCGCGGCCACGCTGGTCGCCGGCCAGGATGGGGCGTTGTCGCTGGCACCGCGCCAGCCCGTGCGCGTGGACCTGCGCGCCGATGTGGCCGACCTGGCATGGGTGGGGCTGTTCACCGGCGACAGCCTGGAGGTCGGTGGCAGCTTGCGCGCCGACGTCCAGGCCGAGGGGGTGCCCGGCGGCCAATGGCAGGCACGCGGCACGGTCAAGGGCGAGAAGCTGCGCGTCGTGCGCATCGACGACGGGGTGCGCCTGGTCGACGGCACCTTGTCGGCACGCCTGCAGGACCAGCGCGTGATCCTGGAGTCGCTGCGCTTTCCTGCGTCGCTGCGGGTCATCCCGTCCGAATGGCGCACGCGCGAATGGATCACCAAGGATGCGGACGCGCAAGGCGGTTACTTGAGCGCCGCCGGCCATTGGGACCTGGCCGGCGCCGGCGGCGAGGTCAGCGTCACCCTGCACCGCTTCCCGGCGCTGCAGCGATCGGACCGCTACGCCATGGTGACTGGCAAGGTCGACATCAAGGCCGCGCTGCCGTCGCTGTCCATCATCGGCGACTTGACCGCCGACGCTGGCTGGGCCAGCCTGGAAATCCTGTCCGAAGTGCCCACGCTGGACGACGACGTTATCGTGGTGCGTGCCGGCGACGACGTGCGCACGCCCGACGGCATGCAGGTCTTCATGGACATGGGCATAGACCTGGGCAAGCGCTTTTACCTGACCGGCATGGGGCTGGATTCCGGCCTGGTGGGCAGCCTGCGCATTCGCCTGGAGCAGGGGCGGCTGACCGGCAACGGTGTGCTGCGCACGCGCGGCGGCCGCTTCGAAGCCTACGGGCAGCGGCTGCACCTGCGCCGCGGCACGATCACTTTCCAGGACAGCTTGGACAATCCGCTGCTGGACATCGAGGCGCTGCGCCTGGGCGAGCAGGTCGAGGCCGGCGTGCGGGTGGCCGGCACGGCGCAGCGCCCGCGCATCGACCTGGTTTCTTACCCTGACGTCAGCGAGGTCGAGAAGCTCTCCTGGCTGATCCTGGGGCGTGGCCCAGACCAGGGCGGCAGTGACGCGGCGCTGCTGCTGTCGGTGGGTACGGCGCTGTTGGGTGGGGGCGAGCCGTTCTACAGGCAGTTCGGCCTGGATGACGTGGGCCTGAAGTCCGGCGCCATCGGTAGCTCCGGCAGCCTGCTGCCGGACGTGACCGTGGCGAGCAACGTCACCCGCAGCGGCGCGAGCGAACTGGAGACGCAATTCCTGGTGGCCAGCAAGCGCTTTGCCAACGGCATCACCCTCAGCCTGGAGCAGGGCCTGGCGGGCGCCGAAACCGTGGGCCGGGCCAGCTACCGGTTGTCGCGCCATTGGTCGGTGGACCTGAAGGCCGGCGCGGTCAACGGGCTGGAACTCATCTACCGGACGTTCTGGGACGATTGAGCCTGCGCGCCCGCCGCAGCGATGCAGCCCTTGCGGCGCGCCGCCTGGCTACAATACCGCGTTCCTTTCGAGACCCATCCCATGAGCCTGAAAAGCGACCGCTGGATCCGCCGCGCCGCCGCAGCCGGCATGATCGAACCCTTCGAGCCAGGCCAGGTGCGCGCGGTCGACGGCCGCGCCATCGTCAGCTACGGTACCAGCAGCTACGGGTACGACGTGCGCTGCGCCGACGAGTTCAAGATCTTCACCAACATCAACTCGACCATCGTCGATCCCAAGGCCTTCGACGAGAAGTCGTTCGTGGACTTCAAGGGCGACGTGTGCATCATCCCGCCCAACTCGTTCGCGCTGGCGCGCACGGTCGAGTATTTCCGCATCCCGCGCAGCATCTTGACGATCTGCCTGGGCAAGAGCACCTACGCGCGCTGCGGCATCATCGTCAACGTCACGCCGCTCGAGCCGGAATGGGAAGGCCACGTCACGCTGGAGTTTTCCAACACGACGCCCCTGCCTGCCAAGATCTACGCCGGCGAGGGCTGCGCGCAGATGTTGTTCCTGGAAGGCGACGAGGTGTGCGAAACCTCGTACAAGGACCGCGGTGGCAAGTACCAAGGCCAGCGCGGCGTGACCCTGCCGCGAACCTAAGCCCGGATCGCCGCGCGGCGCGTAGCATCCGGCGCCATGCGGCCGCCGGATGCCTTGGCTGCAAACCCGCCGGCTGCCGCGGCGGGCCGCCCGGGCAGGCCTAGCGAAGAAAGGCCGGCGCCGCCAGCTGCGCCGCCAGCCGGGCAAAGCTGACGTGGGCCGGGTCGATGCGTGCCTCGCGCATCAAGAAGTTGACCGTGCCCAGGCATTGGCCGCCGGCGACCACGGGCACGTTGATCACCGACTGCAGCCCCAGCGCCAAAATGGCCGCATGATCGTCGAACGAGGCCCGGATGGCGTCCGCGCCTTCACCCACGTAGACCCGGCGCTGCACCAGGACGTGCTCGCCCCAAGGGGTGCCGCGCTTTTGCTTGGATCCGCCGGGCGGATAGGACGCGGGATCCGAGCTGTATAGCCGCACGACGGCCATGCTTTCCGCGTCGAAGCGGTTGACCGTGCACAGTGCCTGGCGCAGGACCGGATAGGTCCAGCGGTCCAAGGCCCGGAAGGCCTCGACGCGGTCGACGCCCGCAAGGGCGTCGACGACGGCGCCGCTTGCGGACACCGCATCCGCGATACGTGCCGCCAGGTCCGTCATTGCGCCTTGATTCCCAGCTCGCGGATGACCTTGGCGTACTTCTGCGCGTCGGCTTCCAGGGTCTTGGCAAATTCCTGCGGCGTGGATGGCGTGACCAGCACGCCCATGTCGCCCATTTTTTTCTGGACCTCGGGCAGCGCAAGGATGCGGTTGATTTCCTTGTTCAGCCTGTCTACCAGTTCCGGATCCATGCCCGCTGGCCCGAATGCGCCGTACCAGACCTCCATGGAATAGCCAGGGACCGTTTCGGCCACCGTCGGCACGTCGGGCAGCAGCGGGGATCGCTGCGTTTCGGTGACGGCAAGCAGCTTGAGCTTGCCGGTGCGCACGTGGGGCAGGGTCTGCGTGCCGGCGCTGAACAGCACCTGCGTACGATCGGCGACGGTGTCCAGCACGGCGGGTGCGCCGCCGCGGTAGGGGATGTGGACCATCTCGATGCCGGTGGCCTTCTCGAACATGGCCGCGCTCAGGTGGTTGGTCGATCCCGGCCCGGCCGACGCGTAGGCGATTTCCTTGGGACGGGCGCGCGCGTAGTCGATGAACTCCTTCAGGTTGTTGACCGGCACCGATGGGTTGATGACCATGGTGTTGGTCACCAGGGCCAGCTGGGCGATGGGCGTGAAGCTCTTGACGCCGTCGAACGGCATGTTGTCGTACAGCGCCTCGTTCATGGTGTGCGTGCTCATCGAGCCGATGAGCAGCGTGTAGCCATCGGGCTCGGCGCGGGCCACCATGGCCGAGCCGATGTTGCCCGATGCGCCGGAGCGGTTTTCCACGATCACCGGTTGGCCCAGGCTCTTGGACATGTGTTCGGACAGCATGCGCGCCAGGATGTCGGTCGAGCCGCCGGCGGCCCAAGGCACGATGAGCGTGACGGGCTTTTCCGGCCACGCGGCCGTGGCGGCGGCCGCAGGCAGGATGCCTGCAGCCAGGACGAGGCTTCGCAATGCGTTGCGCAAGGAATAGGCCATGATGTTCCCCTGTTGATCTTTGCGGCAAGAGCCGCCATGCGGAAATGAGCCGCGCCTGACTCGGCGCGGCCGGTTAAGGTTGGAAAAGCGCCATCGTCGCCCTGGTGCCTGGCCCAGCTAGCGGCCGACGGCGTAACTTTGCATGCCGCGCGGGTTGGCGGCGGCCCGCAGCAGGCGGCTGCCGCCCGCAGCCGGCTCGCGCGAGCAGGCGCTGATCCGTCCTTCGGACCAGGGCGGGCCGACCTTGACGTCATGGCCGGCCGCGCCCAGCGTGTCCAGGGTGGCCTGCGGCATGCGCGACTCGACCGTGATGCGGTTGAGCGTCGTCGTGCGCGGCCAGAACGAGCCGGGAAAGTGATCGATGTGCCAGGCGGGCGCGTCGATGGCTTCCTGCAGGTTCATGCCGCACAGCGCGTGGCGCAGGAAGAATGCGAGCGTCCACTGGTCCTGCTGGTCGCCGCCGGGCGTGCCGAACGCCAGGTAGGGTTCGCCGTCGCGCAAGGCCATGCTGGGCGACAGCGTCGTGCAGGGGCGCGCGCCGGGACGCAGCTGGCCGGGCACGCCATCGTCGAGCCAGGTCATCTGCAGCCGCGTCGAGATCGAGAATCCCAGGCCGGGCACGGCTGGGCTGGACGATAGCCAGCCGCCGGACGGCGTGGCGGCGACCATGTTGCCATCCTTGTCGATGACGTCGATGTGGCAGGTGTCGCCCACGAAGATTTCCCGTTCCCGCCACTCCGATACTGGCGGCAGCTGGGCGAACGTGGGTTCGCCTATCCCGAAACGGGTGTCGGCTTGCGCCAGGGCCCGGCGGGCCGCATCCAGGTCCGGCAGGCGCGGGGTGCGTCCGCCCGGCGAGCCGGGGCGCAGTTCGGGGCAAGCGCGGTCGGTGACCATCGCCGCACGCTTGCGTGCGTAATCGTCTGACAGCAGTTCGGCCAGCGGTACATCGTTGACGGCCGGGTCGCCGTACCAGGCCAGGCGGTCGGCGAAAGCCAGCTTGGCCGCTTCGGCGATGCGATGCACGAATTCGGGTGAGTCGGCCGCCAGGTTTTCGAGCTGCAGGTGGCGAGCCATGGCCAGTTGCTGCAGGAAAACGGGGCCTTGCGACCATGGGCCGCACTTGGCCACGGTATAGCGGCCGAAGTCCATCGTCGCCGGTGTCTCGTATGTGGGCTGCCAATCGGCCATGTCCTCGCGCCGCAATAGGCCGGCGTTGCGTTCGCCGGTGCAGTCCCGCACGGGCTGGCGGTAGGCCGCGTCGATGGCCTTGGCGACGAAGCCGCGGTACCAGATGTCCAGCGCCGCGTCGATGCGCGCGCAGCGCGTGCCGCCCTTGTCGTTGGCTTCGGCGACGATGCGCGCGTAGGTATCCGCGATCGCCGGCGTGCGCATCAGGCTATTGGGGTGAGGCACCTTGCCCCCTGGCAGCCAAACGTCGGCAGAGCTGCGCCATTCCTCGCGGAACAAATCCTGCACCGCATAGATGGCCTGGACGATGCGCGGCACCAGCGGAAAGCCGTTGCGCGCGTATTCGATGGCAGGGCGCAAGACGTCGGCGAGCTCCCAGGTACCGTAATCGCGCAGCAAAGTCAGCCAGGCGCCGAAGGCACCGGGAACGGTGGCCGGCAGCAGGCCCACGCCGGGCACCAGGTCCAGGCCCAGGTTGCGGAAGTAGGACGGGGTCGCCAGCTGCGGCGCGGGACCTTGCCCGCACAGCGACAGCATGCGCCGGTCCTTTTCGCTCCACAGCAGGATGGGCACCTCGCCGCCCGGGCCATTCAAGTGCGGCTCGACGATCTGCAGCGTAAAGCCGCCGGCCACGGCGGCGTCGAAGGCGTTGCCGCCGCGCTCGAGCACGGCCATCGCGACCTGCCGATGGAGGCCGAAGAGCGCTTTGCGCGGATCGTGCGCGAGGTATGCGCGCAACTGCCGGCACCGGCGGCTCGCATCGGCCGCGCAAAGGGGGTGTAATGTCCCGGTAGCGCCCGCGGGGCACGGTCCGTTGTCCCGTCGCGACAGACTGCAGCCCCGCGCGGCGCTGCGGCCACGGCCGCGTTGTGGTAGCAGTACACTCGCCTGCGTTTTGCCTCGCCCCCCCTGGAGCGCCGTATGAAATTCCGCTTCCCCATCTTCATCATCGACGAGGACTATCGTTCCGAGAACGCGTCCGGCCTGGGCATTCGCGCGCTGGCCGCCGCGATCGAGGCCGAGGGCGTCGAAGTCATAGGCGTGACCAGCTACGGCGACCTGAGCTCGTTCGCCCAACAGCAAAGCCGCGCCAGCGCCTTCATCTTGTCCATCGACGACGAGGAATTCGACGACGGATCACCCGAAGACGTCGCCAGCGCGATCAAGAACCTGCGCAGCTTCATCGGCGAGCTGCGGTTCCGCAACGCGGACATCCCCATCTACCTGTACGGCGAGACGCGTACCTCGGAGCACATCCCCAACGACATCCTGCGCGAGCTGCACGGCTTCATCCATATGTTCGAGGATACGCCGGAGTTCGTCGCCCGCCACATCATCCGCGAAGCCCGCAGCTACGTCGACAGCCTGGCGCCGCCGTTTTTCCGCGAGCTGGTCAAGTACGCCCAGGACGGTTCGTATTCGTGGCACTGCCCGGGCCATTCGGGCGGGGTGGCATTCCTGAAGAGCCCGGTCGGGCAGATGTTCCACCAGTTCTTCGGCGAAAACATGCTGCGCGCCGACGTGTGCAACGCGGTGGACGAACTCGGCCAGCTGCTGGACCACACCGGCCCGGTGGCCGAATCCGAGCTGAACGCGGCGCGCATCTTCAATGCCGACCACTGCTTTTTCGTGACCAACGGTACGTCCACGTCGAACAAGGTGGTTTGGCATGCCAACGTCGCCGCCGGCGACGTGGTCGTGGTCGACCGCAATTGCCACAAGTCCATCCTGCACGCGATCACGATGACGGGGGCCATACCGGTCTTCCTGCGGCCGACGCGCAACCACCTGGGCATCATCGGGCCCATTCCGCTGGAGGAGTTCGATCCCGAGAACATCCGGAAAAAGATCGAGGCCAACCCCTTCGCCCGCGAGGCCGCCAACAAGAAGCCGCGCATCCTGACGTTGACGCAAAGCACCTATGACGGCGTCATCTACAACGTCGAGATGATCAAGGAAAGGCTGGACAACTACGTCGATACGCTGCACTTCGACGAGGCGTGGCTGCCGCACGCGGCTTTCCACGAGTTCTACAAGGACATGCACGCCATCGGCCAGGGCCGGCCGCGCAGCCGCGATGCCATGGTGTTTGCCACGCACTCCACGCACAAGCTGCTGGCAGGGATTTCCCAGGCCTCGCAGATCATCGTCCAGGAGTCCGAGACCCGCAAGCTGGATCGCAACGTGTTCAACGAGGCCTACCTCATGCACACGTCGACCTCGCCGCAGTACGCCATCATCGCCTCGTGCGACGTGGCCGCGGCGATGATGGAGCCGCCCGGCGGCACGGCACTGGTCGAGGAAAGCATCCGCGAGGCCATGGATTTTCGCCGCGCCATGCGCAAGGTGGAATCCGAGTTCGGCAAGGACGACTGGTGGTTCAAGGTCTGGGGGCCGAACCGGCTGGTGCAGGAAGGCATCGGCCACCGCGACGACTGGCTGCTGGAATCCGGCGAGCATTGGCACGGCTTCGGCGACCTGGCCGACGGGTTCAACATGCTGGACCCGATCAAGGCCACGGTCATCACCCCGGGGCTAGACATGTCCGGCAGCTTCGGCGAGACCGGCATCCCCGCCGCGCTGGTGTCCAAGTACCTGACCGAGCACGGCGTGGTCGTGGAAAAGACCGGCCTTTATTCGTTCTTCATCCTGTTCACCATCGGCATCACCAAAGGCCGGTGGAATACGCTGCTGACCGCGCTGCAGCAGTTCAAGGACGATTACGACCGCAACCAGCCCATGTGGCGCATCCTGCCCGAGTTCTGCCGGGCGCATCGCCGCTACGAGCGCATGGGGCTGCGTGACCTGTGCCAGCAGATCCACGAAGCCTATCGCGAAAACGACGTCGCGCGCCTGACCACCGAAATGTACCTGAGCGACATGGTGCCGGTGCTCAAGCCGAGCGACGCCTTCGCGCGCATGGCGCACCGCGAGGTCGAGCGCGTGCCGGTCGACCGGCTCGAAGGCCGCGTCACCGGCGTGCTGCTCACCCCGTACCCGCCCGGCATCCCGCTGCTGATTCCCGGCGAGCGCTTTAACGCGACCATCGTGCAGTACCTGAAGTTCGCGCGCCAGTTCAACGAGCGCTTCCCCGGCTTCGAGACCTACATCCATGGCCTGGCCGAGGAGCGCCTGCCCACCGGGGAAGTGCAGTACTACGTGGACTGCCTGAAAGAGGAATGAAGCACGACCCGGTGCGGCGGCGGTGCGGCGCCTGGCTGGCGCCGCGCGCGGCTTGGCGGCGGGCCGGCCCGTGACCGCGTTCGACTACGACGCCGCCGTCATCGGCGCGGGCGCGGCCGGGATGATGTGCGCCTCGGTGGCCGGGCAGCGCGGGCGCCGGGTGGTGCTGATCGACCACGCCACGCGCCTGGCCGAAAAAATCCGCATCTCGGGCGGCGGGCGGTGCAATTTCACCAATCGCGACGTCGGGCCGGCCAATTTCCTGTCAGAGAATCCCGACTATTGCCGTTCCTCACTGTCGGCCTATACGCCGCGCGACTTCCTGGCGTTGCTGGCCAGGCACCGCATCGCGTGGCATGAAAAGCACCGTGGGCAGCTGTTTTGCGACGATTCCAGCGAATCCATCATCGCCATGCTGCGGCGCGAGTGCGAGGCGGGCGGCGTGCAGTGGCGCATGGGTTGCCGCGTGCACGAGATCGCGCCCCGTGCGGGCGGCGGGTTCGAGCTGCGCACGGACGCCGGCAGCCTGCGTGCCGCGCGCGTGGTCTTGGCCACCGGCGGCATGGCGATCCCACAGCTGGGCGCGACCGATTACGCCCTGCGGATCGCCCGGCAGTTCGGCATCAAGGTGGTCGAGCCGCGGCCGGCGCTGGTCCCGCTGACTTTCGATGCGCAGCATTGGCGGCCCTTCGCCGCGCTGGCCGGCATCGCCGTCCAGGCACGCGTGCGCACCGGCAGCCGGCCGCGCCAGGGGGATTTCCTGGAAGACCTGCTGTTCACCCATCGCGGCCTGTCGGGGCCGGCGATCCTGCAGATTTCCAGCTATTGGGAGCCGGGTGCACCCATAGACGTCGATTTGGCGCCTGGCTTGGACCTGGCTGCGTCCTTGGTGCAGGCCAAGGCCGGCGCGCGCCAGCAGGTGGGCACGGCGCTAGCCCAGCTATGGCCACGGCGGCTGGCCGAGCAATGGCTGGCCGCCATGGCCGATCGACTGCATCCCGGCTTGGCCCAGATGCGCCTGGCCGATGCCCCGGACCGCGCCTTGCGCGCGCTCGGCGAAGGGATCGCGCGTTGGCGCCTGGTGCCCAGCGGCACGGCGGGCTACCGCAAGGCCGAAGTCATGCGCGGCGGCGTCGACACCCGTGCGTTGAACCAAAAGAACCACGAGGCGCGCGCCGTCCCCGGGCTGCATTTCATCGGCGAGGCGGTCGACGTCACCGGCTGGCTGGGCGGCTACAACTTCCAGTGGGCCTGGGCGTCGGGCGTGGCGTGCGGGCGGGCGATCTAGCCAAGGCCGCGTGCTGCGCGCCGAGCCATTAGGCACGAAAAATGCTGTAACCGGCCGCCGCATTCGGCGACTGCTGCAACCGTTGCCGCGACGCCGAAGCGGTATAAGCTATTTTTCGCTTCCCGCCTGCGGTCGCGGCGGGCCGGCGTCGAGGCAGTCGTTCAGTCCAGGGGGTCCGCTTGAACGTACACAGCCGTTCGCCCGTGCGCCTGGCGGTGCGCCGGGCCATCGCCATGCTGCTGACTTCGCTTGCCGCGCTGGCGGTGACGGTGGAGCTGTGGCGCTATTTCGGCCAGGCGCCCGGTTTCGTCATCGACGCCTTGCTGGGCGGGCTGGTGGCGGCGGCGGCCACTGCCCTGGGTACTTTGCCCGTGGCGTTGTCGCAGCGGCCGTCCGAGCGCACCCAGGACGCGATGTTTGGCTTCGGCGCCGGCGTCATGCTGGCGGCCAGCGCATTTTCGCTAGTGCTGCCGGGCATCGAGGCGGCGCAGGCGCGCGGCCTGGGGGTATGGCAATCGGGGCTGGTCGTCGGCGGCGGCATCCTGCTTGGCGCGGCCGTGCTGATGTGGATGGAGCGGCACCTGCCGCACGAACACTTCATCAAGGGCGTGGAAGGCAGCCAGGCGCGCCGCCTGCGCCGCACTTGGCTGTTCGTGTTCGCGATCGCGCTGCACAACGTGCCCGAAGGGCTGGCCATAGGCGTGGCGTTTGCCGGCGACGATGCGTCTGGCGCTGCAGCGTTGTCGCTGGGCATCGCCGTACAGGACGTGCCGGAGGGGCTGGTGGTGGCGATGGCGCTGATGGCCGCCGGCTACAAGCGCACCATATCGGTGCTGCTGGGCATGGCCACGGGCTTGGTCGAGCCCGTGGGCGCGGCGCTGGGCGCCATCGTGGTCGGCCAGTCCGCCAGCCTGCTCCCCTGGGGGCTGGGGTTTGCCGCAGGCGCCATGATTTTCGTCGTCAGCCACGAGATCATCCCTGAGTCGCACCGCAAGGGCCATGAAATGCTGGCGACCACCGGGTTGATGATCGGCTTCGTGGTGATGATGCTGCTCGATACGGCGCTGGGCTGACCATATCCCCACCGCGCCAGGGCTGCGCCTGGCCGCCATGGCAATGACGGCAACGGGGCTTTCGCGGTATGCTTCTGCCCGCTGTCAGGCATGTCGCGGGAGAGAGCGGGGTCCCCAACGGACGTCCGCCGCCGAAGGCGCAATTCGCCCGGAATCGCTCAGGTAACCCATACCGCCCATGCCCTCGGTCGCCGCGCCGCAGGCCGCGCACCGAAGCAGCGCTCTGGAGAGACCTGGTCCGGCGCGACAAGCGCTGGCGCCCAGGCGCCGAAGGTGCAAACCCGTCCGATGGGCGGGGCAACTCTCAGGCAAAAGGACAGAGGGGCGGAACACCCGGCCGGCGCCGGGGCGGTTTCCGCCTTTTGCCCGGCTGGCCCAGTGCAACGGGCCGCGCGCGGTCCCGCTCCGGAGTCACCTATGTCCGACAGCCTCAAACGTACCCCCTTGGCCGACGAGCATCTCGCCGCCGGCGCACGCATGGTCGATTTCGGCGGCTGGTACATGCCGCTGTCCTACGGCTCGCAGATCGAAGAGCACCACGCCGTTCGCCGCGAGGCCGGCATGTTCGATGTGTCGCACATGCTCAACGTCGACGTGGCCGGTGCGGGCGCGCAGGCCTTCCTGCGCCGCCTGCTCGCCAACGACGTGGCGCGCCTGGCCGTGCCCGGCAAGGCACTGTACTCGTGCATGCTGAACCCTGAAGGCGGGGTGATCGACGACCTGATCGTTTATTACTTTTCGCCCGAGCAGTACCGCGTGGTGGTCAACGCCGCCACGGCCGACGGCGACGTGGCATGGATGCGCGAGGTCGCGCAGCGCGAATCCTTCGATGTCGCAATCACGCCGCGCCGCGACCTGGCCATGATCGCCGTACAGGGGCCGCAGGCGCGCGCCGCGGTGCACGCCGTGCGGCCGGCCTGGCAGGCCGCGGCCGAGCCGCTCGTGCCGTTTAGCGCGGCGCGGCTCGACGGCGACGTGCTGGTTGCGCGCACGGGCTACACCGGCGAGGACGGCTACGAAGTCGTCGTGCCGGCCGGTGACGCCGTCGCACTGTGGCGCGACCTGGCTGCGCACGGCGTGCGCCCGTGCGGACTGGGCGCGCGAGACACGTTGCGCCTGGAAGCCGGCATGAATCTTTACGGGCAGGACATGGACGCCACGACGCGCCCCGACCAGGCCGGCCTGTCTTGGACCGTGTCGCTGAAGGACCCGTCGCGCGAGTTCATCGGCCGCGCCGCCCTGCAGTCGGGCGAGCCGCGCGCCTTCCTGGGCCTGAAGCTGCTCGATCGCGGCGTGATGCGCGCGCACATGACGGTGCGCACGGCGCATGGCCAGGGCGAGATCACCAGCGGCACGATGTCGCCGACGCTGGGCGTGTCGATCGCGCTGGCGCGCCTGCCGGCGGCGGTCCAGCCTGGCGACGAAGTCGAGGTCGACGTGCGCGGCAAGTGGCTGCGCGCGCAAGCCTGCAAGCTGCCCTTCGTGCGCCACGGCAAGGCGCTCGACCATGCGTGATCGCCGCCGCGGCCGTCCCTGCCTTTAAACTGGCGCGGTGCCGCGCGGGGGCGCGCGCCAGCTTCGAAACCTTCCCTTCCAGGAGTCCATCCATGAGCCTGCCCAACGACCGCAAATACACCAAGTCGCACGAATGGGTGCTGGCCGACGGCGATGTCTTCGCCGTGGGCATCACCGACAACGCCCAGGACCAGTTGGGCGATCTGGTCTTCGTCGGCGACGTCAAGGTCGGCGCCAAGGTTGCTGCCGGCGATACCGCCGGCGTCGTCGAATCGGTCAAGGCCGCCTCGGACGTTTACGCGCCGGTGGCCGGAGAAATCGTCGCCTTCAACCAAGAGCTCGAGGCCAACCCCGGGCTGATCAACGAATCCCCCTACACCGCCTGGATCTTCAAGATCAAGGCCGACAACCCCGCCGACGTCGAGCAGCTGCTCGATGCCGCCGGTTACCAGGCGTCGGTCGACGCCGGCTGATAGCCCCGCTTTTTCGAGATCGCCATGCTGCGCGCGTTTGCCCCCGATTCCGATTTCCTGCCCCGCCACATCGGCCCGTCGCCGGCCGACCAGGAGAAAATGCTGGCCGCCATCGGCGTGCCCTCGCTGGATGCCTTGATCGACGAGGTCGTCCCGCCCGCCATCCGCAGCCGCCAGCCGCTGGACCTGCCCGGCCCGCGCAGCGAGCCGGACGTGCTCGCCGAACTGGCGCGCATGGCCGAGGCCAACCAGGTCTACCGCAGCTATATCGGGCAGGGCTACTATGGCACCCACACGCCCAACGTCATTCTGCGCAACATCCTCGAGAATCCTGCCTGGTATACGGCCTACACGCCTTACCAGCCGGAAATTTCCCAAGGCCGCCTGGAAGCGCTGCTCAATTTCCAGACCATGGTCGCCGACTTGACCGGCCTGGATATCGCCAATGCTTCGCTGCTGGATGAGGCCACTGCCGCGGCCGAGGCCATGACGCTGGCCCGCCGCGGTGCGCGCGCGGCAAGCAACGTGTTCTTCGTGTCGCAGCACTGCCACCCGCAGACCATCGAGGTCGTGCGCACGCGGGCGCAGGGCCTGGGCATCGAGGTGATCGTCGGTGACGAGTTCCAAGGCCTGCCGGATTGCTTCGGCGTGCTGCTGCAGTATCCGCACAGCCTGGGCGCGGTGGCGGACTACAGCGACCTGGCCACGCAGGCGCACGAGCGCGGCGCGGTGGTGGCGTGCGCCACGGACCTGCTGGCGCTGGCGCTATTGGAGCCGCCCGGCCGGTGGGGCGCGGACATCGCGGTCGGTTCGGCGCAGCGCTTTGGCGTGCCGTTCGGCTGGGGCGGTCCGCACGCCGGCTTCATGGCGTGCAAAGATGCGTTCAAGCGCAACATGCCCGGCCGCCTGGTCGGCGTGTCGCGCGACGCGCAGGGTAAGCCGGCGCTGCGGCTGGCGCTGCAGACCCGCGAGCAGCACATCCGGCGCGAGAAGGCCACTTCCAACATCTGCACGGCGCAGGTGCTGCTCGCCGTGATGGCCAGCATGTATGCGGTGTGGCATGGGCCGCAGGGCATAGTGCGCATTGCGCGCCGCGTCAATGCGTCGGCGGCCTGCCTGCGCGCCGGGCTGCTTGCCTTGGGTGCGCGCGTGGTCAACGACACGTTCTTCGACACCCTGCTCATCGAATGCGGCGAGCGCACGGCGGCGGTCCTGCAGCAGGCCGAGCGCGCGCGCATCAACCTGCGCCGCGTCGACGACGCGCACGTGGCCGTGTCGATGGACGAAACGGTGACCGAGGCGGACCTGCAGGCGTTGCTCGGGGTGTTCGCCGCGGCCTGGCAAGAGCGCGCGCCGGCGCTGGACGTCGACGCACAGGGCGGCATCCCGCCCGCGCTCGCGCGCAAGGGCAAGATCCTAGAGCACCCGGTGTTCTCCAGCGTGCAGTCCGAAACCGACATGCTGCGCTACCTGCGCAGGCTGGCTGACAAGGACCTGGCCCTGGACCGCACGATGATCCCCTTGGGCTCGTGCACCATGAAACTGAACGCCACGGCCGAGATGATCCCCATCACCTGGCCGGCGTTCGCCAACATTCATCCGTTCGCGCCGGCCGAACAGGCCGCGGGCTATCGCGAGCTGGTGGCCAAGCTGTCGCAGGCGCTGTGCGAGATCACGGGCTACGACGCCGTCAGCCTGCAGCCGAACTCCGGCGCGCAGGGCGAGTACGCCGGGCTGCTGGCCATCCGTGCCTACCACGTCGCGCGCGGCGAGGGCCAGCGCAACGTCTGCCTGATCCCCGCGTCGGCGCACGGCACCAACCCTGCCTCGGCGCAGCTGGCCGGCATGGAGGTGGTGGTGGTGGCCTCCGACGCGCAGGGCAACGTCGACGTGGCCGACCTGCAGGCACGCATCGAGCAGGTCGGCGATAGGCTGGCCGCACTGATGATCACCTACCCGTCGACGCACGGCGTGTTCGAGGAGGAGATCGAGCGCATCTGCGCGATGATCCACGACGCGGGCGGCCAGGTCTACTTGGACGGCGCCAACATGAACGCCATGGTGGGGCTGGCCAAGCCCGGCAAGTTCGGGTCGGACGTCTCGCACCTGAACCTGCACAAGACCTTCTGCATCCCGCACGGCGGAGGCGGGCCGGGCGTCGGGCCGGTCGCGGTGCGCGCGCACCTGGCGCCCTACCTACCTGGGGTGGTGGGCCAGGACGGCCGATTGGCCGACGGCACGCCGGTCGGGCCGGTGTCGGCCGCGCCGTACGGCTCCGCGGGCATCCTGCCGATCTCGTACGTCTACATCGCGCTGATGGGTGCGCAGGGGCTCAAGCGTGCCACCGAGGTGGCCATCCTCAACGCCAACTATGTCGCGGCGCGCCTGCGCGACCACTATCCGGTGCTCTACACCGGCCGCAACGGCCGGGTGGCGCACGAGTGCATCCTGGACGTGCGCCCGCTGAAGGAAAGCGCCGGCGTGACGGCCGAGGACATCGCCAAGCGGCTGATGGACTACGGCTTCCATGCCCCGACGATGAGCTTCCCGGTGGCGGGTACGCTGATGGTCGAGCCGACCGAGTCCGAAGGCCTTGCCGAGCTGGACCGCTTCATCGAGGCGATGATCGCCATCCGCGCCGAAATCGCCGACATCGAGGCCGGCCGCAGCGACCGGCAGGACAACCCCTTGAAGAACGCGCCGCATACCGCGGAAATGCTGCTGGCCGAGGAGTGGCACCACGCTTACCCGCGCCAGCAGGCGGCCTACCCGGTGCCGGGCCTGCGCCAGGCCAAGTATTGGCCGCCGGTCGCGCGCGTGGACAACGCGTATGGCGATCGGAACCTGGTATGCGCGTGCCCGCCCGTCGAGGCATACGCCCAGGCGGACGCCTAAAACAAAAAGCGCCGGTGGCCGTCGGCCCCGGCGCTTGCCTGGCGATGCGGCTGGGCGAGCAGGCTGCGGCCCGAGCCGGCTACAGGCTGGCTTACTTGGCCACTGGCATGGTGAATTCGGCGCCCTTGGCGATGCTGTCCGGCCAGCGCTGCATCACGCTCTTGTAGCGCGTGTAGAAGCGCACGCCTTCCTCGCCATAGGCATGGTGGTCGCCAAACAGCGACTTTTTCCAGCCCCCGAAGGAGTGCCAGGCCATGGGCACGGGGATGGGGACGTTGATCCCGACCATGCCGACCTTGATCTGCCGCGCGAAGGCGCGTGCCACGCCGCCGTCGGAGGTGAACAGCGACACCCCGTTGGCATATTCGTGCGCGTTGATCAGTTCGACCGCGGACTTGAAGTCCGGCACGCGCACCACGCACAGCACCGGGCCGAAGATCTCTTCGCGGTAGATGTTCATCGTCGGCTTGACGTGGTCGAACAGCGTGCCCCCCAGGAAGAAGCCTTTTTCGTGGCCCGGCACCGTCAGGCCGCGGCCATCGACCACCAGCGTGGCCCCCGCGGCGATGCCGTCCTCGATGTAGCCGACCACCTTGTTGCGGTGCTGCGCCGTGACCAGCGGTCCCATCTCGGCATCGGGCTCCATCCCGTTCTTGACCTTGAGCGCCTTGACGCGCGGCGCCAGGCGCTGGACCAGTTCGTCGGCGATGCTGCCAACGGCCACCGCCACCGATATCGCCATGCAGCGCTCGCCGGCCGACCCGTAGGCCGCACCCATCAGGGCGTCGACGGCCTGGTCCAGGTTGGCGTCGGGCATGACCACCAGGTGGTTCTTGGCCCCGCCCAGCGCCTGCACGCGCTTGCCGCGCGCCGTGCCCTCGGCGTAGATGTACTGCGCGATGGGCGTCGAGCCCACGAACGACAGCGCTTCGACGTCCGGATGGGCAATCAGCGCGTCGACGGCGACCTTGTCGCCGTGCACCACGTTGAAGACCCCTTCGGGCAGGCCGGCCTCGGCCAGCAGTTCGGCCAAGCGTACCGACGCGGACGGGTCGCGCTCGGACGGCTTGAGCACGAAAGTGTTGCCGCAGGCGAGCGCGACCGGGAACATCCAGCACGGCACCATCATCGGGAAGTTGAACGGCGTGATGCCGGCGACCACGCCGAGCGGCTGGCGCATGCTCCAGTTATCGATGCCGCCGCCGATCTGCTCGGTGTACTGGCCCTTGAGCAGGTGCGGGGCGCCGCACGCGAACTCCACGACTTCGATGCCCCGGGTCACTTCGCCGCGCGCATCCGACAGCACCTTGCCGTGCTCGCGCGTGATGATCTCGGCCAGCTCGTCGGCATGCGCTTCGAGCAGCTCCTTGAAGCGAAACAGAATGCGCGCGCGCTTCAGCGCCGGCGTTTCGCTCCAGGCCGGAAAGGCCGCGCGGGCCGCGGCCACGGCCGCATCGACCTCGGCCGCGCTGGCCAGCGGCACCTGTGACCCGACTTCGCCGGTGGCCGGGTGATAGGCCTCGGCAAAGCGGTTGCTCGTGCCGGCCTGCGCCCGGCCGTTGATGTAATGCGGGATCTGCTTCATTTACTGGACTTCCTTCAAGGCTTGGCCGATGGTTTCGAAGATCTGGCCGATCTGGTCTTCGTTGATGATGAGAGGCGGCGATACCGCGATGATGTCGCCGGTAAAGCGCACCAGGACGCCGCGGTCGAAGCACTTCTGGAAGACTTCGGTGGCGCGGGCGCCGGGCGCGCCTTCGCGCGGGGCCAGCTCGATGCCGGCGACCAGGCCCAGATTGCGAACGTCGACGACGTGGGGCGCACCCTGCAGCGTGTGGGCGGCGGCTTCGAATTTCGCCGACAGGCCGCGCGCCCGGGCGAACAGATCCTCGCGGCGGTAGATGTCCAGCGTGGCCAGGATGGCCGCCGCGGCCAGCGGGTGGCCGGAGTAGGTGTAGCCGTGGAAGAACTCGATGCCGCTGGCCGTCGCGCCCACGATCGCATCATGGATCTCGCGGCGCACCGCCACCGCGCCGGCGGGCACGGCGGCGTTGCTCACGCCCTTGGCCATGGTGATGATGTCGGGCGTGATGCCAAAGAATTCGCTCGCCGTGGCCGCACCCAGCCGGCCGTAGCCGGTGATCACTTCGTCGAAGATCAGCAGGATGCCGTGGCGCGCGGTGATCTCGCGCAGCCGCTCCAGGTAGCCCTTGGGCGGGATCAGTACGCCGGCCGAACCGGCCATGGGCTCGACGATGACCGCGGCAATGGTCGAGGCATCGTGCAGGGCGATCAGGCGCTCGAGCTCGTCGGCCAGGTGCGCGCCCCAGGCGGGCTGCCCGCGCGAGAAGGCGTTCTTTTCCAGGTTGTGGGTGTGCGGTAGGTGGTCCACGGCCGGCAGCAGCGCGCCGGAGAAGGCCTTGCGATTGGCGACGATGCCGCCGACGGAAATCCCGCCGAAGCCCACGCCGTGGTAGCCCCGCTCGCGGCCGATCAGGCGCACGCGTTGGCCTTCGCCACGGGCCCGGTGGTAGGCCAGCGCGATCTTCAGCGCCGTATCGACCGATTCCGAGCCGGAATTGGTAAAGAAAATGCGGTCCATGCCCTGGGGCATTACGCCGGCCACGGCGGTGGCTGCATCGAACGCGTCGGGGTGGCCCAGTTGGAAGCCCGGCGCATAGTCCAGGTTGCCGATCTGGCGACTGACGGCCTGGACGATTTCCTCGCGGCAGTGGCCGGCGTTGACACACCACAGGCCGGCCGTGCCGTCCAGGATGCGGCGACCGTCGATCGAGGTGTAGTACATGCCGGAGGCGCCGGCCAACAGGCGAGGCTGGGCCTTGAACTGTTTGTTCGCCGTAAACGGCATCCACAGGTGCGACAGGTCGGGCAGGGTGGCAGGTGCGTTCATCCGGAGTCTCCGTAGCAAATCAAGGACTGGCGGGCAGCAGCTGCCGCGGCCCGCCATCGGCCGATACGGCATTCTGGAGGCGGGCGGCCCGGCTGGAAATATACAATCGGGTAAAAATCCCCTGACTGTATTGATTGTGTCGGGGCTACTGTATAGGTTGACCCATGATCGACTTCCAACCGGTGCGCGACCGCGGCCGAGGGCCCACGCTGGTTGACCAGACGGTAGAGGCCTTCGTGCGGGCCATCCGCAACCAGGCGTTGCGTCCCGGCATGCCGGTGCCGTCGGTGCGCGAGTTCGCCCGCCGGTACGACATCAGCACCTTTACGGTGGCCAGCGCCTACAGCCGGCTGGTCGCCCAGGGTTGGCTCGATGCCCGGCGCGGCGCAGGCTATCGGGTCGCCGTGCGCACGCGCGCGGGCGGCCAAGGGGCGCCGCAGACCTGGCAGCCGCCGCAGCTCGGCGCGGGCTGGCTGCTATCGGACATCTTCGCCGACCATTCCATTCCCATCAAGGCAGGTTGCGGCTGGTTGCCGCCCGAATGGGTCAACGAGACCGGCCTGCATCAGGCGCTTCGCCACCAGGCGCGCACGCCCGCGGCACAGCTGGGCGGCTACGGCCATCCGTACGGCTACGCGCCGCTGCGCGAGCAAGTGGCCGCAGAACTGGCCAGCCAAGGCATGCAGGTGGAACTTGCCCAGGTGCTGATGACCCAGGGCGTCACGCAAGGGTTGGACCTGGTCGTGCGCACGCTGCTCAAGCCGGGCGATGCCGTGGCCGTCGAATCGCCCTGCTATACCAATTTGCTGCAGATGCTGCGCCTGGCAGGCATGCGCATCGTCGCCATCCCGCGCACCGCTGAAGGCCTGGACATCGCCGCGCTGGAGGCGGCCGCCGCGCTGCCTTGCCGCGCGCTATTCGTCAACACCGTGCTGCAGAACCCCACGGGCTCCACGCTGTCTATGGCCAATGCGTTTCGCGTGCTGCAGGTGGCCGAGCGCCATGGCCTTTGGGTGATCGAGGACGACATCTCGCGTCCGCTCGCCTGCGGCGTCGCGCCGATGCTGGCCGCGCTCGACGGCGGCAACCGCGTCATCCATATCGGCGGTTATTCCAAGGCGATCAGCCCGTCGCTGCGCGTGGGCTTCGTCGTCGCGCAGCGCGACCTGGTGCGCGACCTGGCCCGCACCAAGATGGCCGTCGGCCTGACCTCGCCCGAGCTGATGGAGCGCATCGTGCATCAGGTGGTGCGCGACGGGCACTATCGCCCGCACCTGGAGCGCGTGCGCGAGCGTCTGGCGTTGGCGCACGCGCAGGTGGCCGCGCGCATGGAGGAACTGGGCATGGAAATCTACGCCCAACCCCAGGCCGGCCTGTTCCTGTGGGCGCGTCCGCCCGGCCTGCGCGATGGACGCGGCGCCAACTACCTGGCGGAGCTGGCGCTGCGCGACGGCATTTGGCTGGCGCCGGGCTCGTACTTCGACGTCCGCGAGCAGGACACGCCCTGGCTGCGCGTCAACGTCGCGTACGCGCAGGCGCCGGCGCTGTGGCGCTTCTTGGAGCGGGCGGCAGGCGTAGGCGTGCTGCAAAAGGATGTTTCAAGCCTGCAGCAAGCCTGAATGGCAAGTCGTGCGCCAGCGCTGGTGCGATGGGTAATGGCAAGCCATCTGGCGCCGGCAGCCGCGTCAATCCAGGGATATCTTGGCGAACTCAGCTACTTTTTTCCACTTCTGCACGTCGTTGCGCACCATCGCGGCGAATTCCTCCGGCCGGTCGGCGATGACGTAAGCGCCCACCGCAGCGTAGCGCTTTTGCACGTCCGGATTGCGAAGCGCTTTTACCGACGCCTGATGCAGTTTGGCCAGGATGTCCTCTGGCAAACCGGCCGGCGCAAGCAGGCCGTTCCACATCTCGGCATCGTAGTCGGGCAGACCGACCTCGGCGGCCGTAGGTACGCCCGGCATTTTTTCCAGCCGCGACTTTCCGGCAATTACCATGGGAACAAGATTGCCGGCCAGGATGTGCTGCGTGGATGAAGCGGCAGTGTCCCAAATCATCTCCACCTGGCCGGCGATGACATCATTGAGTGCCGGGCCGGTGCCGCGATAGGGGACGTGCAGAATCTGCAGTCCGGTCAGGGATTTGTAGTACTCCATCGCCATGTGTGTGGCGCTGCCGTTTCCGGCCGAGGCGTAAGAGTACTTACCAGGCGAGGCCTGTATGAGCGCCACGAAGGACTGATAATCTTTCGCGGGAAAACCCTTGGTCGTCGCAATCACGCCAGGTACCCGGATGATTTGGGTCACCGGCGTGAAGTCCTTCACGGGGTCGTAGGGCAGGTTCTTGTAGACCGCCGAGTTCGTGCCATTGGTGCTGGAAGTGGCCAGTAGCAGCGTGTAGCCGTCCGGTGCCGCGCTGGCCACGTAGCGCGAGCCGATCGTTCCGCCGGCGCCGCCGCGGTTATCGACGATGACCTGCTGGCCGATTTCGCGCGACAGTGCCTCGGCAAAGATGCGCCCGACCACGTCGGAAGTCCCGCCAGGAGGGAAAGGCACCACGAGTGTAATCGGCTTGTTGGGATAATCCTGCTGCGCCCCGGCCGAGCCAGGAGCGGCCAGCGTCACTGTCAGGACCAGGCTGGCGATCAAGCCAGGTGATGCCGCGTTGATGCGAATGTCCATGGTTGTGTCTCCTATCGTTGTTTTGTTGTCGTGATCGACGCGAAGCGTTCGATGGGGCCAAGCGCGACGTGCGGCGCAGTTAGGGCGAGTACGACCTTGCGCGCAACGCTGCAACTCTTTATGCGATGCGGTCTCCTTGCTTGATCTTTGCCGCGCGGCTGTCGACGCCCGGCAGCATCCGTGCGGGGTCACGTGTGACGACGACGTCCAACACCGTGGGCCTGTCGGTGCACGATGCAGCCGCATTGAGCGCGTCACGGATCGCGCCCGGTTCTTCTACCCGGATTCCGTTGCATCCCAGCGCGCGGGCCACGTCCGCGTAGTTGGTTTCGGCGAGGTCCGCCGACTGGTAGGCGCCAGCGCCGTACATCAGGTGCTGCAACGCCTTGACGTAGCCTGACGCCGCGTTGTTGACGACGACCAGCGTAAACGGCAGCTTCATGCGTACCGCCGTCTCCAATTCGCCCAGCGACATATTGCAGCCGCCATCACCGGTCAGTGAGACTACCTGGCGTCCTGGAGCGGCCAGCGTGGCACCGATGGCGCCCGGGATGCCATAGCCGATGGATGCGAAGCCTCGATCTGGAACGAAGCTGCGACCCGGGCGTTTGGTGTCAAATAGCAATCCGCCCCAATGTGCAGCGAATCCGCCATCGGCAACAAGCAGCCCGTCAGGTGGCAGCCAAGTATTGATTTCATGCATCAGGCGCGCCATGGACACCGGTACTTCGTCCGATTCGAGGCGTTCGGTCACCGAGGCGCGCCACGCCTGCATGCGCTGCGCAACTTCGGCGGCGTAGCTGCGGCGATCCGGCTGAGCGGCCTGCGTTCGCATGACTTCGTGTAGTGCCGGTAGCGTGGCGCCGATATCTCCCCATAGCCGTACCGTGGGAGCGGTGGTGCGATCAAATTCTTCGGGCAGGATGTCCAGATGGATGAGCGGTACTGAGACCGGTATCAGGTCATAGCGGCGCGTCGCAATTTCGCCCAGTTTGCAGCCCACCACGAACAAGCAGTCAGCCGCTGCAATCAGGTCATTGGCAATGCGGCTATACCGCCCAAATAAGCCGGCGCTGAGCGGATGAGTGCAGGCGATTGCGCCCTTGCCGCTCATGGTATGTGCCACGGGAATGTTGAGGGCGACGGCAAAGCGTTGCACGGCGTCTGCTGCGCCGCTCAAGTGCACACCGCCGCCGCAGAGCATCAATGGGCGCTGCGCGTGGGCCAGCAGGCGTGCCGCCTCGGCCAGCGCGGCGTCATCGGGACGGCAGCGCAGCGCAGGGATGCGAGTCGATGCCGGATCGGCGTGAAACGCATCGGCGGCAAAGGTGTGCACGCCGTGTGCGACGTCTTCCGGGATCAGGCACGGCGTTGAGTCTCCATTGCGGGTGGACGGGTGCGTGCCAAGACGGCCGCGACGAAATCTTTCAGGGGCATCGCTTCATAGGCCCCCAGCGCCACTGCACATGGGTTGGCCCGCGAGATCCGGCCGGTTTCATAACAAGAACGCGCATCGCCGATTCGAGCGCTGTCGGCCGCCACCGTGACGGCAGCGATGCTGCGTGCCTGTAGCAGTGACAAGCGGCTAAAGCCTGCGTCGTCTTTCCCTCCGCCGGCATCGTGAAAGGACACGGCCAGTACGTGAGGCCGCACGCCGTCGCTGTAGCTGGCGGCCTGCAGGCCGCCGTGGGAGGCGGTTACGGCGATGGCCCCGACGTCGTCGTCGCGCAACAAGGACACCGAATCAAGGCCGAGCACCGGCACTGGGCTGCCGGGCAGCAAGTCGATGCGCGCTTCTACGAGGTCTTGGGTGGGGTCGGGCACAGCGGGGTTGCCGGGGGATGCGGGGTGAAGCACGCATCCGTCGGTGGTGCCGCGGTTGGCTGCGTTGGCCTGCAGGCGCCTGGCGCACTCGCGCACGGTCATGCCGGGTCGGCATCCGGCGTCGACGGCCAATGTGTTGGCATGGCTGATGATGCCGTGGGCCATCATGTCCGCGCCGTCGCCGATGCGGCTGCTGCGGTGATCGACTGCCGCTGCCGGTATGCCCAACGCCTGTAGATAGGGCAAAGCGGCGATCCCGGCTTGATCCAGGCCTAACCCCGCATCGTTGACGATGGCCGCCGCCACGCCCCGGCACGCCGCAAACGCTCCTGCGTAGCGACCGCCATGCGAGGCGGCAACTGCAACGCAACCGGCGTCTTGCGGGCCTAGTTTCGTAATGCTGTCCAGGACGCGGATCACCAATGGCATAGTGATGCACAGTTATTCATAATATGGATACCTGGGCGCCGTAAAAGGCAGCTTGAATTCGGCTGCGAGTAGAAACAGACGTAACCAGTACGAGTAAGTAGTCTAGGTGGGCCTGATCTTCGGCTTCAACCGATGTTCCATAATATGGATACAATTTGGTGTTTCAGTCCCTGCCCGAGATGAGCAAGTCACCCACCCATAGCCGGGACGCAGCGCAACGGCCGGAAAGTGCGTCAGCCGCATCGAGCGCTGGTTTCGCCTCGGAAATCGCCGGCGCGCAGAGCGTCGTGCGCGTGTTGCGAATACTCAAATACCTGGGAGCGGCACCAGCGCGCGGTGTCGGTGTCAGTAACCTGGCACGCGAGCTTGGGTTGACGCAGCCGACTGCGCACCGCATGTTGTCGGCCTTGGTGCAAGAAGGTTTCGTCAGCGTGCATCCCACATTCAAGACATATACGCTGGGACGCGAAGCGTACATTCTGGGGCTGGCGGCGGAAAGCCGCTACGGCATCAAGGCGGTAGCCGAGGCTGCCATCCAGCGGCTGGCCATGCAGACGGGCGATACCAGTTTTCTTTCGGTGCGTTCAGGCGACGAGGCGGTTTGCCTGGACCGCAAGACCGGAGACTTCCCAATCAAGATATTGACCCTGGAGATCGGCCATCGCCGGCCGCTGGGGGTGGGAGCTGGTAGTCTTGCGCTGCTGGCCTACCTGCCTGCTAACGAGCGGGAAGCACTGCTGGCCCGCTACCCGGCGATACGGCAGCCTCACCATCCGGCGCCCGAGTTGCTTCGCGAAGACATTGCCGCGACGTTGCGCAACGGCTATGCGCTCAATCCGGGCCGCATCATTGCGGAGATGGTGGGCGTGGGGGTGCCCGTGCTCGACCGCGATAAACGGGTATTGGCTGCCCTCAGCGTGGCGGCCATCCGTTCACGCCTAAGCGGCACCCGCCTGCAGGAAGTCGTTGCCGCCCTGCACCACGAAGCGCGGCAGCTGGCGCAGGAGTTGTCCGGTAGGCGGTCGTCCTAAGGCAGGCAAGGCGGTAGCCTGCGCCAGGCTGGCTTGTCGGCCCGGCTTTCGGCTGAGGCGGGCCCGCGGACTGCCGACGCGTCAAGCAGTCGGATAAGTCCCCGGCACGAGGATACCGCGGTCGACGTTGCGGATGTCCTTGTGGCCGCAGAAGGCCATGGTGACGTCCATCTCGCGGTAGATGATTTCCAACGCGCGGGTGACACCGGCCCGGCCGCCTGCGCCCAGGCCATACAGGAAGGCGCGGCCGATGAGCACGCCGCGCGCGCCGAGCGCGATCGCCCGGAGCGCGTCCTGGCCGGAGCGCACGCCGCCGTCCATCCATACCTCGATGCGCGAGCCGACGGCGTCGGCAATTGCCGGCAGGGCGGCGATGGACGACGGTGCGCCGTCGAGCTGGCGTCCGCCGTGGTTGCTGACGACCAGCGCGTCGGCGCCGCTGTCGGCGGCGTGCCGTGCATCTTCCACGTCCATGATGCCCTTGAGGATGAGCGGCCCGCCCCAACGCTGCTTGATCCATTCGACGTCGCGCCAGTTCAGGCGCGGGTCGAATTGTTCGGCGGTCCATGACGACAGCGACGACAGGTCGCTGACGCCCTTGGCATGGCCGACGATGTTGCCGAAGGTGCGCCGGCGCGTGCCCAGCATGCGCAGGCACCAGGCCGGGTGCATGGTTAGGTTCAGCAAGTTGCGCAGGGTCGGCTTGGGCGGGGCGGACAAGCCGTTCTTGATGTCCTTGTGGCGCTGTCCCAGGATCTGCAGGTCCAGCGTCAGCATCAGCGCCGAGCAGCCGGCCGCCTTGGCGCGGTCGATCAGGTTGGCCACGAAGTCGCGGTCGCGCATCACGTAGAGCTGGAACCAGAACGGCTTGGTGGTCGCGGCCGCGACATCCTCGATCGAGCAAATGCTCATGGTCGACAGCGTGAAGGGCACGCCGAAGGCCTCGGCCGCCTGGGCGGCGAGGATTTCGCCGTCGGCGTGCTGCATGCCGGTCAGGCCGGTGGGCGCAAGCGCCACCGGCATGGTCGCCTCGAAGCCGGCCATGGTGGTGCGCAGCGAGCGCGCGTCCATGTCCACCGCGACGCGCTGCCGGAACTTGATCTTTTGGAAGTCGCTTTCGTTGGCGCGGTAAGTGCTTTCGGTCCAGGCGCCGGAGTCGGCATAGTCGTAGAACATCCGGGGCACGCGCCGCTTGGCCAGCACGCGCAGGTCTTCGATGCAGGTGATGTCGTTGGGTAACGCCATGGCCAGTCCGTTTTTCGAGGCAAGGGTGGTGGAGGGAAAGCGGTCAGGCGCCGCCTAGTGCTTGCAATGCCGGCGCGCCCAGGATGGGCCGCGCGCCGCAGCCGGGCGGCGGGATCTTCGGCATCGCCGGGCAGCGGTCAATCCTGTATGCGCTCATACCTGACGAAGTCGTATGCGTAGCCGTTTTCTTCCGGTTGTGGCTCGCGCGACGCTTCGCGCCAGCGCGCGCGGTCCAGCTCGGGGAAATGGGCGTCGCCTTCGACCTGCGCGCGGATTTCGGTGGCCAGGATACAGTCGGCAAGCGGTAGTGCCTGTTCGTAGATCTGCGCGCCGCCGATGACATAGGCGGCCGAGGCGTCGGCGCAGGCCGCCAGCGCCGCCTGCAGCGATCCGGCGATTTCGGCGCCCGCGGCGGCGTAGCCCGGCTGGCGGGTGACGACGATGTTGCGCCGCCCGGGCAATGGCCGGCCAAGCGACTCCCAGGTCTTGCGGCCCATGACGATGGGATGGCCCAGCGTGGTGCGCTTGAAGTGCGCCAGGTCGCCTGGCAGGCGCCACGGCAAGGCATTGTCCCGGCCGATGACGCGGTTTTGGGCGTAGGCCACGATCAGCGCGACGCAGGCCGGGCGTGCGGGCCGATTCATACCGCCACCGGCGCCTTGATGTGCGGATGGCATTGGTAGTCGAGGATTTCGAAATCCTCCAGCTCGTAGTCGAACAGGCTGGGAGGACGGCGCCGGATGTGCAGGCGCGGATACGGGTAGGGCTTGCGCGAAAGCTGCTCGCGCACCTGGTCCAGGTGGTTGGTGTACAGGTGGCAGTCGCCGCCCGTCCAGATGAACTCGCCCGGCTGCAGGTCGCACTGCTGGGCGATCATGTGGGTCAGCAGCGCGTAGCTCGCGATGTTGAACGGCACGCCCAGGAAGATGTCGGCGCTGCGTTGGTATAGCTGGCAGGACAGCCGGCCTTCGGCGACGTAGAACTGGAAAAAAGCGTGGCACGGCGGCAGCGCCATGCGCGGGATGTCGGCCACGTTCCAGGCCGACACGATCAGCCGGCGCGAATCCGGATTGCTGCGGATTTGCTCCAGCAGGGCGGATATCTGGTCGATATGCCCGCCGTCGGGCGTGGGCCAGGACCGCCACTGCACGCCGTAGATCGGGCCGAGGTCGCCGTCGGGGCCGGCCCATTCGTCCCAAATCGTTACGCCGCGTTCCTGCAGCCAACGCACGTTGGAGTCGCCGCGCAGGAACCACAGCAGCTCGAGGAAGATACTCTTGGTGTGCAGCTTCTTGGTCGTGACCAAGGGGAAGCCCTCGGCCAGGTCAAAGCGCATCTGGTAGCCGAACACCGAGCGCGTGCCGGTGCCGGTCCGGTCGGTCTTGGCGACGCCGTGCTCGTACACGTGCCGCATGAAGTCTTCGTATTGCTGCATGGCGGGGCGCCGGCGATGAGAAGAATCGGTTGAAAACGTGGGTGGGCGGGGCCCAGGCCCCCTGTTCAGGCGCCAGCCGGGGTGTCAGCCTGGGCGGTGTCGACGATGTCGACCGAAAAGCTCAGCTCGGCGGTCTTGGCCAGCATGGCCGAGGCCGAGCAGTACTTTTCGTGCGACAGCTGGACGGCGCGCTCGACCGCCGCGCGCGGCAGCTTGTGGCCCGTGACCGTGAAGGCGAAGTGGATGCGTGTAAAGACCTTGGGGTCGGCTTCGGCACGCTCGGCCTGCAGCTTGACGCTGCAGCCGGTCACGGCATGCCGGCCGCGCTTGAGGATGAGGACCACGTCGTAGGCCGTGCAGCCGCCGGTTCCTGCCAGGATCATTTCCATGGGGCGGGGCGCCAGGTTATGGCCGCCCCCTTCGGGGGCGCCGTCCATGGCCGCCACGTGGCCGCTGCCGGTGCGGGCAACAAAGAGCATGCCGTCCGGGCCGCCCCAATCGATCGTGCATTGCATGGTGGACATTCCAATCGGTACGCGAACGAGCCATCATACCGTGACGGTTGGGGGGGGCGGGCATGCGCGTGCCGCCCGCAGCCCGGATCCGGGGCGGCCGACGGCGGCGCAGTGCCGGCCGCCGCGCCGTGCGGCGCGGCATGCCCGCGGCGTCCGGCCTAAAATCGCCCAAGCGGCGGCACCGCGCGCCGCCCCACGGATACTTTGCGACAGGAGTCTGCCATGTCCCGATTCGACGCCGCCACGTCCGCAAGCCGGCCTTTGCGCCGGCGCGGCCTCATGGATGCGGTGCTGGGAGAGGTCGATCGCGCGCTGCAGGTGCTGTCCGGATCGGCGGTGCCGTCGCGCCCCAATCCTGCTGGCGACCTGCCCGCCGCGCAAGTGCCGCTGCCCGAAAGCGAGCGCCGCCACGCCGCCGGCCTGATGCGGGTCAACCACGTCGGGGAAGTCTGCGCGCAGGCGCTTTACCGCGGGCAGGCAGCGGTGTGCCAGGACGAGGCCACGCGGGGGCTGCTCTACCGGGCCGCACAGGAGGAAGTCGATCATCTCGCCTGGTGCAACGAGCGGCTGGCCGAGCTGGGCAGCCGCCCCAGCCTGCTCAACCCCTTCTGGTACGCGGGCTCGTTCGGCCTTGGGCTGCTGGCCGGGCGGGCTGGGGTGGCGCGCAACCTGGGCTTCATGGCCGAGACCGAGCGCCAGGTCGAGGATCACTTGGACGGCCACTTGCGTGAGCTGCCCGCGGCCGATTCCCGTTCCCGCCGCATCGTCGAGCAGATGAAGGAGGACGAGGCGCATCACCGGGTCACCGCCGAGCGCGCGGGTGCCGCCCACCTGCCGGCGCCCGTGCGCCTGGCGATGCGGCTGATGTCCAAGGTAATGACCACGACGGCCTACCGGATCTAGGCCGCCTGGCAGCAGGGGCCTGACAACAAGCGGTAAGCAGCGCGGCCATGCTGCGCTGCAAAAATGGGCCCTGCTGCGCCGCGCCTGGCCCCCAGGGTTAACCCTCTGATTCCTAGGGCATTCCCTGAGCCGTCGACCGCCGCCTAGCGTCGTGCAGTGCGCAAAATACAACAGTTCGCTGGTTGATCCTGCTTACAAAAAAATTTCTTGCATCGCACAAAAAGCTGGGCTATGATTCGTTCATCGGATGTTTAGTTGCAGGTGGCGCGGTGCAAACCCCAGCTGCAGCGGTTGACCAGCAAGGGTTAACCCTCAACATGCCACGGTTGTCTCCTCCACCCTCCTCCTTTGGTGGATTTGGCCCGAGATCGCAAGGTCTCGGGCCTTTTTTTATCTGCGCCGGGGCTCGCCGGGCGGCCGCCGCCGCCCATGGCGGGCGGGCATCGGTGCCCGGTGCGCCGGCAAGGTTGCCGGCGTGGTGTTGCCGAGGATGGGCGCTGCGCGGGCGCGCCGGTTGCTCCTACAATAAAAGGTTGCCCGCTTTCCCGGCGTGGCGCGTCGCTTGCGGGCGGCCGTTACGTTCTGTGGGGGTGGCTTGCACTTATTCATTTGGCCCATATAGGGGCGTTACAGCCGGCGGACATAATTGTGCGCCGGCATTTTCGGCATCTTTTTCGCGAAAGGTGGTAGCGTGACCTGGCTGTATATCTGCGTGGTCGCCTTCATGGTGGGCGGACTGATCGTCGCCTCCGAGCGCTGGCACGGCGCTTTCACCGGCGACACAGACCTGCGTAAGCCCCAGGCCTTCCACTCGCGGGCAACGCCGCGCGTGGGCGGGCTTGCCGTGCTGGCCGGATCCCTGGCCGGCCTGTTGGTGCTGGGGCCCAGCAATATGACCCTGACCTGGCTGTGGCCGGCGCTGTTCGTTTCCGCGCTGCCCGTCTTCGTCGCGGGCCTGCTCGAGGACATTACCAAGGACATCGGCGCGGGCAAGCGCCTACTGGCCGCCTTTTTATCGGCAGCGGTGGCCTGGTGGCTGCTGGGCGGGGTCAGCCGCGTCGGCATTGGGTGGGCTGACTGGCTGCTGTCGTACTGGCCGGTTTCCCTGGTCTTTACCATGGTTGCCGTGGGTGGTTGCACCCACGCGTTGAACATTGTCGACGGCATGAACGGCCTGGCCGGCATGGTGGCCACCCTGATGGCCGTGTCGTTGAGCCTGGTGGCGCTGCAGGTGGGCGATATGCCCATCTTCATGATCGCTGCCGCCCTGGCCAGCGCGACGCTGGGCTTCCTGGTCTGGAACTTCCCATTCGGGCGCGTGTTCCTGGGCGACGGCGGCGCCTACTTCGTGGGCTTCATGTTGGCCGAGCTGGCGGTGCTGCTGGTCGTGCGCAACCCCTCGGTCTCGCCTTTCTACGCGTTGGCCGTGCTGTTTTATCCGGTGTTCGAGACCCTGTTCTCGATCTGGCGCCGCCGCTTCAAGCGCGGCGTGCCGGTCGACCAGCCCGATGCGCTGCACCTGCACCAGCTGGTGTTTCGCCGGTTGGTGAGGGTGACCTTCAGCCGAGACAGCCGCCATGCGCTGCCGGCGCTGTGCAACGCCATGGCCTCACCCTACCTGTGGGTGTTGACGCTGATCGGCCTGGTACCGGCGACCATCTGGTGGGACAACGCCTGGGCGCTGTGCGCCAGCCTGCTCGTGTTTGCCGGGGTGTACATCTGGCTATATTCCCGGCTGGTTTCCTGGCGGCGCCCGGGGTGGCTGTTGCTGCCCTCGGTGCTGCGCACCCATTGAACGGGTGCCGCGTCGCGCCGCTGGCAGGCGCGACGCGGCCGCCTTCCGGTCCGGGCCTCGCGCCGCCCGCGGCGACGTTTTCCCCGATCGTTTTTACAATGCCGTGTCCGCTACGGTAAGGGAGATTTATTTTGCGCACTGAGGATATCAAGTTGGCAGTGGTCGGGCTGGGCTACGTGGGCCTTCCGCTGGCCGTGGAGTTCGGCAAGAAGCGCCCTGTCATCGGCTTCGATATCAATACCCGCCGGATCGCCGAGTTGCAGCGCGGGCACGATCACACGCTGGAAGTCGACGACGCGGAGCTGGCCGCGGCCAAGCACCTGACTTTTACGACGGAAATCAGCGAGCTGGCCAAGGCCAACGTGTACATCGTGACGGTGCCCACGCCCATCGACCAGTACAAGCAGCCGGACCTGACGCCGCTGATCAAGGCGAGCGAAACGATCGGCAAGGTGCTCAAGCGCGGCGACATCGTCATCTACGAATCCACCGTCTATCCCGGGGCGACCGAGGAGGACTGCGTCCCGGTGCTGGAAAAGACTTCCGGCCTGGCGTTCAACAAGGATTTCTTTGCCGGCTACAGCCCCGAGCGGATCAATCCGGGTGACAAGGAGCACCGCGTCAGTACCATCAAGAAAGTGACGTCGGGGTCCACGCCGGAAGTCGCCGACCTGGTCGATGCCCTTTACAACGAGATCATCGTCGCCGGCACGCACAAGGCGCCGAGCATCCGGGTGGCCGAGGCAGCCAAGGTCATCGAAAACACCCAGCGTGACGTCAACATCGCGCTGATCAACGAGCTGGCGCTCATCTTCAACAAGATGGGCATAGACACCGAAGAGGTGCTCAAGGCCGCCGGCACCAAATGGAACTTCCTGCCTTTCCGCCCCGGCCTGGTGGGCGGCCACTGCATAGGCGTGGACCCCTACTATCTGACGCACAAGGCCCAGGCCATCGGCTATCACCCGGAGATCATCCTGGCCGGCCGGCGGCTCAATGATTCCATGGGCAGCTACGTGGTGTCGCAGCTGGTCAAGGCCATGACCAAGCGGCGCATCCACGTCGAGGGCGCGCGCGTGCTGGTGATGGGCCTGACCTTCAAGGAAAACTGCCCCGACCTGCGCAACACGCGCGTGATCGACATCGTGCGCGAACTCGGTGAGTACAACGTCGCGGTCGACGTCTACGACCCCTGGGTCGATGTCGAGGAGGCCAAGCACGAATACGGCATCGTGCCGGTGGACAAGCCCGAGCCCGGCGCCTACGACGGCATCATCCTGGCCGTGGCGCACAGGCAGTTCGCGGAAATGGGGCCGGCCGAAATCCGCAAGCTGGGCAAGCCCCAGCACGTGCTCTACGACCTGAAATACGTCCTGCCAGCCGAGCATACCGACCTGAGGCTCTGACGCCCGCTGCCAATGACCCGCTACCAACAAATCACCGAACAATTGCGCCGCTCGCCGCGTACCTGGCTGGTGACCGGATGCGCCGGCTTCATCGGCTCGAACCTGCTCGAGACGCTGCTGGCGCTGGACCAGCGCGTGATCGGGCTGGACAACTTCGCCACCGGCCACCGGCGCAACCTCGACGAAGTGCGCGATTCGGTGACGCCGCAGCAGTGGGCGCGGCTGCACTTTATCGAAGGCGACATCCGCAACCTGGACGATTGCCGGCGCGCGGTCGACGGCGTGGACTGCGTGCTGCACCAGGCGGCGCTGGGTTCGGTGCCGCGTTCGATCGCCGACCCGATCACCAGCAACGAGGTCAACGTCAGCGGTTTCCTGAATATGCTGGTGGCCGCGCGCGACGCGGGCGTGGGCTCGTTCGTGTACGCGGCCTCCAGTTCCACCTACGGCGACCATCCGGACCTGCCCAAGGTCGAAGACCGCATCGGTCGCCCGCTGTCCCCTTACGCCATCACCAAATACGTCAACGAGCTCTACGCCGACGTGTTCGCGCGCACCTACGGGTTTGCCAGCACGGGCTTGCGCTATTTCAACGTGTTCGGCAAGCGCCAGGATCCGGAAGGCGCCTACGCCGCAGTGATCCCCAAGTGGATCGCCGCGATGATCCGCGACGAGGACGTGGTGGTCAATGGCGATGGCGAGACCAGCCGCGATTTCTGCTTCGTCGAAAACGCGGTGCAGGCCAACCTGCTTGCGGCCATGACACCGCCGGCCAGCGGCTCGGAAGTGTTCAACGTCGCCTTCAACGCGCGCACCAGCCTGAACCAGTTGTTCGAGCACCTGACCCAGGGGCTGGCCAGGCACGGCATCGTCTATGGCAAGAAGCCCGTCTATCGCGATTTCCGGCCAGGTGATGTGCGGCATTCGCAGGCCGACATCGGCAAGGCGCGCCGGCTGCTGGGTTACGAACCGATGTTCGACGTGGTCCGCGGGCTGGAGCAGGCCATGCCCTGGTACATCGGTTTCCTGCGCTAGGCGGATGCATCGGGCGGCCCGCATGCTCGACGCGCCCCGTGCGGGCAGCAGCGGCAAACCGGCGCGGCCGCACGCAGCTTGGCTGCGTGCCGGATCGGCTGCCACACCGGGGGACACGTGAAGCGCATCATCGCCCGGCTGGGCGGCATCCACAGCGATCATCGACGCATCGCCCGCGGCGCGGCGCGGGTCGCGTTCTTCCTGCTGCTGGGCAAGGCGGCCGGCGCGCTCAAGGAAATGGCCGTCGCCTATCGCTACGGCGTCAGCGACGAGGTCGATGCCTACCAGTTCACCATGACCATGGCCAACTGGCTGCCGGTGACGGCGGTGGGCGCGCTGTCGGTCGTGCTGATCCCGGTGCTGGTGCGCGTCAACCGCGACGGCGCGACCGAGCGCAGGCAATTCCTGGGCGAGTTGCACGGCATGGCCCTGCTGGCCGCCGTGGCGCTTGCGCTGTTGACGTTCTTCGCCTGGCCGCTGGTGCTGCGCACCCTGGGGCAGGGCTTGTCGCCGGCGGTACAGGACATGACCCGGCAGCTCGTGTGGGGGTTTGCGCCCGTGGCGGCGCTGACCTTGCTGGCAGGCGTTTGGGCGGCGCGCCTGCGCGCGCGCGAGCGCCACGTCAATACCTTGCTCGACAGCGTGCCTGCGGTGTCGTTGCTGGCCTGGGTGATGCTGGCGGGCGCTTCGCCCGGCGTGGCGCCGCTGCTTTGGGGGACGCTGGCCGGCTTCGCGATCCAGGCCGCCTGGCTGGCGTGGCTGGCGGCCCGTGCCGATGGGATGTGGGTGCGCCCGTCCTGGGGCATGCATTCGCCGCATTGGTCAGAACTGGCGCGCGCCGCCGGCATCATGCTGGTCGGACAGGTGGCGATGAGTTTCGTCGGGCCGCTGGATCAATATGCTGCGGCCAACCTCGGGGCGAACGCCAACGCCACGCTGGGCTATGCGGCCCGGCTGCTGTCGCTGGTGCTGGGCATCGGCGCGGCCTCGGTGGGGCGCGCCGCGCTGCCCGTGCTGGCCGACGTGCAAAGCCGCGGCGATCCTGCGCGCGCGCGTGCCATGGCCTTGAAGTGGTCGGTATGGATGATGGCCGCGGGCGCCTTGGCCGCCGTGGTCGGCTGGGCGCTGGCGCCATGGGGCGTGGGGCTGTTGTTCGAGCGCGGCGCCTTCACCGCCGAGGATACGCTGTCGGTGGCCACGGTGCTGCGCTGGGGCATGCTGCAGTTGCCCTTTTACTTCGGCGTGCTGGTGTTGGTACAGCTGTTGGCCAGCCAGAACCGCTACGGGATCATGGCTGCCATCGCCTTGGCCAATTTCGCGCTCAAGGCCGTCCTCAATCCCATCCTCGCCAGCCGCATGGGCGCTTCCGGCATCATGTTGGCCACGAGCATGATGTACGCGCTGTCCTACCTGTGCTATGTCGTGGTGGCCCTGCGCGCGCCGGCAGCCGACGCAGGCGACCCCGACCGCCCGAACCCTACGCCATGACCGCAGCCGACGTTACCGCGCGGCAGGCCCGGCCGCCGCGCCACATCCTGGTCTTCATCCATTCCCTGCACGGCGGTGGCGCCGAGCGCGTGGCCGCGGACCTGACGGCCAAATGGGCCGAGGCAGGCAGGCGCGTGACGTTGGTCACGCAGGCCGGCTCCGAGGACGACGCCTATGCGCTGCATCCCGCGGTCGAACGCATCGTGTTGGGCACGGCGGGCGAGACTGGCGGCGGCTTACGCGGGCTCGCCGCCAACTGGCGGCGGGTTAGGGCGCTGCGCGCTTGCCTGCGCCGCTGCCGGCCGGACGTGGTGCTAGGCATGATGACCACGGCGTCGGTGCTGGCGGTGCTGGCCGCGCGCGGCCTGCCGTGCCGCGTCATCGCCACCGAACATACTCATCCGCCCTCGCAGCAGCTGTCCGCGCTTTGGGTGCGCCTGCGCCGCTGGGCGTATCCGCGGGCGGCGCGCGTCGTGGCGCTGACCCAGGGAACGGCGCAGTGGCTGGCGCAGCATGTGCCGGGATCCCGGCTGTCGGTCATACCCAACCCGGTACACTGGCCGCTGCCCGATGGCCAGCCGCGCCTTGCGCCGCCGCCGGCGGATGCCGGCCGCGTGCTGTTGGCGGTGGGCCGGCTGCATCCGGACAAGGGGTTCGACATCCTGCTGGATGCCTATGCGAGGATCGCTGGGCGCCATCCCGATTGGACCTTGGTCATCCTGGGCGAGGGACCGCAGCGCGCCGCCTTGCAGGCGCAAATCGAGCGGCTGGGACTGGCCGGCAAGGTCAGCATGCCCGGCCGGGCGGGCAATGTCGGCGAGTGGTACGACCGCGCCGACCTCTATGTGCTCAGCTCGCGCGTCGAAGGGCTTTCGAATACGCTTTTGGAATCCATGGCCAGCGGCTTGGCCGCGGTGGCATTTGATTGCGAGACCGGGCCGCGGGAGATCGTGCGCGACGGTGAAGACGGCGTGCTCGTCAGGCCGGCGCAAGACGCCGCGGCGCTCGCCCAGGCGCTATCGCGCCTGATGGCCGACCCCGGAACGCGCGCACGCATGGCTGCGCGCGCGGTGCAGGTGCGTGAGCGCTTTAGCGCCGAGCGCATCCTGTCGCGATGGCAGGAAGTTTTCGACCAGGTGCGCGACGCGGGCTGATCGCCCGCACGCGGCCGCAACCCATGCAGGAAGCCAGACGAACATGTGCGGAATAGTCGGAATCTGGGGAAGCGTGCCGGACAAGGCCGGGCTGATCGGCGCGGCCTGCCGGCGGATGCGTCACCGCGGTCCCGACGACACCGGATTTTGGGAGGACGCCGAGGCCGGCCTGGCGTTCGGCCATGTCCGCCTGGCCATCGTCGACCTGTCGGCCGCCGGGCACCAGCCCATGGTGTCGGCCTGCGGGCGCTATGTCATGGTGCTCAACGGCGAAATCTACAACCACATGGAGCTGCGCAGCCGGCTGGAGCAGGGGGGGCTGGCGCCTGCCTGGCGCGGCCATTCCGACACCGAAACGCTGCTGGCCTGCTTTGCCGCGCTCGGTGTCGAAGCCACGCTGCGTAGCACCGTGGGCATGTTCGCCGTCGCGCTGTGGGACCGCACGGCCCAGTCGCTCGTGCTGGCGCGCGACCGCATGGGCGAAAAACCCCTGTACTACGGCTACGCCGGCGCGTCGCTGGTGTTTGCTTCCGAACTGAAGGCGCTGGCCGGCGTGCCCGATTTCGGCCGGGAGCTGGATCGCCGCGCGCTGACGCTGCTGATGCGCCACAACTACATCCCCGCGCCGCATTCCATCTACCAGGGCGTGGCCAAACTGCCGCCGGGCGCCTGGGTGGAAATCCTGCCCGGACACGTGCGCCGGCGCGACATGCCGGCGCCCCAAACTTACTGGTCGGCCCAGGTTGCGGCGGCCAATGCGCGCGCCACGCCGCTGGCCTTCGATTCCGACCAGGCCGCCGTTGACGCGCTCGAAGGCGTCCTGAAGGAAGCCGTGCGCACGCAGCTCATGGCAGACGTGCCATTGGGGGCGTTCCTGTCCGGTGGCATCGACTCGTCGACCATCGCGGCCTTGATGCAGGCGCAGTCCGGTACGCCGGTGCGCACCTTCGCCATCGGTTTCCACGAGAAGGGATACAACGAGGCCGAGTACGCCAAGGCCGTGGCGCGCCACCTGGGCACCGAACATACCGAGCACTATGTGACGGCGCAGGACGCGCTGGACGTCGTGCCCAACCTGCCCGACATCTACGACGAGCCTTTCGCCGACGCCTCGCAGATCCCGACTACCCTGGTCATGCGCATGGCGCGCCGCCACGTGACGGTGGCGCTATCGGGCGATGGCGGCGACGAGCTTTTCGGGGGCTACCTGCGCTACCACCGGGTGCAGCGCTGGTGGGATCAGTGCGCGCGCATGCCGCGCCCGCTGCGCAAGCCGTTGGGACGGGTGCTGGCCGCCGCGTCGTCGCTGCCGGGCAAGGGCGCGTGGCTGGGCAAGGCGGCCAAGCTGGGCGAGCTGATGTGCGCCGATACCCGGGGCGCCTTCTACCGCAATTTCGTGTCGTACTGGAGCGACCCGGCCAGCGTGGTGGTCGACGGCGAAGAGCCCGAGACGCCCTTCGGCCGCGAGATGGAAGGCGGCCTGTACGACGCCATGATGGAGCTGGACGCCATCACCTACCTGCCTGATGACATCCTGGTCAAGGTCGACCGCGCCGCGATGTCGGTCAGCCTGGAAACCCGTGTGCCTTTGTTGGACCATCGCGTCTACGAGTTCGCGTGGAGCCTGCCGCTTCACTACAAGGTACGGCGGGGCACGGGCAAGTGGATATTGCGGCAAGTGTTGTACCGCCACGTGCCGCGCGAGCTGGTCGACCGCCCCAAGAAAGGGTTCGGCGTGCCGCTGGCGGCATGGCTGCGCGGGCCGCTGCGCGACTGGGGCGAGGCCTTGTTGGACGAATCGCGGTTGCGCAACCAGGGGTTGTTCCGTCCGGAACCGATCCGGCGCAAATGGGACGAGCTGCAGCGCGCCCACCGCGACTGGGCGCCGCATCTGTGGGGCGTGCTGATGACGCAGGCCTGGCTGGACCGCCATCACGCACAGGGTGTTCGGTGAGGACGGCCTGCGCGTGACCCCACGGCGCCGCCACGCAAGAGGAAGGTCTTATGAAGATATTGATGCTGGTCAGTTCGATGCACGCAGGCGGCGCCGAGCGCGTCGCCGCCACGCTGGTCAACGCGTGGTCCGCCCGGGGCGACCAGGTCACGCTGGTGCCGACGTACTCGGCCCGCGGCATTTGCTTTTATCCGGTTTCCGACGCGGTCGAACTGGTATGGCTGGCCGACCTGGCCGGTGTCAGGCATGCGGGCCCGTGGTCTTCGGCCGCGCGCCTGTTTGCCTTGCGCCGGTTGATCCAGGAGCGCCGGCCCGACGTGGTGGTGTCCTTCCTGACCAACGTCAACGTGGCGGCGCTGCTGGCCACCCGTGGCCTGGACGTCCCGGTGATCGTTTGCGAACGCACCAACCCCGCGGCGGGCAACAATGCCGGTGCGCTGCTGGACCGCGCGCGCCGGCTGACCTATCCCTGGGCCGACATCGTCACCGTGCAGGCCGATGCGACGGTCGAGCCATTCCGGGCCATGGTGCCGGGCGTGAGGCGGCTGGAGGTCGTGCCCAATCCCTTGCCGCCAGAGCTGGCCGGCGCGCCCGTGGCTGCGCGCCAGGAGGATCCCCCGGGCGTGCGCAAGCGCCTGATGGCCATGGGCCGCCTGGTGCCGGAAAAGCAATTCGACATGCTCATCGACGTATTCGCGGATTTGGCCCACGCCCATCCCGACTGGGATTTGTGCATCTGGGGTGAAGGGCCGGAGCGCGAGGCGCTGCAAGCCAGGATTGCCACGCGCGGCATGGGCGCGCGCATCGAGCTGCCGGGACGCACCGACACTCCGTGGCAGGCGCTGGCCCAGGGCCAGGCCTTCGTGCTGACCTCGGCCGTCGAAGGGTTTCCCAACGTGCTGATGGAGGCGATGGCGTTGGGACTGCCTTGCGTGGCCTTCGATTGCCCGAGCGGTCCGCGCGAGATGACCCGCGAAGGCAAGGACGCGATGCTCATCCCGCCGTCGGACCGCGCGGACCTGGCGCGTGCGCTCGACTGCATCATGGACGACAGGGCGCTGCGCTTGGAGCTGGGCGAGCGCGCCGCGCGCGCCGTGCGTGACCGCTACGCCTTGCCCACCGTGCTGGCCAGGTGGGACGAGTTGTTTGCCGAGGTGATGCGCGCATGAGCGAGGCGGCGGGTTCCTTGCGGGTCCTGCATGTGATCACGGGCCTGGGGCAGGGGGGCGCGGAGTCCGTCCTGTGCCGGCTGGTCGAGAGCACGCCCGCCGAGGTGCGTCACACGGTCATATCGCTGACCGACGAAGGCGTTTATGCGGACCGCCTGCGCCGGGCAGGCGCAACGGTGCTGGCGCTGGGCATGGCTCCGGGCCGGTTCAGCGTGAGGGCGTTCCAGCGCCTGCGAGGCTACATCCGCGGCTCGCGGCCCCAGGTCGTGCAAACCTGGATGTACCATGCCGACCTCCTCGGCGGGCTGGCCGCGCGCATGAGTGGCGTGCCGGCCGTGGCCTGGGGCATACGCAACTCGGGCGCGCACCTGGCGCGCAGCAGCCTGTCGGCGCGCTTGGTCATGCGCGTGTGTGCGTGGCTGTCGCGCCGCGTGCCGGCGGCCATCGTCTGCTGCGCCGAGGACGCGCGCAGGCGCCACGTGCAGGCGGGATATGCCGCCGCGCCCATGGTGGTCATTCCCAACGGCTATGACCTGGCGCGCTTGCGGCCGGACGCGCAGGCGCGCATCGCCGTGCGCCGCGAACTCGGCCTGGACGAGGACACGCCGCTCATCGGCTGCGTGGCGCGCTGGGACCCGCTCAAGGATCATGCCAACCTGGTGCGCGCCCTGGCGGTGCTGCGCGAGGCGGGCAGCGTCAGCGGCTTGCGCTGCGTGCTCGTCGGCAGGGGGATGACCCCGGACAATGCCGAACTGGCCGCGCTGCTTGCCGAGCATGGCGTGGCCGGGCAGGTGCTGTTGCTGGGCCCACGCGAGGATGTGCCGGCCATCATGTCGGCACTGGACCTGCACGTATTGCCCAGCCGCGCCGAAGGCTTCCCCAACGTGGTGGCCGAGGCCATGGCCTGCGGCACGCCGTGCGTGGTGACCGACGCGGGCGATGCCGCCGCCATCGTCGGCGACCACGGCTGGGTAGTGCCTATCGAGGATCCGCGCGCGCTGGCCGCGGCCATTGCGCTGGCCTTTACCACCCTGGCCGACCCGGATGCGCGCGCCAAGCTGTCGCAAGGCGCGCGCGAACGCGTGCAGCATGCATTCAGTCTGCCGGCCATGGCGCAGGCCTACCACGCGCTATGGCTGCGCCTGGCCGGGCAATCCTCGCCCAAACCGCAGGCGGCCGGATCCGTCGCGGCCGCCCTGCCGCCGGCCGTCTCTCCCGGCGGGCAGCGGACGGTGCGCGTGATGTTCGTGGTCAACAATCCGGACTTCTTCGTTTCGCACCGCCTACCGCTGGCGCTGGCCGCGCGCGAGGCCGGCTACGAGGTGCACGTGGCGACCATGGACGGCCCCGGGGTGCGTACCATCGTCTCGCACGGCCTGCTGCACCACGTCGTGCCCATGACGCGCAGCGGCAAGAATCCGTGGCAGGAGCTGCGCACCGTCACCGCGCTGTGCCGGTTGATGTCGTCGGTCCGGCCGGACCTGGTGCACTTGGTCACGATCAAGCCCGTGCTCTACGGCGGCCTGGCGGCGCGGTTGGCCGGCGTGCCGGCGATGGTGGCGGCGATCGCCGGGCTGGGCTATGTCTTTACGCGCCAGTCGCGGGGCGTCGACCCCCTGCGCTGGGCCGTGGCCGCGTTGTACCGGCTGGCGCTCAAGCACCGCAACGCGCGCGTGGTGTGCCAGAACGGCAGCGACCGGGACGTGCTCGTCGAAATGGGGGCGGTCCAGCCCGAGCAGGTGGTGATGATACGCGGCTCGGGCGTGGACCTCGACCTTTTCCGGCCCGCACCCGAGCCGGAAGGCGTCGTGACGGCGGTGATGGCGGCGCGCCTGCTGCGCGACAAAGGCGTCTACGAGTTCATCGAGGCGGCCCGGCGCCTGCACGAGCGCGGCGTGCCGGTGCGGCTGCGGCTGGCAGGGTCACCCGATCCGGGCAACCCTGCGTCGGTCGATCCCGACGACCTGGCCCGTTGGCGACACGGCGGGCTGGTCGACATCCTGGGCGAACGCAAGGACGTTGCCGCCCTGTACGCCAACGCGAACATCGTCGTGTTGCCTTCGTATCGCGAAGGCCTGCCCAAGTCGCTGATCGAGGCGGCGGCCTGCGGCCGGCCAGTCGTGACCACTGACGTGCCCGGCTGCCGCGATGCGATCGAACCGGGCACAGGGCTGCTCGTGCCGCCGCGCGACGCTGTGGCGCTGGCCGATGCCATCGAAAGGCTGGTCAACGACCGCGAGCTGCGCCGGCGCATGGGGCGCGCCGGGCGCGAATTGGCCGAACGCGAATTCGACATTCGCAAGGTGGTCGACGCGCACATGCGGATGTACGCGCAATTGCTGGAGGCGATTTACCGGCCGGCCAGCTCGCGCACCCAGTAGGCGGTCGACGCATCGAATTCGACCGGCAGGGATTGCGGATCGTCGAACTGCTGCGTGATGTGCTTGGCCAGGGCCTTGCCGAATTCGACGCCCCATTGGTCGAACGGGTTGATCCCCCAGAGCACGCCTTCGACGAACACTTTGTGCTCGTACAGCGCCAGTAGCGCGCCCAGGCTGTGCGCGGTCAGGCTGGGCATGACGATGAGGGTGGAGGGCCGTCCGCCCGGATGCACGCGATGGTGCGCCAGCAAGGCCGCCTGCTCGGCGTCCATGCCTGCGGCCAGGTTCTCCTCCAGGGCCTCGGCGTAGGATTTGCCGCGCAGCAGCGCCGCGCGCTGCGCCAGGCAATTGGCTACCAGCATGCGATGGTGGTCGTCGCGGTCGTGCGACGGCTGCGCGCACAGGATGAAGTCCACCGGCGCCCCCTGGCCGTCCTGGTGCAGCCACTGGAAGAAAGTGTGCTGCGCATCGGTACCGGGCATGCCCCAGACCGCCACGCCGGCCGGCACGTCCAGCGTCGAGCCGTCGCGCGTGGCCGTCTTGCCGAGCGATTCCATTTCCAGCTGCTGCAGCCACGGGATGAAATTGGCCAGCCGGGCGTCATAGGGCGCGACCGCCAGCGAGCCGAAGCCCAGCACGCTGCGGTTGGCGACGGCCGCCAGGGCCATCTGCACCGGCGCGTTGTGCGCGATATCGGCCGTGCGGAAGTGCGCGTCCATGTCGGCTGCGCCGGCCAGCATCTGGTCGAAGGCGTCCAGCCCCAGACCCAGGGCGATGGGCAGCCCGATCGAGGACCACACCGAGTACCGGCCGCCGACCCAGTCCCACAGGGAAAAGATGCGTTCGTCCGGGATGCCGAAATCACGGGCCGCCTGCCGGTTGGCCGTGACGGCGACCAGGTGATCGTAGGGCGATTCGATGCCCGCCTCGCGCAGCCATTGCAGGGCGCAGCGCGCATTGGCCAGCGGTTCGGCGGTCGTGAAGGACTTGGAGGCGACGATGACCAAGGTATCGCGCGGCTCCAGGCCGGCCAGGGCGCGGTCGATGGCATGCGCGTCGATGTTCGAGGCAAAGCGCACCGTGCGCCGGTTGGTGTCCGACCCCAGGGCTTCCAAGGCCAGGCGGGGCCCCCAGTCGCTGCCGCCTATGCCCAGGTGGACCACGTTGCGGTAGAGGTTGGACGAGTTGGCCCAGTCGACGAAGCCGCGCATGCGGGCGCGTTCGGCCAGGACGTCGCCGGCGGCGCCGGCCGGCGGCTCGGCGCTGCGCAGCGCCGTATGCCAGGCCGGGCGATTCTCGGTCCAGTTGACGATGCCGCCTTCGAACAACGCCTCGCGCGCTTGTTCGAAGCCTTGCTCGGCCAGCAGGCCGGCGCCGGCCTGCTCGAGCTCGGGCGACCACGCTTGGGCGCTGACGTCGATCTTCAGCCCCGCGGCGGGCAGGATGCGCAAGTGACCGGCATGGCGGTCGGCCCATTCGACAGCCTGGGCAAAACGCTGCCAGGCAGAGGTTTTTCCCAGTTCTTTCATGTTCTTAGAAGGGCAGCTTGGCGCCGGGCGCAAGCGCCAGCAGTTGTTTGCGGAAGTCGTCCTGGATGCGCTCCAGGGCCTGGGGCGTGTCGGCCTCGAAGCGCAGGACGACCACCGGCGTGGTGTTGGAGGCCCGCGCCAGCCCGAATCCATCCGGGTATTCGGCGCGCACCCCATCTATGGTCACCACGTCGAGGGCGCCCTCGAAGCGCCCATGCTTTTGCAGGGCCGCGATCAGGGCATGCGGCTCGCCTTCGGCCATGGGCAGCTTCAGCTCCGGCGTCGACAGCGCCTGAGGCAGCGCCTCCAGCTGCGACGACGGATCGGCCGTCCGGGAAAGGATTTCCAGCAGCCGTGCGCCCGCGTAGAGCCCGTCGTCGAAGCCGAACCAGCGCTCCTTGAAGAAAATATGGCCACTCATCTCTCCTGCAAGGGGGGCGCCCGTTTCGGCCAGCTTGGCCTTGATCAGGGAATGCCCGGTCTGCCACATCAGCGGGTTGCCGCCGGCCTGGCGCACCGCCAACCCCACGTGCCGGCTGCACTTGACATCGTAGAGGATGGTGGCGCCCGGGTTGCGCGCCAGCACATCGCGGGCATACAGGATGAGCTGGCGGTCCGGCCAGACGATCTGGCCGGACCGCGTGACCACGCCCAACCGGTCGCCGTCGCCGTCGAAGGCCAGGCCGACCTCGCAGTCGGTCTGGCGCAGGCAGGCGATCAGGTCCTGGAGGTTGCGCGGGTCGGCCGGGTCGGGGTGGTGGTTGGGAAAGCGGCCGTCGACCTCGCAATACAGCTCGACGACGTCGCAGCCCAGCGCGCGGTATAGGCGGGGCGCGACGGCGCCGGCCACGCCGTTGCCGCAGTCGATGGCAATCTTCATCGGCCGCTCCAGGCGGACGTCTGCCGTGATGCGATCGATGTAGTCGCCGACCAGGTCCAGCGTGCGGCGCTTGCCCGGTGCGACCCCGGGCCGCGGCGCGGCGACCATTTCCTCGCGCAGGCTGGCGATGGCCGGGCCGTGCAGCGTGGCGCCGGCCATCATCATCTTGAAGCCGTTGTACTCAGGGGGGTTGTGGCTGCCGGTGACGGCCACGCCCGAACCGGTGCGATGGACGTGGGCGGCGTAATACACCAGCGGCGTGGGGACCTCGCCGATGTCCAGCGTATCGATCCCGCCGTCGTTGATGCCTTGCTGCAGCGCCAGAGACAGGTCCAGGCTGCTGGCGCGCCCGTCGCGGCCCACGACCAGCGCGGTCACGCCGGCTGCATGCGCGCGGCGCGCCAGCGCCAGTCCCAGCGCGTGGGCGAAGCGCGAATCGAGCGTGTCGGGGACGGTGCCACGGATGTCGTAGGCTTTGAAAGCGGAAGTAGGAAAAGCCGGTACGGCGTTCACCATGGGTTCCTGACAGGAAACGGAAAAAGGGGTCTTGCATTATCCCCCATCATCCGCGCCCGGCCTTCGGCCCGACGGCTGAGCAAAGTAAGGTAGTTCTACAATCAATACAGTTGTCACCGGCGGGCGCTCGCCCGCCGTCCGCGTTTCAAGAGGGTGCGAGATGAGCCTGCTTTCCGAACTCCAGGGGCTGCTGGGCGAGCCCAATGTCTTGACCGGCGAAGCCGCCGAACCCTATCTGGTCGACTGGCGGCGCCGCTACCGCGGCTCGGCGCTGGCGGTGGTCAGGCCGGCCAGCACGGAGGAGGTCGCCGCCGTCGTGCGCCTTTGCGCCAGCCACGGCGCGCCCATGGTGGCGCAGGGCGGCAACACCAGCATGTGCGGGGGCGCCACGCCGGACGACGGCGGGCGCGCGGTCGTGATTTCGCTGGCGCGCATGAACCGCGTGCGCGGCATCGATACCGACAACGACACCATCACCGTCGAGGCCGGCTGCATCCTGCAGGCCGTGCAGGACGCCGCGCGCGAGGCGGGCCGGCTTTTCCCCTTGAGCCTGGGCGCCGAGGGCAGCTGCACCATAGGCGGCAACCTGGCTACCAACGCGGGCGGCACGGCGGTGCTTCGCTATGGCAACGCGCGCGAGCTGGCGCTGGGCCTGGAGGTGGTCACGCCCCAAGGGGAGATCTGGGACGGCCTGCGCGGGCTGCGCAAGGACAACACCGGTTACGACCTGCGCGATTTGTACATAGGCAGCGAAGGCACGCTGGGCATCATCACGGCGGCCACGCTCAAGCTCTATCCGCTGCCGGTGGCGCAGTGCACCGCCATGCTGGCATTGGAAAGCATCGACGCTGCCGTGGCACTGTTGACGCGCGCGCGCGCGGGCTTCGGCGCCGCGCTGACCGGCTATGAACTGATGGCCGGCGATTGCCTGCAGTTGGTGGTGCAGCAATTCCCGCAGCAGCGCCTGCCCTTCGAGGGCGAATCGGCGCGCGCGCCGTGGTTTGCGTTGCTGGAATTGTCCGACAGCGAGAGCGAAGACCATGCGCGGCAGCGCTTCGAGGCGGTGCTGGGCGCGGCCATCGAGGACGGCCTGGTCATCGACGCAGCGATCGCCGAGAACCTGTCGCAGAGCAAGGCGATGTGGCACCTGCGCGAAAGCATCCCGCTGGCCGAAGCCGAGCAGGGCAAGAGCATCAAGCACGACGTCTCCATCCCCATTTCGCGAATCGCCGAGTTCGTGCATACCACCAACGCCGCGCTGCAAAAGCGCTTTCCCGGCGTGCGCAACGTGATCTTCGGGCACCTGGGCGACGGCAACCTGCATTACAACGTCGCGCGCGCCCAGGGGCAAAGCGAAGCCGAGCTGCTTGCCCTGCAAGCAGAGATTTATTCGACCGTGCATCTCAGCGTGCACGCGCACCAGGGGTCGATCAGCGCCGAGCATGGCATCGGCCAGCTCAAGCGCGACGAACTGCCGAACTACAAGAGCGAGGTCGAGCTGTCCCTCATGCGCCGCATCAAGCAGGCGCTGGACCCGCAGGGACTGATGAACCCCGGCAAGGTGCTGCAGGCGTAACCACGCGCTGCGGCGCGCCTGCCGGCGGTGCAGCGGCAGGCGCGCAACTGCGTCCTGCGCCATCGACCGTCACAGATCTTCGTGCCTCGTTACAAAAAGTTGGCGACGTCAGGCCGGCTGGGCCCGTAGGCTTGCCGCTGCTTTTGAATCAGGTGCATCGGGAAAGTCCATGGAGTTTGCCTGGGCCGCAGGCCACGCCGTCCCACCTACCTTCATTTCTCGTCGCTCGCACGATGCCGCGATGATAGGCGTGTCGCGGCGATGAGGCGGCTGCTGCTGCGTTTCGTCCTGGGCGGCCTGCTGTTCCTGACGCTGTCGCGGCTGGGCCTGTCGGCCTGGCAATGGGACCGGGTCGTCCAAGCCGGTGGGCTTTGGCCAGTGCTCGCCGGCGGGCTGCGCATCGACCTGGTCATGCTGGGCATGATGACCGTGGTTCCGGCGGCCCTGTCACCTTGGTTGGGGCATCGCCCGGGCGCCGTGGCGGCCGCCGCCTGGTGGCTGCGCCTGTGCTGGCTGTTGCTGGTGCTGCTGGAAGTGTCGACGCCGCAGTTCCTGGCGGAGTACGACACCCGCCCCAACCGCCTGTATTTCGAGTACCTGGTTCACCCGCACGAAGTGGCCGCCATGCTCTGGCATGGCTACAAGCTCCAGATCGGCATTGCCCTGGCGGCGCTGGCGGCGTTCATGTGGCTGGGGGCGTGGCTGCTGCCGGTGCGCGGCCGGGTCGATGCGCGCATGGGCATGTGGCGGCGCCCGGTCGTTTCGCTCGTGCTCGTGGCCGTGGCCGTGATGGCCATCCGCGGCACGCTGCAGCACCGGCCCATCAATCCCTCGACGGTGGCGTTCAGCAGCGACGCCATGGTCAACGCGCTGGCGCTCAATTCCTTCTACAACGTCACGCATGCGGCCTACCGCATGAAAGACGAGCGTGCCGCCGACGCCTTGTATGGCGAAATGGATCCGGCCGAGAGCACGGCCATCGTGCGCGCCGCGGCAGGGCTGGGCGGCCCACCCATGGATGTGCGCATCCCCACGCTGCATCGCCAGGTCGCCGGCTCGCGCCGAGACCGGCCGCTGAACCTGGTCATCATCGTCGAGGAAAGCCTGGGCGCGCAGTTCGTCTCAAGCCTCGGCGGCCGTGACCTGACGCCGAACCTGGATGCACTGGGCCGCCAGGGCTGGATGTTCGGCCGGGCCTACGCGACGGGCACGCGTTCGGTGCGCGGCCTGGAGGCCCTGACCACGGGCTTTTTGCCGACGCCGGCCGAGGCAGTGCTCAAGCTGCCGCGCGCGCAGTCCGGGTTCTTCACGATCGCGGGATTGCTGGGCGAACACGGCTATCACTCGCGCTTCGTCTACGGCGGCGAGGCGCATTTCGACAACATGCGCGGCTTCTTCCTCGCCAACGGCTTCGATGAGGTGGTCGACGGCAGGCGCTTCGTCGATCCGGTGTTCACGGGATCATGGGGGGCGTCGGACGAGGACATGTTCCGGCAGTTGGACCGGCTGCTGAGGGCCGGCGGCGACCAGCCGACTTTCACGCTGGCCTTTACCGTGTCCAACCACTCGCCTTGGGAATATCCGCCGGGGCGCATCCAGCCGGTGGGCGACCCGGCAAGCAACGAGAACGCCGTGCGCTATGCGGACTGGGCGCTGGGGCAGTTCTTCAAGGTGGCGCGCGGGCGGCCGTACTGGCGCAATACCTTGTTCCTGGTCGTGGCCGACCATGACGCGCGCGTATTCGGCGCCAACCTGGTGCCCGTTCGCCACTTCCAAATCCCGGCGCTCATCCTGGGCGCCGACGTGCGGCCGCGCCGCGACGACCGGCTGGTCAGCCAGATCGACTTGGCCCCTACGCTGCTGTCGTTGATGGGCATCGATTGCGTCCATCCCATGCTTGGCCAGGACCTGACGCAGCGCAGCCCCAACCGCGCGATGATGCAGTACGGCGACAACTATGGCTACCTGAAAGGCGACGAGCTGGTCGTGCTCGAGCCGGACAAGGCCCCGCGCCAGTTTCGCTACATGGTGCCGGACAGCTATCACGAAAGGCCGCTGGACCCCGCGCTGGCGCGCGAGGCGCTTGCCCACGCCACATGGCCCAGCTGGGCCTATAGCGAGGAACGCTACCGCCGGCCGCTGCCGTCGGGCGTGCGTCGCGCCGCGGGCGGTGGCGACTGCAACGGGGCGGGCCCGCCTGGCCCGCCCGCGTCACAGGCCTGTGCCCGGGGGGATCAGCCGCGCGCCGGCAATACCGTGCCGGCGCACTCGCCGAACCCAATCCGCGGGTAGCCGGGCTTGCCGCAATAGGCGCGAATGATGATGCGGTCGCCGTCTTCCAGGAAGGTGCGGCGCTCGCCCCAGGGCAGCTCCAGGGGACGCTTGCCGCCATCGGTCAGCTCCAACAGCGAGGCGGCTTCCTCAGGCTGAGGGCCGGACAGCGTGCCGGTGCCCAACAGGTCGCCGGGCTGCAGGTTGCAGCCGTTGACGGTGTGGTGCGCCAGCAGCTGCGCGACCGTCCAGTAGGCATGGCGGAAGTTGCTGCGCGACAGCTGCGCGGGCGGCGCATCTTGCCCGCGCGATTTTTCCGTGCTGATGAGCACTTCCAACTCGATGTCGTAGGCGCCAGCGCTGCGCACCTGCGGGCTGTCCAGATAGGGTAGCGGCTGCGGATCGCCATCCGGGCGCGACCATTCGGTGCGGAAAGGCGCCAGCGCTTCGGCCGTGACGATCCAAGGCGAGATCGTGCTGGCGAAGTTCTTCGACAGGAAGGGGCCGAGTGGCTGGTATTCCCATGCCTGGATATCGCGTGCGGACCAGTCGTTCAAGATGCACATGCCGAAGAAGTGCTCGTCGGCCTGTGCCACGGCGATGGGTTCACCCTGCGCATTGCCGCGGCCGACGAAAATGCCCAACTCCAGCTCATAGTCCAGCCGCTTGCAGGGCCCGAAGCCCGGGGGCTGGCCTTCGGCGGTGGGGCGCGTCTGGCCGATGGGACGGGGAAATGCCTGGCCCGAGACGCCGATGCTGGAGACGCGTCCGTGGTAGCCGATGGGCACCCATTTGTAGTTGGGCAGCAGCGGCGCGTCCGGCCGGAACTGCCTGCCCACGGCAGTGGCGTGATGCACCGAGATATAGAAATCGGTGTAGTCGCCGATGCGCGCCGGCACGGTGTATTCCGCTTCAGATTGGTCGACCAGCAGGGGTTGGATCGTCGCCTGCAGGGGGCTGCCAGCGCGAAGCGCGCGCGACAGCGCCAGCCGCAACGCCGACCACGCCGGTTGTCCAAGCGCCATCAGGGCGTTGAGCGTGGTGCCGGTGCAGGCGGCCAGCGCTTGCGCGGCCTCGCCCTCGAAGGGATGTTGCGCGGCCAGTGCCGCCAGGTCGACGATTTGCGAGCCGATCGCTACCCCGGGGCGCCACGCTTCGTCGCGACCGCGGTGGCGGAAGACGGCGTAGGGCAGGTTCTGGATGGGAAAGCCGGTGTCGTCACCGTTGGCGCTGGGCACCCAGCTCTTGAGCGCGGGATCGTGGGTTTCGTTCAGTGCGGACATGGTCTCGTGGGGATATCGGAAACGGTCAGGCCGGCCGCCGCCGGCCCGCAGCACGGGCGCCGGTTGCGGCCGGGATGGCCTAGCGGCGCGACGGGTCGAAGTGCTTCTTCAGGCCTTGCCAGCAAAGATAGTAATCGGCCTGGCGTTGCGGCGATTCCAGCGCGGCCTGGGTGGGACGGATGACCCGGCGGGTCTCGAACATGAAGGCCATCGTATCGCGCAGCACCTGGGGCTTGGTCGTGTCGGCCGCCGAGGCTTTCTCGAACGTTTCCGCGTCCGGGCCGTGTCCGCTCATGCAGTTGTGCAGGCTGGCGCCGCCGGGCACGAAGCCTTCGGCCTTGGCGTCATAGGCACCGTGGACCAAACCCATGAATTCGCTGGCCACGTTGCGGTGGAACCAGGGCGGGCGGAAGGTGTCCTCCATGGCGAGGATGCGCGGGGCGAACGCCGCAAAGTCCACGTTGGCCGTGCCCGGCGTGTCCGACGGCGAGGTCAGCACCGTGAAAATCGAGGGATCGGGGTGGTCGTAGGAAATCGAGCCGATCACGTTGAAGCGGCGCAGGTCGTACTTGTATGGGTAGTGCGTGCCGTGCCAGGCGACGACGTCAAGCGGGCTGTGGTCGATGGCCGCGCGCCACAACCCGCCGCTGAACTTGGCGATGAGTTCGAAGTCGCCTTCCACGTCCTCGTAGCAGGCAACCGGGGCGAGGAAATCGCGGGCATTGGCCAAGCCATTGGAGCCGATCGGTCCCAGCTCGGGCAGGCGCAGCGGCGCGCCGTAGTTCTCCAGCACGTAGCCGCGTGCCTGCCCGTCGGGCAGCTCTACGCGCACGCGCACCCCGCGCGGCAGCACGGCGATTTCCTGCGGCTCGACCTCCAGCACGCCCATCTCGGTGCACAGGCGCAGCCGGCCGAGCTGCGGCACGATCAGCAGCTCGCCGTCGGCGTCGTAGAAAAACCGGCCTTGCATGGAGCGGTTGGCGGCGTAGAGGTGGATGCCGACGCCGGCCTGCTCCAGGGGGCTGCCGTTGCCCGCCCAGGTCTGCATGCCATCGACGAAATCGGTGGGCGCCTCCGGCAGCGGCAGGGGGCTCCAGCGCATTTGGTTGGGCGTGACCGGATGCGTGCCGAAATCCGACAGCCAGCCGCGGGCCCCCGAATAGGCCTCGAACGGCTGGTGCATCGTGGCCGGCCGGATGCGGTACAGCCAGCTGCGGCGGTTTTCCGCGCGGGGCGCGGTGAACGCGGTGCCGGAAAGCTGCTCGGCGTACAACCCGTAGGCGACGCGTTGGGGCGAGTTGCGGCCGACCGGCAGCGCGCCGGGCAAGGCTTCGGTGGCGTGCGAATTGCCGAAGCCGGACAGGTAGTCCAGTGTCATGTCTGTTCCTCCAGGCGGTGTAGGGCGGCCGGGTCGTTGCCGCCCGGCCGCCTCGCATGCCCGCATTCTGGCGTTCCGGCCGTGTTTATGCCAGATGAATGTAAAAATAGCGGATATAAATTTCGTGAATAGTGGAGCGGCGCATGCGCTACCCCATCAAGGACCTGCGCAACCTGGACTTGAACTTGCTCTTGGTGTTCCAGCACCTGCTCGAGCAACGCAATATTTCCGCCGTGGCGCGCCTGATGGGCCTGTCGCAGCCGGCGGCCAGCAATGCGCTGCGCAGGCTGAGGCAGGCTTTCGGGGATGATCTCTTCGTGCGGACCGCGCAAGGCATGCAGCCCACGCCGCTCGCGGAGCGGCTGGCCGAGCCGGTGGGCGAGGCGCTGGCGTTGCTGACGCACATGCTGGCCGAGCGCGTGGACTTCGATCCAGCCGCCAGCACGCGGCGGTTTCGCATCGCCATGTCCGATGTCGGCGAAATCCATTTCATGCCCACGCTGATGCAGCGCTGCGCGCAGCTTGCCCCGCACGTGCGCATTGACTCGGTCAGGCTGACCGGCGCACAGCTGCGCCGGGAAATGGAATCAGGCCGCGTGGACCTGGCCATCGGCGCACATGACGACATGGGCGCGGGCCTGTTCCAGCGCATGCTGTTTCGCCAAGGTTATCTGACCCTGTACCGACGCGGACATCCGCGGGTCCGCGCGTCGATGACGCGCAAGGCCTTCGCCGCCGAATCGCATTTGATCGTTTCGCACGCCGCGCCGTACGGGCAAATCAACCAAGCGCTGGAACGCGCCGGCGTGGTGTTGGACAGGCATTGCAGCGTCCCGCACTTCGGCGCGGTGCCGTATATCGTTGCGTCTACGGACCTATTGGCCACCGTGCCGGAAAAACTCGCCCAGGACGCGGCCATGCGCTTCGGCCTGCGCACGTTCGAGCCGCCGATCGACGCGCCGTCGCTGCAAACCAATTTGTTCTGGCCGCGCCGGCTGCACCGTGACCCGGCCAACCAGTGGCTGCGCGGCCTGATCGTGGAAACCTTTTCGCGATAGCGTCATCGCGGCGGGGGCGTATCGGGCGTCCTCGCCGCGCGAGACCGCGTCAGACCTCGACGCGATCGACGTCGTAGGTGAACAGCCACTCGTAGCGCGCGCGCACGCGATCCTCGCTCCACTCGCGCTCGACGTAGGCGGCGGCACCGGCGGCGTGGGCGAGCTCAGGGTTGTGGAAGCGCTTGGCGTTTTCCGCGGAGCCACGCACCACCCTGGCGGTCCGCTCCTTGCGGACGTCTTCGTAGCGTTGCAGCGCCAGCAGGGGATCGTCGCGATGCGCGTCCAGGCTGCGGGCGAGGATGTAGCCGTCTTCGATGGCCATGGCCGCGCCCGAGGCCAGCATGGGCAGTGTCGGATGGCAGGCGTCACCTAGCAGCGTCACGCGCGCACGCGTCCATTGCGTCATCGGCTCACGCACCATCAGCGCCCATTTGAAAGGCGTTTCCAGGCTGCGGATCAGCGTCTGCACGTCTTCGTGCCAGCCGGCGAAGTCGCGGGCGCATTCGTCCACCGACCCTTGCTGCGTCCAGGACTCGATCTGCCAGTCGTCGCGCTCCAGGATGCCGACGAAATTGACCAGTTTGCCGCGGCGTAGCGGATAGTGGATGACGTGGGCGCCAGGCCCGACCCAGTTCACCCCGTACGGTTCGCACAGGTGCGCAGGCAGCCGCTCGGCCGGGATGACGCCGCGCCAGGCCAGCGCACCGGAGAAGACCGGCTTGTCATCCCCGAAAAGCGCTGCGCGCACGCGCGAATGCACCCCATCGGCGCCGACGAGCAGGTCCGCCGTCTCCACGCTGCCGTCGGCCAGCGTGACGCGCACGCCGCCGGCGTCCTGTTCGACACCTTCGACCCGGGCGTTGAGCCGTATCGCATCGGGCGCGGTCGCCAGCACCGCTTCGGCCAGCACCCGGTGCAGGTCGGCGCGATACACGGTCAGGTAGGGGTAGCCATAGCGCTGCACGGATTCGCTGCCCAGGTCGAACAGCGGCCAGGTCTGTCCCGTGCTCCATAGGCGGATGCGCTTGCCGGCGGCGGGGCAGGCCACCTCCATCAACGGCTTTTCCAGGCCGAGGTTGAACAGCGCGCGGTTGGCGTTGGCGCTTAGCTGGATGCCGGCGCCAAGTTCGCGCAGTTGGGGCGCCTGCTCCAGCACGCGCACGCGATAGCCGCGGCGCAGCAGGGCCAGCGCCGCGGTCAGCCCGCCCAGGCCGGCGCCGGCGATGAGGATGGTGGGAAGGGACGCCTGGTTCATGACGGGGTTTCCTCTCGATGGCGCACGTGGCGCCGCAACTTCAGTCGATCTTCACGTTGGCCTGCTTGACCACGGCCTGCCACTTGGCGAGGTCGGCACGAATGTCCTCGGTGAACTGCTCGGCCGTCCCGCCCACGGGCTCCAGGCCGATCGCCTGCATTTGCTGGATCACGTCCGGATCCTTGGCGGCTGCGGCCAAGGCGTCGGAAAGCTTTTGCACGATGTCACCGGGAACACCCGCCGGGGCCAGCAGGCCGAACCACGAATAGGCCTCGAAAGGCTTGCCGGTGACTTCGGTCACGGTAGGCACGTCGGGCAGTTGCGAGAAGCGCTGTGCGCCCGTCACGGCGTACGCGCGCAGCTTGCCGGCACTGATCTGCGGATACAGAAGGGTGACGGTGTCGAACAACACATCCACTTGGCCGCCCATCACATCGGTCAGCGCCGGTGCGCCGCCCCGGTAGGGCACGTGCAGCATCGGCGTGCCGGTGGCGTGCTTGAACATCTCGGCGGTGAGATGGCCGACCGAGCCATTGCCGGCCGAGGCGACCGTCAGCTCTTGCCGCTTGGACAGTGCCATGAGTTCGCCCAGGTCCTTGGCGGCCAGCCCGGGACGGCTGACCAGCAGCAGCGGGCCGCGCACGGCCATGCCGACGGGCGTAAACGAACGAATCGGGTCGTACTGCAGATTGGTATAGAGCGCGGGGGCCACGACGATGCTGCTGGTGCCGCCCCACAGCAAGGTGTAGCCGTCGGATTGGGCGTTGCCCACTGCCGCCGTGCCGACGCTGCCGCCTGCGCCGGCGCGATTTTCGACCACGACGGGCTGGCCCAGCCGGTCGGCCATCACTTTGCCGAACAGGCGAGCGCTGCTGTCGGTCGGCCCGCCCGGCGGGAAGGGCACCACGAGCGTGATGGGTCGTTCGGGGTAGGCGGCTGCGGCTTGCTGCGGCGCGGCGGCCGCCCCGATCGCCAGGCCGGCGGCGACGGCCAGGGTCATGCCGTGGCGCCACGACGGCCGGCGCAAGGAAAAGAAAGAAGTGAAAGCCATGCGCTGTCTCCTTTGAATTGGAATAGGTTCACGCGCAGGGCATGCCCGGCGCATGGGGCCGTATTGCAGCAGATGGCCTTAAATAAGTGAATGCACATTATTCGATCAGTTGATAACAGATCGTTGTTAATATCCGGGGTCGATGCGCGTGGCATGCCGCGATAGGCTGGTGCGGCGCGCGATGCGCTTCACGCGCCTTGCCTTCTGGCGTGCGCGCGCCACCGCAAAAGCCGCCATGAACTTTTCCTTTCGCCAGCTCAAAGCCTTTGCCGCCGTCGCCCAGCTCTCGAGCTTTACCAAGGCGGCCGAACAACTGCACATCACCCAAGCCGGGCTGAGCGCGATGGTGCGCGGCCTGGAGACCCAGGCAGGCTGTCGCCTGTTCGAGCGCACGACGCGCACGGTGGAGCTGACGGCAGCCGGACGGCGCCTGCTGCCGGTGGCCCAGCGCACGCTCATCGACCTGGGGGCAGCCCTAGCCGACCTCGACGCCATCGGATGGCAGGCGCGCAATCGCATACGCGTGGGCGTCACGCCCCTGATCGCGTGCAGTGTGATTCCCCACGTACTGCAGCGCTTTCGCGAGCGTCAACCGTCGATGACGGTAGACGTGGTCGACCTGGACCGCGCCGAAATCCGGCGCGCGGTCGAGCATGGAGAGCTCGACGCCGGCTTCGGTGCCTTCTTCAACCGCGAGTCGGGCATCAGGCGGCGCGCCATTTTTCCCGCGCACCTGGTGCTGGCCGCGCCGCTGCGCGGCCGGCCGCGACCGGTGAAATGGGCGGACATCGATGTCCAAGCCTTGATCTCCCTACCGGCCGACAATGCGATCCAGAAGATGGTGGACAAGTATCTGCGCCCGGACCCCGAGCGCATGCGCGAGCGTCGCGTGGTCACGCACTTGGAGACGGCCATGGCGATGGTCGAGGCCGGGCTGGGCGTGGCGGTCATGCCTTCTTTTGCAGCACTGGCCAGCGACCGCTGGAAGGTGCGGCTATCGCCCATCCTGCCGCGGGTCAAGCTGGACTATTACTGCATCACCCGCGCCGGGCGCGGCGCATCGAGCGCCGTGGACGCGTTCGCCGAGACCTTCGCCGAAGCCGCGCGGGCGCGCATGGCCTAGGCGGCCTCGTCCACGCAGCGCCGGGCGCGCGCCAATGCCTCGCGCAGGACGTCCGTGTCGCCGATGTGGTTGGCCAGCAGCAGCACCAGCGCGGCGTTCAGCGCATGGCTGCGCTCGATGGGCAGATCCTGGTGAGCCTGCAGCAAGGCCTCGTAGAAATCGTCGGGCGAGGCGAGGTTGGGTTGGATGTTGAGCCGGGTCATGCAAGCCTCCGGTCGGCATCGGCGCCGCATGCGGCCGGCGCCGGCTCTGCGATGCCGACGGCGCGCGCCAGCGCCTGGCGCACGCGGCCGGCCTCGACGCTGCGCCAACGCGCCGCCACGTGCTGGTCGGGACGGATCAAATAGCAGGTGCCGGGACGCGCGTCGTAGCGCCGCGCGAGCAGCCCCTGGGCATCTTCGACATGGTCGATGCCACCGGCATCCGCGGCGGCAAGGCCATCGGCGGCGCCGGCGGGATGGACGGCGACGACGCGCACCGGCACGCCGGGCAGCCCCGCTTGCGAGGCGAGCGCCGGCGGCAGCAGCTGGCCCGGGCCGCAGAAGACGGCCAGCACGAAGCCGCCGCCCAGTGTCGACAGCCACCAGTCATCATGCCCGGCGCGCTGGATGGGTGCATCCAGCGCGACGCAGCCCGGTTGCATGGGGCTGTCATAGCAATCGTCGTCCGGGGTCGACAGCGGCGTGTCGCGGTAGGCGCACGGCTGCGACAGGCGACCGCTGTTGACCAGCGCGCGCGCAAACGGATGCTCGCGCGCGAGCGCCAGCACGGTGTTGCGGAATACGCGGCTGATCTCGCTCTTTGGGGTGATGAAATCGGTTGCGCGCGTGGAGTGGCGGATGTTTTCGTCGGCTGCGTATTCCCGCTCCGTGCAGTAGGTATCGAGCAGCGATTCGGGGGCGTGGCCGGCCAGCACCAGCGCCAGCTTCCAGCACAGGTTGTCCGCATCCTGCACGCCGCTGTTGGCCCCGCGCGCGCCGAACGGCGAGACGCGGTGCGCCGAATCGCCGGCAAAGATGATGCGGCCGTGCCGGAAGCGCTCCATCCGCTCGCAGGCAAAGGTGTAAATGCTCACCCATTCCAGCTCGAACCGGGCCTCGGGCCCGAGCAGCGCGCGCACCAGCGGCTTGACGTTTTCCGGCTTGACCGCTTCGACCGGATCGGTGTCCCACCCCATCTGGAAGTCGATGCGCCAGACATCGTCGGGCTGCCGATGCAGCAGCACCGACTGGCCGGGATGGAAAGGCGGGTCGAACCAGAACCAGCGCTCGGGCGGGAAATCCGCCTGCATCTTGACGTCCGCGATCAGGAAGCGGTCACGAAACACGCGTCCGCGCGCCTGTTGCCCGATCATGCCGCGTATGGGCGAGCGCGACCCGTCGCAGGCCAGCAGCCAGTCGGCCAGCAGCGCGTGCCGGCCGTCGGGCGTTTCCACCGTCAGGCGCACGCCATCGGGCAGCTGGGCCACCTCGATCACCTTGTGGCGCCAGCGCAGGTCGATGAGCGGTTGCGAGGCGGCCCGCTCGTACAGATAGCCTTCCGCGTAGTACTGCTGCAGGTTGATGAAGGCGGGCCGGCGATGGCCCGTTTCGGGTAGCAGGTCGAAGCGCCATACCTCTCCCTCGCCAAAGAAGACGCGGCCGACGTTCCAGCACACGCCTTTGTCGACCATGCGCTGGCCGACGCCCAGACGGTCCCAGATCTCCAGCGTGCGCTTGGAAAAACAAATCGCGCGCGATCCGGTGGACAGGCGGCAATCGTCGTCCAACACGACCACCGGCACGCCGTGTGCGGCCAGGTCTAGTGCCGCGGTCAACCCGACGGGCCCTGCGCCGACGACGATGACCGGGTGGCGCACGGGTTGCGTGGCCCGTGCGTCAGGGTGCGGGCGGTAGGGCAGCTGCAGCGCTTGGTAATCGATGTCTGCCATGTGAGTCTCCCCGGGCGGCAGGGCCCTTGTCTTTTTTGCCGGCTACGCGTGGCGCGCGCCGGTCTTTGTCCAGCCAGGCGGCTGGCCGCGCCCACCGGACGGCGCGGCGCGCGCCGGCGCGCCTAGCCTTCCAGCTGCTTCCACATCTCCAGGTCGCGCTCGGCCGTCCAGATGCGCGGATCGGTCACGCCGCTGGCCTCGTCGTAGGCGCGCGACACGTTAAAGGGCATGCAGTGGTCGAAGATCACCCAGTCGCTGTAGCGCGGCTGCATGAAGGCATAGACCTCGCGGTAGATGGTCTTCAGGTCCTTGCCATCGGCCACGCCGCGGTTGACCGCGCCATACAAGTCGGTCAGGAAGGCCCGCGTGCCAGCCAGGCCCCTGCGTACTTCCTGGGCATCCTTGAGCGCCGGGCCGCGGCCAGGGACCATTTTCTCGGCGCCGAAGGCAGCCAGCGCGTCCAGCGTCGTCGGCCAGTCGCGGAAGTAGGCGTCGCCGCAATACGGGGTGGACTGGTACTCGACCAGGTCGCCGGCGAACAGCACCTTGTCGCCCGGCAGCCAGGCGATGGTGTCACCCTTGGTATGGCCGCGGCCGACTTGCATGATGCGCACTTCCAGGTTGCCCAGGTCCACGGTCATTTCGCCGCGGAAGGTCATCGTCGGCCATATCAGTCCGGGCGGCACCGATTCCACCGCGCGGAACAAGCGGGGGAAGCGGCCGATTTCGCTCGCCTTGTCCTGTTCGCCGCGCTCGGCGATCAGGTCGTAGGTGTCGCGGCTGGCAATGACCTGTTGCGCGCCATAGGCAGGGGTGCCGAAGACTCGCACGGCGTGGTAGTGCGACAGCAGCACGTACTTGATGGGCTTGTCGGTCACCTCGCGGATGCGCCGGATGACGTCCTGCGCCATGACCGGCGTGGCCTGCGCATCGACGACCATCACCGCGTCGTCGCCGACGATGACGCCGGTGTTGGGGTCGCCTTCGGCCGTATAGGCGTAGGCGTGGTCGGACAGCTTCTCGAACGAAACGACCTTATCTTGCAGGTCGCCCTGCGACGCGAATTGCTTGGCCATGGCTCCTCCTGTGATGGGTGCTTGACTGGCAATATAGAGCAACCGTTCGTTTTTATGCAATGCATTCGTCAATAACGAATGCGTGGCCGGCGGCAAGACGGGGCCGCCCGTGGATGCGGTCCGTTCAGGGGCGCTGGCAGCGCGGGCAGTAGTAGGTCGCGCGTGCGCCCTGGACGATGCGGCGGATGGGCGCGGCGCAGCGGCGGCACGGCTGGCCGGCCCGTTCGTAGACCGCGGCGTGGATGGTGAAATAGGCGCCCGGCTCGCCGCTGCTGTTGACATAGTCGCGCAAGGTGCTGCCGCCCGCGTCCAACGCATCCTGCAGTGTCGCCCGGATGGCCGCAGCCAGCCTGTCGCAGCGCGCACGCGATACGCGCCGGGCCGGCGTGGCCGGGTGGATACCGGCACGAAACAGGCTTTCGGACGCGTAGATGTTGCCCACGCCGACGACGATATCGCCGGCCAGCAGCGCCTGCTTGACTGGGACGCTGCGTCCTTGCAGGCCGCGGTGCAGCAGCGCGCCGTCGAAAGCCGGATCGAATGGCTCCACGCCCAGGTGGGCCAGCAACGGGTGTGCCTGCAGCGGCCCAGCGTCGCTCGCATGCCACAGCACCGCGCCGAAGCGGCGCGGGTCGTGCAGCCGCAGCACCGCTTCGCCGAAATGCCATTCGACATGGTCATGGCGGCGCACCGGCTCGCCGGGGTCCACGCGCCGCAGCGACCCGGACATGCCCAGGTGCACCAGCTGCGTGCCGTGCTCGAAGTGCAGCAGCAAGTACTTGCCGCGCCGGCCGCACGCCAGCACGCGGCGGCCTGCCAGGTGCTCGGCCATCCCCGGCGGCACGGGCCAGCGCAGCCTCGGCTCGCGCACCACCAGGCGCTCGAGCGCGCGGCCTGTTACCAGGGGTTCGATGCCGCGACGAGTCGTTTCGACTTCTGGCAGTTCGGGCATTGCACGGGTGCTAAGATCTTCGTTTCTCTTGAGCTGGATTGTGCCATCAGGCGGGCGGATCGCGTGAAGTCGTCGCATAGACCCATTCAATCGGGATTGGCAATTTTGTTGCTGGCGGCATGGGCGCACGGGTCGCCTGCCTGGGCCGATTCGCACGGTCCGGTGGCCGTGGAGGTGCCACCGGTCGTCGTCCCCGAGCCGGAAACCGAAGTCATCCGCCTGCGTCCCGGGCAACTGCCCGAGGTCACGCTGTCGGCCGACATCCTGTACCGGCTACTGGCGTCCGAAATTGCCGCCCAGCGCGGCAGCTACGGCACCGCGGCCAATACCATGCTGGACCTTGCCCGGGATACCGGTGACCCGCGCCTGGCGCGCCGCGCGCTGGAGTTCTACCTGGCCGGGGGCAACCTGTCCGGCGCGCTCGAAGCGGCGCGGCGCTGGGCGAGCCTGGCGCCGGGGGATCCGGAAGCTTCCTCCACCGAACTGGCCTTGGCCGCGGCCACCGGCCAGACGCGCGGCCTGGCCAAGGCGCTGCGCGAACGCATCGAAGCGTCCAAGGACAAGGCCGCCGGCATCGCCCAGGCCACTGCCGTGCTCAGCCGCATGAGCGACCGCAAGGCGGCGCTGTCCATCTTGGACCAGGCGTTGTCCGGCCGGGTGCGCGAGCTGCCGGCGGCCCACATGGCGCTGGCCGACGCCGCGCGGGCAGCCGGCGACGCCCAGCGCGCGTTCGCCGAGGCGCGCGCTGCGCTGGCGGCGGACCCGTCCTCCGAAGAGGCTGCCCAGCGCGTGCTGGAATATGGCCTCGCCGTGGATTCCAACGCCGCCCTGGCCGAGGCACACGCCTTCGCCCAACGCAATCCGGATGCACGGCGGCTGCGGCTGATGCTGGCCAGCCAACTGGCTGATCGCGGCGACTATGACGGTGCGCTCGCCGAGTTGTCGGCGATGTCGCAACGCTCGCCCGAGGATTTCGATCTGCTCCTGATGCAGGCGCAGGTCCAGTACCGTGCCGGCCGCAACAGCCAGGCGCGCAGGCTGCTGGAGCAGTACGTGGAGGTGCAGGGCCAGCGCGAGCGCGCCTCGGCACCGGGCTCGACCGACGCCGGGGCGGCCATGGCCGACGCCTACCTGATGCTGGCGCGCATCGCCGAGGAGGAAGGCCGGCTGGATGAGGCCATCGCCATCCTGGGTCGCATCGACGACCCGGGCGCCCGGTATTCCGCGCGCCTGCGCCAGGCCGTGCTGCGCGCGCGCCAGGGCAACGTGGATGAAGCGCTGGCCATGATCGGCTCGGCCGCGCCGCAGGACGACGAGGAAACCATCCTGGGCCTGCTGACCCGGGCACAGATCCTGCGCGACGCCGGCCGCCTGGACGAGGCGATCGCCACGCTGGCCAAGGCCGACGCCGAATATCCGGATACGACCGAGATCAAGTACGAACTGGCCATGCTCTACGAGCGCGCCGGCAAGGTGGCCGAGATGGAGCGGCTGCTGCGCCAGATCATCGCGCTCGACCCCGAGCATGCCCATGCGCACAATGCGCTGGGCTACACGCTGGCCGACCGCAATGAGCGCTTGCCCGAGGCCCTGGAACTGATCACCCGCGCGTTGTCCCTGCTGCCGGGCGATCCGTACATCCTCGACAGCATGGGCTGGGTCCAGTTCCGCCTGGGGCATAACGACAAAGCCATCGACTACCTGCGCCAGGCCTACGCGTTGCGCCCGGAAGCCGAAATCGCCGCGCACTTGGGCGAAGTGCTCTGGGTGACCGGCCGGCGCGACGAGGCCATGGCGATGCTGCGCGAAGCGGCGGCCAAGGACGCCGATAACCGCACGGTGCGCGATACCCTGCGCCGCCTGAAGGTGACGCCGTGACGCGGGGTGCCGTGGTGCCCGGCTGGCAAGGATGGGCGGCCGTCCGATGGCATTGGCTGCACCGCGGCCTGCTCGCCGGGGTGGCCTGCGCGCTGCTTGCCGCCTGCGCTACGCCCCGGCTGCCCGAAGGCCCGGCCACGGGCGAGGTGTTTTCGCGCACGGGGCGCTTTGCCGTGCGCGTCGATGACGTCGCCGGCAAGCAGCAGGCCGTGCAGGGGGGCTTTGCCTGGCGCGAGGATGGCGACAGGCTGGTGTTGGACCTGGCCAACCCGCTAGGCTCGACGCTGGCGCGCGTCGAGGCTGATGGCCGACACGCCGTGCTGACCCGCTCGGACGGCAGCCGCACCCGCGCGCCCACGGCAGACGCCCTGGTCGCCGAGGTCGTGGGCGCCGACATTCCCGTGGCAGGATTGCGCGACTGGCTGCGCGGCGCGCTGCCGGACGAGCCCCCGGCTGCCGAGGTTCAGCGAGACGAGCAGGGGCGCCCGGTGGCCTTCGTGCAAGGCGGCTGGCGCGCACGGCTGTCCCGCTACGATGCGCAGGGGCCGAAACTGCTGCAGCTGGACCGCGCCGACGCCGGCCAGCGCATCAGCGTCAGGCTGGTCGCCGACTAACTGCCAGTACGGGCCGATTCGCGCATCCACTGCGCGAACGCGGCAAACGGCGGCATGTCGGCCGTGGCCGGGTCATACACCAGGTAATAGCCGTTGCCGCTGCGCGCGACGTGCGCCACGGGCTGCACCAGTGCGCCGCTCTTGATGTCCTCGGCCATGTACGCCAGTTGCGTGACCGCCAAGCCCAGCCCCTGCGCGGCCGCCTGCAAGCATAGGGCGGCGTTGGCCAGCGGGATGTAGCGCGCCGAGGGATCCTCGTCCAGGCCGGCCGAGCGCAGCCATGCGTCCCAGCTGGCCGGGGCGATCATCGAGTGCAGCAGCTTGGCCTGCAACACGTCGCGCGGCGAGCGGATCTGCGCTGCCATGGCGGGCGCGCAGGCCACGGCCAGCGCATCCTCGAACAGCAAGTCCGCGCGCACGCCGGGCCAGTTGCCGTCGCCGCGCCGCACGACGAAGTCTGCGTCGTCCAGGCCGACATCGTCGGCACGCGAGACGGTGGCGACTTCCAGGTCGATGTCCCCGTGCAGGGCATAGAAGCCGGCCAGCCGCGGCATCAGCCACTTGATCGCAAAGCTTGGGATGACCTTGACGCGGATGCGCCGCGCGCGGCCTTGCGCCGTCGCCTCGGCCACGGCGGCCTCGATGCGGTCGAAAAGGTCGGCCAGCCGCAGGGCGAGCTGGCGGCCGGCATCGGTCAGCTCGACGTCGCGCCCGATGCGGCGAAACAGCCGCGTTTGCAGCGCCGCCTCGAGCGCGCGCATTTGGTGGCTGACCGCCCCGGGCGTGACGTGCAGCCGGCCCGCGGCGCGGGTCACGCCGCCGCAACGGTTGATCGCGTCGAGCACGCGCAGCGGTCCAAGCAGATTGCGCAGCTTATGCATGGACAGTTGAGAAGAGCTAAATGATCGAAAAATATATTCGAATGACGCAGCGGTCATTCGTCTCTATAGTGGCACAGTCAAAAGAAAAAATCTCAACTGTTTACGCGTCGCCGGCCAACAGGCCCTGCAAAGGCCGATACGGCGGCGTCTTACGAGGAGACTGCCATGCAAACCCGCAACGTGCGCCGCTTTGCGGCGTTGGCCGCCGCGGCGGTGCCGCTGCTGCTGGGCGCGGCCCCCGCCCAGGCTCAGGACGCTTATCCTTCGCGGCCGCTGAAAATGGTCGTGCCCTTTGCCGCGGGCAGCGCGGCCGATACGCTCTCGCGCGTGATCTCCAACCAGCTGGCCGAGCAGCTGGGGCAACCCGTGGTGGTGGAAAACAAGCCCGGCGCAGGCGGGGCGATCGGCACGGTCGAAATCGCCCGCGCCAAGCCCGACGGCTACACGCTGGGCCTTGCCGCCCAAGGGTCGATGATCACCAACCAGGTGCTCTACGACAAGCCCGGCTACGACTCGCAAAAGGACTTCACGCACATCGCCGTGGTCGCCGAGGTTGCCAACGTGCTCGTGGTGGCCCCGAAGTCGCCGTACAACGGCGTGGCCGACCTGGCCGCCGCGATCAAGGGCAAGCCCGGCAACGCGTTCAGCTATTCGTCCAGCGGGGTCGGCACCAGTCACCACATCGCCGGCGTCGTCCTCGGCCAATACATGGAACGTTCGCTCATGCACGTCCCCTACAAGGGCGCACCGCAAGGCATCGCGGCCATCATGAGCGGCGAAGTCGACCTGGGCCTGTACAACATTCCCGCGGCCATCGGCCAAGTGCGCGGCGGCGCGCTCAAGCCGCTTGGCGTGACCAGCCTGAAGCGCTCGCCGCTGCTGCCTGACGTGCCCACGCTGCACGAAAGCGGGCTCAAGGACTTCGAGGTCACGCTGTGGTTCGGCGTCATCGCGCCGGCCGGGTTGCCCACCGACGTGGTCGCGCGGCTGCACGACGAGTTGAACAAGGTCATGGCCAACGAGCAGGTACGCACCAAGCTCACCGAGCAGGGCTACAACGTCGCTTCGGTGCCGCTGGGCTCGCCGCAAGACTTCAGCAAGCTGATCGAGCGGGAAATGGTCAAGTGGCCGCCCATTATCAAGGCCATGGGCGCGACCCAGAACTGAGCGCCGCGAGCAACGACAAAAGGAGTCAGCAGCGTGACGATTGCCCAAGTCTTGGCGGAGTTTGCCGTCTCGACCCCCGTCCAAGCCATCGACGGCGTGGCGCTGGAGCGCGCAAAGATGAGCCTGGCCAGCACCGTGGCCAGCGCATCCATGGGTTACGGCATCGCCTCGACGCGGATGGTGCGCGGCATGGAGCTCGACGAGGGTGGCGCGCCGCATGCCGTGGTGTGGTTCGACGCAGCTCGCCTGCCGGTGTCGCGCGCTGCCCGGGTCAACGCGGTTGCCAGCGACGCGGCCGCGTCCGACGACAGCGACCTGCGCAGCATCGCACACATCGGTACCATCGTTTCCACCGTATCGATGGCGCTGGGCGAACGCTTGGGCAGCTCCGGGCGCGATGTGCTGGGCGCGATGGTGCTGGGTTATGAAGTGGCCGGCCGCATCGACGAGGCGCTGACGCCGGGGCGCATGCAGCGTGGCTTCCATGGGTCGGTGTCGACGGTATTCGGCGCGGCGGTGGCCGGTGGGCGGCTGTTGGGACTCGATGCCGATCGCATGGCCCAGGCGATCGCCATCGCTGCCACGTCCATCGGCGGCATGGCGATTGCCGCTGACACCAGCTGCGCCCGCGAATACCATGCGGGGCTCGCAGCGATGCTCGGGACACAGGCGGCCCTGGCCGCGCATCGGGGCTTTGCCGCCGAGCCTGCGGTGCTGGAGGCGCCCAGGGGGTTCTTCAGCGCCATGGGCGGGCAGGCGCTCGAAGACGTCACGCGCGATCTCGGCCAAACCTGGGACATCGTCACCGACATGGCCATCAAGCTCATGCCGGGCGCCCACCCTTTTCACGCCGTGGCCGAAGCCGCGGCTGACGCCGCCCGCGCGGGCGATGTCGATCCCGCCGCCATCGATCGGGTCATGATCTCGGCGGCGGTGCAGCACACCAGCTTTCGCGGCGATCCTCATCCGCGCAATTTGGTCGACGCCGCGCACAGCTTGCAGTACTTCGTCGCCGCGGCCATCGTCGACCGCGGCTTTGGCTGGCAACACATGGATCCGGCGCGCATGGCCGACCCGGTCATCGGCGCGCTGCAGGACAAGATCGTCTTCGACCCGGATCCGCCGCCGCTGCCCGACCGCTTCCCGCATCGCCATGGCGGCACGGTGATCATCACCATGAAGGACGGGCGCCAGTGGCGCAGCACCTGCAAGTCGCCGCGAGGCGCCGGCCCGCGCGGCGTGCAGTGGGATGACGTCGAGGCCAAGTACCGGCGGCTCGCGCCGCGATCCGGATTGGCCGACCGCCGCGTCGAGGACAGCCTGGCCATGATCCGCGACTTCGACCGGGTCGGCGACGTCGCCGCGTTGGCGGGGCTTCTGGCCAAGGATTAGGGGCGTGCCCCGGCTGCCATGGCCGGGCGCCTGCGATCCGGCCAGGCTGCCTGCGGCGCGGGCCAGCCTGCGCCCGGGTGCAAGCCGGGCACCGCGCGCGACGGCGAAACCGGTATAGTCGTGCGCCATGACGCTGTACGACATTCCGGCGCCCGCCAAGGTCAATCTGTTCCTGCACGTCGTCGGCCGCCGCGCCGACGGCTACCACCTGCTGCAGACCGTGTTTCGCTTCGTCGACTTGCAGGACACGCTGCACATCGAGGCGCGCGGCGACGGGCGCATCGTGCGCGCCACGGACCTGCCCGGCGTGCCGGAAAAGGATGACCTCACCGTGCGGGCGGCCTTGGCACTGCAGCGCGCCACCGGCGTGCGCGCAGGCGCGTCGATCGCCATCGAAAAGCGCATCCCGCAAGGCGGCGGCCTGGGCGGCGGCTCCAGCGACGCGGCCAGCGTGCTGATTGCGCTGAACCGCCTGTGGAACACCGGCCTGCATCGCGCGCAACTGATGCGCTTGGCGCTGCCGCTTGGCGCCGATGTGCCGGTCTTCGTCTTTGGGCAATCGGCCTTCGCCGAGGGCGTGGGCGAACGCCTGACCGCCGTGGCGCTGCCCGAGCGCGCCTACCTGCTGGCCATGCCCCCAACCTCCGTGCCGACGGCAAGCGTTTTTGCTGCAAAGGATTTGACACGGGATACGAAACCAGTCACAATAGCGGACTTTTCCGAGGTGCTCGATTCGAGGTTTGGCCGTAATGATCTCGAGTCGGTCGTATTTGCCAGGCATCCGGTTGTCCGTCAGGCCAGCCAGGCGCTTGCGCGATGCGGGGTGGCCAGCCGCATGTCGGGGTCCGGGGCGTGTCTTTTCGCCGAGTTCCCCAGCATGGACGAAGCCACTTTGGCACAACGGGAAATCGCCGTTAAAATGCGCGTCGCTGATCCCGATGCGCATCGGCGGGAAGATTCGCCAGGCAGTTGCATCGCCTGGACATGGGCCTGTCAAGGCCTGAGCGAGCACCCGTTGCGGAATTGGATTGCTAGCTAAGTTGGGGAGTCGCCAAGCTGGTTAAGGCACCGGATTTTGATTCCGGCATTCGAGGGTTCGAATCCTTCCTCCCCAGCCAACCGCCAGACATCAAATAAAAGCTGTTGAACTTGCCTGTCCATGGCCAGGCGTCAGTTCCACGGCTTTTTTTATTTCGGGTCCGGGATCCCGCATCATGGCCAACGACAGTTTCATGATCTTTACCGGCACGGCCAATACGCGCCTGGCCGTCGACGTCGTCAACCATCTCGACATGTCGTTGGGCAAGATGACGGTCGGCCGTTTCTCCGACGGCGAGGTCATGGTAGAGATCAACGAAAATGTCCGCGGCAAGGACGTTTTCGTGCTGCAGCCAACCTGCGCACCGACCAATGACAACCTGATGGAAATCATGGTCATGGTCGACGCCCTGCGCCGCGCATCGGCCGGGCGCATCACCGCGGCCATCCCGTACTTTGGCTACGCCCGGCAGGATCGCCGCCCGCGCTCGGCGCGCGTGGCCATCTCGGCCAAGGTCGTGGCCAACATGCTGCAGGTCGTCGGCGTCGATCGCGTGCTGACCATGGACCTGCACGCCGACCAGATCCAAGGCTTTTTCGACATCCCGGTCGACAACATCTACGCCGGGCCCATCCTGTTGGGCGACATCTGGCGCCACAACTTTTCCAACCTGGTGGTTGTCTCGCCCGACATCGGCGGGGTGGTGCGCGCCCGCGCGCTGGCCAAGCAGCTCGAAGCGGACTTGGCCATCATCGACAAGCGGCGTCCGCGCGCCAACGTGTCGGAAGTCATGAACATCATCGGCGAGGTCGACGGCCGCACCTGCATCATCATGGATGACATGGTCGATACCGCCGGCACGCTGTGCAAGGCCGCGCAGGCGCTCAAGGAGCGCGGCGCCGGCGCCGTGTACGCTTACTGCACGCACCCGGTCCTGTCGGGTGGGGCCGTCGAGCGCATCGCGGCTTCCGAACTGGATGAACTGGTCGTGACCGACACCATCCCGCTGTCCGAAAGCGCGCGCGCCTGCCCCAAGATCCGGCAGCTGTCGTGCGCGGCGCTGTTGGGCGAGACCATCCTGCGCATCTCCAACGCGGAGTCCGTCAGCTCGCTGTTCGTCGACTAGTTTTTCGATTTGCGGGCCGCTGGTCGCGGCGGCCTGCAACAAGCGGCCCGGTGCATGGTGCGCGGGCCGCGCCAAGCCGGGCGGTCCTGCCGCCCATTTACACAAACGGAGCTTTCCATGAAATTCACCGCTACCGCGCGCAGCGTCCAGGGATCGAGTGCGAGCCGCCGCCTGCGCCGCGCGGGCCGCGTTCCCGCCATCGTCTACGGCGGCAACGACGCGCCCCTGCCCATCGAACTCGACCACAACGAGATCTTCCACGCCCTGCGCAAGGAAGAATTCCACGCGTCCATCCTGGACATGCAGCTCGATGGCAAGACCCAGCAAGTCCTGCTGCGCGACGTCCAGTGGCACCCCTACAAGCCGCAAGTGCTGCACGTCGATTTCCAGCGCGTGGCCGCGGACCAGGCCGTGCACACCAAGGTGCCGCTGCACTTCGTCAACGCCGAGCAGTCGCCGGCCGTCAAGATCAGCCACGCGGTGATCAGCCACGTGATGACCGAGCTGGACGTGGCCTGCCTGCCCAAGGACCTGCCCCAGTTCATCGAGGTCGACCTCAGCAACCTGGTGGGCGGCGGCTCGATCCACCTGGCTGACATCAAGCTGCCTGAGGGCGTGACCTATGTCGCCCACGGCGGCGACGCCAACCCGGTGCTGGCTACGGCCCTGGTCAAGGGCGGAGACGCCGGCGGCGAGGAAGAGTCGTCCGCCGAAGGGGGCGAGCAGCCCTCGGCCTGATGCTTGGACGTCGCCCGGCGCGGCACGCCGGGCAGCAAGCCGACATCCCCGCAGGGCGGCCCGTCTTGCGGGGATTGTTTTTGGGGCGCCCGCCATGCGCCGCCGCGCCGGCGCACCCTTTATAGTGTCGCCTTCGAACGACGCTCGCACCGTTTCATGTCCCTACCGCTACGCCTCATCGTCGGCCTGGGCAACCCCGGCCCCGAATACGAACGCACCCGGCACAACGCCGGTTTCTGGCTGGCCGACCGGGTGGCCGACGACCTGCGCGCCCCGTTTAACCTCGAAAAAACCTTTTTCGGACACGTGGCCAAGGCCCGCGTCGGCGGCGAGAACGTGCTGATCGCCAAGCCCGTTACCTACATGAATCGATCGGGCCAATGCGTGGGGGCGCTGGCGCGCTTTTACAAACTGGCGGCCGAACAGATCCTAGTCCTGCACGACGAGCTCGACCTGCCGCCGGGCCAAGCCAAGATCAAGCAGGGCGGCGGCCATGCCGGCCACAATGGGTTGAAGGACATCCAGGCCGCCCTGGGCGGGCCGGGTTTCTGGCGCATACGCCTGGGCATCGGCCATCCCCGCACGCTGGGGCTGGCCCAGCAAGTGGCCGACTTCGTGCTGCACCCGCCCCGGCGTGAAGAACAGGCCTTGCTGGACGCGGCTATCGACGCCTGCCGGGCGGTCATGCCGCTGTTGCTGGCCGGCGACTTCGCGCGGGCCACGGCGCAGCTGCACACAGGCGCGCGCCCATGAGGCCGCAGGCCATGCTCCAAACGGCGAGCCAGCCCTGTGCGGCCGCAGGGCCCGCGCTCACGCATTGGCCTTTCCCGGACGGCTGCCAGCCATGACGCGAGCCCCGCTATCGCGCTTCCGGGACGAATTGGCGGATTTTCGCCGGTTCGTCGTTCGACCAGGGACATCGCGCGGGCCGCGCTGCCCTGGCGGACCGGCATGGCTCGAAGACTGGCGCTTGGGCATGCGGCTGCGCCGTCTGTTGGCATGGGCCGCCTGCCTGTGGGCGATCAACGGCCTGGCGTTGGGGCCGCTGGCGCTGATGGCCGCCGGCATCGGCGGCGCCTCGCATCGCATCGACGTCGAGGCGCTTCCCTGGGCGCAGGCCATATTCTGGGCGCCGCTGATGGAGGAAATGCTGTTTCGCTATGGCCTGCGCCGGCCGCTGCAGGCCGCCTGGATCGTGCCGGCCATGGCCGTCGTGGTGCTCAACGGGCCGCACGTTTGGACTGGCGCCCTGGCGGCAGCCGTCATCGGCGCCGCCTGGTTGCAGGTCGGGCGGGGCCGCCTGCGGGCCGGTTGGCGCTGGCGCCGCTGGTACGCGGAGCATTTCGGCTGGTTCTTCCACGCCGCGACGCTGGCGTTCGCGGTCGTGCACCTGGCCAACTACAACCTCAACGGCATGTCGTACTGGCTGATGCCGCTGCTGGTCTTGCCCCAATGGGTGACCGGGCTGGTCCTGGGCTGGCTACGCGTGCGCCGCGGCATCGGCGCGGCGGTCGGGTTGCACGCGGCATTCAACGGCGGGCCGGTGCTGTTGGTGTTGCTGCTGCTGGGGGCGGCGCCGGAGTTGGCGGGTTAGACGGGCCCCAAGGTCTGGCCGGAGGGGCGGCGGCCTGCTGTAGCGACCGGGGGGGCGCGCTGGCACGCGCCTAGGCGGTAAACTGGCGGGTTTGTACGCGCGCCTTGCGCGCTTCGTGATCGTTCAGGATTCCCATGGCTCTCCAATGCGGCATCGTTGGCCTGCCCAACGTAGGCAAATCGACGCTTTTCAACGCCCTCACCAAGGCCGGCATCGCGGCTGAAAACTATCCCTTCTGCACCATCGAGCCCAACGTGGGCGTGGTCGAAGTGCCCGATCCCCGCCTGCAGAAGCTCGCCGAGATCGTCAAGCCCGAGCGCATCGTGCCGGCCGTGGTCGAGTTCGTCGACATCGCCGGGCTGGTGGCCGGCGCCAGCCAGGGCGAAGGGCTCGGCAACCAGTTCCTGTCGCATATCCGCGAGACCGACGCCATCGTCAACGTGGTGCGCTGCTTCGAAGATCCCAACGTCGTGCACGTGGCCGGCAAGGTCGACCCCATTGCCGACATCGAAGTCATCTCCACCGAGCTGGCGTTGGCCGACCTGCAGACCGTGGAAAAGGCCATCCACCGCCACAGCAAGACCGCGCGCGCCGGCGACAAGGAGGCGGCCAAGCTGGTCGCCTTGCTCGAGCGTTGCCAGAAGCAGCTCGATAGCGGCCAGCCCATCCGTTCGCTGGGCCTGGACAAGGAAGAGCTTTTCTCGCTGAAGTCCTTCGGCTTTATCACCGCCAAGCCAGCGATGTTCGTGGCCAACGTCAGCGAAAACGGCTTTACCGACAATCCCCTGCTGGATCGCCTGACCGAGTACGCGCAAAAGCAGAATGCGCCCGTGGTTGCGATCTGCGCCGCCATCGAAGCCGAGATCGCCGAGCTCAGCGAGGAAGACCGCGCGGTGTTCTTGGCCGACATGGGCATGCAAGAGCCCGGGCTGAACCGGCTGATCCGTGCCGCCTACAAGCTGCTAGGGCTGCAGACCTACTTCACCGCTGGCGTCAAGGAAGTGCGCGCATGGACCATCAAGGTCGGTGCCACTGCCCCGCAAGCCGCAGGCGTCATTCATACGGACTTCGAGAGGGGCTTTATCCGGGCGCAGACGATTTCCTACGAGGATTTCATCGCCTGCAAGGGCGAGCAAGGCGCCAAGGAAGCGGGCAAGATGCGCGCCGAAGGCAAGGACTATGTGGTCCAGGACGGCGACGTGATGAATTTCCTGTTCAACGTTTGATCGGGCAGCGCCGGCCCCCGTGGGCCGGCGCTGGGCTTGGGCGGCCGCCCCCCGGTTGGGCGCGTCGACGAACTTCCTTCCTTGGCGCCTGTCCGATTGGCGAAACTGCGTCTTGGACGGCCTGCTTGCTGCTGGCGCTGGCCCGGCCGGCGGCATTCGCTACCATGGCGACATTCCGCGACTGCCCCCTTTCCTCCCCGCGATCCGCCGCCATATTGCGGTAGCATTCGTGGTTTACGCGCGCACGGTGCGAGCCGTGGCTCGCGCGTACGCCCGGGGCGGAGGGTAGAACGAGGCTGCAATGAAGAAGTGGTTCAAACGAGTCGTGATCGCTGTGGCGCTGCTGGCGATAGTCGCAGTCGTCGGGGTGGCGATTTTCCTGCTCACGTTTGATCCCAACGCCTACAAGTACAAACTGGCCGACATGGTGCAGCAGCGCTACGACCGCACGCTGACCATAGAAGGCGAGATGGAACTATCGCTGTTCCCGCGCATCGGGCTGAATGTGCAGGGCGTATCGCTGTCCGAGCCGGGGCGCCCGCAGGATATTTTCGCCTCGGTCGACAGCGCCCGGGTGGCGGTGGCGGTCTGGCCGTTGCTGTTCAACCGGTTGGTCGTCGACCACGTGGCCATAGACAGCTTCAAGGCCCGCATCGTGCGGGACAAGAACGGCGAATTCAATTTCCAGGACCTGGTCGGCCGCGCGCCGCAGCTACCGCAGGCGCGGGCCGGCATGGATGGCGGCCGGGCGGCCGCGGGGGCGGCGGTGGTGGGCCTGCAGGCCGGTGCCGGGGCGATTTTCGATGCGGGGGAGGCGGCCCGCCGCGCGGAGATGCAGATCGACATCGCCGGGCTGGACTTGCGCGACGGCGAGATCTTCTTGCAGGACGAGGGCTCCGGCATGGCCCTGCGGGTGTCCGAGCTCAATGCCAAGACCGGCCGGGTGACGTTCGACCAGCCCTTCGATGTTTCGGTGTCGGCGCACCTCGAAGGCGGCAACCCGCGCGCCGACGCGCGGGTTACCGGCCAAGGGCTGGTCTTGTTCGACCCGGTGGCCATGCGCTATACGGGGCAGCGGCTGGATTTCCGCGCCGAGGGCCGGTTGCCCGGCTTGCAGGCAAAGGCATTGACTGCCCGGGGCAACGTCGCTTTCGACGGGACGTCGCGGTCGCTGGATGCGTCTGGGCTGGAGGTCCAGTTCCAGGGTGATGTGCTGGCCGATGATCCGGTGACCGGGGTGGAAGCAACCCTGACCGTGCCCAAGCTGTCGGCGCATCCGGGGCGAGAGCGGTTGCAGGTCGAGAAGCTGGCCGTGCGCGCCAAGGGGGGCATGCCGGACGGGCCGTTCGAGTTCGCCCTCGATGCACCGGCGCTGCAGGTGTCGCCCGACGAAGCGGGCGGGGAGGCGCTGACCGCGCGGCTGCGCATGTCCGGCGCCGAGCCGCTCGATGTTGCCATTGCATTGGCGGGCATCAGCGGCAGCGCCCAGGCGCTCGACATCAAGCAAGCCAAGCTCGAGGCCGCGCTCAAGCAAGGCGAACGGTTGGTCAAGGTCGATGCGGCGTCCCCGCTGGCCGTCAGCATGACCGAGCGCAAGGCCGCCCTGACCGCGCTCAAGGGTGACGTCAACATTGCCGACAAGACGCTGCCCAAGGGCAGCCTGCAAATCCCGGTGATCGGCAGCTTGGCGGCCGATCTCATCAAGGATGAGGCATCGGCCAAGATCAATGCGGTGCTCGAGGGCGGCCAGTTCGACCTGACGGCCAGCGTCACGCGCCTGGCCCAGCCACGCATCAATTTCTCGCTGGCCGTCGATACGTTGGACTTGGACAAACTGGTGCCGCCCACGCCGGTGCCCGTGCCCAAGCCGCCGGCAGGCAAGCCGGCAGACGGCGAGTCCAAGACCCAGGCGCCGCCGCCCGCGCAGCCGCCTGAACAGCCGGCGGCGGAAACCAACCTGGACTTTTCCTGGCTCAAGGGCATTACGGCCAACGGCTCGGCCAAGATCGGCCAGCTGGTGGTGCGCGGACTGCGCGCAAGCGACGTGGGCGCCAAGATCAAGGTCGAGAACGGGCGGCTGGACGTCTCCACCCTGACGGCCTCGCTTTACGAGGGCAAGCTGGCGGGTGTGCTGTTCATCGACGGCAGCCAGGGCAACCAGATGGGGGCCAAGATGTCGCTGGCGGGCGTGTCGATCGAGCCGCTATTGACCGACATCGCCGGGCAAAGCAGCCTGGCCGGGCGCGGCAGCCTGGCCCTGGACCTGAAGACTGCGGGCAATACGACGCTTGCCTGGCGCCGGGCGCTGGGCGGATCGGTGCAGCTGCGCCTGCGCGACGGCATGATCAAGGGCATCAACGTGGCGCATACGCTGCGCGAGATCAAGGCGGTGGTCCTGGGCGGCGATGCGGGGCAATCGACCTACCGCCATACCGATTTCACTGAACTGGAGACCGACGTCTCTTTCGCCAAGGGCATCGGGACCGTACGGCGGCTGGCGCTGGCAGCGCCCGTGCTGCGCATCACCCAAGGCGAGCCGGCCACACTTGACCTGGTGGCGGGCACGCTGGACTTGGTCGCCAACGTGCGGGTGGTCAACACCTCCACTGGCCAGGACGGCAAGGGCCTGGAGGCCCTCGAAGGCATCACCATACCCGTGCACGTGACGGGGCCGTTCGAAAAACCGGCCTATGCCGTGCAGTGGAGCGGCGTGGGCAGCAACGCGCTGCGCACGCTCGAAAGGCGCCTGCTGGAGTCGGCGGCCGGGGATCGCGCCGGCGGCGCCGCCCCGCGGGACACGGTCCGTGAAATCGGCAACGCGCTGAAAAACTTGCTGGGCAAATGAACGACGACATCGTATGTACCCCTGTGGTGGGGTGTGCGCCGGCGCCGGCCGGCGCGCTGGCCTACCACCGGCGCTGGTTCGTGGGCGATGGCCAAGGGAAATGGCTGTCCGCCCGGGACTGCCCCGAGCTGGCCAAAATCCAGACCGAGCTGCGCTTCGGTTACCTGGTCCTGCGCGCACCCGGCATGTTGCGGCTGGACATTCCGCTTGACGTGATCGAGGACGACGACAGCGTCAGGCGCACCGTCGAGGTCGGCGGCCAGGCGGTCGACGCGGTAGACGAGGGCGATCTGGCGGCGGCGTGGCTGGGCAATTGCCTGCAGCGCCCGTGCCGCCTATACAAGGTGCACCCTGACGCTGCCCCCGTGGACTGGCCGCAGCAGGCCTAGGGCGCGACGCGCGCTTATGCCTGCCCGGTCAGGCGGCGGTATTTGATCATCAGCGCTTCCTGCCCTTCCTGCCACTGCGGGTGCAGCTCGATGCACTCGACGGGACAGACTACCTTGCACTGCGGCTCGTCGTAGTGGCCGACGCATTCGGTGCAGCGCTGCGGGTCGATCTCATAGATTTCCGGCCCCATGTAGATGGCTTCGTTGGGGCACTGCGGCTCGCAGACGTCGCAGTTGATGCACTCTTCGGTGATGCGCAGGGCCATGGGGCAGGGGCGGGTGGACGAAAACGCGCGAACGCGGCAGTGTCCCTATTGTAGGCCGGCCGGCGGGCGCCGGCCGGGTGCGGTTGGCATGGCCGCGGTCAGGGCTGCGGCCAGGATTGCTCGCGGCGTTCCTTGGCCTTGGCGTGCAGCCAACGCTCGACCGACGGAAAGACGAACTTGCTGACGTCGCCGCCCAGGATGGCGATTTCGCGCACGATGGTGCCCGAAATGAATTGGTACTGGTCCGACGGCGTCATGAACAGCGTCTCGACGTCCGGCAGCAGGTGACGGTTCATGCCGGCCATTTGGAATTCGTACTCGAAATCGGAAACCGCCCGCAATCCGCGCACGATGACGCGGGCGTTCTGTTCACGCACGAAGTCCTTGAGCAGGCCGCCGAAGCTGAGCACCTCCACGTTGGGGTAATGGCCGAGCACTTCCCGGGCGATTTCCAGGCGCTCGGCGACCGTGAAGAACGGATTCTTGGCGCGGCTGTGCGCGATGCCGACCACCAGCTTGTCGAACAGTGCCGCGGCGCGGCGCACCAGGTCTTCGTGACCACGGGTCAGGGGGTCGAAGGTTCCGGGGTAGACGGCGGTGATCATGGAGTCTCCGTGCCGAATGTTGGGTGGTTGTGGCGTTTTCGGTGCGAGAAATTCCGGATTATTGACCTAATTGCGCAACGCAGCAAATTGCAGCAACCCATAGTGCACGGCCCCGGCGCGATCCTGGCGCACGATTTCGTAGCCGGCCGGCGGCTGCAGCGGGGCCTCGCTTTCAGCGTAGACCAGGCCAGCAGGCGCCAGCACCGCCGGCAGCCGTGGCCACAACCGGTCCAGCCATCCCTGTCCAAACGGCGGATCGAGTAGAACCAGGTCGTAGCGCGAGGCGTCCATGCGTTCGAGCGCCTGCAGGGCGTCGCCCGCATGGATGCGTACCGCCTGGGCATCGAGCTTGTCGCGCAGCGCCCGAAGCGCCGACACCGCCGTCCGGTCGCGTTCGACCATCTGCACATGGCCGGCGCCGCGCGAGGCCGCCTCGAAACCCAGCGCGCCGGTGCCGGCGAATAGATCCAGCACGCGCTTGTCTTCGAACTGGCCCTCCCACAGGTGCGTGAGCCAGTTGTACAGGGTTTCGCGCACCCGGTCCGGCGTCGGGCGCAGGCCGGGCAGGTCGGGCACCGCGATGGGCGTGCGCCGGTATCGGCCTGCGATGATGCGAATACAATGCTTGACCATGTTTAGTTTCTTCAGAAAAAAGCGTCCGGCGGCCGACGCCGTGCCGCAGCAAACGCCTGCGCAGGCGCCCACCGACGAGGCCAACCAGGCCCAGCAACCGGAGTCGACCCCGGCGCCGGCCACCGAGCCTGCCGGAGCAGCGGACCCAGCCGGCGTCGCGGCAGCGTCCGATGCGCCGGCGCCAGCCACTTCTGGATCGGTCGCATCCGAACCCGCGGCATTTGACGCCGGTGCAGCCCCGGCCCCGCCCGGCGAGCCCGTCCAGCCGGACTCGTCCATCCCGTCGCCGTCGGCTGCGGATGCCGGCACCCCGGCCGAATCGGCCAAGCAATCGTGGCTGGCCCGCCTCAAGCGCGGCCTGTCCCGCACCGGGCAAAGCCTGGGCGGGCTGTTCGTCGGCGTCAAGGTCGACGAAAACCTGTTCGACGAGCTGGAGACGGCGCTCATTATGGCCGATGCCGGGGTGGAGGCCACGCAAAGCCTGCTCGCCGCATTGCGCGCGCGCGTGCGCAAGGAGCGCATCCAGGACGCCGCGGCGGTCAAGTCGGCGCTGCGCGAAATCCTTGCCGAGCACCTGCGACCGCTGGAGCGGACCTTCGACGTGCATGCCGCCAAACCCCTGGTGGTGATGATCGCCGGCGTCAACGGCGCGGGCAAGACGACATCCATCGGCAAGCTCGCGCATGCCTTCCAACGCCAGGGGGCGAGCGTGCTGCTGGCCGCGGGCGATACCTTCCGCGCCGCGGCGCGCGAGCAGTTGGCCCAGTGGGGGGAGCGCAACGGCGTGACGGTAATTGCCCAGGACGGCGGCGATCCGGCAGCCGTGGCTTTCGACGCGGTCAATGCCGGGCGCGCCCGCGGCAAGGACGTGGTGATGGTCGATACCGCCGGCCGGCTGCCGACCCAGCTGCACCTGATGGAAGAGCTGAAAAAGATCCGCCGCGTCATCGCCAAGGCAGAGCCTGCCGCGCCGCACGAAGTGCTGCTGGTGATCGACGGCAATACCGGGCAAAACGCCCTGGCGCAGATTCGCGCCTTCGATGCCGCGTTGGGCCTGACCGGGTTGATCGTCACCAAGCTGGACGGCACCGCCAAGGGTGGCACGCTGGCAGCCGTGGCCGCCGGCAGCCAGGGCGTGCGCCCCGTGCCGGTGTGCTGGATAGGCGTGGGCGAGGGTTTGGAAGACCTGCAGCCTTTCGTCGCGAGCGAATTCGCCGCCGCCTTGCTGGGCGACTGAACGCGGCAGGCCAGTGCCGGCGCGCCGCGGCCGTCGGCGCAGGCGGCTACTTCCAGAAAGACGGCGCCCGCGCAAGCTGTGCGCAGGCCGCTGCGGCTTGCGCGGCCAAGGCCTCCTGCCTGGCCTGGATCCAGCCCAGCGCAAACCATGCGCCTGGTTGGCCGGCGTGGGCGCTTTCGAAGTAGGCGCGCGCGACGGCCAAGTCGTTGTATTGGCCGAGCAGGTCTTGCAGGTGTGACAGGCGCTTGCGATAGGCGCGCAGGCGGCGCGCCGGCAATAGGTTTTCGGCAAACGACAGCCCGTAGCGCAGCCGCTTGATGCGCTTGCGCAAGGCATGCCGGGCGTCAGTATCCAGCTTCTCGAAGCGTGCGCCTTGCGCGACCGCGTCCTTGTGCCATTTGCGCAGCCGCCGCGTCAGCGCCTCGCGCAGCGGCAGTGCCGCGCCAGGCGCGTCGGTCGGCGCCGGGCGCTGGCGCGGGCCGGCCAGGTGCCAGGCTTGTAGTGCCAGCAGCCATCCCTGGAAGGCGCGGGCGGCGGCCAGTGCCTGCCGGTCGCCGCCCA
>CALEQZ010000012.1 GCA_937908115.1 uncultured Alcaligenaceae bacterium | reverse complement strand
CCGCGAAGGCGGCCGCACCGTCGGCGCCGGCGTCGTCGCCAAGATCATCGCCTAAAAAAGGTGTATGATGGCGGGTTCGCGGTGAAGATTTCAGCGGCCCGCCTGTAGCGACGAATCCGGACGAAGGCGCGCCTTCATCCGATTTTGTGATTTGCAGGTCTAGGGGCATAGCTCAATTGGCAGAGCGTCGGTCTCCAAAACCGAAGGTTGGGGGTTCGATTCCCTCTGCCCCTGCCACCGCCGGATAACGAACGCGAGCCGCCTCCAGGCGCGGCGGGCTCGCGCTGAATATGTCTAACACCAGCGTAGAAACCGTAACCAGTACCGCCGACCGCGTAAAGCTCGCCGTGGCCGTGCTCGTCGTCATTGCTGGCATCGTCGGCTTCTCGGTGCTGGACGGCCAGCCCATGATCGTGCGCGTAGGCGCATTCCTGGGCGGCCTGGTGCTGGCCGCGCTGATCGCGTGGACCAGCGAACCCGGGCGGCGCACCCTGAGCTTCGGCCAGGAATCCTATGCCGAGCTGCGCCGCGTGACCTGGCCCACCCGCAAGGAAACGGTGCAGATGACCGGCATCGTTTTCGCGTTCGTGGCGGTCATGGGCATTTTCCTGTGGCTGGTGGACAAGATCATAGAGTGGGTGCTGTACGGCCTGCTGCTGGGCTGGAGCTGAGGATAGCCGCATGAGCAAGCGATGGTACGTGGTCCATGTCTATTCCGGCATGGAAAAAAGCGTCCACAAGGCCCTGGTCGAGCGCATCGAGCGTGCCGGCCTGCAGGCTTCCTTCGGCCGCATCCTGGTGCCTTCCGAAGAGGTCGTCGAGGTCAAGGGCGGCCAGAAGTCCATCAGCGAGCGCCGCATTTTCCCGGGTTACGTCCTGGTCGAGATGGAGCTGACCGACGAAACCTGGCACTTGGTCAAGAACACCCCCCGCGTCACCGGCTTCCTCGGTGGCTCGGGCAACCGCCCCACGCCCATTTCCGAAAAGGAAGTGGAAAAGATCCTCTCCCAGATGGAGGCGGGCGTGGAAAAACCGCGTCCAAAGGTGCTGTTCGAAGTGGGCGAAATGGTCCGCGTCAAAGAGGGCCCCTTCGCCGACTTCAACGGCAACGTCGAGGACGTCAATTACGAGAAGAGCAAGGTGCGCGTCTCGGTCACGATTTTCGGTCGTGCCACGCCCGTCGAGCTCGATTTCAGCCAGGTCGAAAAGACCTGACATCAACCCCGGGGAGCCCGGTCCGCGCGGCCGGGCGCTTGAACCCGCAAGGAGCAAAGCATGGCGAAGAAAATCGTCGGCTTTATCAAGCTGCAAGTGCCGGCTGGTAAGGCCAACCCCTCTCCCCCCATCGGTCCGGCGCTCGGTCAGCGCGGCCTGAACATCATGGAATTCTGCAAGGCGTTCAACGCCAAGACGCAGGGCATGGAGCCCGGTCTGCCGATTCCGGTGGTGATCACGGCCTATGCCGACAAGAGCTTCACCTTCATCATGAAGACCCCGCCCGCGACGGTCCTGATCAAAAAGGCCGCCGGGGTGCAGAAGGGCTCGTCCAAGCCGCACTTGGACAAGGTCGGTAAGCTGACGCGCGCCCAGGTCGAGGAAATCGCCAAGACGAAGCAGCCGGACCTGACGGCGGCCGACATGGATGCCGCGGTCCGCACCATCGCTGGCAGCGCCCGCAGCATGGGCATTACGGTCGAGGGGGTCTAATCATGGCAAAAGTGTCCAAGCGTACTGCGGCGCTGCGCGCCAAGATCGATCGCACCAAGCTGTATCCGGTGGCCGAGGCGCTGGCCCTGGTCAAGGAAACCGCCACGGCCAAGTTCGACGAGTCCATCGACGTGGCCGTCCAGCTGGGCATCGACCCGAAGAAGTCCGACCAGCTCGTGCGTGGCTCGGTCGTGCTGCCTGCCGGCACCGGCAAGAGCGTGCGCGTGGCCGTCTTCGCCCAGGGCGACAAGGCCGAGGCTGCCAAGGCCGCGGGCGCCGACATCGTCGGCCTGGAAGACCTGGCCGAACGCATCAAGGGCGGCCAGATCGACTTCGACGTGGTGATCGCCTCGCCTGACACGATGCGCGTGGTCGGGACCCTGGGCCAGATCCTCGGCCCGCGTGGCCTGATGCCCAACCCCAAGGTTGGCACGGTCACCCCCGACGTGGCCACCGCGGTCAAGAACGCCAAGGCCGGCCAAGTGCAGTACCGCACCGACAAGGCGGGCATCGTCCATGCCACCATCGGCCGCGCGTCTTTCGACGTCGAGAAGCTGCAAACCAACCTGGCTGCGCTGGTCGATGCGCTGAACAAGGCGCGTCCCGCCGCGGCCAAGGGCGTCTACCTGCGCAAGGTCGCCGTGTCCTCCACCATGGGCATCGGCGCGCGCGTAGAAGTCGCCTCGCTGGCTGCCACCGCCCAGTAACGGGGCGGCCGGCAACGACAGACTTTGGGCTGCATCCGGACTCGTCCGGATGCTGCTGTCAAAGACCGCTGGAGCCCCAAGGCCCGGCCGGTGCCGCCATCACAGGCGGTCCGGCCTGCCGGCAGGGCTTAATACCGGAGCAGTCTGGTCCGGATCCAGCGCAGACGGCGTCCCACGGAAGAATTCTTTGACCAAGAACTCGTCCAGGTTCGCCGCATTCGGTCGACGCAGAAGGCCTTTTGGCCCACAAGCGTCTTTTGATGGAGTGTTCAAACCGTGAGTCTCAATCGCCAAGAGAAAGCGGTGGTCATCGAGGAAGTCTCGGCGCAGGTTGCCAAGGCCCAATCGATCATCGTCGCCGAGTACCGTGGTCTGGACGTCGCCTCTATCACCGTACTGCGCAAGACTGCGCGTGAATCGGGTGTGTACCTGCGTGTCCTGAAGAACACGCTGGCTCGTCGCGCTGTCGCCAACACGGCTTTCGAGTCGCTGTCGGCACAGCTGACCGGCCCGCTGATCTATGCGATCAGCGAGGATCCGGTGGCGGCGGCCAAGGTGCTTGCCGGTTTCGCAAAGAGCAACGACAAGCTGGTCATCAAGGGCGGCGCGCTGCCCAACAGCCTGCTGAACGAAGCCGGCGTGAAGGCCCTGGCCACCATGCCGTCCCGTGAAGAGCTGCTCTCGAAGCTGCTGGGCACCCTGCAAGCCCCGATCGCGCAATTCGTACGTACGCTCAACGAAGTTCCGACCAAGTTCGTGCGCGGCCTGGCCGCCGTGCGCGACCAGAAACAGGCCGCCTGACGGGCAGCCGAGTCGAAATTCGCTGGAACGAAGCGACAACCAAACCCTGGCATTACCTATCTGGAGTTCTTGAAAAATGGCACTTAGCAAAGCTGAAATCCTTGACGCCATCGCCGGCATGACCGTGCTCGAGCTGTCCGAGCTGATCAAGGAAATGGAAGAGAAGTTCGGCGTGTCGGCCGCTGCCGCCGCCGTGGCTGTCGCCGCTCCGGCTGCCGCCGGCGGTGCTGCCGCTGCCGCCGAAGAGCAGACCGAGTTCACCGTGGTGCTGGCCGACGCCGGCGCCAACAAGGTGTCAGTCATCAAGGCCGTGCGCGAACTGACCGGCCTGGGCCTGAAGGAAGCGAAGGACCTGGTCGACGGCGCGCCCAAGCCCATCAAGGAAGGCGTGGACAAGGCCACGGCCGAAGAAGCCAAGAAGAAGCTGGAAGAAGCCGGCGCCAAGGTCGAAGTCAAGTAAGACCTGGCATGGCTTGCCCGGGGACTGCGGCATTGCCCATCCCCGGGCTTTTGCGTTTCCAGGAAACCCCTCTTGCCGTACGGGTCTAACGGTAATGGCGAGCCGGGTTTCCTGGAGTCGTACCCCGGGGCCGTGGTTGACGGCCCATGCAACCTCGAGTCGGAGTGCTCATGCCTTACTCGTTCACCGAAAAAAAGCGCATCCGCAAGAGCTTCGCCAAGCGCGAGGACGTCCTTAGCGTCCCCTTTTTGCTGGCGACGCAGCTTGAATCCTACACAACTTTCTTGCAGGCGGATGTCCCCGCCTCGGCGCGCAAGGAGGAAGGCCTGCAAGCCGCATTTACGTCGATATTCCCGATCGTCAGCCACAACGGCATGGCGCGGCTGGAATTCGTCAGCTACACGCTCGGGGAGCCGGTATTCGACGTCAAGGAATGCCAACAGCGCGGGCTGACCTATGCCTCGCCGCTGCGCGCCAAGGTGCGCCTGGTGATCCTGGACCGCGAGGTGAGCAAGCCCACGGTCAAGGAGGTCAAGGAGCAGGAAGTCTACATGGGCGAGATCCCGCTCATGACCAGCACCGGCTCCTTCATCATCAACGGCACCGAGCGCGTCATCGTTTCGCAGCTGCACCGCTCGCCCGGGGTGTTCTTCGAGCATGACCGCGGCAAGACGCACAGCTCCGGCAAGCTGCTGTTCTCGGCCCGGGTGATCCCCTACCGCGGCTCCTGGCTGGACTTCGAGTTCGACCCCAAGGACATCCTGTTCTTCCGGGTGGACCGCCGCCGCAAGATGCCGGTGACCATCCTGCTCAAGGCCATCGGCATGACGCCGGAAGACATCCTGGCGTACTTCTTCGACTTCGACGACTTCGAGCTGATGGACGAAGGCGCCGTCATGGACTTCGTTCCCGAGCGCTGGAAGGGTGAAGTCGCGCGCTTTGACATCACCGACCGCTCGGGCAAGGTGCTGGTCGAAAAGGACAAGCGCATCAATGCCAAGCACTTGCGCGACCTGGCCAACGCCGGCATCGAGCGCATCTCGGTCCCCGAGGAGTTCCTGTACGGCCGCGTGCTGGCCAAGAACATCATCAACCCCGAGACCGGCGAGGTGGTCGCCAAGGCCAACGACGAGATCAACGACTCCGTGCTCAATGCGCTGCGCGAAGCCGGCGTGCGCAAGATCCAGACCCTGTACACCAACGACCTGGATCGCGGGCCCTACATCTCGCAGACCCTGCGCACCGACGAGACCGCCGACCAGACCGCCGCGCGCGTGGCCATCTACCGCATGATGCGCCCGGGCGAGCCCCCTACCGAGGAAGCCGTCGAGGCCCTGTTCCATCGCCTGTTCTACAGCGAGGAAACCTACGACCTGTCGCGCGTGGGTCGCATGAAAGTCAACAGCCGCCTTGGCCGTGGCGACGACGCCAGCGGGCCGATGACGCTGACCAACGAGGATATCCTCGCCACCATCAAGGTGTTGGTCGAGCTGCGCAACGGCCGCGGCCAGATCGACGACATCGACCACCTGGGCAACCGCCGCGTGCGCTGCGTGGGCGAACTGGCCGAGAACCAGTTCCGCGCCGGCTTGGTGCGCGTGGAGCGCGCCGTCAAGGAGCGCCTGGGCCAGGCCGAGACCGAAAACCTGATGCCGCACGACCTGATCAACTCCAAGCCCATCTCGGCGGCGATCAAGGAGTTCTTCGGTTCGAGCCAGCTGTCGCAGTTCATGGACCAGACCAACCCGCTGTCGGAGATCACGCACAAGCGCCGCGTCTCCGCGCTGGGCCCGGGCGGCCTGACCCGCGAACGCGCCGGCTTCGAAGTCCGCGACGTGCACCCGACCCACTACGGCCGCGTCTGCCCCATCGAAACGCCCGAAGGCCCGAACATCGGCCTGATCAACTCGATGGCGCTGTACGCGCGCCTGAACGAGTACGGCTTCCTGGAGACGCCGTACCGCAAGGTGGTCGATGGCCGCGTCACCAACGAGATCGAATACCTCTCGGCCATCGAGGAGAGCCGCTACGTCATCGCGCAGGCCAACGCGCGCCTGGACGAGAACGGCGCCTTTGCCGACGACCTGGTGGCCTGCCGCCAGGCCGGCGAAACCATGTTGACCTCGGGCGCGAACGTGCACTACATGGACGTCGCGCCGTCGCAGATCGTGTCGGTGGCTGCCTCGCTGATCCCGTTCCTGGAGCACGACGACGCCAACCGCGCGCTGATGGGTTCGAACATGCAGCGCCAGGCCGTGCCTTGCCTGCGCCCGGAAAAGCCCCTGGTCGGCACCGGCATCGAGCGCACCGTGGCGGTTGACTCCGGCACCACCGTGCAGGCGCTGCGTGGCGGCGTGGTCGACTACGTCGACGCCGAGCGCATCGTGATCCGCGTCAACGACGACGAAAACGTCGCCGGCGAAGTGGGCGTGGACATCTACAACCTCATCAAGTACACCCGTTCCAACCAGAACACCAACATCAACCAGCGCCCCATCGTCAAGCGCGGCGACAAGGTCGCCAAGGGCGACGTGCTGGCCGACGGCGCCTCGACCGACCTGGGCGAACTTGCCCTGGGCCAAAACATGCTGGTGGCGTTCATGCCCTGGAACGGCTACAACTTCGAGGACTCGATCCTGATTTCCGAGCGGGTGGTGGCCGATGACCGCTACACCTCGATCCACATCGAGGAACTAACCGTGGTGGCGCGCGACACCAAGCTCGGACCCGAGGAAATCACGCGCGACATCAGCAACCTGCCCGAGGTGCAGCTCAACCGCCTGGACGATTCCGGTATCGTGCACATCGGCGCCGAAGTGCGCGCCGATGACGTGCTGGTGGGCAAGGTCACGCCCAAGGGCGAGACGCAGCTCACGCCCGAGGAAAAGCTGCTGCGCGCCATCTTTGGCGAGAAGGCCTCCGACGTCAAAGACACGTCGCTGCGCGTGCCTTCGGGCATGGTCGGCACGGTCATCGACGTGCAGGTCTTCACCCGCGAAGGCATCGTGCGCGACAAGCGTGCGCAGTCGATCATCGACGACGAACTGCGCCGCTACCGCCAGGACCTGAACGACCAGCTGCGCATCGTCGAAAACGACACCTTCGACCGTATCGAAAAGATGCTGATCGGCAAGACCGTCAATGGCGGTCCGCGCAAGCTGGCCAAGGGTTCGACCATCACCAAGGCTTACCTGGCCGACCTGGACCGCTGGCAGTGGTTCGACATCCGCCTGGCCGACGAAGAGCACGCGCTGGTGCTCGAACAGGCCAAGGAATCGCTCGAGCAGAAGCGCCACCAGTTCGACCTGGCCTTCGAGGAAAAGCGCAAGAAGCTGACCCAGGGCGACGAGTTGCCGCCGGGCGTGCTCAAGATGATCAAGGTCTACCTGGCCGTCAAGCGCCGCCTGCAGCCGGGCGACAAGATGGCCGGTCGCCACGGCAACAAGGGCGTGGTCTCGCGCATCGTGCCAGTCGAGGACATGCCTCACATGGCCGACGGCACCCCGGTGGACATCGTGCTCAACCCGCTGGGCGTGCCCTCGCGGATGAACGTCGGCCAGGTGCTGGAAGTCCACCTCGGCTGGGCGGCCAAGGGCGTGGGCCAGCGCATCAACGACATGCTGCGCGAGCAGCAGAAGGTCGAGGTCGCCAAGCTGCGCCGCTACCTTGAGCAGGTTTACAACAGCACCGGCACGCCGGCGCGCATCAACGAGCTGTCCGACGCCGAGCTGCTGGAAATGGCGCAGAACCTGCGCGATGGCGTGCCCGTGGCCACCCCGGTGTTCGACGGCGCGACCGAAGAGGAAATCGGCAAGATGCTGGAGCTGGCCTACCCGCCCGAAGTGGCCGAGCGCCTGCAGCTGACCGAAAACCGTACCCAGGCCTGGCTGTACGACGGCCGTACCGGCGAGCGCTTCGAGCGCCCGGTCACCGTCGGCTACATGCACATGCTCAAGCTGCACCACCTGGTCGACGACAAGATGCACGCGCGCTCCACCGGCCCGTACTCGCTCGTCACCCAGCAGCCGCTGGGCGGCAAGGCGCAGTTCGGCGGCCAGCGCTTCGGCGAAATGGAAGTCTGGGCCCTGGAGGCTTACGGCGCGGCGTACACCCTGCAGGAGATGCTCACGGTCAAGTCCGACGACATCACCGGCCGTACCAAGGTGTACGAAAACATCGTCAAGGGCGACCACACCATCGATGCGGGCATGCCCGAGTCGTTCAACGTGCTGGTCAAGGAAATCCGTTCTCTGGCCCTGGACATGGATTTGGAGCGTAACTGATGAAAGCGCTACTCGACCTTTTCAAGCAAGTCACTCAGGACGAGCAGTTCGATGCCATCCGGATCGGCATCGCCTCGCCCGAGAAGATCCGTTCCTGGTCCTACGGAGAAGTCCGCAAGCCGGAGACGATCAACTACCGCACGTTCAAGCCCGAGCGCGACGGCCTGTTCTGCTCGAAAATCTTCGGGCCGATCAAGGACTACGAGTGCCTGTGCGGCAAGTACAAGCGGCTGAAGCACCGCGGCGTCATCTGCGAGAAGTGCGGCGTCGAAGTCACTGTGGCCAAGGTGCGCCGCGAGCGCATGGGCCACATCGAGCTGGCCAGCCCGGTCGCGCACATCTGGTTCCTCAAGAGCCTGCCCTCGCGCCTGGGCATGGTGCTCGACATGACGCTGCGCGACATCGAGCGCGTGCTGTATTTCGAAGCCTGGTGCGTGATCGACCCCGGCATGACGCCGCTCAAGCGCGGCCAGATCATGTCCGATGACGACTACCTGGCCAAGACCGAGGAATACGGCGACGACTTCCGCGCCCTGATGGGTGCCGAGGCCATCCGCGAGCTGCTGCGCACCATCGACATCGACCGCGAGGTCGAACAGCTGCGCGGCGAGCTCAAGGCCACCAATTCCGATGCCAAGATCAAGAAGATCTCCAAGCGCCTGAAGGTGCTCGAAGGCTTCCAGAAGTCCGGCATCAAGCCCGAATGGATGGTCATGGAAGTGCTGCCGGTGCTGCCGCCGGACCTGCGTCCGCTGGTGCCGCTCGACGGCGGGCGCTTTGCGACCTCGGACCTGAACGACCTGTACCGGCGGGTCATCAACCGCAACAACCGCCTCAAGCGCCTGCTGGAGCTGAAGGCGCCCGAGATCATCCTGCGCAACGAAAAGCGCATGCTGCAGGAGGCGGTCGACTCGCTGCTGGACAACGGCCGCCGCGGCAAGGCCATGACCGGCGCCAACAAGCGCCAGCTCAAGTCGCTGGCCGACATGATCAAGGGCAAGAGCGGGCGCTTCCGCCAGAACCTGCTGGGCAAGCGCGTGGACTATTCCGGCCGTTCGGTCATCGTGGTGGGTCCGCAGCTGAAGCTGCACCAGTGCGGCCTGCCCAAGCTGATGGCGCTGGAGCTCTTCAAGCCGTTCATCTTCAACCGCCTGGAGATGATGGGCCTGGCCACGACCATCAAGGCCGCCAAGAAGCTCGTGGAAAGCCAGGAGCCGGTGGTGTGGGACATCCTCGAAGAGGTGATCCGCGAGCACCCCGTGCTGCTGAATCGCGCGCCGACGTTGCACCGCCTGGGTATCCAGGCCTTCGAGCCGGTCCTGATCGAAGGCAAGGCCATCCAGCTGCACCCGCTGGTCTGCGCGGCGTTCAACGCCGACTTCGACGGCGATCAGATGGCCGTGCACGTGCCGCTGTCGCTCGAAGCCCAGCTGGAAGCCCGCACGCTGATGCTGGCGTCCAACAACGTGCTCTTCCCCGCCAACGGCGAGCCGTCGATCGTGCCGTCGCAGGACATCGTGCTGGGCCTGTACTACGCCACGCGCGAGCGTATCAACGGCAAGGGCGAAGGCATGTTCTTCACCGACGTCCAGGAAGTGCAGCGCGCCTATGACAACGGCGAGGTCGAGCTGCAAAGCCGCATCACCGTGCGCCTGCAGGAATACCAGCGCGTCAACGTCGACGGCCAGGACCAATGGCAGGCGATCACGCGCCGCGTGGAAACCACCGTCGGCCGTGCCCTGCTGTCGGAAATCCTGCCGCGCGGCCTGTCCTTCGACGTGCTGAACAAGCCGCTGAAGAAGAAGGAAATCTCGCGCCTGATCAACCAGTCGTTCCGCCGCTGCGGCCTGCGCGACACGGTGATCTTCGCCGACAAGCTGATGCAGGCCGGTTTCCGCCTGGCCACGCGCGGGGGCATCTCGATCGCCATGAGCGACATGCTGATCCCGGACGTGAAGCAGCAAATCCTTGCCGAGGCCAACCGCGAGGTCAAGGAAATCGACAAGCAGTACTCGTCCGGCCTGGTGACCGCGCAGGAACGCTACAACAACGTGGTCGACATCTGGGGCAAGGCCGGCGACAAGGTCGGCAAGGCCATGATGGAACAGCTGGCCACCGAGCCCGTGGTCAACCGCCACGGCGAGACCGTGCGCCAGGAGTCGTTCAACTCCATCTACATGATGGCCGATTCGGGCGCGCGCGGTTCGGCCGCCCAGATCCGGCAGCTGGCCGGCATGCGTGGCCTGATGGCCAAGCCTGATGGCTCGATCATCGAGACGCCGATCACGGCGAACTTCCGCGAAGGGTTGAACGTCCTGCAGTACTTCATCTCGACCCACGGCGCGCGCAAGGGCCTGGCCGACACGGCGCTCAAGACCGCCAACTCCGGCTACCTGACCCGCCGCCTGGTCGACGTGACGCAGGACCTGGTCATTACCGAAGAGGATTGCGGCACCACCCGCGGCTATGCGATGAAGGCACTGGTCGAAGGCGGCGAAATCATCGAGCCGCTGCGCGACCGCATCCTGGGCCGCGTGGCCGCGGTGGACATCGTCAACCCGGACACCCAGGAAACCGCCATCCCGGCGGGCACCCTGCTCGACGAAGATGCGGTCGAACTGATCGACCGCCTGGGCATCGACGAAGTCAAGGTGCGCACGCCGCTGACGTGCGAAACGCGCCACGGCCTGTGCGCGCATTGCTACGGCCGCGACCTGGGCCGCGGCAGCCTGGTCAACGTGGGCGAGGCGGTCGGCGTCATCGCTGCCCAGTCCATCGGCGAACCGGGCACGCAGCTGACCATGCGGACCTTCCACATCGGTGGCGCCGCCTCGCGTGCGGCCATGGCCAGCTCGGTGGAGACCAAGTCCAACGGTAAGGTGGGCTTTGCCAGCACGATGCGCTATGTCACCAACCCGCGCGGCGAACGCGTGGCCATTTCGCGCTCGGGCGAGATCGTCATCTTCGACGATGGCGGCCGCGAGCGCGAGCGCCACAAGATCCCGTACGGTGCCACGGTGCTGGTCGGCGACGGCGAAGCGGTCAAGGCCGGCACGCGCCTGGCCAGCTGGGATCCGCTGACCCGTCCGATCGTGTCCGAGTACGCTGGCGCCGTGCGCTTCGAGAACATCGAGGAAGGCGTCACCGTGGCGCGCCAGGTCGACGAAGTCACCGGCCTGTCCACCCTGGTGGTCATCACGCCCAAGACGCGTACCGGCAAGCAGACGCTGCGTCCGCAGATCAAGCTCATCAACGAGGCGGGCGAAGAGGTCAAGATCGCCGGCACCGACCATCCGGTGAACATTTCCTTCCCCGTGGGCGCGCTGATCACGGTGCGCGACGGCCAGCAGGTGCAGGTCGGCGAGGTGCTGGCGCGCATTCCGCAGGAATCGCAGAAGACCCGCGACATCACCGGCGGTCTGCCGCGCGTGGCCGAGCTGTTCGAAGCCCGTTCGCCCAAGGACGCCGGCATGTTGGCCGAAGTCACCGGCACGGTCTCCTTCGGCAAGGACACCAAGGGCAAGCAGCGCCTGGTCATCACCGACCTGGATGGCGTCGCCCACGAGTTCCTGATCCCGAAGGAAAAGCAGGTGCTGGTGCACGACGGCCAGGTGGTCAACAAGGGCGAGATGATCGTCGACGGCCCGGCCGACCCGCACGACATCCTGCGCCTGCAGGGCATCGAGAAGCTGGCGACCTACATCGTCGACGAGGTCCAGGACGTCTACCGCCTGCAAGGGGTGAAGATCAACGACAAGCACATCGAGGTGATCGTGCGGCAAATGCTGCGCCGCGTGAACGTCGTCGATCCGGGCGATACGTCGTTCATCCCGGGCGAGCAGGTCGAGCGTTCGGAGCTGCTCAACGAGAACGACCGCGTCCAGGCCGAAGGCAAGCGGCCGGCCACCTACGAAAACGTGCTGCTTGGCATCACCAAGGCCTCGCTGTCGACCGACTCGTTCATCTCCGCGGCCTCGTTCCAGGAAACGACCCGCGTGCTGACCGAAGCGGCGATCATGGGCAAGCGCGACGAGCTGCGCGGGCTGAAGGAAAACGTCATCGTCGGCCGCCTCATCCCGGCGGGCACCGGCATGGCGTACCACCACGCCCGCAAGGAGAAGGAAGCGCTGGAAGCCGCCGAGCGCGAAGCCGCGCGTGCGATGGCCAATCCCTTCGAGGATGCGCCGGTCACCGTGGGTGGCGATCATGGCGAAGAGCCGAGTTCGTCGCAGCCTGCCGAAGGCGACGGCCAGCCCGAGCAGTCCTGACGCACTTGGGCGCGCCGGCCGACCGGCCGGCGCAACATCGTTGCCAAGACCCCGCGGCTGCCGCCGCGGGGTTTTTTTCTTCCAGAAGCGTGGTATACCACGTAATTGCGCCAAGGGAGTGCGCCGCGTCCCTATTGTTGTGCAAGCCAAGCGTATTCCTGGCGCCATGACCACGGTTGGTTCGTCCTGATATATGTGGTACACCACACATATCGACGGGCTCCAAACCCAGTAATGAAGCGGCTTTTCGGCCGGCACGGGCGGTCGCAGTAGGTTTTCCCGTGAGCGTTGGCACGCTTGTTGCTTTATCGAAAAGGCAAGCCGGGGTGTTCCTCCTGGCAGGGAGGTTCCATGTCTGTTCTCCGCCTTTTCGGAAAAGCATGCCTGGGTACGCTGGCGTGCCTGGTCGTCCAAGGCACGGTGCATGCTGCGCAACCTTATCCGGCGCGTGAACTGCGCTTGGTCGTGCCGTTTGCAACCGGCGGCGCGGTCGATACCTTGGCGCGCGCAGTCGGCCAAAAGCTGGCCGAAAGCCTGGGCCGGCCTGTGATCATCGACAACCGTGCGGGTGCGGCCGGCGCGATCGGTTCGGAAGCCGTGGCGCGCGCGCCGGCCGATGGCTATACGCTCCTGATGGGATCGACGACGACGATTTCCATCAATCCCTCACTGAAGCTCGACCTACCGTACTCCCCTACGCGAGACTTCGCGCCCATCAGCCTAGTGGCCTTCGTGCCGCACGTGTTGGTGGTCAACCCGGAGGTACCCGCCGACAGCATCCAAGATTTCATCAGTTATGCCAAGAGTCGCCCGGTGCCGATGGGATTCGCCTCGGCCGGTGCAGGCTCGCCTCATCATCTTGCGGGAGAAATCTTCAAGTCCATGACAGGCGTGGAAATGCTCCACGTACCGTACAAGGGCACTGGGCCGGGATTGGTCGACCTGATGAGTGGCCAGGTGCAGTTCATGTCCGTGGAAATGGTGGCGGCGCTGCCCCAAGTGCGTGCCGGCAAGGTCAAGGCGCTTGGCGTCGCAACCGGCGTGCGCAGCGAGGTTGCTCCCGAGTTGCGCACCGTCGCTGAAGCCGGATTGCCGGGCTTCGAAATCACATCCTGGTACGGGCTGTTTGCACCGGCCGGTACGCCCCCGGACATCGTCGCGTTGCTTGCCGAGCATGTGGACCGCGCATTGCACACGCCGCAGCTGCGCGCCAGCTTGGAAAAAATGGGCGCAACGCCCGGCGGCGGTACGCCCAAGGATTTCGCTGCTCACATCGCCCGCGAAAACGCCAAGTGGGCCAAGGCAGTGGCCGAAGCTGGTGTAAAGATCGAATAAAGACGAAAGGAGATCCGAATGCAAGCGTTGGCATCGGATAAGGCAGTGGTCGAATTGAAAACGCGCCCGATCACGCATGTTTTTGGCGTAGAGATCATCGGGTTGGACCTACGCGAGCCACAGTTGGACGAGACGATTGCCGCGATACGTGATCTTTGGAACCGCCACGGCATTGTCTTGTTGCGAGGCCAGGACATCAGCAACGAGCAGCTGATTGCATTCAGTCGGCGATTCGGTGAGCTCGACCGGCACGAAACGCTCAAGCCGTTTCGTCACCCGGAACACCCAGAGTTGTTTGTTCTGTCGACCATTCCCACCGACGGCAAGCCCTCGGTCAGCGAAAACGTCGGCCGGCACTGGCATTCCGATTTGTCCTATACCTTGCGTCCGCCGCTGGGCTCTATCTTTCACGCGCGCATTCTGCCCGAAGTCGGCGGAGACACCATGTTCGCAAGCATGCATGCTGCATACGACAGCCTGTCCGACACCATGAAGTCGTTGATAGAACCACTGTGGGCCGTGCATGACTACATGCAGGTCGAAAACATGAAGAAGCGCGATCCGGAACTGGTCGCGCAGCTGCGCCAGGCCAACCCGCCGGTGGCACAACCATTGGTGCGCGTGCACGGGGAAACCGGTAGAAAGGCGTTGTACCTGAGCGAGCAAATGACCAAACGCATCGTCGGTATGACTGAGAAGGAGTCCGCACCGCTGTTGCGTTTCCTGTTCGAACACAGTGTCGATCCGCTGCATACGTACCGCCATCGCTGGCAGCCGAACGACATCCTAATGTGGGACAACCGCAGCACCATGCACCTGGCGCTTGCCGACTTCGCCCCCGGCGCGCGGCGCTACTGCGTGCGAACCACCATATTGGGCGAACCAAGTGGTTACCTGGTCTAGGCGAGTGAGGTGTCGGTAGCCGTCTTGGACCATACGCACGAAGGGGAACGACCATGTCCTATGTTGATTGCCGCCGCGGCCCAACGCGGCGACGGTTCCTACGCGCGGCGGCAACGATGCCCGCGCTGGCCGCCGGCCTTCATTTGCCCGTATGCGCGAGCGCCGCAGATAAGGTGCGCATCGGCGCCCCGTTGGCACTGAGCGGAGCGTTGGCCGACGAAGGGAAGAAGCAACAGCTCGCCTATATGCTGTGGCTGGAGCGCGTCAACGCCGCGGGCGGCATCGCCGTCGGCACGCGCAAGTTACAGGTCGAACTGGTCACATACGACTACCAATCGGACGAAAAGCGGGCGCAGCAACTGGCCGAGCGCTTGATCACACGCGATGAAGTGCATTTCATGACCGCGCCTTTTGGTTCAGGCCATGCCAAAGTCGTGGCTGGTGTGGCCGAACGTTACGGCGTGCCTGTCATCGCCGTCGCCTCTAGCGAGCCCGTCCACAACCAAGGATACAAGTATCTGTTCGGCACGCTGGCGCCGTCCATCGGATTGGTCGATGCCATGCTTGGGCACTTTCGCAAGATCAAGCCGGACTTGAAGACTATTGCCATTCTCGGCCGCAGCGACGTGTTTCCCAAGGCCATGGCCGGCGCAATGTCTGCGCAGGCCGCCAAGGCTGGCTTGCGGGTGGTTTACGAGTCGAGCTACCCGGTAGGGACCATGGACTTCAGCGGTGCGCTGACGGCGATCCGCCAAGCTGGTCCCGACTGGATCTACGTGACCGGCTACACCGCCGACCTTATCCTTGCGCGCAAGCAAATGGCTGACCTCGGGTTAGGCGCGCCGGTGGTCACCATGATCACCGGCCCCGCTTACGCCGAGTTCACGCATGGCCTAAAAGGGTTGGCCGAAAACATCACCAGCGCGACGTGGTGGCATAGCTCCCAGACATACCGGTCCGACGACGTGTTCGGCAGTACCCAGGCGTTTGCTGAAGCCATCAAGGCGCGTGCCGGTGTCGACCCGGACTACGTCTACGCTTCCTCGGCAGCAGCCCTCGTCGTGCTGCAAAAAGCCATCGAGCAGGCAGGCACGCTCGATCGTGCCCGTGTGCGTGATGCGCTTGCTGGCCTAGATGTCATGACCTTCTACGGACCGGTACGTTTTCGCGAAGACGGGATGAACGCCAACCGTGACCTGCCCATTATCCAGGTTCAGGATGGACGTCCGGTAGTCCTATATCCCACAACCATGCAGCAGGCCGAAATGCGCCTCGGCGTGCAGTAAAGGAGGTTGCCCCATGCCCAAAGTCTTGACGCCAGAGCAGGTCCAGCATTTCCATCGCGAAGGCTATGCATTTCCGTTTCGCGCCATGGATGTCCAGCAGGCGCGGCAGTATCGAGAACTAATCGAGTCCTATGAGCGTGCCGCCGGGCACGACGCGAACCGTACGCTGAAGATCAAAGGGCACCTGGCGTTTCCGGCCCTGGTTGAACTGGCGCGCAATCCCAGGATCCTGGATGCCGTGGAAGACCTCATCGGACCCAACATCCTGCTGTTTGGAGCATCGATCTTTGCCAAGGATCCGGGTGACCCCCGCTATGTGTCTTGGCACCAGGATTCGGCCTACTTCGGCTTGTCGCCGCACGAGGAGGTAACCGCCTGGGTTGGGCTTACCGACGCGACCGAAGAAAACGGCTGCCTGCGCGTGCTGCCTGGCTCGCACATCGGTCCGGACTTGCCCCACGAGGAAACTTACGCACCGGACAACATGCTGGCAAAAGGCCAGACGTTGGTAGGCATCGACGAGTCCAAGGCAGTGTCCATGCCGGTGCGCGCGGGGGAGTTTTCGTTGCATCATGAGCGCACGGCGCATAGTTCCTTGCCTAACCGTAGCAAGGATAGGCGGATTGGCTTCGCGTTCTTCTATATCCCGACCCATGTCAAGCCGGTGCAAGGTCATGGTCGCGCGACGCTGGTGCGTGGCGTGGACGATTACGGATACTGGCAGCCGGACGACTTGCCTCGCATGGACCTAGATCCCGTTTCCATGCGCCAGCTACAGCAAGCCTGGGGCAGCTACAAGGACGGCGAAATCAAGCAGGCCGCCGATATGGTAGCCGGCAGCTGAGCGCAGGCGGGATCCGTCGATGGCACCGTACCTCCAAATCGTTGCCAACGGGCTAATGCTCGGGGCGCTGTATGCGTGCATCGCCGTGGGGTTTTCACTGGTGTGGGGCGTGCTCAACATCATCAACATGCTGCACGGGTCGTTCATCGTATTAGGCGGGTACCTGGTGTACTTCGCTTGGCATCACTTCGACATCAACCCGTTCGTCACGCTGCCCGCGGCCGCCGCATTGACGTTCCTCGCGGGCTACCTGTTGCAGTACGGTGCGATCAACCGTGTCGTGGCCAGGCCGGTGCTGACGACGCTTACCCTGACCTTCGGCTTGGACATGATCCTGTACAACCTGATGAACGTGTCCTTCGACGCAACGCCGAGGCGAGTGTCGCTGGACTTAGGGCGGCTGGACGTGGCCGGCGTGGCGCTGCCCATCGACCGCGTGTGGGCCATGGTACTTGCGCTGGCGCTTACCGGGCTGCTGTACGCGGTGATGCGCGGTTCCCGCCTGGGCCGGGCCATCGTTGCCGTGCGCATGGACCGCGACGCGGCGGCTTTGATGGGCATACGCGTGCCGCGCATTTATGCCGCCACTTTCGGAATCGCCGCAGCGATGGCTGGGGCTTGCGGCGCACTGATGGCGGTCGTGTTTCCGGTGACCACGGGTATTTCCGGGCTGTTGCTGGGCAAGGCGTTCGTAGTGTGTGTCATTGGCGGCTTGGGAACGGTACCGGGCGCGCTGGTCGGCGGCATGGCACTTGGAATGATCGAAAGTGCCGCGGGCCACTTCCTGGGCGCGCAGTACGCCGTGTTGCTGGGGTTCCTGGTCATGCTCGCCCTGCTGGTTGTGCGCCCGGGCGGGATCATGGGCAAAAAGGGGTACGAATGAGTGCGGCTGCATCGCCGTTTCCTCCGATGCGCGCCAGCAGCGCACACGTGCTCTTCTTGATCTGGGTCGTGCTGTTGGCGGCGTTGCCGTTTCTAGCCGGCAACTATTACGTGCGCCTGGCAACTTTCCTGTGCATGTATGCCACCTTGGCACTGTCGTGGAACTTCATCGGCGGCTATGCCGGTTACCCGTCGTTTTCGACCGCTGCCTTTGTTGGCCTGGGCAGCTACGTCGGCGCGCTGATGCAGAATGCAGGCGTGCCCATGGTGCTGGCCTGGATCGCCGCGACGCTGGTCGTAGGTGCCTTTGCGACGCTGGCCGGCGTGGCGCTCTTGCGCTTGCGGGGTCACTATTTCGCCATCGGCTCCATCGCAATGGTCGAGGTGCTGAGGTTGCTTGCCTCATTGTGGACGGACCTCACTGGCGGCGGCGAAGGCCTGAACGTTGCCATCCTGCCCGGAGGCGCCGACTTCGCGGCGCGGGTGTTCCTGTACGCCATGCTGGCAGTCATGGTGTGCGCCTGGTTGACGGCGCTTCTGGTCGATCGCAGCCGATTGGGATTTGGGCTGCGCTGCATCGGTCAGAACGAGGATGCGGCTGACATGGTGGGCATCGGCATCGAGCGCTACAAGACTGCCGCCTATGCGCTGTCGGCCGTGTACTGCGGAACGGTCGGCGCTATCTATGCGTCGTGGGTGTCTTATATCGCGCCGGACGACGCCTTTTCGATTCTGCTGACGCTGAAGGTACCTGTCATGGCCATGCTGGGCGGCGTAGGAACGGTGTATGGGCCAGTGCTTGGTTCCGCCGCCTTCGTGCTGCTGGAAGAAACAGTGTGGGCGAGGTTTCTGGATTGGCACCAGGCCATTTTGGGCGCCATCGTCGTCTTGCTGGTCTTCGCGTTGCCGGGAGGGCTATTGGGCTTGCGCCTGCCTGCCAAGCGGCTTGGCCGCGGAGGTGCGTCGCGATGACGGCGCTGCTCCAGGTTTCCCATCTCAGCAAGCGGTTTGGCGGCTTGCAGGCGGTCAGGGATGTCAGCTTCACCTTGAACGAAGGAGAAATCGTCGGCCTGATCGGCCCGAACGGCGCGGGGAAGACGACGCTCGTCAACCTGATTACTGGCGTGCTGGCGCCGACGTCTGGGTCGGTGGTGTTTTGCGGGCGCGACGTCACCGGCCAGCGCCCACACCAGGCCGCACGCAGCGGCCTGGCGCGCACTTTCCAGATCGTCCAGCCGTTCCCGACTATGACGGTGCTGGAAAACGTCATGGCCGGCGCGCTTTTTGCCGCGCAGACGACATCACGCAGGCAGGCTGAGCAGGCGGCGATGCAGCACCTGGAGTTCGTCGGTTTGGCCGATCAGGCGCATCAGCCGGCGTCGTCGCTGACGTTGCCCTCCCGCAAGCGCCTAGAGCTGGCCAAGAGCCTGGCCATGCAGCCGCGGCTATTGTTGCTCGACGAAGTCAACGCTGGCTTGAATAGCGGTGAGATTGACCAGGCGATGGCGTTGATGCGTGCCATCGCCGCAAAAGGGATAACCATTCTCCTGATCGAGCACCTGATGAAAGTGGTTTTGGGGCTGAGCCGGCGCATCCTGGTGTTACACCAGGGCCAGCTCATCAGCGAAGGAGAACCCGCGGCGGTGATTGCCGATCCGCGGGTGGTCCAAGCCTACCTGGGCAGCAAGTTCGCCGAACGGCTCCGCGGCGATCGCGTTGTCTGACCACCGCCATGGCTAATTCACCACTACTGCGTATATGCGGTTTGCAGGCCGGCTACGGCGATGTCCAAGTGCTATGGGGCGTGGACTTGGAGGTGCCGGCAGGCGAAATCACCTGCATCGTCGGCTCCAACGGCGCGGGCAAGACAACGCTGCTGCGTGCGATCTCGGGCATAGTGCCAACCCGAGCGGGCCAGATCGAATTCTGCGGGCGCGACATGACTGGCGCCGGCCCGGATGCCATGCTGGCCGCGGGCGTGGCGCATGTTCCCGAAGGCCGCAGGCTGTTCAAGGGCATGTCCGTACGCGATAACCTGCTGGTGGGTGCCTACCTGCGCCGTGCAACGCGCGCCGAAATCGAGAGGGACCTGGATGCGGTGTACGCCCTTTTCCCGATCCTGAAAGAGCGCCAGCACCAAGATGCCACGACCTTGTCGGGCGGCGAACAGCAGATGTGCGCGATCGGCCGCGGCATCATGTCCAGGCCGCAGCTGTTGATGATAGACGAACTGTCCCTTGGCCTGGCACCACGCGCGGTGGAGCGTCTGGGCGAAGCGCTGCGAGAAATTAACCGCGCGGGAACAACCATTTTGCTGGTCGAGCAGGATGTGCTCGCTGCCTTCGACTTGGCGCGCTGCGCGTACGTGATAGAAACGGGCCGTGTCGCCTTAGCGGGCGATACCCATACGTTGGCGGCCGACCCACGCGTGCGCCAAGCCTACATGGGCCTATAGGCCAATCCAGTGTGACGGCCTTGGTCTAAATACGTGGCATACCACATATTGCATCAAGCCGGTGCGCTGACCGGTGCATGCGGACCATGTCGGTGCATGGCCGGAGGCACGCGACTGTGGACAGGTGGCGGCTGTGGCACCTAATAGGTGGTACACCACATATTTTTCGGAAAAATTGTCATAGATAAATCAACAGCTTATCCCTTGCCGGTGTGGGTTGTCGACGCGGGTGGCACGCATATTGCTTTGTCCTTTGGTGCATACAGCCAGCAATTCGCAAAGGACGGCAATGGCAACGACAGTACTGCGCGGCGGGCGCATCATCGATCCCGCAAACGGTGTGGACCAGGTTGGCGACCTGGTGGTGCGCGACGGCCGCATCCTCGGTATCGACGTACCAGAAGGCGCCAACGCGGATGAGGTCATAGATTGCCGTGGCAACCTCGTATTGCCCGGCCTGATCGATACCCACGCCCACGTGTACCGATATGTGACGGGACGCTTCGGGCTGGATCCCGATACCTGCGGGGTGCAATCCGGCGTGACGACCCTGGTCGACCAAGGTGGCCCGAGTTGCATCACGCTGCCTGGTTTTCGGCACTACGTCGCCGAGCCGGCGGCCACGCGCGTGCTTGCCTTCATTTCGGCCTACCTGGTGGGCGGGCTGGAAGGCCACTATTACCCCGAGCTCTACCGCCCCCAATGCCTCGACCGTGACGCCACCGTCAAGGCCGCGCTAGCCAACCCTGACTTGGTGCGCGGCATCAAGGCGCATGCCGAGTTGGGCGGGTTCCAGCGCTGGGGGCTGGAGGTCATGCGTGTGGCGGCGCAAATCGGCAAGGATACGGGCCTGCCCCTGTACATCCACTTCGGCCAGTTGTGGCCATCGCCCAAGAGCGGCGCGCTCCAGGTGGATCCAGACAGGATTCTCGACCAGGTGCTGGACCTGCTCAAGCCAGGCGACGTGCTCGCGCATCCTTTCAGCCGCCATCCCGGCGGATTCGTCGGCACCGATGGCAAGGTGCATCCCTTGGTCAAGGAGGCCGTCGCGCGCGGTCTGAAGATAGACGTCGGGCACGGCTCGCATTTCAGCTTCGACATGGCCCGGCGCGTCATCGACGCGGGATTCCTGCCCGATACGCTGGGTGCGGACATGCATGGCTACAACACCAAGGTTTCACCGCCGCCCGGCACCCCGGATGCGCACCCGGACGAAGGCGATCACCTGTTCGCCGGCGCGGTGCGCTTCTCGCTCGTTTCCACCATGACGAGCATGCTGGCGCTGGGGGTGCCGCTAGAGAAGGTCGTACCCATGGCCACGAGCAATGCCGCCGCGCTGTTGGGCCTGTCGGACGAGCTTGGGCATCTTGCCCCGGGGGCGGTCGCTGACGTTTCCGTGCTGTACGACGAGCGCGGCAAGTGGACGTTGCGCGACAACGAAGGCAACCAGGCGGTCACCACGCGCATGCTGCGTCCGCGCCTTTGCCTGCGCGCCGGCGTGCGCCATGAGGCGCAGGCCGAAATTCTTCCGCAACCCATGGCCGCATGAGGCTGCCATGACGCAAGCACACCCCGACATCCACGGCCAGGGCATCGGCGCGCGGCTGCCGCGCAAGGAAGACCGCCGCTTCCTGCATGGCCAGGGGCAATACGTGGGCGATATCCGCATGCCCGGCATGCTGGAAGTGGCGTTCGTGCGCTCGCCGCTTGCGCATGCCCGCGTACGCGGCATCGAGAAGCCTGCCGGGTTCGAGCACCTGGTCTACGGCATGCGCGACTTGAACGGCGTCAAACCCATCCTGGCGGCGTCGGGGCTGCCGGGATTCCGCCGGTCGGTGCAGTATCCGCTGGCCTACGACAAGGTGCGCTTTGCCGGCGAAATGGTCGCCATGTGCGTAGCGCCGACGCGCGCCCAGGCCGAGGATCTGGCCGAGCAGGTCTACGTGGATTACGAAGAGTTGCCGGCGGTAGTGGACATGCACGAGGCGGCCGAGGGCCGCTCGCCGGAAATCCTGCACGACGGCTGGGACCGCAACGTCTTCCTGGAAACGTTGGTGGACAAGCCCGCCGCGTCGGCGCCAGCCGATGCGGTAAAGGTTGCGCGCAGGCTGCAGACCTCGCGCCAATGCATGGTGCCGCTGGAGGGACGCGGCGTGCTGTGCTGGTGGGACACGCGCCTGGACCAGCTCGTCATGATCAGCGCCGCGCAGATGCCACACATCAACCGGGCCGGCCTGGCCGAATGCCTGGGGTTGGACCAGGGGCAGATACGCGTGATCTCGCCGGACGTCGGCGGGGGATTCGGCTACAAAGGCTTGCTGCTTCCCGAAGAGGTGTGCTGCGCGTGGCTGGCGATACGGCTGCGCCGCCCGGTGCGCTGGCTCGAAGACCGGCGCGAGCACCTGGGCGCCAACGCCAATTGCCGCGAGCACGCCTACGACATTGCGGTACAGGTCGATCGCAGCGGCCGGCTCATCGCCATTGAATGCGACGCCATCGTCGATTCCGGCGCGTACTCCTCCTATCCCTTTTCGGCCTGCCTGGAGGCGGCGCAAGTCGGCTCCATCCTGCCCGGCCCGTATCGCATGGACGGCTTTACCTGCCGGACGCGATCGGCCGCGACCAACAAACCACCCATCCTGCCGTACCGCGGCGTGGCGCGCACGGGCGTGTGCTTCGCGCTGGAAGTCATGCTCGATCTCGCCGCGCGCGAACTGGGCATCGAGCCTTACGAGCTGCGCGAACGCAGCCTGGTGCGCGCCGAGGACATGCCCTATACCAACATCACTGGCAAGCTGTTCGATTCTGGCGACTATGCCGCATGCATGCGCCGCGCCGTCGACGGCCTGGGCTGGGCGCAGTGGCGCGCGCGCCAGGCGCAGCACCAGCCGCCCGGCTCGCGCCCGCAACGACGCATCGGCCTGGGGTTGGCGGTGTTCTGCGAGCAGGGCGCGCACGGCACCTCGGTCTACCACGGATGGGGGATCCCCATGGTGCCTGGCTATGAGCAATGCCATGTGCGCATGACGCCCGACGGCGTGCTCGAAGTGCAAATCGGCGTGCATTCGCACGGCCAAAGCCTGGAAACCACCATGGCGCAGGTGGCCCATACGGTGCTCAGCATCGCGCCCGAACAGGTGCGCGTGCTGCACGGCGATACCGCCACCTCGCCCTATTCCACCGGTACCTGGGGCTCGCGCTGTGCCGTCATGGCGGGCGGCGCCGTTGCGACGGCCTGTGAGCAGCTGGGCGAGCGCCTAAAGACCGTCGCCGCAGCGCTGATGGGCGTGCCGGTCGAGCAGCTGCGCTGCGCCGATGGCGGTGTCGCTACCGCCGACGGCACGCAGCGCATGCGCTACGCCGAGCTTGCCCATGTCTGGTACCGCGCGCCGCAACGGCTGCCCGCCGGTGTCGACCCGGGCGGCCTGCAGCTGACCGCCGGCTACCGTACGCAGCCGGATTCCGGCACCTTCAGCTACGCCTGCCACGCCTGTGCCGTCGAAGTCGATACCGCAACGGGATTCGTGCGTCTCTTGGACTACGTGGTGTGCGAGGACGGCGGTGTGCTGCTCAATCCCATGGTGGTCGAGGGTCAGCTGCTGGGTGGACTCGCCCAGGGGATAGGCACCGCCCTTTACGAAGAAATGCCTTTCGACGAGCAGGGCCAGCCGTTGGCGTCCACGCTGGCCGATTACATCGTGCCCGGCGCGGGCGAGATGCCCAATGTCCGGATCGAGCACATGCAGACCCCCAGCCCTTTCAGCAAGTTCGGCCAGAAAGGCATCGGCGAAGGCGGCGCCATTGCGCCGCCAGCGGCCATCGTCAACGCGATCAACGACGCACTGGCGGGGATAGGCGCCGAAGTGCTTACCCTGCCCGCCAGTCCCCCGCGGGTGTTGGCCGCCATCGAAGCGGCGGGAGGCTGCGCATGAAACCGGTCGCCTACCAGCTGATCAGGCAGCTTGACCTGCCAGGGGTCATCGCCGGCCTGCAGACTGACGAATCCTGCAAGGTCATCGCCGGCGGGCAGTCGCTCGGCGCGATGCTCAACCTGAGGCTGGCCCGCCCGTCCACCCTCATCGACCTGGACGGCATCGCGGACTTGCGCCGCGCCGAGCTGTCCGGGTCCGACCTGGTCCTGGGCGCGATGGTGACGCATGCACGCATCGAGGACGGCGAGGTACCGGACGTCACGGCTGGCATGCTGCCCCGGGTGGCGCGCGGCATCGCGTATCGCGCAGTGCGCAACCGCGGCACCGTTGGCGGCAGCCTGTGCCATGCCGACCCGGCGGCCGACTGGGCGAGCGCCTTGGCAGCGGCCGGTGCCTTCTGCGAACTGCAAGGGCCGCAAGGCACGCGCGCCGTGCCGGCCGCCCGGTTCATGGTCTCGGCGTTCGAACCGGACCTGCAGCCCGGCGAAATCCTTGCGCGCATCCGCGTGCCCGCGTTTGGCGCGGGCGCGCGCTGGACCTATCGCAAGCACTGCCGCAAGACCGGGGAATTCGCCCTGGCCATCGTCGCCGGACTGCGCGACCCCGCCCGTGGCGTCGAGCGCATCGTTTTCGGCGCCTTGGACGGCCCGCCGTGCGTCATCGAGCGCGTCGGCCTGTATGACGGCTTGGCACAGGAGGCGGGGCGCCTTGCCTTGCTGGACGAAGCGGGCCTGGCCGGCGCGCCGCGCCGCGCCCTGCACGCCGATTTGCTGGCGGCCGCGGCCGCAGACATGGGAGTCAGAACGTGAGTGGGGAGAATGCCTTTCCAGAAGTTTTTCCGCAGGCGGAGCAGGTCGACGTGCGCCTGACCGTCAACGGACGCGAGTATGCGGTGCGTTGCGAGCCTCGCACCCACCTGGCCGACGCCCTGCGCGAGCATTGCGGCCTGACCGCCACCCACATCGGCTGCGAGCACGGTGTGTGCGGCGCCTGCACGGTCGAGGTCGACGGCGCCCCGCAGCGCGCCTGCCTGCAGTCGGCGCTGCGCTTCGAAGGCAAATCCATCACCACGCTCGAAGGGCTCGAAGACGATGCGCTGACCGATGCGCTGCGCGCGGCCTTCACCGCCTGCCATGCCCTGCAGTGCGGCTACTGCACGCCCGGCATGCTGATGACCGCGCGTGACATCGTGCGCCGCCTGCCCGACGCGGACGCGGCGCGCATACGCGAAGAGCTGGCCGGCAACCTGTGCCGCTGCACGGGCTACCAGGGAATCGTCGCCGCCATCGAGCAGGTGCTCGCCACCTACCGGTCGGAGCGCCGCCATGCAGCTTGAGCAGACGTTTACCGTGGCCGCCTCGCCCGAGGCGGTGTGGCAAGCCTTTCACGATCCAGCCCTGCTGGTGTCCTGCTTGCCCGGGGCGTCGCTGCGCGCGCCGGCGCAGGATGGCGTACTGCCGCTTGCCTTCAAGGTCAAGCTCGGTCCCATTGCCGCGGCGTTTGCCGGCGAGGGGACGCTGGCGCTGGACGAAGCCGCGCGCGCAGGCGTCTTCAGCGGCCAGGCCGCCGACGGCCGCAACAACAGCCGCGTCAAAGGCCAGGCGCGTTTTCGCACCGAACCCGACGGCCAGGGTACGCGCGTGGCGGTGGACGTGTCCTTCGCGATCACTGGTGCGCTCGCGCAGTTCAGCCGCGAGGGCATCGTCCGCGCACTAGCCGACCAGCTCACGCGCCAGTTCGCCGAAAACCTGCAGGCGCAACTGTCGGCAAACCGGGCAAGCGCGCCAGGCAGCAAAGAACCCGCCGTGCAGTCGACCGAAACGATCGGCGGCGGCGACGGCCAAGCCGTCGGCCAGGCGGCGGGCCACCCTGCGCCTGGCCATCGCGCGACGCAAGGGCAGGCGCTCAACCTCTGGACCTTGTTGGGCGCGTTGCTCAAGGGCTATTGGCGTCGGCTAACCGGCGGGAGGGCGTCATGACCGGACTGCGATCCATAGCTGCATGTGCCGCGCCTTATCGCGGCGCGCAGCTATGCGACGTGCGCCGCTTGGCAGAGATGCTGCCCGGCCTGGACGAAGGAGTGCTGCTGCATGCCGGCCCACCCTACGAAGGCCGGCCAGCGCCTGCGCCGGTGCGCAACGCCGCGGCGCAGGCACTGCTGTTCGAAGGGGCGGCGGCCGATTTCGAGGAGGCGTTGCGCCTACTCGATGGCGACGAATATTTCCTGGCGCCTGCGCAAGACTATGGCGTGGTCACGCCGCTTGCGCAGGTGGTCTCCGCGTCCATGCCGGTGCTGGTGGTCGGCGACGAGGAGCGCCTGGTGTGTGCGCCGGTGGTGGAAGGACCGCCGCCGGCGCTGCGCTTCGGCTCGCCCGATGCGCAATGCCTGGCCGCGCTGCGCGCGCATGCCAGCATGGCGCTGCGCGAACTCGGGCCGGCGCTGCGCGAGCATCCCGTGGACGTCGCCGACGTCGTTGCCCAGGCGCTGGCCGCCGGCGACGAATGTCATTCGCGCACGGCAGCGGCCAACCAGGCGCTGATCGATAGGCTCGATGGCATCGCCGACGACTACCACGCGCTGCTTGCGGCCAACCCGGGCTTCGTGCTGCCGGTGATCATGGCCGCGAGCGCGTGGGCGCTGGCCGGCAGCAGCAGCATCGAAAGCGTCGGCGGCAATGGGCTGGCGTTTGGCGTGCGGCTGTCGGGCGCTGCGACCTGGCGCACGGCGCCGGCACAGCCGCCGCAGGGCACGCGCCTGCCGGGCGCGGCACAGGCGCAGGCGTTGGGCGCCATCGGCGATAGCGCCGTCATCGATTTTTGCGGCCTGGGCGGGCAGGCGCTGCATTACGCGCCGACCTTGGTCGAGGAATGGCGCGATCGATTGCCGCCGGATTGGGCTGCGCGCGCCGGCATGCTGGTCGATCCGGCCAATGGGACCGTCAGCGCGGCGCGCATCGCGGCCTCGGGCATGGCGCCCATCGTGCATCTGGCCATGGTCGGCGCAACGCCTGCAGGCGGCATCGTCGGGCGCGGCTTTTATCTGCCGCCGGTCGATATTTTTGCCGCCGAAGCGGCTGGCAGCACGGCGCCCGGCACGGCGTGCGGGACGGGGGGCGCGCGATGAGCGTCAAGGACGCGGTGGTCATCGTCACCGGCGGGGCCAGCGGCATTGGCCATGCAGTGGCCGAGCACCTGGCCGAGCAAGGCGCGCGCGTGGTCATCGGCGACGTCGCGGGCGCGCCGCAGGCGGCCCAGGCGTTGGCTGCGCGCGGCCTGTCGGCCAGCGGCGTGCAGGTCGACGTCGTCGATCCCGCCCAGGTCGCGGCGATGGTCGAGCATGCCGAATCGCTGCACGGCCGCCTGGACGTGCTCGTCAACAATGCCGGCATTTATTCGTCGCTGGTGCCCAAGCCGTTTGACCAGTTGACGGTGCAGGAGTGGCGCCGGGTGCTGGACGTCAACGTGATCGGCCTGTTCCTGTGCTGCAAGGCGGCCGCGCAGGCCTTCCGGCGCGCGGGCGGCGGCCGGATCATCAACATCTCCTCCGGCGTCGCCTTCAAGGGCAATCCGCTCATGGCGCATTACGTGGCCAGCAAGGGCGCCGTGGTCTCGCTGACGCGCGCTGGCCACCGAACTGGGTCCGGAGAACGTGCTGGTCAACAGTGTCGCGCCCGGCTTCACGCTCAGCGACGGCGTCGGCCGCAACCCCACGCTGGTCGACGGCGTCAAGGGGCCGTCGCTCAAAAACCGGGTGCTGGCGCGCGACATGTATCCGGCTGACCTGGTCGGCGCGGTGGCGTTCTTCGCAGGCAGCGGCGCGCAGTTCATCACCGGCCAGACGCTGGTGGTCGACGGCGGCGCCTACTTTCATTGAATTCCTCGGCAAATCATGGGCATTGCCATACCCGTCATCGACCTGGAACCGGCGCTCAAGGGCGGCATCGTCGAGCGCATGCGCGTGGCGCGCGAAATCGACGATACGTGCACGCAGATCGGCTTTTTCACAATCGTCGGCCATGGCGTGCAGCCTGCGCTGGTCCGCGAACTGCGCGAGTTGTCCTACGCATTCTTCAACCTGCCGCTGGAGGAAAAGCGGCTGGCTGCGCCGCCGGATCCCAGCATCCCACGAGGCTACCGCGGACTGGGCTTCGAGGCGCTGGCCGCGGGCAATGACCGTCGCACGCCGCCGGACATCAAGGAGTACTACCACTTTGGCCGGGAGAGCTGGCCAGACGACCCCTACTACACCCAGGGCGAAGGCCGGCGCTACTTCATCCCCAATATCTGGCCCAGCCGGCCGGCAGGTTGGCGCGAGACGGCCAGGCGCTATTACCTGGCCATGGAGCGCCTGACCGAAACCATGATGGACCTGGCCGCGCTCGGCCTGGGGCTGGACGAGCATTTCTTCCGCGACAAGATAGACCGGCACATCACGGCCATGCGCATCAATCATTACCCGGCGCAAACCGTGTCGCCCGAGCCCGGCCAACTGCGCGCGGGCGCCCATACGGACTATGGGCTGCTGACCATACTGAACGGCGAGAACACGCCCGGCGGGCTGCAGGTGCTGACCCGCGGCGGGCAATGGGTCGACGTGCAGACCGACCCAGACGCCTTCGTGGTCAATATCGGCGACCTATTGATGCGGTGGACCAACGACCGCTGGGTTTCGAATACCCACCGCGTGGTCAATCCGCCGGGCGACGCCGCCCAGCAGGCCCGGCTATCGATCGCCTTTTTCCATCACCCGAACTACGACGCGTTCATCGAATGCGTGGCGCCTGCGGGCAAGGCCAAGTATCCACCCGTGCGATCGGGCGCGTACCGGGACATGAAGTACCAGCAAACCCGCGTCTGATCCGACGCGCCGAGCAGTCCAACCTCGCCGTTTCGCTACGGAGTGACACCATGATCCAGAAAACCCGGCTTTACGCTGTGCTGGCCGCCAGCATCCTGTTCGCTGCGCCGGCCGTGGCGCAGAACACCATCAAGATCGGCGTATCCCAACCCCTGACTGGCGCGGTGGCGGCCTCGGGCAACTACGTCGCCAACGGCGCACGCCTGGCTGCCGAGCATATCAACAGCCAAGGTGGCGTGCTGGGGCGGCAGATCGAGCTCGTGATAGAGGACAACAAGTCCAACCCGCGCGAGGCCGTCAACACCGCCGAGAAACTCATCCTGCGTGACAAGGTGCCGGTGATGATCGGCGCGTGGGGTTCGACGTTTACGCTGGCCACCCTGCCCAAGCTAGAGGAGTATGGCATTCCCATGGTCGTCGAGACGGCTTCTTCGTCCAAGGTGACCACTTCCGGCAACCCCTGGGTGTTCCGCATCAGCCCGACCTCGCGCATGGAGGCGCAGGCCTTCGCCAAGAAGCTCGCCTCGTTCGACCCGCCCATCAAGAAAGTGGACTTCCTGTCGGTCAACAACGACTGGGGCCTGGGGGCGGCCACCGAGTTCAAGGCCATGTTCGCCAAGGAAGGCATAGAAATCGGCCGCATGGAAACCATGGCGCCCGAAGCGACCGACCTGTCGGCGCAGCTGGCCGCGCTCAAGGGATCGGGCAGCGACACGCTCATCGTGACTTCCGGCGTGGAGCAGTTGACGCTGGCCATCCGCCAGGCCGCCGAGCAGCGCCTGTCCCAGCGCATCGTCACCACGGGCGGGTCCTTCCCCGAGCAGTTGCTGGAGAACCCCGGGCCCAAGGGCTACGTCAGCACCCATCTGCTTTTCTTTTCGCCCTGGACCGCCGACAAGGCGCTCTACCCGGAAATCGCCAAGGCCTACATGGACGGCTGGAAAGCCAAGAACCTGCCCTTTCCCGGCCTGACCGAGGGCTTTCGCGGCTATGACGCGGTATTGACGGTGGCCGAAGCCCTGCGCCTGGCCGGCAGCGACGATCCCAAGGCCATACGCGACGCGCTGTGGAAGACCAAGGTCAAGGGCGTCAACGGGGATATTTCGTTCGTCAAGGATGGACCGGCCGGCAAGGAAAGCGGCCAAAACGAGCCCAACGTCTACATCGTGCAGCTCAAGGACGGCACCGTCACCGCCCAATAACGCCTGCCGCCGGCCGCGGCGGGCGCGGCATCCCTATCCTGCCGCGGCGGTGGCCGGCACACTGTTTCGGAGCACGACTTGGATCAATTCTTGCAGCATGCCGTCAACGGGCTGGTGCTGGGCGCGACCTACGCGCTGCTGGGCATCGGCCTGACCTTGATCTTCGGCATCATGCGCGTGGTCAACTTCGCCCATGGCGAGCTCTATGCCCTGGGCGCCTACGCGGCGTACGCCATGGTGTCGCTGCTTGGCCTGGATTTCTTCAGCGCCCTGGTTTTTTCGGCCGCCATCGGTTTCCTGTTCGGCTGGGCGATCGAATTCCTCCTGCTTCGCCGCTGCAAGCTCGAGAACATCGACGAGGTCATGCTGATCATGATCGGCGTCATGATCATCATGCAGAACGCCGAGCTCATGCTTTGGGGCGGGGTGGGCAAGACCGTGCCGTCGCCCTTCCCGCAGGAACCGCTGGTGTTCGGCGAAGTATCGCTGTCACCCATACGGTTGTTCGTGCTGTGCGCGGCGGCGGTGTTGCTGGTGGCGTTCTACTTCGTCATCGAGCGCTCACGGCTGGGCATGGCCATGCGCGCGACCTTCCAGGACCGCGACGCGGCCCGGATCGTCGGCGTGAACGTGTCGCTGATTTACACGCTGACTTTCGCGCTGGGCTCGGCCTTGGCGGCCGTCACCGGCGCGCTGCTCGCGCCCATTTTCATGGTCAGCCCCACCATGGGCGACCTGGCCAGCCTCAAGGCCTTCGCCATCGTCATCCTGGGCGGCCTGGGCAACATCGCGGGTGCGGGCCTGGGCGGCTTCGCGCTGGCGATGATCGAGGAATTCGGCGCCGGCTACGTTTCCACGGCCTACCGCGATGCGCTGGGCTTCTTGGTCATCCTCGCGGTGATGATCGTGCGTCCACAGGGACTGTTTTCAGTCAAGGAAAGGGTGGGCTGACATGCGCTGCATCGTTTTCCTCGCAAGCGTGGCGGCGTTGGCCGCGCTGCCGGTCGTCTGGCCGGATCCCTACGTGCTGTCGGTGATGTCCGCCACGGGCATCATGATCGTGGCGGCGATCAGCCTGAATCTCCTGCTGGGGTTCACCGGCCAGCTCAGCCTGGGCCATGCGGCCTTCTTCGGCATCGGCGCCTATACCACCGCGCTGCTGTCGCTGGGCTTTGACGTCAGCCTGGGCTGGGGCGAGCCGCTGGTGGTGCAGCCCAAGCCTGTCTGGATGGCTTTTGCCAGCGGCGTCGCCGCGGCGGGCTTTTCCGGGTGGGCGCTGGGCAAGCTGGCTTTCCGCGTGCGCGGCGCGTACTTCGTCATCGTTACGATCTGCTTCGCGCAGGTCATGCGCATGGTCGCCCTCAATTGGGTGGACCTGACCGAAGGCCCCATGGCGCTGACGGCCATCCCGCCGCTGTCGCTTTGGGTGCCGGGCGCCGGCGTGGTCGACCTCGTCAGCAAGGCGTCCACCTACTGGCTGGTGCTGGGCGCGGGGGTGATCGCCTACCTGCTGGTCGCGGCGCTGGTGCACAGCCGCATCGGACGTGCCGTCGTGGCCCTGCGCGAAAACGAAATCCTGGCCAAATCCATCGGGATCCACGTCACGCATTACCTGGTCATCGCGTCAGTGTTTTCGGCGGCCATCGCCGGCGCAGCGGGCGGCTTGTATGCGCACACCGTACGCATCATCGACCCGGACGTGTTTCTCTTCATTTACACCATCACCATGGTGATCATGGTGATCGCCGGCGGCAAAGGCACGCTGGCGGGGCCGGTCGTGGGCGGACTGCTGTTCGGCCTGTTGCCCGAAGTGCTGCGCGGCGTGGTGGCGCCCGAGGTGCAATGGATGCTGTACGGCGCGCTCATGATTCTCGTGCTGCTGTTCCTGCCCAAAGGCATCGTCCCGGCGCTGGCTGCACTCGCCCGGCGCTTGCGCAGCCCAGGCCGGGCGCTGCCGCAATCGCCCGGCGTGCGCGCCGCAGCCGCGCAAGGAGGCAAACCATGAACGTCGCCACCACCGTTTCCCGCGCGCCGGCGTCAACCGCTGGCGCAGCGGCGGCATCGGCTGGCGCCATGGCCGTTGCGGCATCGGCGCAGCATCGGTGCGCCGCCCTGGCGCTGTCGGGCGTGACCGTGCGCATCTCGGGGCTCGTCGCGCTCAACGACGTACATTTCGAGGTCCAGGCCGGCCAGATCGTCAGCCTGATCGGTCCGAACGGCGCGGGCAAGACCACGGCGTTCAACGTCATCTCGGGCTATATGCGCCCGAGCGCCGGCCGCATCGAGCTGTTTGGCGAGAACATCGTCGGGCGCAGCCCGCACGAGATCGCCGCGCGCGGCCTGGTGCGCAGCTTCCAGCGCACCAGCGTGTTCAACCAGAGCACAGTCCTGGACAACATCTTGATCGCCCTGCACATGCAGGGGCGCTGCGGCCTGCTGCCGGCGCTGCTGCGCCTGCCGTCGTTCCGGCGCGAAGAGCGGGCGCTGCGCGAGCAGGCCGGGCAAATCCTCGACTTCCTGGGGTTGTCGCGCCGCGCAGGCGAGCTGGCCGCCAACCTGTCCTACGGTGAGCAGCGCCTGCTGGGCGTGGGCATCGCGCTGGCGGCCAAGCCGCGCCTGCTGCTGCTGGACGAGCCGGCTGCCGGCCTGAACCCCTCGGAGACGCAAGCCTTCAAGGACATGATCCGGCGCATCGGCGACAGCGGCGTGACAGTGCTGCTGGTCGAACATGACATGCACATGGTCATGTCCATCTCCGACTACATCGTCGTGCTCAACCAGGGGCAGCGCATTGCCGACGGGCCGCCCGCGCACATCCAGCAGCACCCCGAAGTCATTCGCGCCTACCTCGGATCAGGACTGAAACGTGCTCAAGCTTGAAGATGTCACCGTCCGGTACGGATCGACGATCGCCGTCGACCGCGTATCCATGCACGTCGACGAAGGCGAGCTCGTCACGCTGATCGGCGCCAACGGCGCCGGCAAGACGAGCACGCTGCGCGCCATCAGCGGGCTGGAGCCGGTCCGGTCCGGACGCATCACCTTCGATGGCTATCCCATCGCCAGCAGCCGGCCCCAGGAAATCATCGAGCGCGGCATCGCCCATTGTCCCGAGGGCCGGCGCGTATTTGCGCAGCTCACGGTGCGCGAAAACCTGGAAATGGGCGCCTACCGTCGCACCGACCGCCAGCGCGTGCGCGACGACATCGAGCGCATGTTCGCGCGCTTTCCGCGCCTGCGCGAGCGCGTGGACCAGCCTGCGGGCACCTTATCCGGCGGCGAGCAGCAGATGCTGGCGATCGCGCGGGCGCTGATGTCGCGCCCGCGCCTGGTGATGTTCGACGAACCGTCGCTGGGCCTGGCGCCCAACTTCGTCGAGCAGGTGTTCGAACTGGTCGCCGAAATCCGGCGGGCCGGCACCACGGTGCTGATGGTCGAGCAAAACGCCTACGCCGCACTGGAGCTGTGCGACCGGTCCTACTTGCTGGAGACCAGCCGGGTGGTCTGCCAGGGCACGGCCAGCGAGATGCTCGCCAATCCGGACATCCGCAAAGCCTACCTGGGCGGCTGACGGGCACCTGCGGCACCCGCGGCCGCGCCCGGCATCACAGCCGGAACTGCACCGCGCCCGCGTCGTTGTTGGCCTCGACCAGGCGGATCAGCTGCAGCATCAGCACGTCGCGCTCGGCCTGGGGCAGCGGCTCCAGGGTGCGGTCGTGGGCGCGCTGGGCCGCCGGCGCCATCTTCTTGACCAGGGTGCGGCCGGCGCGCGTGAGCTTGACCAGCCGCACGCGACGGTCCTCGGGATCGGGCCGGCGCGTGACCAGGCCGCGCGCTTCCAGCCGCGTGAGCACCTCGGCCACCGTGGTGCGCTCGAGCCCGACTTCGCGCGCGATGGAGATTTGGTCCATCTCGCCGCGGCGTGCCAGCGCCGTCATCAAGCTGTATTGGACCGGTGTGATGCCGAAGCCCTCGGTTTCCTCCAGGAACAGCGCGCAGTGGATCTGGTGCAGGCGCCGGATCAGGAAGCCGGGACGCACCAGCAGGGGGGAGCGTTCCCGGGCGCGGGCGAGTTGTTCGGCAGGCGTGGCGGAAGTATCGGCGGCGGGGGATTCGGCGGGCATGCGTGGTTCTGCGGAAAGAGGGTCTTCGTTGCCCGCCCATTATGAGGCATGCCACGCATTCGGGCAAAAAATGCTTACAAATACCTTGCGCCCAGCATGCGCAGCCCTGGCGGGGCGGCCTGCCTGTGCGCCCTTGCGCTGGTGTTTTCCCGCATTGCCGGGGTGGGGTGGGAGCGATATTGACGTTCGTCGCGAAAAACAGGTACACTGGCGAGCTTAGCGAAATTTGCGGGGTAGCCCGGGCTAGCCCCGTTCGAATCGCTTAAGCAGTGACCGCTCTTTAGGTGGCCTATTGTCGGCCAGCCATTTCGGGCGGTTTTGCGTAAGCCGCCCGGGACGGAACCAGCCACGCGAAGCAGCAGCGCCGTAGACAGCCTGCCCTCGCGACGACAACAGGACATCGAAGGTCATGCCTACCATCAGCCAACTCGTGCGCAAGCCGCGCGTAGCCAGCCGGGCCAAGAGCAAGAGCCCCGCGCTCGAAAACTGCCCGCAGCGCCGCGGCGTGTGCACCCGCGTGTACACCACCACCCCCAAGAAGCCGAACTCCGCCCTGCGCAAGGTCGCCAAGGTGCGGCTGACCAACGGCTACGAGGTGATCTCCTATATCGGCGGCGAAGGCCACAACCTGCAAGAGCACTCGGTGGTGCTCGTGCGGGGCGGCCGGGTCAAGGACCTGCCTGGCGTTCGCTACCACATCGTGCGCGGCGCGCTGGACCTGCAAGGCGTCAAGGATCGCAAGCAGGCCCGTTCCAAGTACGGCGCCAAGCGTCCCAAGAAGAGCTGACCCCCGCGGGCCGCGTGCCCGCATGGATTGCCGCGCCGGCTGGCCGGCCGCGGTTGTGCAACCGCCAGAGCGATGCGCCCGGCGGTATGTAAGTGGCCACTCCGATGGGTGGCCGTGGCCCGCACGAAATCGTGCGGATCAGCTGAATCGACACAAAGGAAATTGAAATGCCCCGTCGTCGCGAAGTTCCCAAGCGCGAGATCCTGCCCGATCCGAAGTTCGGCAGCGTGGAGCTCGCCAAATTCATCAACGTCGTCATGTTGGCCGGCAAGAAGGCCGTGGCTGAGCGCATAGTCTACGGTGCGCTCGAGCAGGTGCAGGCCAAGACCGGCAAAGAGCCGCTCGAGGTTTTCAACCAGGCCATCAACAACATCAAGCCCATCGTTGAAGTCAAGAGCCGCCGCGTCGGCGGCGCCAACTATCAGGTGCCGGTCGAAGTGCGCCCCGTGCGCCGTCTGGCCCTGGCCATGCGCTGGCTGCGCGAAGCGGCCAAGAAGCGTGGCGAGAAATCCATGGACCTGCGCCTGGCCGGCGAAATCATCGACGCCTCCGAAGGCCGCGGCGCTGCCATGAAGAAGCGTGAGGACACGCACAAGATGGCGGAAGCCAACAAGGCTTTCAGCCACTTCCGCTGGTAAGCCGGGACCACCCTTCGCCGGCAATTTAAGGAATCAACACCATGGCCCGCAAAACTCCGATCGAGCGCTACCGCAATATCGGCATTTCTGCGCACATCGACGCAGGCAAGACCACCACGACCGAGCGCATCCTGTTCTACACCGGCGTCAACCACAAGCTCGGCGAAGTGCACGACGGCGCCGCGACGATGGACTGGATGGAGCAGGAGCAGGAGCGCGGCATCACCATCACGTCGGCAGCCACGACGGCGTTCTGGCGCGGCATGGGCAACAACTACCCCGAGCACCGGATCAACATCATCGACACCCCGGGGCACGTGGACTTCACCATCGAGGTTGAGCGCTCGATGCGCGTGCTCGACGGCGCGTGCATGGTGTACTGCGCCGTGGGCGGCGTGCAGCCGCAGTCCGAAACCGTGTGGCGCCAGGCCAACAAGTACCGCGTGCCGCGGCTGGCCTTCGTCAACAAGATGGACCGCACCGGCGCCAACTTCTTCAAGGTGTACGAGCAGCTCAAGACGCGCCTGAAGGCCAATCCCGTCCCGGTGGTCATTCCCATCGGCGCCGAAGACAGCTTCAAGGGCGTGGTCGACCTCATCAAGATGAAGGCCATCATCTGGGACGAGGCGAGCCAGGGCACCAAGTTCGAATACGCGGACATTCCGGCCGAGTTGCAGGACCAGGCCCAGGAATGGCGCGAAAAGCTCGTCGAGGCGGCCGCCGAGTCGTCCGAAGAGCTGATGAACAAGTACCTGGAAGGCAATGAGCTGACCGAGGAAGAAATCAACAAGGCGCTGCGCCAGCGCACCATCGCCGGCGAAATCCAGCCCATGCTGTGCGGCTCGGCCTTCAAGAACAAGGGCGTGCAGCGCATGCTGGACGCCGTCATCGATTACCTGCCCTCGCCGGTGGACATCCCGCCCGTCGAAGGCGAGACCGACGACGGCCAGCCCGCCTCGCGCAAGGCCGACGACAACGAGAAGTTTGCCGCGCTGGCCTTCAAGCTGATGACCGACCCCTTCGTCGGCCAGCTGACCTTCGTGCGCGTGTACTCGGGCGTGCTGAAGTCGGGCGACACCGTCTTCAACCCGGTCAAGGGCAAGAAGGAACGCATCGGCCGCATCCTGCAGATGCACGCCAACAACCGCGAGGAAGTCAAGGAAGTTCTGGCGGGTGACATCGCGGCCGTGGTGGGCCTGAAGGAAGTGACCACGGGCGATACGCTGTGCGACGTCGATTCGCACATCACGCTCGAGCGCATGGAATTCCCCGAGCCGGTGATTTCGCAGGCCGTCGAACCCAAGTCCAAGGCCGACCAGGAAAAGATGGGCCTGGCGCTGTCGCGCCTGGCCGCCGAAGACCCGTCGTTCCGCGTGCGCACCGACGAGGAATCCGGCCAGACCATCATTTCCGGCATGGGCGAGCTGCACCTGGAAATCATCGTCGACCGCATGAAGCGCGAGTTCGGCGTGGAAGCCAACGTCGGCAAGCCGCAGGTGGCCTACCGCGAAACCATCCGCAAGACCTGCGAAGAGGTCGAGGGCAAGTTCGTCAAGCAATCGGGCGGTCGCGGCCAATACGGTCACGTGGTGCTCAAGCTCGAACCCCTGCCTCCCGGCAGCGGCTATGAGTTCGTCGACGCCATCAAGGGTGGCGTGGTGCCCCGTGAGTACATCCCGGCGGTCGACAAGGGTATCCAGGAAACCCTGTCTTCCGGCGTGCTGGCCGGCTACCCGGTGGTCGACGTGAAAGTCACGCTGTTCTTCGGTTCGTACCACGACGTGGACTCGAACGAAAACGCGTTCA
>CALEQZ010000011.1 GCA_937908115.1 uncultured Alcaligenaceae bacterium | reverse complement strand
CCTTCATGGTCAAAACCATACTTCAAGGTGGACCCGTTCAATGGGGGTGGATCAGCGGCCGCACGGCCTTGAACACGGTCCAGACCACCACCAGCACGACGATGGCAATGACCACGACGTCGCGCTCGACGGCGCGCACCAACGCGCGCTGCAGGAAGTCCTGCCGGGACTCCAGCGTTTCGGCCACTTGCACGATGACGCGCCCGCCTGCATTGTCGTACAGCGGCGGATCCATCGGCCGGGCCAGCGCCGCCACCCTCAACGGCATGCCCTGGTATTCGGCGTAGAAGAACTGCGGCTGGCCGGAGACCAGCGGCTTGTCCGGCAACGGCAGGCCAGGGCTGCCGATCTCGGCCAACCCATCCTCGGTGGCTACCCGGTAATACACCTGGCCGTTGGCGGTCAGCTCGAAAAACTCGAGCATCAAGTAGGGCTGCTCCAAGGCCAGGCCGCCGCTTGCGGTGGATATGTTGTGGTCGATCGAGCGCAACGCCCCCGATAGCGACCGGTCGTAAGCCAGGTCGACCTGCTGGCGCAGCTGAAAGTTGGACAACCACAAAGCCGCCAGCATGATGCAGACCAACGCCGGCACCAGCCGCCACAGCAGCAGCGATTTCAGCGTACGCGGCTGCGCCGGCTTGGACCGCTTGCGCAGCCTAGCGATCACCGACGGCCTCCAGGCTGTAGCCTATGCCGCGCAGGGTGACGATCTGCACGCCCGTGTCGGTCAGCTTCTTGCGCAGCCGGTGGACCAGGACCTCGATGGCTTCCAGGTTGACGTCCGAGTCATCGGTCTGGATGCGATCGAGGATTTGTTGCTTGTTCAAGGGTTCGCCGCTGCGCTGGATCAGCGCGCGCAGCACCGCGTGCTCGCGCGGAGACAGCTGCAGGGTCTGGCCCCGCACCGTAAACCGCTGCGCCGACGTGTCCAGCACCAGGTCGCCCAGTGCCAGGCGGGGATGCTCGCGGCCGCGGCTGCGGCGTATCAGCGCCGTCAGCCGGGCTTCCAGCTCCTCGAGTACGAAGGGCTTGGGCAGGAAATCGTCGGCGCCCTCGTGCAGGGTGCCGACCCGCTCTGCCAGCGAATCGCGCGCCGTCAGCACCAGCACCGGCGTGCGGTCATCGCGGGCGCGCATCTTGGACAGCAGGGTATGTCCATCCATGCCAGGCAGGCCCAGGTCGAGGATGACCGCATCGAACTCTTCCATCGCGAGCCGGCGCTCGGCCAACACCCCATCGTCGGCCCACTCCACCACGAAGCCGGCATGGCGCGCCAGGCTGCGCGACAGCCACCTGGCGAGCTCGGCTTCGTCTTCTATGAGCAGGATACGCATGGCGGCAATGTTGGCATCGATGCGACGAAGGCCGGCCCGCGGGTCGGGCGTCTTCGTCGGCTGGCGACGGCCTTGCCGCGGCCACGTGGACCGCTGCACCAAGCGGGGCCGGCGGTGCGCGAAAAGGCCGAGGCGATTGTAATCCTGCCTGGTGCCGCAGTGTCACGGGCCAGGATTGCCCTGGCGGTGCATGGTGGTTGCCCGAGCACAACGGCGATGAGCGACCATGCACCAGCCCTTAGCGGGCGGCAATCAATCCGCTTCGCACCAGGTGCTCAGTTGCCACCTTTTCGATCGATTCCCGCCCAACGTCCACCCGTGCATTCAACGCCGAGATTACGTCACTGTCCAAGGTGGCCGACAGGCTGTTCAGTAGCGACGCGACGTTGGGATGCCGGTCGAGGAACTGCGTCCTGACTACAGGCGTCAGGGCATAGCTCGGGAAGAAAGACTTGTCGTCTTCGAGAACGACGAAATCGAACGCCGATACGCGGCCATCGGTCGACAGCACCAACGAGACATCCACCTGCCCCTGGCGCAGCGCGAGATAGGTCAAGCCGCCGTCCATGCGCATCACGTCGCGGCGCTCGAACTTGAAGCCGTAGTGATCCTGCAAGGGCCTGAGCCCGTCCGGGCGGGCATAGAACTCGGCATTGGATGCGAACTTCAGGCGCGCGCCGGCATTGACCTGCGCGGCCAGGTCGGACATGGTCGCGATGTTTCGCGCCTTTGCGTCCGCACGCCTCATCGCAAACGCATACGTATTGTTCGCCTTCGACGGCTCCAGCCAGGTCAAGCCTTTGGCTGCGTCCAGCTGCTTGACCCGCCGGTAGGTCTGATCCGCGTCGAGCTTTTCCTTGACCTTGTTGTAAATGATCAAGGACGTGCCCGTGTATTCCCAATAGATATCTATCTGGCCATTTTCCTGGGCCGAGCGCAGGACCGTCGATCCGAGGTCGGAGCGCTTGTCCACCGAAAAGCCATTGCTCTTGAGCAACTGGTTGGTCATTTCCGAGACCAGCTGCTGCTCCGTGAACTTCTTGCCCCCGATCACCACAGATGGCTGAGCTGCGGCACAGATACCGGCCGCAAAGGTCATGAAAAGAAACAGAATTGCCCGCTGGAACATACCCCACCCGTTCTTGTCGTTTGTCGACCTAGCTTGCGGCCAGCCGCAGGCCGCGGGAAACCGACACCCGCTGCGCCAGGCCGCACAGCATGTCCACCAGCATGGCCAGGCCTGCCGTGGCAATGGCGCCGGCCAGCATCATCCCGTAGTCATTGAGGTCGATCCCTGTAAAGATGAGCTCGCCCAGGCCTCCACCGCCCACGAGAAACGCCAGCGGCGCCGTGCCGACATTGATGGCAAGCGCCGTGCGCAGCCCGGCAAACATGACAGCCAGGGCATTGGGGATCTCAACCCGCAAGAGAATTTCCCTTGGCGTCATGCCTAAGCCTTCTGCTGCCTCCAGCAGGTGCGGGGGCACGGCGCGCAGGCCTTCATAGGTGTTGACGGTGATCGGAAGGATCGTCGCCACCCAAAGCGCGATGATCGCCGCCGGCGCGCCCACCCCGACCAGCGTCATTGCCAAGGTAAGCAAGGCCAGCTTGGGCACGGCCTGCCCCACGTTCAGCACCTGCATGAACGCCAGCGCGCGCCGCTGGTTGCGTGGGCGGCTCATCCAGATGCCGGCCGGCACCGCGACAATGATCGCCAAGGCGCTGCTGACAGCCACGATGTAGAGATGCTGCAGCGACAGGTATATGACCTCGCCCCAGTAGTTCTGGAGCCATGCCACCATCTTGTCGTAAGCACCCATCATGCCACCGTCGCGTTGTTGTCACCAAGGCGAACGAGGATGTCTCGCTGGTGGACAAAGCCCACGACCGCACCTTGCGCATCCCGGCATGCCACCCGATCACGGCCTTGCTCCAGCATCAGGCAAAGCACCTGACGCAGATCATCGCCAGGCGACACGGCCACGTCGCCAGGCGCCATGGACCCAGGCCCGCCGTCGGGACGCGGGGCATCCGCACGGACGATGTCCGCCGCCCGCAGCAGGCTCAAGCGCCGCAGGATCCGGTCGTTGCCCATGAAATTCGCCACGAAATCGCTGACGGGACGGGCCAGCAGGTCGTCAGGCGTGCCAAATTGCTCTATCCGGCCCATGTTGAACAGCGCGATGTAGTCGGCCATTTTCACGGCTTCGTCGATGTCATGGCTGACAAACAGGACCGTCTTGCGGACCTGGCGCTGGATCCTCATGAACTCGTCCTGGATCGCCTCGCGGTTGATCGGGTCTATGGCACCGAAAGGCTCGTCCATCAGCATGACGGGCGGATCGGCCGCCAGCGCGCGGGCAACGCCAACACGCTGCTGCTGCCCACCGGACAGCTCGCAGGGAAAGCGCTTGGCAAATTTGGCGGGATCCAGGGCCACCACCTCGAGAAGCTCCGCGGCGCGCTTGCGGCTTTTCGCCTTGTCCCAGCCAAGCAGGTCCGGCACCACGCAGATATTGTCCTCAATGGTCATGTTGGGAAACAGGCCGACCTGTTGGATCACGTACCCGATCGAGCGACGCAGCGTCACCGTATCGAGTTCAGCGGTGTCCCGTCCGCCGATCAGCACCCTTCCCGACGTTGGCGGGATGAGGCGATTGATCATCTTCAGCGTGGTTGTCTTGCCGCAGCCGGACGGCCCAAGCAGGACGCATATCTTGCCTTCCGGTACGGTGAAGGAGACGTTCTCCACTGCCGTGATTGCACCGTACTTCTTGCTCAGGTTATCGATCTGGATCACGACGTAGCTTCCTTCATGCTGAGGCTGTTGAGCTTGACCAGCCCTTTGGGGGTCAGGATGCGTTGGACAAAGGCCAGGACGTAGTCAGCGGCGATGGCGATGACGCTGATCATGACCGCGCCAGCGATCAATTGCCGGGTGTCGGATTGCGCGATACCGCGCACGATCAGGCTGCCCAGCCCGCCCGCGCCAATGTATGCGGCAATTGCGGCAATGCCGATGTTGATCACCGTCGCGACCCGCACACCGGCCATAATTAGCGGCATGGCCAAGGGCAGCTCGACCTTGCACAGCCGCTGCCACGCCGACATGCCCATGCCAAGGGCCGCCTCGCGTAACGCCGGCTCCACGTTGGCGATCGCCGCATGCGTATTGCGGATGATGGGCAACTGCGAATATAGGAATAAGGCGATAATTGCTGGCACCACGCCTATGCCCTGCCCCCAGATGGACAGCACGGGGATCATCAAGCCGAACAGGGCAGCCGACGGAATCGTCATCAGGATGGCGGCACACGCCAGGATCCAGCGGCCTGTGCGGGGGTATTGCCAGGCGACGATTCCCAGCGGCACCCCCGTCACGATGGCAAGCCCAACCGCAATGAAAACGATGTAGAGATGCTGCCCCAGCAAATGGACGATGAGGTCCATATGCGAGGTGACGAAACTTATGGTTTCCATGATTGCCGCGACTGTCTCCGAAGAATTATTGTTGGCATCCCATCAGGGCGATGGGCGGGCTAGGCGAGACATTAACCCCAGCCGGGTCGTCAGCTAAATTTCAGGTTCGACGACCTCTATCAGAAATTCGACATCCTCTACGGCGCCAGCGTTCCTTCGAACCGCCGGCGCTCTTGGCCGGGACTGCAGCCCCAGGCCCTGCGATAGGCGCTACCCAGGTGCGACGCCGACACGAACCCGCAGGAATAGGCAACCGCCGCGATGGACTTGCTGCTTTCGCGCAGCAGCCTGCGCGCCTCGGCCAGCCGCAACCCCAAGTAGAAACGCTGCGGCGTCATCCCGAAGTGCTGGTGCCACAAGCGCTCGAGTTGGCGCTGTGACACATTGCAGCGGGCGGCAATTTCCTGGATGCTGGCGACGCGCTCAAGATTGGCTTCCATGTGTTCGATGGCGGCAATGATGCGCCGATCATGGACACCGAACCGCCACTGGATGGAGATGCGCTGCTGCTCTTCCGGCCCCCGGATGCGGGCATGCAGGAACTGCTCGGCGACCGCGGCGGCCAGCTTGCCCCCGTAATCCACGGATATCTGCGCCAGCATCATGTCGATCACCGCCGTGCCCCCCGCGCAGGTCCAACGGTTGCCGTCATTCACATACAGCTCGCGGGTCACGTCGATGCCAGGAAACTCTTCGGAGAACTGGTTGATCGACTCCCAATGCAGCGTGCACTTGCGCCGGTCTAGCAGGCCGGCCCGCGCCAGGATGAAAGTGCCGGTGCTAAAGGCGCCGACCGTTTTGCCTTGTGCGGCCATGCGCTGCAGGAAACGCGACATCTTGGGCACGTGCAAATGCTCGATGTCCAGGCTGGCAAGTACGAAGGCACGATCGACATCGCCAATATCGCACAATGCCCGGGTGCTGATTTCCACCCCGCTGCTGGAGCACACCACTCCGCCCAACTCGGACAGCAGGTGCCATTCGTAAAGCGGCTTATCGGCCAGGCGATTGGCCGCGCGCAAGGGTTCGATGGCCCCAGCCAGGGCCATCATGGAAAAACGCGGCAGGATCAGCAAAGCGATCCGCTTGCAGCCTTCGCGGACGTGGGCAGCGCGCAATGGTCTGACTCCAGCAATGTCGACGGGCCCGGTACCGCCGGCAGGACCCATGATGACTCGGGATGCTGGAGCGGCTCCTACAGGTGACTCAGATCGTCCGACATGGCACACCGAAGAGCCGGCCCCGCAAGACGCCAATCGTATCCTGAGGGCGCAAAAGCTTACAGCCGGCGGCGCACAGCCTCGTCGATACACCCGATCAAGGCCTTGAACACAGGATGATGCGGCTCGTTCTGCTGCCCGTGCTGCATGTCGGCAATCATCAGTACGCCATCGCCGGCGTCGCCCGGGTAGCGCTGGTGCAGGCGCTGCGACTCCCCGGGATCGTGCAGCGTGTTTTGCGCGCCATGAATGATCAGCGCCGGAGGGAATCCCGTCATGCCGGCGATGACCTGCTCGGGATCGAACACCAAGCCGGAAGTGTAGGACCTGGCAGTGACCCAGGCGCATCCCGGCCAGCGGTCCGCGCCGCCGGCCTCGGTATACGCGCCCAACTGCCTGTCGACATACTGTTGCGTGGCCGCGTCAAGCGGGTAATAACCCAGCCGGGTGGCTTCAGTGCCGGTGTCGAACGGAGGAATGGGCGCATCGGGATCCAGCGCCCGAATACCTGCGTCCGCAGCCTGGGCGTCGGCACGTAGCGCTTGCAGCCCGCGCATGCTGGTGTAGTTCATCGGCACCCAGAGCTTGACCTGCTCGGCCGGGTCGCGCGCCAGTTCGGCAATCGCGGCCAAGCTCGCCACCGAACCCATGGCCCATGATGCAACGACGGGCGTTTGCCCGAACGCATTGCGCGTCCACCGTATGGCGCCCAGCACTTCGTCCCGTTGATCCTCCAGGCTGACGTTGGTCACCGTCTTGCCGTCGACCTGCGCGGTGTTACGCACGGCCTTGTTGCTGAAAAAGCCCGCCACGTCGTAGGTCATGACGCGATAGCCTCGGGCAGCCAGCGCCCGGCCAAAAAGCTGGCCGTACATCGCCACCCCGCCCGTGAAGCCCGAGTTAAAGACCACAGGCGGCAGGCCCTGTTGCGGTGATTCAGGCTCAAAGACCGTGCCGACGAGGGCGAGTGTTTCGCCGCTGAAATCGACTTCGAACTCAATGCTGCGCATGGATACGTTGCTCATTTGTCCGCCTGAGGTTGATTTGCTTGCACGTTGGGAAAAACCGCTGGAAGCGCGCCGTTGAGCAGCGCATCGGCAGCCAGGCCACTTCGTTGCGCCACGACGTCGGCCAGTTGGCGGACGAAATCGAACGCGCCGGCCGGCTGAAATATCTCGCCATAGGCTATGCCCCGCGGGTCGGTGCCGACATGGGGCGCATCGGTTGCTTGCAGTAGGAGCTTGTCCGCCCCAACCGCCTCGACGATCCGCATGACGAAGGGAGCTACCTCTGCAATGTCGGTCGACGTGCGGTAACCCGGTCCCTTGAACCAGACGTTGCCGCGCCGGCGGGCGGCCTCGAGCAGCCGCGTGAAGGTGCCATCCGAGGCGCCCAGGTGGGCATGGCAAGTGCCAAGATGGTCGATGATCACGCGCACGTCATCCGGAACCTGGCGCAGCACGCGCAGGTTGGTCGCAGCCGATTGCGCGTAAACGTGCAGATGCTGGTGTGCACCCAGGCGCCGATACAGCGCCTGCCAGGCAGGCGTACGGTAGGCATCGGGGTCGATGCTGTCCTCGGGGGCGTCATGCAAGACGATGCGCACACCCACCACTTGCGGATGCCCCAGGCGCTCTTCGGTGGCATAGGCCGGATCGGCCTTGATCGTACCGACCAGCCGGACCTGGTCGAACTGTCCCGGATGGCGCTGCCGCAAATGCTCAAGCTCCCGGAACGACGCGAACACATTTTCCGAATCAGGAAGGATGCTTAAGTGCACGTTGTTCAGCAGCACGGGAACGATGTCCCGCGCCTGCAGCGCCAGCAAATAAGTCGACAGCGGATTCGGCGCAGGGCGCGCATAAGGCAGATCGGCGGGCAGGGCCGTAAGGTCGGCTACCGTATAGAAGTGCACGTGGCTGTCCGCCACCAGGCCGGGATGACGCATCGAAGTACTTCCAGAAAACTGGAAGGCACGATACGGGAAAAGCCGCGCGGTCACGTCCCGTCAAGCCGACGAGTCCTGTCAAAAATTCGCCGTCGGTCCATTCAACGGTTTGCCTGGCCTATTGCATGGCTTGGTCAAGCAGCCAGTTCCTGAATGCTGCCACGGGCGGCAGGTCTGCCTTCGCTTTAGGAATGAACAAATAGTAGGCGGCGCCGGTTGCAAAAGGCTCGGCCGTGGGCTGGACCAACACCCCGCTCGCCAATTCGTCCCGCACCAGGAACTGCGGCAGCAAACCCACGCCTATGCCAGACGCCGCCGCCTGGATCAGGTGGGACGTCAGCTCAAAGCGCGGCCCTGGCCGCATGGCCGCCTCGTCCAGGCCATGTGCCTGGAACCAGCGCTGCCAGACATCAGAGCGGCTGGCCAACTGCAGCAAAAGATGTCCTGCCAAGTCGGCGGGACGCTTCACGGGAAATTCCCGCGCAACCTGGGGGCTCATAACAGGCACTACGTATTCGTCGAGCAGATGGTGGGCCTGCAGGCCGGGCCAGTCGCCGTCCCCCACCCCTATGACCGCGTCCACCCCGGCGGGGTCCGGATCAAAGCGGCCGATGCGCGAATGGATGTGCACGAGCACGCCCGGGTGCTCCTTGTAAAAATCGCTCAGCTTGGGCAGCAGCCATTTAGCCGTAAAGGTCGGCAGGGCCGCCAAATGCAAAGCCCCCGCACCCGTTCCGTGCGCAATGGCCTGCAGGGACGCGCTGCGGATGCGTTGCAGCCCTTGCGCAAGCTCGCGTTGGTAAACCTCTCCCGCGGCCGTCAACAGGAGCCGGCGGCCTTCGCGGCGGAACAAGGCCACGCCCAGCAGCGCCTCCAGCGCCTGCACCTGCTTGCTGATGGCGCTTTGGCTTAGCGAAAGCTCCCGGCCTGCCTGCGTGAAGCTCATGAGCCGGGCCGAAGCCTCGAACGCGAGCAAAAGCGACATGGAAGGGGTCAGGCGCCGAGGATTCATTCCACCATGGAATCCAAAAAACGATAATTATCCGTTGGCGCCTTTGCTTTGCCAATCTGAAAATGCCGTCATTCCAAAGGCAACGGGCCGGTCCCGACAGCAGACCCGCCCGACGCAACACGAGCGGCAATCATGCAAAACTCCTCCATCTCCGACGCACTCATCCGCGCGCTGGAACAGGCCCTGCCCGGCTCGGCGCATTTCGATGCGGGCTTTCGCGCAGCTTATGCAGCCGATGCTTCCCTGTATAGGCAGGTCCCCATCGGCGTGCTGACACCAAAGTCGGAGGCCGAGCTGATTGCCGCCATCGCGATTTGCCGGGACCATGGCGCCCCGATCCTGATGCGCGGCGCCGGCACCTCGATGTGCGGTCAAAGCGTCAACAACGCGGTCGTCATAGACGTTTCGCCTTATCTGGACGCCATCGAGGACTTACAGCCCGGGCAAGGCTACGCGATCGTCCAACCGGGCGTGGTTTGCGATAGCCTGCGCGACGCCGCCGAAGTCCATGGCCTGACCTTCGCGCCGGATCCCTCGACGCACAGCCGCTGCACGCTGGGCGGCATGATCGCCAACAACTCGTGCGGCGCACACTCCGTCATGGCCGGCAAGACGCTGGAAAACGTCGAGGCGGTGGAAGTGCTGACCTACGATGGGGCACGCTTCTGGTGCGGGCCAACTTCAGAAGCAGAGCTCGAGCGCATCATTGCCCGAGGCGGCCCACAAGGGGAAATTTACGCCAAGCTGCGCGACTTGCGCGACAAGTACGCCGACCTCATCCGCGCCAAGTTTCCCGACATCAAGCGCCGTGTGTCGGGCTACAACCTGGACCAATTGCTGCCTGAGAATGGCTTTAACGTGGCGCGCGCGCTGGTGGGTAGCGAAGGCACCTGCGCCATCATCCTGCGTGCCCGTGTGCGCCTGGTCAAAAGCCCATCCAAGCGCGTGGTGCTGGTCCTCGGCTTTCCCGACATTTACGCGGCCGCCGATGCCGTGCCCGAATACCAGAAGTTTGCGCCCATTGCCATCGAGGGCCTGGACCGGGCGATCATCCGGGGATTGCAGGCACGCAAGCTGGCCCAGGCCGAAATCGACCTGCTGCCGGCCGGCGATGCCTGGGTGATGCTGGAGTTCGGCGACGACACATGGCAGGGCGCAGTGCAGCAAGCCGAAGCCGCGCGCGACTACTTCCTGGCCCGCCCCGCCAGTCCGGTTCCATCGGCCATGGTCGTCGCCGACCCCGACCTACAAAAGCGCATCTGGTCGATCCGGGAAAACGGCGCGTCTGCCACACAGTTGTCCATCGACCCTGCCATCCCCGACCCCAAGGTGGGGTGGGAGGACGCGGCCGTGGACCCTCATCGCCTGGGCGACTACCTGCGGCGGTTTCAGGCGCTGGTCGACCGCTATGGCTACCGCACTTCGATGTTCGGGCATTTTGGCGACGGGTGCGTGCATTGCCGCATCACCTATGACCTGGGCACGCCCGAGGGTGTGGCCCGGTTTCGCGCGTTCACGCGCGAGGCGGCTGAACTGGTGGTGGCGTGCGGCGGGTCGCTGACGGGCGAGCATGGTGACGGGCACGCCAAGGCCGAGTTCCTGCCAATCATGTTCGGTCAAGAGCTGATGCAGGGCCTGCGCGAGTTCAAGCGCATCTGGGATCCCAGCAACAAGCTCAACCCCGGCAAGATTATCGATCCGTTCCGCATCGATGAGCACCTGCGCATGGGACCAGACTACAAGATCGTCAAGCCGTACACCCGCTTGACCTTCCGAAGCCCAGAAGGCGACGGCTTCCAGCGGGCAATCGAACGCTGCGTCGGCATGGGCCGCTGCCGCAGCGGCAAGGGCGGCACCATGTGTCCCAGCTATCGCGCCACCAAGGACGAGCGCTTTTCCACGCGCGGCCGTTCCCGCCTGCTGTGGGAAATGCTGCAAGGCGAGCTGATCACCCAGGGCTGGAACAGCCGTGAGGTCAAGGCGGCCTTGGATACCTGCCTGGCATGCAAGGGTTGTCGCAGCGACTGTCCCACACACACCGACATGGCTGCCTACAAAGCCGAATTCCTGTCGCATTACTACCAGGAACACCCGCGCCCCCGCCAGGCGTGGAGCATGGGTCTGATCGGCGAATGGGCGCCCTGGGCGGGCCGCCTACCCTGGCTGACCAACCTATTGACGCAGACACCGGGCCTGCGCCGCCTGGCGCAGGCCGTGGGCGGCGTGGCCAGACAGCGCAACCTGCCGCGATTCGCCATCCAACCCTTTCGCCGCAAGCGCATGCTCCAACGCGATCGGAACCAGGCGACGCCGTTCGGCGGCAGCGTGATCCTTTGGGTCGATACCTTCTGCGAGCACTTCCATCCGGAGATCGCCGAAGCCGCCGTCGAAGTGCTCGCACATGCCGGTTTCAACGCCGTGCTACCCGCGCGCCCCTTGTGTTGCGGTCGGCCGTTGTACGACTTCGGCTATCTGGACCGCGCCAAAGCCAGGCTGCAGGAACTACTGGATGTGGTCGGCTGCCAGTTGGAGTCGCCCGCCGACGGTCAGGCTCCGCCCGAGGGCATCGTCGGCTTGGAACCGGGCTGCCTGTCGGTGTTCAAGGATGAGATGCTCAAGCTGTTTCCCGACGACGCACGCGCGCAGCGTATCGCCGCATCCACCTGGTTGCTGGGCGACTTCCTGCACGCCCGGCAATATCGCCCGCCGCGCTTTGAGGCCGACGTCCTGGTCCACGCGCATTGCCACCAGAAATCGCTGTTCGGCACGCGGGGCGACATGGCCTTGCTGCAAGCCATGGGCGCGAAGGCCCGGATGCTCGATAGCGGCTGTTGCGGCATGGCCGGCTCTTTCGGCTTTCATCCCGACCATGTCGACATCTCGAGACGGGTCGGCGAGCTGGTCCTGCTGCCGTCGGTGCGCGAGGCGCCGGCCGATACCTTCATCCTGACCAATGGGTTCAGCTGCCGTGAGCAGATCGCGCAGGAGACCGGCAGGCGCGCCGTGCACTTGGCCGAGTTGTTGGCCATGGCGCATCGTCGATCCGATCGCCCCGCGTAAAGTCCATGAGCTGACCGATAGGCATGCGCGGCCCAAGGGCCGTCGTGCCGCTTCGACAACCCGCGCCTTTCAGCCCAGGGCCGCGACCACCGACCCTTCGACGCACACCGCCACCGCGGCGCCGTCGCCGGGGTGCACCATGTATCCACCGGTAAAGGCCGAAAACGCAGGCAGCACCGTCATGCCCGGTCGCAGCCAGAAGGCCGGCCACGTCCGCGGCAAGCCAGGCATACGCGCCTTCGGATGCACGTGCCCGGCAATGACGTGGCGGCCCTGCGCGTCAGTCTGCGGCAGGTGGCGGAAAACGAAGGGGCCGTCGGCATATGCTTGGCCCAGCTGGCATAGGCCTAGGTCGTCACCGTCTAGCGCGCGGTCGTGGTTGCCGGCAACCGCGGCGACGTCCAGCGCGGAATGCGCCTGCCGCCACTGCGACCAATCGTCGCGCCAGCCCGCCTGCGAGGCCAGACCGTGCAGGACGTCGCCCACTATCCACAATTCGCGCGCACGGGTGGCCATCAACAGGGCGGACAGCCTGGCCAGGTCGTCGCGGGTGGCTCCGCGCGGCACGGCGATACCAGCTCGCCGGAAGACGTGCCCCTTGCCCAGGTGAAGGTCGGCGATCACCAGACGGTCGCGTGCCGGCCAGTACAAGGCGCGCCCTGCCAGCAGGCACACCGGTTCCCCGGCCAGCTCTACGCGCAGCGCCCCCTCACCCCAGCCGTGCATAACGCGCCTGCAACTGTTCTGCGGCACGCCGCACGCGCGCCTGCCAGGTTTCGGTACTGAGCTGCCCGCGTAGGCTTTCCGTCCAAAGCGCAAACGACAGGGGGGTCAACGCAGGCGGCGCAATCAGCGCAAGCGTACGCGCCTGGCAGTCGCGCAGCACCGCCTCCAGCCGCGGGGCCTGCAGCTCGCGCTCGAAGACTTCGCGCTCGGCCTGCTGCAGCAGCAGGTGGTCCGGGTCGTAGCGGCGCAGCACGTCGTAGAGCAGGCCACTGGAAGCCTGCACCTGGCGCAGCGAGCGCGCCTGCCGGCCGGGCAGCGACGGCGTCAGCAGCCCGGCCACGCGCGCGATCTCGCGGAACTGCCGGCGCGCCAGCTCGCCCAGGTTGACGCCGTCGCGCAGATCGCCGGCCATGTCCTGCGGGCTGAGCAGGCGGCGCAGCAGCGCTTCGTCGAGGTGCGCCGGCAGGGACAGCGTGAGCATCAAGCCGTAGTCGTTCACGGTGTACGAGAAAGTGTTGGCCTGCAGCCTGCCCCATCGCAGCGCCATGATCGCCGCCATGCCCTCGTGCACGGCGCGTCCCGCGAACGGAAACAGAAATAAGTGCATGCCGCGTCGCGTGCGGACACATTCCGCGAGCAGCCGATCCTTGCCGGGCATCGCGCCGGCAGCATGCTGGATCCGCAGCAACGGTGCGGCTGCGCGCATTTCCAGACTGTCGCCCGGATCGGCGAACAGCTGCTCGACCTCTTTGCCCAGCTGCGTCGACAGCGGCATGCGCCCGCCTTGCCAGGTTGCCGCCGGGCCGCTGCTCGTCTTGGCGCGCCGTACGTAGGCGGTCATCCCTTCCAACCGCGCCAGTTGCAGCGTACGGCCGGCGAACTGGAAGCAATCGCCCGGCCGCAGCCGCGCCACGAAGCTTTCTTCCACCGACCCGAGCTCGCCGCCGCGCAGGTATTTGATCGACACGGCCCCATCGGCGGTAATGACGCCGATCGACAGGCGATGGCGCAAGGCCACGCGGCGGTCATGCACGCGGCAGCAGCCGTCGGGGTCGCGCGTGACGCGCCGGAATTCCGGATACGCAGCCAGCGCCGTCCCGCCCTGGGTGACGAAATCGAGCACCGCCTGCCAATCGCATCGGTCCAGGCCCGCAAAGGCGTGGGTATTGCGCACCTCGCCGTAGAGCGCGTCAGGGTCGAAGCCGCCGCCCAACGCGAGCGTGACCGCATGCTGGGCCAACACGTCCAGGCAGCCGCGCAGCGGCGTGCGCGCCTCGATTTCTCCCCGGGCAATGACGCGCCGGGCAGCGGCGTACTCGACGAGTTCCAGCGCTTGCGCGGGCACGCACAAAACGCTGCCCGATTCGCCTGGGCGATGCCGCGCGCGGCCGGCGCGCTGCAGCAGCCGCGCGGCGCCCTTGGGGCTGCCGACCTGCAGCACCTGATCGACCGTCGGGAAATCGACGCCCAGGTCCAGGCTGGAGGTCGCCACCACGCAGCGAACGCGACCCGCGCGCAGCCCCTGCTCGACCTCAGCGCGCAACTTGGACTGCAGCGAGCCGTGGTGCAAGGCGAGCGTCGACAGGTCTTCCGGCCAGACCGAGGCCAGCGCCCGATGCCACAGCTCGGCCTGCGCGCGGGTGTTGGTAAAGAGCAGGCTGGTGCGCGTCCGGAACACGTGCTTGAACACTTGCGGCAACAAGGTCAAACCCAAATGTCCGGCCCACGGCAGGTTGCGGCCGCCATCGGGCAGCAACGTGGCGATGCGCACCTTGCGGGGTCGCACGCCGGACACCATCGCCGCATCTGGCGCGTTGGGCAGCAACACTTCACGCGCCTGCTGCAAGTTGCCGAGGGTCGCCGACAGGCCCCAGGTCAACACGCCGGCGGACAACCGTCGCAAGCGTGCCAGGCACAACTCAAGCAGGACGCCGCGTTTGCTGCCGAGCAATTCGTGCCATTCGTCGACGACGATGCAGCGCAGGACTTGAAACCGCGCCGGCGCATCCGCGTACGACAGCAGCAAGGCAAGGGATTCCGGCGTGGTCACGAGCACCTCGGCCTTGCCCTGCCGCGCCAGCCGCTTGTCCCGGGCGCCAGCGTCGCCCGTGCGCATGGCCACGGTCCAGTGCAGGCCGACGTCCTTGACCAACTGCGACAAGGCCTGCGTCGTGTCGACGGCCAGCGCGCGCAGCGGCGTGACCCACAGCACGTGCGGCCCGGCACCTGTAGGCACAGCGCCCGCGCTGCCGTCATCGGCCAACGCCTGCAACAAGGGCCCGCCGATCGCCGCCAGCGTCTTGCCGCTGCCAGTCGGCGTATGCAACAGCCCTGACTGTCCACCCAGGTAGCGTCGCCATACTTCGCGCTGAAAGCGCGCGGGTTTCCAGCCGCGCGCCGCAAACCATTGAATCAACGGCCCGTCCCAGGTGCGCCGGGTCCGCCTCATCGTGCCATCGCCTTCAAGGTGTCCAGCCGGTCGGCTTGTGCCGCCGGCTTGTCGCGGCGCCAGCGCAGGATGCGCGGAAACCGCAGCGCCACACCGGACTTGTGGCGATTGGACACGTTGACCGCTTCGAAACCGAGTTCGAACACCTGTACCGGCTCGACGGCGCGCACGGGCCCGAAACGATCCATCGTATGCGCGCGCAGCCAGCGATCCAAGGCCAGGATTTCCTTGTCATCCAGGCCTGAATACGCCTTGGCCACGGGCACCAGCGTGTCGCCCTGCCACACGCCGAAGGTGTAATCGGTGTACAGCGTGCTACGCCGGCCATGGCCGCGCTGCGCGTAGAGCAGGACCGCGTCGATGGTCAGCGGGTCGATCTTCCACTTCCACCAATCTCCGCGCACCCGGCCGCTGCGATACGGTGAGGCGGCGCGCTTGAGCATGAATCCTTCCACCCCACGTTCGCGCGAGGTCCGGCGCAGCGCGTCGGCCGCATCCCAGCCGGCAGGCGACAACAGGGGTGAAACCGCGATGCGGGGGTCAGCTTGGCCGCGCAGCAACGCTTCCAACAAGCGGCGACGCTCACGCAGCGGCTGCCCGCGCAAGTCGTTGCCGTCGATTTCGAGCAGGTCGTAGGCGAGCAGCCGCACGGGCGCGTGAGCCAGCCACCTGGGCCCCGGCTTGCGCCGCTGGATGCGCGTCTGCAACGCCGCAAAGGGCAAAGGGCCATCGTCGCCGTCGCGCCAGGCCAGCAATTCGCCATCCAACACGCCGTCCGCGCCGAACGCGGCCGCGGCGGCTTCAACCTCGGGAAACCTGCCGTCCAAGCGCTCCTCGCCGCGCGACCACAGCGCCACCTCGCCGTCGCGCTTGATCAGCTGCACCCGGATGCCGTCCCACTTCCATTCGACGAGCCAATCGGCTATGGGGCCAAGGCCGGTCGGACCACCCTCCAGCGGCGAGGCCAGGAAAAACGGATAAGGTTGGCGACGATCGGACGGCAGCTCCCCGGGTTCGAGCAAATCGCGAAAAAACACCTCGCTGGGCGACCACGGCCCGAGCATGCGCTGGGCGATCCGCGCAATCGGCAAGCCCGACATTTCTGCCAGCGCCTGCTGCACCGTCCGCTGCGACACGCCTACCCGCAGCGAGCCAGTCAAGAGCTTGTTCAACACCAGCCGCCCGGCAAAGTCCAGCCCCTGCCAAGCCGCAATGACGACCTGCCGGCGCTCGTCAGCATCGCGGTTGGCCACCGGCAGCAGGACGTTTTCGATCCAGTCGGCCAGGCCAAGCGCCGGCGCCGGTGCGCACGGATCGGGAACCAGCAGCGCCAGCGTTTCGGCCAAATCGCCGACCTGGTCATAGCAGGCATCCACCAACCACGGCGGTGTACCGGTCGCCTGTGCAGCCCAGGCGCGAAGCTCGGTCGACGCAGCAATCTTGCGCCCCGCACCACCCACCTTGCCGCCCGAAAACAAGTACAGCGCCCAGGCCGCATCCCGCGGCGGCGCCAGCCTGAAGTAGGCGATCAGCGCCGCGCGCTTGTCCAACGTAGCAGTCGAGCGGTCGAGTTCCTGGTATAGCGCCGCAAATCGCTTCATCGACCAGCGCCCCCGGTTTAGGCTTCGTCGCCAAACGGCGTGGCCAATGCATGGGCGGCCACCCCGGACTCGTTCAAGGTACGCACCAGCGCATGGGTGTCGCCGTGCGTGGCGATCACGCGCGAGGCGCCGGTCTGGCCGATGGTTTGCAGCAAGGCCGGCCAATCCGCGTGGTCGGACAATACGAAACCGCGGTCCAAATTTCGGCGCCGCCGATTGCCGCGCAGGCGCATCCAGCCCGATGCAAAGCCTTGCTGGGCGCGGCGAAACCGCCGCAACCAAGGGCTGCCCGCCGCCGACGGCGGGGCCAGGATCAGCTCGCCGGCGTAGCCATTGTCCGCAGGCGCCGCATCCGCATCGCCCACCAAGCAGGTATCGGCCATCTCGATGCCTGCCTGCCGGTAGACCGCCACGCCCGATGCGATCGCGCCGTGCAAGTAAACCGGGCGGTCCATGTACGGCTTGAGCTCCGCGAGCAAGCGTTGCGCCTTGCCCAGCGCGTAGCAGTAGACGATGGCCGCTTCGCCGCGTGCGGCGCAATGGTCACGCCACTGCACGATCTCGCGCGCCACCTCTGACGCGTCCGGCCAGCGGTAGATGGGCAACCCAAAAGTCGCCTCGGTGATGAAGGTATCGCAGCGCACGACTTCGAAGGGCCGGCAGGTCGGGTCGGCCTGGCGCTTGTAGTCGCCCGACACCACCCACACCCGGCCTTCGGCCTCGATCCGCACCTGCGCCGAGCCCAGCACATGTCCCGCCGGATGCAGCGACACGCGCGCACGGCCCAGGATGAACGGTTCGCCGTACTCGTGCACGCGATAGTCCTGTTCGCCCAGCCGCCAGCGCAAAATGGGCAGGCCGTCGGCGCTGACGTGGTAGCAGCCCATGCCCGACCGGGCATGGTCGGAATGGCCGTGCGTGATCACCGCCGTCGGCACCGGCCGCCAGGGGTCGATGTAGAAATCGCCAGGCGGGCAATACAGGCCCTCTGGGCGGGCAAGCACCAGGTCGGACATCGCGGCTCCCGGTTGCGGCGGCGCATTGCGCGCCGCGCCATCAAGGGGTTATACCCTGGGCAGGCATGGGAACCGGTATCCGATTCTTGCAGGTCTTGGATGCGCGCGGCTTGAAAAGCCTATACCAACACCCTCTCAATCCCCCCCGCATTGGCTTGCCGGACATAGTCCTGCATCCAATCGGGGCCCAGGATGTGGCGGGCCATTTCGACCACGATGTAGTCCGCCTGGGCGCCGGTGTCCTGCTGATAGCGTGACAGCCCTTGCAGGCAGGACGGGCAGGACGTCAGCACCTTGACCTTGCCGTCGTAGCCGTCGCCGCGCACGGCGCTCATGCCCTTGGCCAGTTCTTCCTGCTTGCGGAAGCGCACCTGGGTGGAGATGTCGGGCCGCGTGACGGCCAGCGTGCCCGATTCGCCGCAGCAGCGGTCGGACTTTATCGCGCCCTCGCCCACCAGCGAGCGCACGGTCTTCATCGGATCCTGCAGCTTCATCGGGGTGTGGCAGGGGTCGTGGTACATGTAGCGCACGCCCTGCACGCCGTCGAGCTTGATGCCTTTCTCGAGCAGGAATTCGTGGATGTCGATCAGCCGGCAGCCGGGGAAGATCTTGTCGAATTCGTATCCGGCAAGTTGGTCGTAGCAGGTGCCGCAGCTGACCACCACGGTCTTGATGTCCAGGTAGTTCAGCGTGTTGGCCACGCGGTGAAAGAGCACCCGGTTATCCGTGATGATTTTCTCGGCCTTGTCGGTCATGCCGTTGCCGCGCTGCGGATAGCCGCAGCATAGGTAGCCGGGCGGCAGCACGGTTTGCACGCCGGCGTGCCAAAGCATGGCCTGCGTGGCCAGCCCCACCTGCGAGAACAGGCGCTCCGATCCGCAGCCGGGAAAGTAGAAGACGGCCTCGCTGTCGACGGTGGTCGTCTGGGGGTTGCGGATGATGGGAACGTAGTTGGGGTCTTCGATGTCGAGCAGCTTGCGCGCGCTTTGCTTGGGCAGGCCGCCAGGCATCTTCTTGTTGACGAAGTGGATGACCTGCTCGCGGATGGGCGGCTTGCCCACGGTGGCCGGCGGCGCCTCGGTTTGCTTGCGCGCGACTTTGGCCAGCAGGTCGCTGGCCATGCGCTGCACCTTGTAGCCCACGCCGACCATGGCCGCGCGCGTGGCGTTGATGGTGGCCGGGTCCTTGGCGTTGAGGAAGAACATGGCCGCGGCGGTGCCAGGGTTGAAGGACTTCTTGCCCATGCGGCGCAGCAGCGCACGCATATTCATGGACACGTCGCCAAAGTCGATGTCCACCGGGCAGGGCGTGTAGCACTTGTGGCAGACGGTGCAGTGGTCGGCGACGTCCTCGAATTCCTCCCAGTGCTTGAGGCTGACGCCGCGGCGGGTCTGCTCCTCGTACAGGAAGGCCTCGATCAGCAGCGAGGTGGCCAGGATCTTGTTGCGCGGGCTGTACAGCAGGTTGGCGCGCGGCACGTGCGTGGCGCACACCGGCTTGCACTTGCCGCAGCGCAG
>CALEQZ010000010.1 GCA_937908115.1 uncultured Alcaligenaceae bacterium | reverse complement strand
CGTCAGGCCAAGCCGGCCGGGCAGATCACCGCGCAGGTTATTGAACACGGCGTCGGCCTGCTTGCAACAGCGAGAACTGGATGTTGTCCGCATCCGTCAACGTGCGGCCAGGTCGATGCTCGTACACTGCGCCGACCTCAAAGTCTTCCAGATAGCGCCCGAAGCTGAATCGGTACCGCTTCGGCCCAACAGTCACGACCTCCATACCGACCCTCTTTGTAATGTTTATGAGTTTGTCTGGACAAATGGTCCGCCCAAGATTGGCCGATGCCAATGGCTCAGGCCAGCGCAGTCTAACCCTGCCCCAACCCACACCGCCGCACCAAATTGCGCGCCAGTGCCTCGCCGACCTCGACGAGGTCCGCGGCCACGCCGCGGCTGGCCATGTCGACGGTGCGCAATCCCGCGTATCCGCAGGGGTTGATGCCGGCAAAGGGCTTAAGGTCCATCGCCACGTTCAGCGCCACGCCGTGGTAGGCGCAGCCGTTGCGCACCTTGATGCCCAGCGCGGCGATCTTGGCCAAATCGCCGCTTTCGGGCACGTAGACGCCGGGGGCGCCGGGCTTGCGGCAGGCGCCGGCGATGCCGAAGGCGGCCAGGGTGTCGATGACGGCATCTTCCATGCGCTCGACATAAGTGCGCACGAACAAGCCGGCGCGGCGCAGGTCGATCAGTCCGTAGGCCACGACCTGGCCCGGGCCGTGGTAGGTGACCTGGCCGCCGCGGTCAGTGCGCACGAGGGGGATGTCGCCGGGGGCCAGGACGTGTTCGGCCAGGCCGGCCTGGCCCAGGGTATAGACCGGGCTGTGCTCGACCAGCCAGATTTCGTCTGGGGTGCCGGGGCCGCGGGCGTCGGTGAAGTCGCGCATGGCCTGCCACACGGGCAGGTAATCGGCCGGCCGGGACAGCCATTTGACGGCGGGTGCGGCGATCGGCGCGGCGGCGGCCATGCGCGTGCTATCCGTCAAAGGACGACCGACACCATGGGGTGGCCGTGCAGCGCCCGGTATAGGTTGTCGAGCTGCTCGCGCGAGATGGCGCGCACGGTAAAGGTCAGGCCGATGTAGTTGCCACCGCGGCTGGCGCGCATCTCGACCGTGGCCGGATCAAATCCCGGATCGAACTGCAGCACGACCTCGGTCAAGACCTGGGCCAGCTGCGGATGATTGCGGCCCATGACTTTGATGGGAAAGTCGCAAGGGTATTCGATCAGGGATTCTTCGGGGGGAATCCGGGGCGGTTGTTGCATGGCCAATGCCCTGCCCTACAGCGCAGCGATCCGGGCATCATAGCCGGCACGCAATTTGGCATAAACCGGGCCGGGCTTGCCCGTGCCGACCAGGCGTCCATCCAGGCGCACGATGGGCAGCACTTCCTTGGTGGCCGAGGTCACCATCAGCTCGTCGGCCTCGTAGACTTCCTGGCGCGAGACCGGGCGCGATTCGTACGGCACGCCGGCTTCGGCGGCCAGTTCGGCCATGACGCCATAGCGGATGCCTTCCAGGATCAGGTGGTTGGGCACGGGCGCCAGTAGCCGGCCTTTGGACACCACCCAGATATTGCTGGACGACCCTTCGGTCAGGTAGCCATTGCGGAACTGCACCACTTCGTCGACGCCGGCATCGACCGCTTGCTGGCGGGCCAGCACGTTGCCCAGCAGCGAAACCGACTTGATGTCGCAGCGCAGCCAGCGCTCGTCTTCGATGCCGATGACCGACAGGCCTTGTTCGCGCTGCTCGCGGCCGGGCGGCGTGTAGGGGCTGGCCATGCCGAACACCGTGGGCTGGACGGGCCCGGCGGGAAAGGCGTGGTCGCGCTTGGCCGCGCCGCGCGTGACCTGCAGGTAGATGATGCTGTCGGGCCGGGGGCCGGTTTCGGCCAGCTTCAGCACCAGGTCCTTCCAACCCTCGTCGTCCAGCGGCGAGTCGATGCGCAGCGCCTTCAGGCTGCGCGCCAGCCGCGCCAGGTGCTCGGCCATGCGAAAGGGCTTGCCGCGGTAGCACGGCACGACCTCATACACGCCGTCGCCGAAAATGAACCCGCGGTCCAGCACCGACACCCGCGCCTGGCCGACCGGCAAGAACTCGCCATTGAGATAAACCGTGGAATTCGGATCCACGCCGGGGATGATCACCGAAGACTCCTTAGCGCAAAAAACGAGGCGGGCGCCAAACGCCCGCCCCCATCTGATATCCAGTCATCTACTGTAAAACATGACGCCGGCCGGTGCGAGACGCCCCTACTGCAGCCAGCGGCGCACCGTATCGGCGATGCGGCCGAAGAAGCCGGCGCGCTCGACGTCTTCGAGCACGACGAGCTTTTCCACGCGCAGCGGCTTGCCCTCCAGCGAGAAGGCCACGGTGCCGACTTGCTGGCCCTGCTTCAGCGGCGCGACCAGCGGGTCGGTGCGCTGGGCCACCGGCTGCACGTCATTGGCGCGGCCGCGCGGGACGGTGATCCACACAGCCTGCGCGGGCCCCAGCTTGGCCACCTCGGTCTTGCCTTCCCAGACGCGGGCCTGGACGGCCGGCTGGTCGCTGCCGAACAGGCGCACGGTGTCGAAGTTCTGGAAGCTCCAGTTCAGCAGCTTGAGGCTTTCCTCGGCGCGGGTGGCTTCGCTGTCGGCGCCCACCAGCACGGTCAGCACGCGGCGGTCACCCCGCAAGGCGGTGGCCACCAGGCAGTAGCCGGCGGCTTCGGTGTGGCCGGTCTTCATGCCGTCGACCGAGGGATCGGCCCACAGCAGCCGGTTGCGGTTGGCCTGGGTGATGTTGTTGTACGTGAACTCGCGCTGCTTGTAGTAGTGGTAGTAGTCGGGATGGTCCTGCACCAGGCGCGTGGCCAGCGTGGCCAGGTCGCGCACGGTGGTCGTGTGCTGCGGATCAGGCAGGCCCGTGGCATTGACGAAGTGGCTGTTCTTCATGCCCAGGCGCTCTGCCTCCTGGTTCATCAGCGTGGCAAAGGTGGCCTCGCTGCCGGCAACGGCCTCGGCGATCGCCACCGACGCATCGTTGCCCGACTGCACGATCACGCCCTGCAACAGCTGGTCGACGGTCACGGGCTTGCGCGGCTCGATGAACATGCGCGACCCGCCCGTGCGCCACGCGGCTTCGGATACAGAAACCTGCTGCTCCAGCGTGATGCGCTTTTCCTTGAGTGCGTTGAAGGCCACGTAGGCCGTCATGATCTTGGTCAGGGAGGCCGGCTCGATCCGCATGTCGGGATTCGACGCCGCCAGCACCTGGCCGCTGTTGACATCCACCGAAATCCAGGCGCGCGCGGCGATGGTCGGCGCCGGCACCGGAGACACCTCGACCACGGTCACGGGCGTGGCGGCTGCCCCGGGCGCCGTGGCCGGCGAGGACGAGCCGGGCGACTGCTCGGGGTGGGCTGTCTGGGCATGGACGCCCGCAAACGCGGGAAGCAGCATGAGCACGCAGCCGGCAAGCCGGCGGCGCGATGCAGCGGACAACAGGGCAAGTGCGGGGAAACGGGTCATATCAGCCTGGAATGGTAAGCAAAGCGGCCGGGCAGGCCGGCCGCTGCGTCATTGGACGCCAATTATAGGCAGCCGATCGGACACCAAAATGCAAAAACGGTTCCCGGCTTCCGTTTCGTCAGCAACGGCATGCAACCGATTGGCGCGAAACATTGCATGATTACCGGCGGCGACGGCGCAACGGCAGCGGCGCGCCCAAAAGCCTGGCGCAACGTGCGGTGCACGCCCCTGCCCCGCAGGCCGATTCAGCGCTTGATCGCCTGCGTGACCAGGTCGCGCAGCTCGATCAGCTTGCCATGGAAGAAATGCGAGGCCTGCGGCACCACGGTCACCGGCAAGCCGAGGCTTTCGGCCCATTCGGACGCCTCGGCCAGCGGCACCACTTCATCTTGCTCGCCGTGGATGAGCAAGGTGTCGGCCGGCAGGCGCACGTCGCGAAACTGGAAGCGCCGCACCGCGGGGCCGGCCAGCACCACGGCATCCGGCAGCGGCTGGCCCTGCTCGGCCAGCGTGGCGTACAGCTGCGCGGCCACCGCCGTGCCGAAGGAAAACCCGGCCAGCACCCAGCGGCCGCCCGCTGGCCCGGGATGGCGCTCGCGAAACTGCGCCACCAGGTCGAGCATGTCCTCGGTCTCGCCGCGCGCCTGGTCGAACTGCCCTTCGGACTTGCCCACACCGCGGAAATCCGGGCGCACCGCGACCATCCCCAGCTGGGTGCAAGCCCGCGCGATGGTCGTCACGACCTTGTTGTCGCGTGCGCCGCCGTGCAGCGGATGCGGATGCAGGACCAGCGCCCAGCCGGTGGGTTCGCCTTCGGGCCAGTCCAGGGCGCAATCGATGACGCCGGCCCGGCCGGCGTAGGTTTCGTTCTTGGCAGGCATGGATGTTCGTCGGATGGACCGCAACGAAAAGCCCCAATGATACGGCCCGCGAAGCAGCCCGCGAATGAGGCAGCCCCGGACCGGGCCGGCGCGTGTCTACAATCGCGCCATGACCGCCCCCGCCTGCCTGCCCGAGCCGCATGCGATGCAGGCGGCCCTGCGCGATGCCCTGCCCGGATTCGGCGACATCGCCTGGCTGCCCGTTACCGGCTCGACCAATGCCGATTTGCTCGCGCGCGCGCGCAGCGCCGACGCGCCTGCGCTGCCTTGGCTGCTGGGCGCGCACTTGCAGCAGGCCGGGCGCGGGCGCGCTGGGCGCAGCTGGCAGAACGCGCCCGGCGATGCGCTGATGATGTCGTGCGCGTTCGCCCTGCGCGTGCCGGCCAGCCGGCTGTCCGGCCTGTCGCCGGCGGCCGGCATCGCCGCCTGCGAAGCCCTGCGCCAACTTGCCGGGGCCGCCGCGGCGCCGCGCCTGGCCATGAAATGGCCCAACGACGTGCAGTTCGACGGCGCCAAGCTCGCCGGCGTACTGGTCGAAACGGTGCGCAGCGCGCAAGGCGGCGATGCATTCGTCGCTGTCATCGGCATGGGCGTGAACCTTCGTGGCGCGGCAGACTTGTCGCGACGGCTGGGTCGCGCCGTCGCGGACTGGTCGCAGGTCACGGCGACGCTGCCGGCCGGCGAGCACCCGCCGCTGGCGGCCGTGGCCGCAGCGTGCGCCGCCGCCTGGCACACCGCGGTGCAAGCCTACGAGCGCGAGGGGTTTTCGGCCTTTGCCGGCCGGTTCGACCGCGTCGATGCGCTTGCCGGCCGCACGGTCGACGTCATCGACGACGGCCGCATCGTGCTGTCCGGCCCGGCGTGCGGCGTGGACCCGCATGGCAGACTGCTCGTGGCCGACGGCACGCAACACCGCCCCATCTCCGTCGGCGAAATCTCCATACGGGCGCAGGCGTGATGGACGCGGCTCCTATCGTTCTGGTCGACGCGGGCAACAGCCGGGTCAAGTTGGGTTGGGTCGATCCCGCCACCGGCAGGCGCGAAACGCAGCCGCTGGTCCTGGCACACGGGCAATCGCGCGCGGCTGAGCGCGCCACGCAGGACGCCGCCCCCCGCGCCGGACAGCTCCGTGCAGGGCAAGCGGACTTGAACGACGCAGGCGCGCACGCCGCGTGGCTCGCTCCCCTGGCGCCGTGGCTGCAAAGCCTGCCCGCGGCGCCGGCAGCCGCGCTGGGTGTGAACGTCGCGGGCGAATCGGTGGGCAACACCCTGCATGCCGCATTGGCGCGCCACGGCTGCCGCCTGCAATGGCAGCAGCCGGTGGCCCAGGCGCTGGGCCTGGCCAACGGCTACGCCGACCCGGCACGGCTGGGCGCGGATCGCTGGGCCGGCCTATTGGGGCTGCGCGCCCGCCTGCAGCCCGGGCACGGGCCGGCGCTGCTGGCCAGCTTCGGCACGGCCACGACGGTGGACCTCATCGGCCCGGACGACGTCTTTCCCGGCGGCCTCATCCTGCCGGGACCCGCGCTGATGCTGGCCTCGCTTGCCCACGGCACCGCCAACCTGCCGCTGGCCAGCGGCCCGGCCGTGGCCTTTCCCGTCGACACCCAGCAGGCCATCGCCTCGGGTGTGGCCGCCGCGCAAGCGGGCGCCATCTTGCGCCAATGGCTGGCCGCCTGGCAGCGCTACGGCGCCCCAGCCGAGGTCTACGCCTGCGGCGGCGGCTGGAGCCTGGTCGCGGACGAAACGCGGCGCCTGCTGGCCGATGCCGCCCGCCACCGTGGCCTGGCGCCGCCGCCTGTGCACGAGCTCGCCCATCCGGTGCTGGACGGCCTGGCCGCGCTGGCCGGCAAGGCGTAGGCGCGTTTTGCCAAGGCCCGCCATCCGGCTATCATTGCCGCCATTTCCTTGGGCCACGCACCTCCCCAACCGATGCGCGCATTCTTTCTCCTGCTGCTTGCCGCCAACGTGGTCGTGTTCGCCATCGGCCGCGGCTGGCTGGGCACGCCGCCGTCGGATGCCGGCCGCACGCCCGGACGCGTGGCCCAACAACTGAATGCCGACGCGGTCACCGTGCTGCGGCAGCCGTAGCATGCCTTGCCCGACCGGCGGCCTCGCCCGCAAATATCCGGCAATTAGCGGGTGCGGCGCGCCGCTCTTTGCCCCATTCTTTGACGCCATGCGCTGCTATGCTGGATTGAGTCGCCAGCGACGCCCCTGGCCGTCATTCCATCCCCATCGCCTGCGGAGAAGCCCCCCATGAATCTGGTCGTATACGGCACCGGCTATGTCGGCCTGGTCACGGGGGCCTGCCTGGCCGACGCCGGCCACCGCGTGCTGTGCATGGACGTCGACGCCGACCGCATCGCGCGCCTGTCGCAGGGCGACATCCCCATCTACGAACCGGGCCTAGAGCCCATGGTCCGGCGCAACCATGCCGAAGGGCGGCTACGCTTTACCACCGACGCGGCAGAGGCCGCCCGCTTCGGCGAGCTGCAATTCATCGCGGTGGGCACGCCGCAAGGCGAAGACGGCTCGGCCGACCTGCAGTACGTGCTGGAGGTGGCCCGCGGCATCGGCCGCCACATGGACGGCTACCGCATCGTCATCAATAAATCGACCGTCCCGGTGGGGTCGGCCGACCGGGTCGCACGCGTGCTGCGCCAAAGCCTGGACGAGCGCGGCGCCCGCCACGGGTTCGACGTGTGCTCCAACCCGGAATTCCTCAAGGAAGGCTCTGCCATCGAGGACTTCACGCGCGGGGCGCGCATCGTCGTGGGCACCGATTCCGAGCACGTGCGCGAACGCATGCGCGAATGCTACGCGCCGTACAACCGCAACCGCGAAAAGCTGATCTTCATGGACGTGCGCTCGGCGGAGCTGACCAAGTACGCCGCCAACGCCATGCTGGCAACCAAGATCAGCTTCATGAACGAAATCGCCAACCTAGCCGAGCGCCTGGGTGCGGACATCGAACACGTGCGCCGCGGCATCGGCTCGGATCCTCGCATCGGCTATCACTTCATCTACGCTGGCTGCGGCTACGGCGGGTCGTGCTTTCCCAAGGACATGAAAGCGCTGGCGCACCTGGGCCGCCAAGCCGGCTACGAGCCGGAGCTGCTTGCCGCCGTGGACCGCGTCAACGCGCGGCAAAAGAACATCCTTTTTGCCAAGCTGCGCCACGCGCTGGGCGAGTTGCGCGGCAAAACCATCGCGATATGGGGGCTGGCCTTCAAGCCCAACACCGACGACATGCGCGAAGCGCCCAGCCGCGTGCTGATGGAAGCCCTGTGGGCGGCCGGGGCACGCGTACAGGCCTACGACCCCGCGGCCATGAAAGAAACGCAGCGCCTGTACGGCCAGCGCGACGACCTGCGCCTGGCTGCCAACCGCGAAGAAGCCGTGGCAGGCGCCGACGCGCTGGCGATCTGCACCGAATGGCAGCAATTTCGCGCGGTGGATTTCCAGTGGTTGGCCTCGCAACTGCGCCAACCCGTCATCGTCGACGGCCGCAACCTGTACGACCCCGCCGAGCCCAAGCGCGCGGGCCTGCGGTACTACGCCGTGGGGCGGGGCGACAGCGTGTTCGCGAACATGGGTGCGGGCGGCACGTAAGCCACCGGTGCAAAGGGACCGGCCGGCCGGATCGGAATTTTGACCGTTCACGGCTGCACGGCCGCCTGCCCCGATCAGGCAATGGCCTGCATCCCCTTTTTTCCACCAGGGTCAAAAGACGCAAAGCCGGTCCGCCGGGCTTCTTGATGCCCCGCTCTCGACCGCATTGGCCAGCAGGCGGACAGCGCCGCACTGCCCGCTGCCAACAGCCAGCGGCTGCCTACAACGGCAGAGCCTGCATGATCCGCAGGGTGGCGCCGCGGTGGCGGGCGATCCAGCGGTGGGCGGACTGGGCCATGGCGGCGCGCCGGGACGTATCGGCCAACAAATCGCGCGCGGCCCGGACGGCGGCGTCGGCGTCGGCGACCTGCAAGGCCGCGCCGGCCGCGACCGCATCTCGCACCGCATCGGCAAAGTTATGCACGTGGGGGCCGACGATTACCGGGGTGCCGGCCGCACAAGCCTCGATCAGGTTCTGCCCGCCCAGCGGCGCAAAGCTGCCGGCCACGATGGCGACCTCGGCCGTCGCGTAGTAGAAAGGCATCTCGCCCAGCGTATCGCCCAGCACCACGCGCACGGGCGGCGCGGGCGGCTGCTCGGCCTGGCCGAGCGAGCGGCGTACATAGGGGATGCCGGCCGCCTCCAGCGCGGCGGCGGCCGCGTCAAAGCGCTGCGGATGGCGCGGGATCAGCCAGACCAGCAGCGGCTCGTCCTGCGGCAGCCGCGCCAGCGCGCGCACGAACATCTCGTCTTCGCCTTCGCGCGTGCTGGCAATCGCAATCACCCGGCGCCCGGCCTGGGCGCGCCAGCGCATGCCGGCCTGCATCGCGGCCGTAGGCATCGCCATGTCGAACTTCAGGTTGCCCACCACGCGCGGTGCCCGGGCGCCGGCCTGCTCGAGCCGGCGCGCGTCATCCTCTCCCTGGGCCAGCACCGCATGCAGCCCGCCCAGCGCCTCGCGCAGCAAGCCGCCCATCCAACCCGCCTGGCGTAGCGATGACTGCGAAAACCGGGCGCTGGCCAGCACCATGGGGATGCCGGCCAGACGCGCCTCAGCCAGCAGGTTGGGCCAGACCTCGCGCTCGATCAGCACCCCGCAGCGCGGCTGGAAATGCTTCAGGAACCGGCGCGCCGCCTGCGGAAAGTCGTAAGGCAACCACGTCTGGCGCAGCTGCCCGCGGGCGATCGCGGCGGCAAACTGGCGTGCCCCTTCCTGCCGGCCCGTGGCCGTCGTATGCGTCAGCAATACCGGCAAGCCGCGGTCCAGCAGGGCCTGCACCAAGGGCAAGGCCGCGCGTGTCTCGCCCAGGCTGACCGCGTGCACCCAGACCGGATTGCGCAAGCCCGGCGGCAGCGCATGGCGACCGAAACGCTCCGGCGCCAGGATGCCCCATTCGCCGCCCGCCTTGCGCGCGCGCAAGGCCATCCACAGCCACAGGACGGGGGCCAGGGCGCGCAGGCAGATGGTATAGAACGCGCGGGTCATACAGGATGCGCCAAGGCCTGCTCCACCGCGCGCAGCACGGCGTCGCGCGAAGGCGGCGCGCCGCGGTCGCCCAGGCTGGCGGTAAAAGACGGCCCCACCAGGGGCGTGCGGACCGGCGTGGACGCCTTGTAGATCCCGATGGTCGGCCGGCCCAAGCCGGCCGACAAATGGGTCAGCCCGCTGTCGAGCCCCACCATCAGGCGGGCGCCCGCCAGCAAATGGGCAATATCGGTCAAAGACATGCGCGGCATCACCTGCGCATTATCCCTGCCCGCGACCAGCGCCTGCGCGCGCTGGGTTTCCACCGCATTGCCGGCCAACAAGCGCAGGCCCAAGCCTGCCGATTGCAACTGGTCGAACACCGCCTGCCAATCGTCTTCGGGCCACAGCTTGTCGTCGCGGCTGGCCGACGGCATGATGACGGCGTACGGCTCGCCTGCGCCCTGCGCTTTGCGCGCAAACGCCTGCAGGCCGAAATCGGGCTCGCCCTCGTAGCGGTAGCCAAAGGCCAAGGACGCCAGCTCGCGCTGGCGCGTCACCGCCGGCTGCCAAAACTCCACACGGTGCTTGACGTCATAAAAAAGCGAGGCCAACGGCTCACGCGCGGACTTCCAATCCAGCCCATGCTTGACCCCGCGCGCCTGGCGCACCAACCACACGGACTTGAGCAAGGCCTGCATGTCCAACACCACGTCATACGTCACGGCGCGCAGGCGCCGGCGCAAGGCAGCGCGCTCGGCACGTGCCTGCGCCGACCACCACGCCTTGCGCCAGCGGCGGTGGGCGACGGGGATGACCTCGGACACGGCCGGGTGCCAGCTGGGGATTTCGGCAAAGGCTTCTTCGGCCAACCAGTCGATGCGGGCACCCGGATTGTGACAAGCGATATCGGAGATGGCCGGCAGCATGTGCACCAGGTCGCCTAGCGAGGAGGTGCGAACAATGAGAATGTTCTGGGCCATTGATTACAGTTGGTCGTCCGGCAGATTACAATCGGCCAGAATTTTTAGGCAAAAATCGATAACGAGAAGCTTTTCTATAAACATAATATACGGCGCTGGCCACTGCCCTTTGAGGCTGCACACCATTCAACGCTGCAAACTTAACTAACACATGGTCTATACCCCGATCGTCGACCGCAAGATTCGTTTTGCCCTGGTGGGATGCGGCCGCATATCAAAGAACCACATCGGCGCCATCGCGCAGCATTCTGACCGCGCCGAACTCGTCGAAGTCTGCGACACCAATCCTGAGGCACTGAAGCAAGCCGTCGAAGCAAGCGGCGGCGCGCGGCCCTTCTCTTCATTGACCGAGCTGCTTGCCCAAGGCTGCGCGGATGCGGTGATCCTGGCCACGCCGTCGGGCCTGCATCCCTGGCAGGCCATCGAAGCCGCCCAGGCCGGCCGGCACGTCATCAGCGAAAAGCCCATGGCCACGCGCTGGGAAGACGGCAAACGCATGGTCAAGGCCTGCGACGACGCCGGCGTGCGGCTGTTCGTGGTCAAGCAAAACCGCCGAAACGCCACGCTGCAGCTGGTCAAGAAGGCGATCGATTCGGGCCGCTTCGGCCGGATTTACATGGTCACCGTCAACGTCTTCTGGACCCGGCCGCAAGAGTACTACGACGCGGCCAAGTGGCGCGGCAAGTGGGAATGGGACGGCGGCGCATTCATGAACCAGGCCAGCCACTACGTGGACCTGCTGGACTGGCTGATTGGCCCGGTCGATAGCGTCTACGCCTATACCGGCACGCTTGCGCGCCGCATCGAGGCCGAGGACACCGGCGTGGCGGCGCTGCGCTGGCGCCACGGTGCAATGGGGTCAATCAACGTCACCATGCTGACCTACCCCAAGAACCTGGAAGGCTCCATCACCATCCTGGGCGAAAAAGGCACCGTGCGCGTCGGCGGCGTTGCGGTCAACAAGATCGAGCACTGGGAATTCGCCGACGAACACCCCGATGACGCCAAGATTCGCGACGCCAGCTACGAGACCACCTCGGTCTATGGTTTCGGCCACCCCCTGTACTACGACAACGTCATCAGCACCCTGCGCGGCGAAGCCGAGCCGGAAACCGACGGCCGCGAGGGCCTGCATTCCCTGGCGCTGCTGACGGCAATCTACCGGTCGGCACGAGACGGCGTGCGCATCCCGCTTCCGCTGGACCACTGACATGCAGGTGCACGAATCGGCCATCATCGACGATGGCGCGCAAATCGGCGAAGGCACCCGCATCTGGCACTGGGTGCACGTGTGCGGCGGCGCGGTCATCGGCCGCAACTGTTCGCTGGGCCAAAACGTGTTCGTGGGCAACCGCGTGCGCATCGGCGACCGCGTCAAAATCCAGAATAACGTATCCGTCTACGACAACGTCACACTGGAAGACGACGTGTTCTGCGGCCCCAGCATGGTGTTCACCAACGTATATAACCCGCGCGCGGCCGTCGAGCGCAAGCACGAATATCGCAACACCTTGGTACGGCAAGGCGCAACCTTGGGTGCCAATTGCACTATCGTGTGCGGCGTCACCATCGGGCGCTATGCCTTCGTCGGCGCCGGCGCGGTGGTCAACCGGGACGTACCGGACTTTGCCCTGATGGTCGGCGTGCCCGCCCGGCAAGTCGGCTGGATGAGCCGGCACGGCGTACGCCTGGACCTGCCCCTGACCGGCGAGGGCGAAGCCACCTGCCCCGAGACCGGCGAGCGCTACCTGTTGCGCGACGGCGTCTGCCAACCCGCCTAAAAAACGCAGCCCGGAGTCCTTCCGGGTTTTGTCCTTCTTTTTTCTTGCAAGTTGCGCGTCCATGCAATTCATTGACCTCAAGAAGCAGTACCAAGCCCTGCGTGAACCCATCAACGCACGCATCCAAAAGGTGCTGGACCACGGCCAGTACATCATGGGACCGGAGGTCAAGGAGCTGGAAAACGCCCTGGCGGCCTACACCGGAGCGCGCCACTGCATTACGGTCGCATCCGGCACCGAGGCGCTGCTGATGTCGCTGATGGCGCTGGGCATCCAGCCCGGCGACGAAGTCATCACCACGTCGTTTACCTTCATCGCCACGGCCGAGGTCATCGTGCTGCTGGGCGCCAAGCCGGTGTTCGTCGACGTCGAGCGCGACACCTGCAACATCGACGTCAGCCAGGTGGAGGCGCGCATCACGCCGCGCACCAAGGCGATCATCCCAGTGTCGCTTTACGGCCAATGCGGCGACATGGACGAACTGAACGCCATCGCCGCCAAACACGGCATCCCGGTCATCGAAGATGCCGCGCAGAGCTTTGGCGCCACCTACAAGGGCCGCAAAAGCTGCCACCTATCGACCTTGGGCTGTACAAGCTTTTTCCCGAGCAAGCCGCTGGGCTGCTACGGCGACGGCGGCGCGGTCTTCACCGACGATGACGACCTCGCGCAAGCGCTGCGAGAAATACGCGTGCATGGGCAGTCGGGGCGCTACTACCACACGCGCGTAGGCGTGGGCGGACGCATGGACACGCTGCAATGCGCCGTCGTCCTGGGCAAACTGGAACGATTCGACTGGGAAATCGAACAGCGCATCAAGATCGGCGCCCGCTACCAGGAACTGCTGGCCGACCTGCCGGGCGGGGCGCGAACGGTCACCGTGCGGCCGGACCGCACCAGCGTGTGGGCGCAGTTCACAGTCATGGTGCCCAACCGAGACCAAGTAAGTGCAGCGCTGAAGGCTGCCGGCATCCCGACCGCGGTGCATTACCCACGGCCGATCCATGCCCAGCCAGCTTACCAGCAATTTGCCGTGGAAGGCGCCACGCCCGTGTCCGATGAGCTGGCGCAACAGGTGTTGAGCCTGCCGATGCACCCAGATCTGGACACCGACACACAGGACTTCATCGTCAATACCCTGCGCGACGCACTGTCCAACCAAGCATGAAAAAGATTCTGACCGTACTGGGCGCGCGGCCCCAATTCATCAAGGCCAGCGTGGTATCCGCGGCCATCGCACAGACTGACGGGCTGGAAGAGGTCGTCGTGCACACCGGGCAGCATTTCGATGCCAACATGTCCGATGTCTTCTTCCAGGAGCTGGGGATGGAAAAGCCCAAATACCAGCTGGACATTCATGGCGGCAGCCACGGCGACATGACGGGACGGATGCTGATCGCCGTGGAACGCGTCATACTGGAAGAAAAACCCGACATCGTGCTGGTATACGGCGACACCAATTCCACGCTGGCTGGCGCACTGGCGGCCGTCAAGCTGCACATCCCCGTGGCCCATGTGGAAGCCGGGCTACGATCCTTCAATATGCGTATGCCAGAAGAAGTCAACCGCATCCTGACTGACCGGATATCGCGGTGGTTGTTCACGCCTACGGATACCGCCACGGGCAACCTGCTACGCGAGGGGGTTGCTGCCGAGCAGATTACGCAGGTTGGTGATGTCATGTACGACGTCGCGCTGCATCACGGCGCGCGCGTGTCCGAATCGGGGGGCGTGTTTGAGCGCCTTGGTCTTGCGCCTAGCTCGTACATCTTGGCCACCATCCACCGCGCTGAGAACACTGACGACCCGCAGCGTCTTACCGCCATCGTCGACGCCTTGAGTGCCGCATCCCGCCAACATCCCGTCGTGTGGCCGCTACACCCACGCACCCGCAACATTCTGGCACGGTTGGGATTGATGGAGCGTGCCCAGGCTGCGCTGCACCTGATCGACCCCGTGGGCTATCTCGACATGGTGCAGCTGGAAAAATACGCGCTATTGATCGCCACGGATTCTGGCGGAGTGCAAAAGGAAGCTTTTTTCCATCGTGTTCCCTGTGTCACGCTGCGCGATGAAACCGAGTGGACAGAACTCGTGGATGCTGGTTGGAACCGCCTTGCCGACGCGAGGTCCGAAGAAAGTCTCGGCAAGGCCATCGCCGCCGCTATCGCTGCGAGGCCTGAAGATATCCAACCCTACGGAACTGGCAACGCCGCCGACGCGATCGTCGCGGCCCTGAAAACCGGCCTCTAACAAGCGTAACGCGGGGAGCGCCTGCCATGCGAATTCTGGTCACGGGAGCAAACGGCTTTATCGGCAGCGCGCTGTGGGCCCGCCTGCAGGAAGACGGCCATGAAGTCATCGGCGCAGTCCGTGGGCCACGAGTTGCCACGGGCCAAGTCCCGGTGGGCAAAATAGGTCCCGACACAAACTGGCAGCCCCTCCTGCGAGGCGTAGACGCAGTGGTGCATTTGGCAGCACGTGCGCACGTGCTGCGCGAAACAGAGCCCGATCCCCTGCATGCCTTCCGTTTCGTCAACACCGCCGGCACTTTGCGCCTCGCGCAACAGGCGGCCAATGCGGGCGTTCGCCGCTTCGTGTTCCTGAGCTCCATCGGGGTCAACGGCAATGCCACCCACGGTACCCCCTTTACCGAAGCGGACGAACCGAACCCTCAGGATGCCTACGCCATCTCCAAGCTGGAAGCCGAGATGGGGCTGCGCAACATCGCCCGGCAAAGCCGCATGGAGATCGTACTGATCCGCCCGCCCCTGGTCTACGGTCCCGGGGCCCGCGGCAACTTCGCCCGTCTAGTTAATTTGGCTAAGCGGAATGTGCCCCTACCGCTCGGCGCGATTCCCAATCGTCGCAGCTTGGTCGGCCTGGACAACCTCGTCAGTTTCATCTCTATCTGCCTGACACACCCCAAGGCTGCCAACGAAACCTTCCTGATTTCGGATGGCGAAGACCTCTCCACGACGCAGTTGCTGCGCAAGATCACCGAAAGCTTTGGCCGACGCGCTAGGCTCATTCCCGTGCCGGCGTCCTGGCTTGCACTGGCAGCCCGCCAAGTGGGCAAGCAAGCCCTGGCACAGCAGTTGCTCTCATCACTTGTGGTGGACAATACCAAGGCACGCTCGCTGCTGGCCTGGGAACCCGTCGCCTCCGTGGACGAACAGCTGAGAAAAATCGCCGAACATGATTCGCGTTCTTGACGTGATGTTCTCAGTAATTGGACTGGTCTTGGCCTTGCCTCTGCTGGCCGTCTTGCTGCTGCTTGGCTTTCTGGACACGGGTTCGCCCCTGTTTCGGCAGGTCAGGGTGGGACGGCACCAGAAGCCCTTTACGCTGGTGAAATTCCGGACCATGCGTCCGAATACGGCGTCGGTGGCGACGCATCTTGCAAACCCTGCCGACATCACGCGGCTGGGCCATTTCCTGCGTCGCACAAAACTTGACGAGCTGCCCCAGCTTTGGAACGTCCTGCGCGGCGAGATGAGCTTGGTCGGCCCACGGCCGTGCCTGTTCAGCCAAACCGAGCTGATCGCCGAGCGCGCCCGGCGTGGAGTTTTCGATGCCCGGCCCGGCATCACTGGCCTGGCTCAGATCCGCGGCATCGACATGTCCGCGCCCAAGCTGCTGGCGGAAACCGACCAGCAGATGCTGGCAACACTCAGCGTGGCCTCGTACCTCAAGTACATCGCGATGACCGTGCTCGGAAAAGGTGCCGGCGACCGGATCCAGTGGCGAAACGACGGCGATGCCTGAACACGCTCCGACCATCTGGTACGTGCATCCTTATGCCGGCGGCCCAGACGTCGGCCGCTACGGTCGCCCCTACGAGTTGGGCAAGGTATGGCAGTCGTTGGGCGCGCGCGTGGTGGTCATCACTGCCTCCTTCCATCACTTGCTCGACGCCCCGGGCTCACGGATCGGCCTGCACGACATCGGGGGCGTGCCCTACGAATTCTTGCGCACGCCCCCATCATACCGGGGCAACGGCGCACGACGCCTGGCAAACATGGCGACCTTTACTGCCATGCTCGCCGCCAAGGCGGGTGCACTTGCCCGCCGACACGGGAAGCCGCACATGGTGATCGGCTCCTCGCCCCACCCTTACCTCTTCCTGGCCACCCACCGACTGGCGCGGCGCTGGGGCGCACGCTCGGTTTTCGAAGTGCGCGATCTATGGCCGCTTAGCCTCGTCGAACTGGCTGGCTTGCCCGAGTTCCATCCCCTGGTGCGCGCCACCGCTTGGCTGGAGCGCTACGCCTACGCGCGCGCCGATGCCGTGGTTTCGTTGCTGCCCAAAACGCTGGAGCACATGTCCGAGCGGGGTCTGGATCCGGCCCGATGGTATTACGTGCCGAATGGGGCCGACCTTGCCGCGACGACTTGCTTGCCCGGCCGCGAGATGACGCCGGCAAGCCTGCAGGCCGCGCGCTGGAAGGCACAGGGCCGGTTTGTCGTGGTCTATACCGGCGCGCTGGGCCAGCCTAACTACCTTGAACCCCTGGTCGATGCGATGGCACTGCTCAGGCAGCAGGGCGAGAACCGCATCGTCGCGCTCATCGTGGGTCGGGGCGAACGCGCCGAGGCGCTAGCACGGCGCATCCAGGCGCTCGGCCTGCAAGACCGCATCGCGCTGCACGGACAAATCCCCAAGCGGGCCATCCCGGCGCTGCTACAGCACGTCGACATAGGCTACATCTCCCTGCGGCCAGAACCGCTCTTTCGCTTTGGGATTAGCCCCAACAAGCTGCTGGACTATATGGCTGCTCGTTTGCCAGTGCTATTTGCGGTATCGGCCGGCAATAACCCAGTTGAAGAGGCCGGCTGCGGCCGCAGTGCCGTACCAGGCGACCCCGTATCCATTGCCGAGGAATTGGCAGCATTTTCTAAAATGCCACACAATGAGCTGGTCGAAATGGGCAACCGGGGGCACGCCTATGTCAGGCGCGAGCACGATTACGCGACGCTGGCAAACCGATACCTGAACATCCTCCGACAGCCGGGACAGGCTTTCCCACCCGCGCTGCCAAGTCACACCCAAGCCCAATGAGCTACACCCAAACACTGCGGCACGCGCTCGTCAACCTTCCAAGGTCTGCCAAGCAGCTGATCGCCATCTCGATGGAGTGGATGCTGCTTTTGGCCGCGTTCCACTTGGCACTGTAGCTACGCTTCGAGTTCTTCTTCTCCACCATACCCTACATGTGGCTTTCGCTGCTGGCGGCCTGTTCCGGCGTGTTGGCCCTTTGGGGACTGGGCCTGTACCGCTACATCCTGCGGCATATGAACGAGCGCGCACTGCGGGTCATCATCGGCGGCGTGCTGATCTCAGTCATGGCCGTCACGGCCGCCAATACATTCTTGCGGCTGGGCACCCCCTTGTCACGCGGCGTGCTGGTTATTTATCCCGTCGTGGCTTGCTTGCTGCTTTTTGGCGTGCGCGCGCTGGTCAGGCGGTTGCTCTTTCGCACGCCTCAGGTCATCAACACCCGCATCCCGGTGCTTATTTATGGCGCGGGCAGCGCCGGGTCGCAGCTCGCTGCTGCCTTACGGGCCGGGCCGCACTACCACCCCGTCGCCTTGATCGACGACGATCCACGCAAGCATCGCCTAGTCGTTGCCGGCCTGCTCATCCACGCTCCATCGCAATTGCCGTACTTAATCGAAAAGTATGGCGTGCAACAGTTACTAATCGCCATCCCCTCTGCGTCTCGTACGCGCATCCGGCAAATCGTCGAATCGGTGCAGCCCTTTCGACTGCGGATTCGGCTAGTGCCCAGCCTGCGTGAACTAGTAGACCAAGGTAACGGCCTGCGTCTGCGCGATTTGCGCGTTGAAGACCTGCTGGGACGCGATCCCGTGGCGCCCATTCCGGAGCTGCTTGACCGCTGCGTGCGCGGACGCAGTGTGATGGTCACCGGCGCGGGAGGATCCATTGGGTCGGAGCTGTGCCGCCAGATACTCAAGCTGAATCCGACGAGGCTGGTGCTGTTCGAAAATTCCGAACCCGCCCTGTACACCATCCACCAAGAGCTGACCGAGCTGAACAAGAATGGCAATGTGGAAATCTTGGGCGTGCTGGGTTCGGTGCGCGACATGGCGCATTGCGCCGCTACGCTACGCAATTTTTTCTGGCGTACACTGTCGGACAGAAGCATCCGCTGGTGCTCCTGGATGCGGGCGTACTAAGAATACAACAAAATTTCGTGAAACCTCAGTGGGCACGAAGCGGTCAAGCCCGCATGATAGCCCAATAACCCATCGAAGCCCATCGATCGAAACCCAAACGGGTATCAAACCATGCCTGCTTACCGAGTTGCACATTTGACTACAGCCCATGGGCGGAAAGACATCCGCATTTTTCACAAAGAGTGCCTGACTCTGACCAGCGCTGGTTACGAGGTCCACGAAATCGTAGCAGACAGCTTAGGAGCAGAAACTGCCGACTCAATCATAAATCATGATATAGGAAGAAGTCGCGGAAAAATTCAACGCATACTTCTTAAACCTTTTACTATGTACCGTGCAACGTTGCGATCAAACGCTGACATATAAGCAATCCGTGAGCAGCATTCGTACAATTTTAAAAATTTTCTCTCTTTACAATTTCCATTGACTGGCAAATCAGGTTATCATAGGCAATCGCGTTCTATGATAACTACGATGCTACCGAACGCACCGTCCCAAACATGTAGCAAAGTATACATTTCTGGAAACATCTCGTCGCCGCTACGGCCCGCAATATAACAGTCTTAAATGGCAGAATGCACGCATCAAAGCCACCGACTTTCCAACGCCACGCCGTTCACTTAACGACAGTTCATCAGCGCTACGATATCAGAATTTTCCGGAAAGAATGCTGTAGCCTTGCTCGCAGCGGCTGGATGGTGACGCTGATAGTTGCCGACGGCAAACGCGATGAAACGGTTTCAGGCGTTCAGATAGTAGATGCAGGACGCAGCCGCAGCCGGCTATCTCGAATGCTATTCGGTTCGCTACGAGTGTTGCGGCTTGCCCTAAGAATGGACGGGCACATTTATCATTTTCACGACCCGGAACTCATCCCTGCCGCGCTCATTCTAGCGTGGTTTGGGAAAAGCGTTATTTATGATGCTCATGAAGATGTTTCTCGCCAAATTCTTACCAAGCCATGGTTGCCTCGCTGGGTTCGCCGGCCGGTGTCTGCCGTTTTTGAAAGCCTAGAGAACTTTGCCGTTAGGAGATTCTCGGCAGCTATCGGCGCGACACCACACATTGCCGATCGTTTATGTCAATTAAATTCCCTATCCATAGCAATTAATAACTTTCCGCTCAGGGATGAGATCGAGTCTCCAGAACCCAATACGCCGCGCATGACAACGCGCGACCGCGTCGCCTGCTATGTTGGCGGAATAACCCGCATCCGAGGCGCGATCGAGATGGTCAGTGCTATGGAGCACGTAGACGGGCGACTAATTCTTGCGGGCCCGATCGAGGATGCAGCTCTAGAGCGTGAACTACGTGCTTTGCCAGGGTGGTCCAAAGTTGACTATCGCGGCGTTGTTAGCCGCGAGTCAGTACGAAAAATTTTTTCTGAGTCTAGGCTTGGGCTTTTGCCACTTCTACCAGCGCCGAATCATTTTACTGCGCAGCCAAATAAGATGTTCGAGTACATGTCTGCCGGTTTGCCAGTAATTGCATCTGACTTTCCGTTATGGCGTTGCATTCTCGGCCAGCACAACAGTGGCATTCTCGTTCCAGCTGGTGACGTGACAGCTTTAGCGGCCGCCATTCAGGAATTACTTGATCAACCAGAACGATGCCAAGACATGGGAATACGAGGGCTGGAACTAGTCAGTACATCCCACAATTGGGACGCGGAGCAAAGCAAGCTCATAGAACTCTACAGTCGTTTCGGTTCAACTTGATCAAGTGCCACCCCCTACAACGCCAGCAGCGCTACTATCGGTTTACATAAAATTTGCGCGCTTGGTATGCAGCTTCACTACCTCGCGATGACACTTCCTTTTTCGATACGCACTGTCTTTGTTTCCTTACCGCGTCCGGCCAAGCAAGCCATCGCTATGGCAGCCGACGCCTTTTTGCTTTTTGTGGCCTTTCATGCCGCGGTCTGGCTGAGATTCGAATTTTTCTTCCTTACGCATCATTACTTTGTACTGTCATTGATTGCCGTATTAAGCGGAATCGTTGCACAAGCTATTTTTGGCGTTTATTTGCACGTTCTCCGCTACATGAACGAGCGCGTAATTTTCGCCATACTCGGTGGCATAGTTGTTTCGGTCATGGCGGTGGTGTCCGTAGCCACGTTCTTTAGATTCGCCGGCGGGGTCTCGCGGGGCGCGCTTGTTATATATGCTTTGCTCGCTCTTGTTGCCTTGCTTGGAATGCGCTATCTAGGTAGGCGATTATTATTTCCCGACGCCAACGGTGGGGTGAATAGCCAATCGCGAGTGCCTGTAGCCATCTATGGAGCAGGCAGTGCTGGCTCGCAGCTTGCAGCAGCGCTAGTTAAAAGCCCTCATTACAAGCCGGTGGCATTACTGGACGATGACTCCGCAAAGCACCGGCTTGTAACATCCGGCTTGCGCATCTATCCGCCCACCCACCTGGACAAGCTGATTCGACGACATGATGTGCGGCAACTTTTAATAGCAATGCCAACCGCGTCTCGAAAGAGGATAAAGGAAATCATTGAGCAAGTTGAACCTTACCGTTTACGCGTGCGTCTTGTTCCGAGCCTTCGAGAGCTCGTCGACCAAAGCGATCCGCGGCGACTGCGTGACTTACAAGTAGAAGATTTGCTTGGGCGGGATCCCATCGCGCCTATTCCTGATCTGCTCGGGAGGTGCGTAACGGGTCGAAATGTGATGGTAACGGGTGCAGGCGGCTCGATCGGATCTGAACTATGCCGTCAGATAATCAAACTACGACCAGCAACGCTGGTGCTGTATGAAATATCAGAGCCGGCGCTCTATAACATTAGCCAGGAGTTGACAACACTCAATAGCTCAAACGCTAGGGTCATCAGCGTGCTCGGTTCTGTGCGCAACGAAGCCCATTGCATGCAGTGTATTCGCCAATATCAAATAAATACTATTTATCATGCTGCAGCCTATAAACACGTTCCGATCGTCGAGCAAAATATTGCGGAAGGCCTGTCAACAAACGCTTTAGGAACTTCGGTATTGGCGCACTGCGCAATCCGCGCGGGAGTCCATGATTTCGTCTTAATTTCGACGGACAAGGCGGTACGCCCAGCAAACATCATGGGCGCTTCCAAGCGCTTAGCTGAATTGATTTTACAGGCTTGCGCTCGCGTTCAGGATAGAACTCGGTTCTGCATGGTTCGATTCGGTAATGTTCTGGATAGCTCCGGCAGTGTGGTGCCCTTGTTTCGCAAACAGATCTTGTCTGGCGGCCCAGTTACCCTTACACACCCAGAAATCACCCGCTATTTTATGACTATTCCTGAAGCCGCACAATTGGTGCTGCAAGCTGGTTCCATGGGGGATTCTGGGTCGGTATATCTTCTTGAAATGGGCGAGCCTATTAAAATCTATGACTTGGCGGTTCGCATGATTCACATGTATGGCTTGACTGTTCGAGACGAAAAACATCCGGATGGAGACATAGAGATAAAAGTTGTTGGACTGCGGCCCGGCGAAAAACTCTATGAGGAGCTCTTAATTGGAAAGGATGCGCTACCAACGCAGCATCCTAGAATTATGCGCGCCCAGGAAAAAGAACTGTCATATGAGACCGTTATTAGCGGACTGACCAATATGGAGGCTGCTATTTCTAGCAACGACATAGAAAGGGCAGTTCAAATGCTAAAGGGCCTAGTCCCCGAGTACACCCCTTATAAGCCAGAATGACCACAGCAGAAACGGAGCATAGCTCAGCATTCTCAAGAACTATTCTTGCAAATACCAGATTCACTTAGTTACTAAATCTTATGGTTTTATTGTCGTGGAGTACGCATGATTCCATTCTGCGATCAAAGCTCGCAAGAATAGAAGCAAACTGGTAGATCATGACTGATAAATTTTCTTATAGTGAATCTGGCGACGTATCGATCTGGCACGTCTGGGCGACGCTTCGCCACAACTGGAAGGTCATTCTGTCCTGCTGCATACTGGCGCTCGTTGTAGCGCTTACCTATATTGTTTTGGCGCCCCCGACTTATGAAGCGAAAGCGCAAATCCGCATTGGCCAGGTCGGTGGGCACGGCTTATTTGAAGCCCCCGACAGTTTGGCTGTACGACTGATGGCTGAGTACGGCATCAAAGGCTCCAAACGCCCCCTTGGGACCTCGTCGTATCTTAAGTTGGCAAAACCGCGCAGGGACGCTCGTACCTCTACTATCGAACTGACGGGAGTAGCGAATCATCCCACCGCCGCAATCAACTTGCTTCAGCGAATATACGATGACCTTCTTGAGCGTCACGGAGAGGCATTTCGCACAGGCGTAGCTGCTCTTGAAAGTAGTTTGGAGAGCCTAGACCACCAATTGAAGGAGGTTTCTCGCGAATATGCTGAAATGTTGCAGTTACTTGAGCACGGACGGAACAGCGATCCTGCACAACTGGCATTATTGGCCATCCAGCGCGGCAACTTTGCACAACTGGCAGCAGACCTCAATAGTCGTCGCCCCAAACTAATCGCAGAGCTGCAACCCCCAAGTACGCAACCCACTATGCTGATAGGGCGGATCTACACTAGCGCGGAACCCAGCCTCATAAAGAATGCTATGATTTTGATTGGATCATTAATCTTCGGAATGGTGGCAGGAGTGATCTACGCCTTCTGTCTAGACTATTGCCGCCGAAACGCTACCTAAAGCGCATATCAGCGGCGCTTCTTGCGGTGTCCAATCTTTTAACCATGAGTTCGCCCTCACTTCTCAGAAGCGCCCTGACGTTGAGCGGGGGTAATCCCCCCGCAAAAGCGATGGGGTCAGAAGTAGAATTTTCTCGTTGAGGA
>CALEQZ010000009.1 GCA_937908115.1 uncultured Alcaligenaceae bacterium | reverse complement strand
GGCTTTTATCCCACAAACCCCGCAGCGATAACGCTGCGGGGTTTGTCTTTTGCGCCACACAATTGCGCGCATCATCACCCACCACACTCCCCAGCTCCCCCAGACAGCAAACTGGAAAGGGAAGCGCTCGGCGTCAGCAGGGCTTGAGCGTGGCAAGCCGCAGCAGGCAGCGAACTGCTACGAGGCAGGCGGCGTTTCGCTTACGCGGATATGGGTCTTGAATACTTCGGCAAAGAGGGTTTGCTTGAACCGGCTCATGAATTCCTCGGTCGCGGTATAGCCCACGCCGCGCACGGACAGGCCCGTTTCGCGGCCTCGCCACCATTTGTCGACCCGGTTCAGGTGATCTTCGACCGGATTGAATTGTTCGGGGACCAGCAGCGCGGTTAGAGACAAGATTCGCCTTCGCAGGCGCTGGCGCTCAAGGGTTTCGTCTGCGGCGCCACGGTAGGCAATGTGCACATAGGAATCAACCGCTTCAATGAGTTCGCGCCCGAGCTCACGGCGGATCCGGTCCTGCTCGATGGCCCGTATTTCATTCATCTGCGCGCGGGCAATGCTCATGGCCACTTTGCCGCCGATGGCGGCCGCGATCAGGGTGGCTGTAACGTTGGGCCAGTCGATAGATGAAAGATCCATGGTCGAAAGCATTAACCAGAATATCCAAACTTGACAGTATCGCCGCGGCAGTGCGGGCGCAGCGTCCATGTCGGGCCCCTGTTGGCCTCGGCCGGTTGTTCATGCCTAGCACGACCGGCTGGCCTTGCTGGCAGGCAGGATAGGCAGCAGCGACAGCAAGGCCGCGCCGGGCCGCGGCAGGCGCAACAGGGCAAGACGTCAGCCGGCGAGCTCACGCAGGTGGAACGCCTTCTTGCTGATCAAGTGCGCGCGGATGAGATGCTCGGCCGCGTCGGCGTCGCGCTTGAGCAGCGCGCGCACGAAGCGCTCGTGGTCGGCCACGCCCGAAGTCCATTCGTCCGGGTTCAGGTTGGATTTGTAGCGCAGCGCCTGCACCTGCAGGTTGAGCTTTTCGTAGACGGTGCTGAGCGCAGGGTTGTGCGCGGCGCGGGCGATGGCCAGGTGCGTGCCCATGCTGGCTTCGAAATACGCGCCGATGTCCTGGGCGCGGTAACCCTCGAGCATGCGGGCGTGCAAGTCGGCGATTTCCTTCAGTTCCTCGTCGCTTGCGCGCTGCGCGGCCTGGCGGATCGCCAGCCCTTCCAGGACGGCCAGCACGTCAAAGATATTTTCGATGTCGGCCGCCGACCGCTCGATGACGACCGCGCCACGCTTGGGCTGGATGTCCACCAGGCCATCGGCGGCAAGGATGCGGTACGCCTCGCGTAGCGGCGTGCGCGAAACCTTGAGCCGGTCGCACAGTTCGCGCTCGTTCAGGCTGGTGCCGGGCTTGAGCGTGCCGTCGGTGATCAGGCGGCGCAACCGGTCGGCGACCACCGACGCCAGCGTCGGATGGTGAATGGCCAGCGGATCCTCGCCGGCGCTCGCCGCAGCAATCGTACTAGGGTTAACCATAGGTGTCTGCGTGTCCATAGACCTGGTATTTTGGTATCTGGTATACCAAACACCATATTCCAGAAACCAGTAGAGCGAGTGTCGCCATTAGAACATGGCCCGGCTCGCCATCGGGAGACAAAGATATGCTGAAGAGAATCCTATGTGTGCTGGCCGGCGGGCTGGCGTTGGTCGCGGGCGGCGTCGCGCAGGCGTCGGACTATCCGAGCAAGCCCATCCGCTTGGTGGTGGGGTTTCCGCCCGGCGGCGGCACGGACGTGGCCGCCCGAATCGTGGCGCAAAGGCTGGCCGGCGTTTTGGGCCAGCAGGTGGTGGTGGAGAACAAGCCGGGTGCCTCCGGCCTGATCGCCAGCGCCTTCGTGGCCGACGCGCCTGCTGACGGCTATACGCTGCTGCTGGCCAATATGCAGACGACCGTGGCCTCGCCCTACGTCCTGCCGATTTCCTATGACCCGATCAAGGCGTTCACCGCCGTGCGCTATATCGGGGCGGTTCCCAATGTCCTGGTCGTTAACCCCGATAAGAACGGCGACCTGAAGTCGGTGTCCGATCTGATCGAACGGCTCAAGGCCAATCCCGGCAAATATACCTACGCGTCTTCTGGCCAGGGCAGCCCGCAGCACCTGACGGCTGCCCGGTTCTCGCAGATCACCGGCACGCAAATGGAGCACATTCCTTACAAGGGCAGCGGCCAGGCCGTGGCCGATTTGCTCGGTGGGCAGGTGGACATGAATTTCGACACGCTGCCGTCGGTCATCGGCCAGATCCAGGCGGGCAAGCTGCGCGCGCTGGCGGTGACCAGCGAAAAGCGCGCGCCGGCGCTGCCCAACGTGCCGACGCTGGCCGAGGCAGGCGTGGCCGGCATGGACGTGGTGCAGTGGTATGCGGTGTTGGCCCCGGCGGGCATACCCGAGGGCGTACTCAAGCGCCTGGATGAGGCCATTGGCCAGACGCTGGCCGACCCGGCGGTCAGCAACAAGCTCGCCGACCAGGGCATGGCGGTGGGCGGCGGTCCCGACAACCCCCAGGCTTTCCAGGCCTTCATCGAGCAAGAGTACGGCAAGTACGGTCGCATCGTCGCCGACCTGGGCCTGAAAAAGCAGTAGCCATCCCCATGGGGCACGCCCCGCAAGTCACCATAGGAAGCATACAGATGACCGTTAGCAGCACGCAGGACCTGATCGTCACCGAAAGGCAAGGCGCGATCGCCACCGTCATATTGAATCGGCCGGAAAAGCTCAATGCCCTGACCATAGACATGTGGCGGCAATTGGCCGACACGTTTGCCGAACTGTCCGGCGATGACGGCCTGCGTTGCATCGTACTGCGCGGCGCCGGCGAGAAATCCTTCTCGCCGGGCAACGACATCTCGGAATTCGAGACCACGCGGTCCAACAAGAAGCAGGCGATCGAGTACGGCAAGGTCATGCGCCGCACGATAGAAACGATCAGCGAGTGCCGGCATCCGATCGTTGCGCAGATACACGGCATTTGCGTGGGCGGCGGCATGGAGATCGCCTGCATGGCCGACATCCGCATCTGCGGCACCGGCTCGCGCTTTGGCGCGCCCATCAAGAACCTGGGCCTGGTCATGTCGCACGCCGAAATGACGCCCCTGGTCAGGCTGGTCGGCCCGTCGGCGGCGTTGGCCATGCTGCTCGAGGGCAACATCTTCGGCGCCGACGAGGCCCTGCGCCTGGGCGTGGTCACGCGCGTGGTGCCCGACGAAGAAGTGGCGGCCGAAGCCATGCGCACGGCCGAGCGCGTGGCCAGCGGCGCCCCGTTGGTCGCGCGCTGGCACAAGCGTTTCGTGCGCCGCCTGCTGCAGCCGGGTGAGCTGACCGAGGCCGAGCGCGACGAGGCCTACGACTGCTTCGACACCGAAGATTTCCGCATCGGCTATCGCGCATTCCTGGCCAAGCAGACGCCGGTCTTCACGGGCCGTTGACCAACGAAACGAGGAAAAGCAGCATGAGTCAATCCACGGCTACTCCGGCGGCCGGCGCGCTGGCCGGCATGCGCGTCATCGAGCTGTCGCAGATCATGGCAGGGCCGACCTGCGGCATGATGCTGGCAGACCTGGGCGCGGACGTCATCAAGGTGGAAAAAATCGACGGCGGCGACGATTCCCGCCAGTATCGCGAACCGCTCATCAACGGCGTATCGGCGCCTTTTCTCATGCTCAACCGCAACAAGCGCGCCATCGCGCTGGATCTCAAGAGCCCGCAGGGCAAGGAGATCCTGTTGCGCATGGTGCGCACGGCCGACGTCATCACCGAGAACTTTCGCAAGGGCACGATGGAAAAGCTCGGCCTGGGCTACGACGTCCTGCGCCGCGAGAATCCCGGGCTGATCTATTGCGCGGTATCCGGCTACGGCAAGACCGGGCCTTACTCGGACAAGGGTGGGTTCGACTTGATCGCGCAAGGTTTTTCCGGCCTGATGAGCATCACCGGCGAGCCCGGCGGGCCGCCCTTGCGCACCGGCAATTCGGTGGCTGACATCAACGCAGGGCTGCTTGCGGCGTTTGGCGTGCTTGCGGCCTACCAGCACAAGCTGCGCACGGGCGAGGGACAGATGGTCGAGACCTCGCTGCTGGAAGCCAGCCTGCAGCAGCTTTACTGGCACGCCGCCATCTATTTCGGGACCGGGCAATCGCCCGGGGCGACGGGGTCCGCGCACGTGCTGACCGCACCCTATCAGGCGTTTCCCACGGCCACGGACTGGATCATCATCGGCGGGGCCAACGAGAAGAACTGGACGCGCATCGCGCAGGTGCTGGGCCAACCGCAATGGTGCGAGGATCCGCGCTTTGCGCGCAACGCCGACCGGATGCGCAACCGCGAGGAGCTCGTCGAGCTGATGAGCGCCATCCTGCGCACCAAGCCTGCGTCGCATTGGCTGGCCGCCTTTGACGAGGCCGGCGTGCCAGCCGGGCCGGTCCACAGCGTCGGGGAGGCCCTGTCGCATCCCCAGACCCTGGCGCGCGAAATGGTGGTCGAGCAGGAGCATCCGCAGGCCGGCCCCGTGCGTACCATCGGCATGCCGGTGAAGTTTTCGGCCACTCCCGCCAGCTATCGCCGTGCCGCCCCCAGACTGGGCGAAGACACTTCGGAGATCCTGGCCGAGTTCGGCTACAGCGAACGGGAAATCGACGAGCTGATCGCGGCTGGGGTCGTGCATGACGTGCGCCGCGCGCAAGCCGCGCACGCTTAGCGCGCTTGCCGGGCGCCCGGGCCGCGCCCCGGTGGTGCATGGCCAGGCGGGCGCACTGGCGCAGTCGGCGCCGCGGGGATTGCCGCGAGGAGCCCCGCGGCAACGCTAGCCGACTGGCGGCCCAGGCGCGGTCAGGGCCGGCGCACGCCCACGCGGGCCAGCAGCGCGGCCGTCTCGTACAGGGGCAAGCCCATGACCCCGGTGTAGCTGCCTTCTATGCGGGCGACGAAGCAGCCTGCCAGCCCCTGGATGCCGTAGGCGCCGGCCTTGCCCCAGGGTTCGCCGCTGTCGCAGTAGCGGTCGATTTCGTCATCGGAGAGCTCGCGCATGTCCACCGCCGTGACCGAGACCAGCATGTCCCGGCGGGGCCCGTGCGCCAGCACGACGGCGGTGCGCACCTCATGGCGCGATCCCGACAACAACCGCAGGATGCGGCGGGCGTCGTCCCGGTCGGCGGGCTTGCCGAGCACCATGCCGTCCTTGATGACGGTGGTGTCGGCAGCCAGCACGGGCAGCGCCGGCAGGCGCTGCGCGTCTATCCACGCCATCGCCCGCTCGGCTTTCTCCCGCGCGGTGCGCTCGACGTAGTCGACCGCCGACTCACCCGGATGCCAGGGTTCGTCTTCGCCGGGCGGTGCGGGCACGCGCAGCACTTCATGGGGAACGCCGATCTGCGCCAGCAGCTCGCGGCGGCGCGGGCTGGCCGAGGCCAGGTAGATTGCGGCCGCCGGTGCGGCCGGATCTCGCTTGGTCATGCTCTATGGTAGGGGTGGCCGCTCAGGATGGACCATGCGCGGTAGAGCTGCTCGGCCAGCAGCACGCGCACCAGGGGATGAGGCAGGGTGAGCGAGGACAGGCGCAGGCTTTGGGCGCAGGACCGCTTCAGCGCCTCGTCCAGGCCGTCAGGCCCGCCCACCAGTAGCACCACGTCGCGCCCCTCGCCGCGCCAGCGGTCGAGCTCGCGGGCGAGCTGCCCGGTGGTCAGGTCGCGGCCGCGCTCGTCGAGCGCCACGCGCAGGGCGCCGGGCGGGATCGCCGCCTCGATGCGGCGCGCTTCGGCAGCCATCATCTGCGCGGGCGTCTTGCCGCCGGTGCGCGGCTCGGGCTTGATCTCGCGCAGATACAGGGCGCAGTCGGGCGGCAGCCGCTTGGCATAGTCTCGCCAGGCTTCGTCCACCCACGCGGGCATGCGCGTGCCGACGGCTGCGACGATGAGCTTCAAGCCGCCGGCCCGCTCGATGAGGCGAACACCGGCCGGGTCGATTCCGGCAACAGCTTGACGCGCACCGGTTTGCCGCCCCAGACCTCTTCGAGGTTGTAGTACTGGCGGATGGCCGGCTGCATGATGTGCACGATGACGTCGCCGAGGTCGACCAGTACCCATTCCCCGGTTTCCTCGCCTTCGGTGGAGACCACGGGGACTTTCAGGCTGCGGGCCTTGTCGGCGACGCTGGCGGCCAGCGCCCGCGTCTGGCGGTTGGAGGTCGCCGTGGCGATGATGACGCGGTCAAACAGGCTCGTCAGGTGCGTGGTGTTGAAGACCTTGATGTCCTGCGCCTTGACGTCTTCGAGCGCGTCGATGACGGCGCGTTGCAGTTTTTGAATGTCCATCTGGAAAATATAGCGCGGATGGCGCGTCGGCGGGCCTAGCGGTACAGGCCGTGCCGTGCGATGTAATCGAGCACGGCCGGCGCGATCATGCCGTGCACGGATTTGCCCTGGGCGATCCGCGCGCGGATGTCCGAGGCCGATATGGCCATTTCGTCGAAAGGAATGCTGAGCAGCGCCCGGCCGGCGGCGGCCAGCGCCTGCCGCAGCGCTGGGGGGGCCTGTACGGATGCGCCCGGGCGGGCGGCCACCGCCAGGTCGACCATGCAGGCGATCTCTTCCCAGGCGCGCCACGTGCAGAAATTGGCCAGCTGGTCCGCTCCCAATATCCATGCGTAGCGCGGCCCGGCCGGCAGCTCGCGCAGCGTGTCCACGGTATACGTCGGGCCTTCGCGCCGCAACTCCAGCGGGTTGATCCGCAGCCCCGGCTCGTCCGCCACCGCCAGCTCCAGCATGGCCAGGCGATGTTCGGGCGCGGCCGCCAGCGGCCTGCGCTGCCACGGGGCGCGCGCCGGTATCAGTTGGACTTCGTCCAGGCCAAGCGCATCGCGCGCGGCCTTGGCCAACGCCATGTGCGCGACGTGGACGGGGTCGAAGCTGCCGCCGAGCAGGCCGATGCGTGTCATGGCATGCATCCGCGGTCGGGCAGGGGCGCCGGCACGGGCGGCCGCCAACGTCCGGCACGCCGGTGGCCGCCTTCCATCATGCCCAGTCCCGCGGCTCGAGGTAGTCGTACAGCCCCGCTTCCGGAGTGCCCGGCTCGGGCTTCCAATCGTAGCGCCAGCTGGCTGAAGGCGGCATGGACAGCAGGATGGATTCGGTGCGTCCGCCGGACTGCAGGCCGAACAAGGTACCCCGGTCGTAGACGAGGTTGAACTCGACGTAGCGGCCGCGCCGATACGCCTGGAAGTCGCGCTCGCGCTCGCCGTAGGGCTGGCCGCGGCGACGCTCGACGATGGGCAAGTAGGCTTCAAGGAAGGCATCGCCCACCGAGCGCACGATGGCAAAGCTCGCGTCGAAGCCGGGCTCGCTCAGGTCGTCGAAAAAAATGCCGCCTATCCCGCGCGCCTCGTTGCGGTGTTTCAGGAAGAAGTATTCATCGCACCAGCGCTTGTAGCGCGGGTAGTATTGCGCGCCATGGGCGTCGAGGGCCTGGCGGCAGACGCGATGGAAGTGCCGGGCGTCTTCCTCGAAAGGGTAGTAGGGCGTCAGGTCCATGCCTCCGCCGAACCAAAATACGTCGCTTGCGCCGCTACCTTGCGGCGCAAGCGCGAGAAAGACGCGCACGTTCATGTGCACCGTCGGGACGTAGGGGTTGCGCGGATGCAGCACGAGCGAGACGCCCATGGCCTGCCAGGGCCGGCCGGCCAGCTCGGGCCGGTGCGCGCTGGCCGACGGCGGCAGGGTCTTGCCGTGGACGTGGCTGAACAGGACGGCGCCGCGCTCGAGCAGCGGGCCGTTTTCGATCAGGCGCGACAGGCCCCCGCCGCCTTCCGGGCGCTGCCAGGAATCGCTGCGAAAGGGGGTTCCGTCGGCTTGTTCCAGCGCGGCGACGATGCGCGCTTGCAGCTCGGTGAAGTATTGCCGGGCAGGTTCGACCAGCGCGGACAGTCCCGCGCCGGCAGCTTCGGAGATGGTCATGGCGAGCCCTTGGTCGGTTGCCGTTTCAACGCGCGCCAGCCGATATCGCTTCGGAACTGGCGCCCCTCGAAGGCAATCCGATCCACGGCCTGGTAGGCGCGCTCACGCGCGATCCTTACCGAGTTGCCCAACGCCGTTACGCACAGCACGCGCCCGCCGCTGGTGCGCACCGTCTGGCCATCCAGGCGGGTGCCGGCATGGAACACCATGCAGTCCGGCGCCTGTTCGGGCAGGCCGGTGATGGCGTCCCCGGTGCGGGGCGTGCCCGGGTAATTGGCCGCGGCCAGCACCACGCCCAGCGCGGTACGGCGGTCCCACGCGATTTCGGCCTGGTCCAGCTTGCCTTCCACGGCATTTTCCAGCACATCGAGCAAATCGCTTTTGATCCGCATCATGATCGGCTGGGTTTCCGGGTCGCCCATGCGGCAGTTGTATTCCAGGACCTTGATCGGGCGGTTCGGATCGTCGCCCGGCGCGATCATCAGCCCGGCGTACAGAAAGCCCGTATACGGCAGCCCATCGCGCGCCATCCCCTGGATGGTGGGCAGGATGATCTCGCGCATGATGCGGTGGTGCAGCTCGGGCGTGACGATGGGCGCGGGCGAATACGCGCCCATGCCGCCGGTATTGGGGCCGGCGTCGCCGTCGAGCAGGCGCTTGTGGTCCTGGCTGGTGGCCAACGGCAGGACATTGTGGCCGTCGCAGACGACGATGAAGCTCGCTTCCTCGCCCTGCAGGCACTCTTCGATGACCACGCGCGCGCCGGCCGCGCCCAGCGACCCGTCACCCAGCATGGCGTCGACCGCCCGGTGCGCTTCCTCGGCCGTGGTGGCCACCACCACGCCCTTGCCGGCGGCCAAGCCGTCGGCCTTGACCACGATGGGCGCGCCTTGCTCGTCGATATAGGCATGGGCAGCGGCCGGATCGGTGAACGTTTGGTAGCGCGCCGTCGGGATCTTGTGGCGCGTCATGAACGCCTTGGCGAAGTCCTTGGAGCTTTCCAGCTGCGCCGCTGCACGGGTCGGCCCGAAGATCTTCAGGCCGCGCTCGCGGAACAGGTCGACCACCCCTGCGGCCAGCGGCGCTTCCGGGCCGACCACGGTCAGTGCGACGTGCTCGCGCGCCGCGAAATCGGCCAGGGCAGCCAAGTCCGTGATGTCGACGTTTTCGAGATTGTCGGCCAGCGCGGTGCCGCCGTTGCCCGGTGCCACGTATACCTTGTGCACACGCGGCGACTGGGCCAGCCGCCAGGCCAGGGCATGTTCGCGGCCGCCCGAACCGATTACCAGGAGTTTCATGTTTTGTCTTGCCAGGTTATCCCGGCGCTGCGCGCAAAGGCAGCGCCGGCGCGGCGCCGGTCAGGCGGTCTCGTCCAATACTGCGTTCGTATACACTTCCTGCACGTCGTCCAGGGATTCCAGTGCGTCGAGCAGCTTTTGCATCTTGACGGCATCTTCGCCGGTCAGCTCGGTCTCGTTCTGCGGCTTCATGACGATGCCCTGCACCTCGGGCTGCAGGCCCGCGGCGCGGAACGCGTCGTTGACCGCCGAGTAAGCCGAAGGGGCGCAGATGACCTCGATCAGGCCTTCATCGTCGGTCTGCACGTCGTCGGCGCCCGCCTCGAGCGCGACTTCCATCACCTTGTCTTCCGGGGTGCCGGGCGCGAAGATGAACTGCCCGCAGTGCAGGAACATGAAGGCGACCGATCCTTCCTGGCCGAGGTTGCCGCCGTGCTTGGAGAAGGCATGGCGGACTTCGGCCACGGTGCGGGTGCGGTTGTCCGTCATGCAGTCGACGATGACCGCCGCGCCGCCGACGCCGTAGCCTTCGTAGCGGACTTCTTCATAGTTGGCGCCTTCATTGCCGCCAGTGCCCCGCGCGATGGCCCGCTGGATGTTGTCCTTGGGCATGTTGGCCGCAGTGGCCTTGTCCCAGGCCAGCCGCAGGCGCGGATTGCTGTCCGGGTCGGGCCCGCCTGCGCGGGCGGCCACGGTGATTTCACGGATGATCTTGGTCCAGAGCTTGCCGCGCTTGGCGTCCTGGCGCCCCTTGCGGTGCTGGATATTGGCCCATTTGCTGTGTCCGGCCATGGCTGTTCTTTTGGTGATTCGGCAAAGGGGGTATTTTAGCTTGCCCGATGAACCCCGAGGGGCGCCCGGACGATGTCGGCCCGAGCGCCGGATCGCGGCCTCGGCGTGGCGGGTATCCGCGTCCCCTGACGCGCCGTGCGCCGTGCGATCGCTTTGGGCGCCGGGCCATGGCCTTATAAACTGCCGGCAACGTCACTGCGCCTACGGAGACCACACATGTCCGCTCCCATCGTGATCGCCCGAAACGCCCATGCCCGGTTGACCCTGCTGCCGGCGCTGGCCAACCGCCATGGCTGCATCACCGGCGCCACCGGCACCGGCAAGACGGTCACGCTCCAGGTACTGGCCGAGGCTTTTTCCCGCATCGGCACGCCGGTATTCCTGGCCGACGTCAAGGGCGACCTGACCGGCATTTCCCAGCCGGGTGCCAATTCGCCCAAGCTGCAGGAACGCCTGGCCCGCCTGGGCATGGACGAGCCCGAATGGGGCGGCAACCCCGTGGCGCTGTGGGATGTTTTCGGTGAGCAGGGGCTGCCGGTGCGCGCCACCGTATCCGACATGGGGCCGCTGCTGCTGGCGCGCATGCTGCAGCTGAACGAAACGCAGGAAGGCGTTCTGGCGCTGGCGTTCCGCGTGGCCGATGATGAAGGGCAGCTGCTGCTCGACCTGAAGGATTTGCGCGCCATGCTGCAAGACGTGGCAGCGCGTGCAGCCGAGCTCAAGATGCGGTACGGCAATGTGTCGGCCGCCAGTGTCGGGGCCATCCAGCGCAGCCTGCTGCAACTGGAATCGCAGGGGGCCGACCGCTTTTTCGGCGAGCCCATGCTGGACGTGGCCGATCTGATGCGCACCGACGAACAGGGCAGGGGGGTGATCAATGTGCTGGCGGCCGACCGGCTGATGCAGTCCCCGCGCCTTTATGGGGTGTTCCTGCTGTGGCTGCTGGCCGATCTCTATGAAAAGCTGCCCGAGGTGGGCGACCTGCCCCAGCCCAAGCTGGTGTTCTTCTTCGACGAGGCCCACCTGCTATTTGACCAGGCACCGCCCGCCCTGTTGGAAAAGATCGAGCAAGTGGTGCGCCTGGTGCGCTCCAAGGGGGTGGGCGTGTACTTCGTGACCCAGAACCCATTGGACATTCCCGACGCGGTGCTGGGCCAGCTCGGCAATCGCGTGCAGCACGCGCTGCGCGCCTTCACGCCGCGCGACCAGAAGGCGGTCAAGACTGCCGCCTCGACCATGCGGCCTAACGCAGGGCTGGATATCGAAGCCGCCATCACCGAGCTTGGCGTGGGCGAGGCGCTGATCTCGCTGCTCGACGAAAATGGTACGCCCACCCCCACCGAGCGTGCCTGGATCGTGCCGCCGGGCAGCCGCATCGGCCCGGCCACGGACGCCGAGCGCCAGGCGCTGCGGCAGTCGCACCCACTGCGCGCCAAGTACGAGCAGGCCATTGACCGGGAATCGGCCTACGAGGTGCTGACAAGGCGCGCCTCTGCCCCGGAGGGCAGCCAGGCAGCGCCGACGGGCGCCGCGCGTTCGTCCGGCAAGGCGGTGCCGGGCAAGGACCCCGCGCAGGCGGGCGAAGGCGGCCTGATGGACAGCGTCAATGACATGCTGTTCGGCTCCACGGGCCCGCGCGGCGGCAAGCGCGACGGGCTGGTGCAGATGGCCGCCAAGAGCGCCATGCGCCAGATCGCCAACCAACTGGTGCGCGGCGTACTGGGTTCCCTGTTGGGATCGCGCCGGCGCTGAGGGCGGCGGGGCGGGCCTCTGGCCTGGGCGGCCGCGTCGCGCGCGACTTCTTCTTTTGTCAGTGCGCGCCGGCTGCCGCCTCTGCCGCGCCGCCTCCCCCGCCCTGGTTGCGGGGCTTGGCGAACCACACCGTGGCGATGAGCAGGACGAAGATCACTGCCGAGGCATAAAAGAGGTCGACCGCCGACATGGTGAAGGCCTGGGTATTGATCAGCCTGTCGATCATGTTCAGCGACTGCTCCGGCGACATGCCGCTGCCCTGCAACACGCCCATGGCGTGGTCGAAGGCCTGCTGGCCCGGCCTGGCCACTTCGGTCAGCTGCGCGTGGTGCATGGATGCCCGGTTGTCCCACAGCGTGGTGGCGATCGAGGTGCCGAAGCCGCCGGCCGTCAGCCGCGCGAAGTTCGATAGCCCGGAAGCCGCCGGAATGCGCCATGGCTCGATGCTCGACAGCGTGATCGAGGTCAGCGGCACGAAAAAGCCCGCCATGGCTGCGCCCTGGATGATGGTGGGAATGACGAGCGTGGCCACATCGGTGTCGGTGTTGAAGCCGGAGCGCATGTACGAGACCAGGGCAAAGAGCAGGAAAGACACGGTGACGATGCGGCGCGGGTCAGTGTGCGCGAGCATCCTGCCTACTATGGGTGTGAGCGTGATGGCCAACAGGCCTACCGGCGCCAGCACCACGCCGGCATAGGTAGCCGTGTAGGCCATGTTGCTTTGCAGCCAGAGCGGCAGGAGCACGAGATTGCCGAAGAACACGCCATAGGCCACGGCCAGCGTCAGCGCGCCCACCGTGAAGTTGCGCACCTTGAACAGCCGCAGGTCGACGATGGGGTGCTTTTCAGTCAGTTCCCAGATCACGAAGAACACGAAGCAGACCACCACCACTACGCCCAGGGCCACGATGGTGGTGCTTTCGAACCAGTCGAGTTCTTTGCCCTTGTCGAGCAGGATTTGCAGCGCGCCCACCCACAGCACCAGCAGGAACAGCCCCACTTTGTCGATGGGCAGTTTCTGCGTGACGGATTCCCGGTCTTTGTAGATGCGCCAGCTTACCCATGCAGCGAGCAAGCCGACGGGCACGTTGATGTAGAAGATCCAGGGCCAGGTGTAGTTGTCCGAGATCCACCCACCCAGCAGCGGCCCGACCACGGGGGCGACCAGGGTGGTCATGGCCCAGGCCGCCAGGGCCATGCCGGACTTCTCCTTCGGGAAGCTGGCCAGCATCAGCGCCTGCGACAGCGGGATCATGGGCCCGGCCACTGCACCTTGCAGCACGCGGAAGGCAACCAGGGCTTCCAGCGTGGGCGAGAAGCCGCATAGCCACGAAGACAGCACGAAGAGCAGGGTGGAGATCAGGAACAGCCGTACTTGCCCGAAACGCTGGGTCAGCCAGCCGGTCAACGGCACGGTGATGGCGTTGGCCACCGCGAACGAGGTAATGACCCAGGTCCCTTGGCTGGCGCTCACGCCCAGGTCACCCGAGATGCTCGGAATGGAGACGTTGGCGATGGACGTGTCCAGCACGTTCATGAACACGGCGGTCGACAGCGCGATCGACCCGACGATGCGCGTCGCGCCCGTCAGGGGCGGATGTTCGGCGGCCCGGGCGGGACGGGCCGGCTCGCGCGACGCGCTGGTGGTTTCGGCTGCGGGTTGGGCGCTCATCGGATGGCTCTCCTCGACGATGTTGCGACGGGCGGCACCGGCACCCTCACGATGCCGGGAGATTGCTGCGCAGGATCTCTGCGATCATCGCGTCGGCGCCGGCCGTGCCATGGTCGAATACCGGCGTGGACAGCGCCTCGCGGGCCGGCTGGCCGGAGGTGTCGCCGTCTTGGCCGACGTCGACTTCCACGTTCATGGACAGCCCGATGCGCAAGGGGTGCTCGGCGAGCTCCTGCGGATCCAGGGCGATGCGCACCGGCACGCGCTGCACGACCTTGATCCAGTTACCGGTGGCGTTCTGCGCGGGCAACAGGGCGAACGCGCTGCCGGTGCCGGCGTCCAGGCCGACCACCGTGCCGTGGTAGACGACCGAGCCGCCGTACATGTCCGCGGTCAGCGTCGCCGGCTGGCCGATGCGCATCTTGCGCAGCTGGTTTTCCTTGAAGTTGGCCTCGACCCAGACTTGATCGAGCGGCACCACATTCATCAGCGTGTTGCCTTGCGCGACGCGTTGGCCGACCTGGACGCTGCGGCGTGCGACCAGCCCGTCGACCGGCGCAGGCAGCACCGTGCGCTCGTGCGCCAGCCAGGCCGCGCGCAGTTCGGCGGCGGCGTGCTGCACGTCCGGATGGTTTTCCACGGTGGTGCCCGCCGTCAGCACCTGGTTGGTGGCCAGCCGGGCCTGGGCGGCTTCGAGCCTGGCCTGCGCCTGGGCGTGCTGCGACTGCGCGTTGCGCAGTTCGGTGCGGGCGTGCAGCAATTCCTCGCCGCTGACGCCGCCCGACTTGGCCAGCGCCTGGCGGCGCTGCAGGTCAGCGCGCGCGCGGGTGAGCTCGGCTTGCGCGCGGGCCAGGTCCGCCCGGCTGACGTCTACGTCGGCGCGCAGCGCGTCATTCTCGACGAAGCGCTGCTGGACTTGGCGCACCGTCTGTGCCAGGCGGGCGCGCGCTTGCTGCAGCGCGATTTCGGTGTCGGCGGGGTCCAGTCGCACCAGCGGCTGGCCGGCGCGCACGACTTCGGTGTCATCGGCTTCGATGGCCACGACCGTGCCGGAGACCTGGGGCGTGATCTGGACCAGGTTGCCGTGCACGTAAGCGTCGTCGGTCGATTCGAAGTGCGAGCCGTACAGCAGCCACCACAGGCCATAGCCTGCGGCGATCAGGACGAAGGCAAAGGTGGCCACAAGCAGCAGCCGTTTGCGGGCAGCGGGGCGGGCGGTGTTTTCTGTGCTCATGATGTCGGGCTAGGGGATCGGTTTGCGTCGGGATGGGAGCGGTGGTCAGGACTGCGCAGCGGTTTGCACGGCCGCGGGTGCCGATGGCGCGGCGGCGGCTGGCGGTGTGTCATCGCCTGCGGCAAAGCCGCCGCCCAGTGCCGTGGCCAGCTCGGCGTCAAGGCGCCAGGCGCGCGCGGCCAGTTCCGCGTCCAGCCGCGCCTGGGTAAGGACGTGGTCCTGCGCCACCAGCACGGTCAGGTAGTTGCCTAGGCCGGCGCGGTAGCGCTGCACGGCCAGGTCGTAGGCGGCTTCGATCGCGGCGTGGGCTTCACGCTGCTCGACCGATTCCCGCGCCAGCAGGCGGATCGATTCGAGCGCATCGGCGACCTCGCGCACCGCGGCGAGTACCGCCGCGTTGTAGTCCGCCACGGCCAGGTCGCGGTCGGCGCGCGCTGCCGCCAGGTTGGCGTTGAGCCGTCCCGCGTCGAACAGCGGCAGGCTGATCGCGGGCCCCGCACCAGCCATGCGGCTGTCATGGTCGAACAGGTTGCCGGTGCCCAGCGCCAGCAGGCCGGCGAAGGCGGTCAAGTTGACGTTGGGGTAGAACTCGGCCTTGGCCGCGGCGATGTCGCTGCCGGCGGCTTCGACGCGCCAGCGCGCGGCCACGATGTCGGGACGGCGTCCGAGCAGGTCCATCGGCAGGACCGGCGGCAGCTGCGTGTCCGGCGCGCGCAGCGTTACCGGCCGCAGCCCGGCGGTGCGCTGCGGCCCGGCGCCGGCCAACGCGGCAAGCTGGTTGCGCAGCAGGGCTGCGTTCGCCTGGGTACGGGTCAGTTCGGCGCGGGCAGCCGCCAAGGCGGATTCGGCTTGCTTGACTTCGACCTGGGTGTCCAGCCCCGCGGCGTAACGCTGGCGGGTAATGTCCACGACTTCCTGGCGCTGGACGATGGTTTTTTCCAGCACATCCTGCTGCGCGTAAGCATCCTGCAGGTTGGCGTAGGCCAGCACCACTGCTTTGGCCAGCAGGTTGCGGGCGGCCTGCCGTTCTGCGGCGGCGGCCTGGGCGCGCGACAGCGCGGCCTGCAGGCGCTTGCGGTTCTTTCCCCACAAGTCCAATTCGTAGCTGAAATCGAGCGCCAACCGGTTGTCACTGCCCACCGAGCCGGCCATCGGCTCCGGATAGACGTAATTGCCGCTGTAGTGCTGGCGGGTCAGCGAATAGTTGGCATCGACACGCGGGACGAGCACGGCACGCGCGTTGCCGACTGCGGCGTTGGCCCGGTCCAGGCGGGCCTGCGCGGCCGTCATGTCCGGGTTGCCCGCCAACGCTTCTTCGACCAGCGCATCGAGCTGGGGATCGGCGTAGCGCTGCCACCACTTTGCGTCGGGCCAGGCGACCTGCGCCTGGACCAGGCCAAGCGCGGCGGCATCCGTGCGCAAGGCCGGGGCTGTGCCCGGATCCATGGGGGCGCACGCGGCGAGCGGCAGGGCAAGCAGCAGGGCCGGTAGAGCTTTCATACTGACATTCCGCTTAAAAATGTTGCTTAAACTGTAATTGCCTAGGCAGCAATAACCCTAAAAAAAAGAGGCCTTTTCGGTCGGGTCAGCCGGGCTCCGAGCCGTTGGCCAGCATGCGCAGCAGAAAATGCCGCAGCTGCGCAGCTTCGGTGGCGTCGAACCCGCGCAGGTGCCGGTTGAGCACCTGGGCGATCACCGCAGGGATGCGCGATGCGGCTTCGTGCCCGGCCTGCGTCAGTTCCAGCTTGACGACCCGGCGGTCTTGCTGGCTGCGTACCCGGTGCAACAACCCCTTGGCTTGCAGGCGATCGAGCGTGCGCGTCATGGCACCGGTATCGATGCCCGCCAGGCGGGCGAGCTCGGCGGCCGTATCGGCCTTGCCCCGGGCGATGAGGATGAGCGGACGCCACTGCATCGCAGTGAGGTCCAGCGGCGCCATATCGCGGTCTATCATGCGGTTCATCGACACATAGACCTGCTTGAGCAGATAGCCGATGCTGTCTTCTGCAAAGCACTGGCTATCGGCCCGGTAGTGACGGGTGGGGGCAGGGTCTTCGGTCGACATTGGGTACATTATACTGCCTAGGCAGTAATTGTCAATGGGTATCGGCCTTGCGCCGGCCGGACCAGACGATGGCGGCGACGATCAGCGCGGCCCCGGCCATCATGCGCACCGTCGGCTGCTGGCCGAACAGCCACCAGGCGAAGGCGATCGCATAGACGGGTTCCAGCGCGATGACCAGCCCCGCGGTGCGGGCATTGAGCGCCGCCAGGCTGGAGACGAACAGGTAGTGCGACAGCCCGGTGCAGAAAACGCCCAGGAGCAGCAGCCAGAACCAGTCGATGGCGGCGACCGCAGCCAGGTCGGGGACTGCCCAGGGCGCCAGCAGCAAAGCCACCGCCAGGTTCTGCCAGCATGCGACCTGCCCCGGTTCCATGCCCGCGGCCGCGCGCCGGTTCGTGACGGCCAACATGGCGAACGACAGGCCCGAAAACACGCCCCAGGCCAGGCCGATGGTGCCATCATCGCGCAAATCGAAGGACGGCGTGACCAACACCAAACCGGCGCTGACCAGCGCCAGCAGCAGCCATTCCGCCGCCCGTATCCGTTCGCGAAACAGTAGCCCTTCCAGTAGGGTGATGAAGGCCGGGAAGCTGGCGAACCCCAGTGTGGCGACCGCGATGCCGCCGACCTTGACCGAAATGAAGAACGTCACCCAGTGGCAGGCCAGCAGTGCGCCCGCGCCGGCCAGCATGCCCAGGCGGCGGGCGTCGAGCTGGCCAAGCAGGCGCCGGCGCTGCAGGCGGGCGAAGAACGCCAGCGCCAGCACGGCGAAGAACGCGCGTCCCATCGTGATGACGGGCGCGCCTGCCTGGATGAGTTCTCCGAATACGCCGGTCAAGCCGAAGAGGACGGCAGCGACGTGGATGGCCGCGAGGGCTTGGGTGCGGGCCTGAAGGCGGGGCATTCTATTCGAAGGCGGGCAATGCGCGCATAATCGCGCTGATCGATCGAATCTGAAATCATCTCATGAAATCCCTTTCAGCCGCTCGTGCGCATCCGGCCGACGAGGCAGGGCGCGCGCTCGGCTTCGCGCTGGCGCTGGCGGGCGCGGTCCTGTTTTCGGCCAAGGCGGTGGTGGCCAAGCTGACTTACCGGTACGGCATCGATGCGGTCACGCTGATCGCGTTTCGCATGCTGTTCGCGCTGCCGTTCTTTGCGGCCATCGCCTGGGTCCAGGCGCGCAAGGCCGCCAGCGGCCATGTGCCGGCGTTGACCTGGCGCGAACGCCTGCAGGTGGCCGGATTGGGGCTGCTGGGCTATTACCTGTCCAGCTTCTTGGACTTCCTCGGGCTGCAGACGATTTCGGCAGGCCTGGAAAGGCTGATCCTATTCCTGTCGCCGACCATGGTGCTGCTGATCACCGCGCTCTGGCTGCGCCGGCCCATCGTCGGCAGGCAGTGGCTAGCCCTGGCGCTGTCCTACCTCGGGGTGGTGTTGGTTTTCGCCCGCGACGTGTCGTTCGGCGGGCCGGCCGTCGTCTTGGGATCTGCGTACGTGCTGGCGTCGGCGCTGACCTATGCGCTGTATCTCGTCTTTTCCGGAGAGCTGCTCAAGCGCGTGGGGGCGACCCGGTTGGTGGCCTACGCCATGACCAGCTCATGCGTGGCCTGCCTGGTGCAGTTCCTGGTCGTCCATCCGCCGGCCATGCTGGTACAGCCCCTGGGCGTTTACGGCTTGTCGGCCTTTCATGCCGTGTTCAACACCGTCTTGCCGGTGTTCATGGTGATGTGGGCGGTCGATCGCATCGGCGCGCCCCTGGCCGCGCAGTTGGGCATGATCGGCCCCGTATCCGTGCTTTTCATCGCCAACGTCGCCCTGGACGAGCCGATCACTGCTTGGCAGCTGGGCGGCACCGCCCTGGTGCTGACGGGGGTTTTTATCCTCAGCGGCGTGCGCAAAGGGTAGCATTGCCGCATTTCATCTTCCTATCCAGGAGTTCTCGCGATGGGCAACATTGTCAAGGCCATACGCATCGAACAGCACGGCGGTCCCGAAGTCCTGAAGCTGGTGGACGTCGAAGTCCCGCCGCCGGGAGACGACGAGGTCACCATCCGCCAGCACGCTGCGGGACTGAACTTCATCGACATCTATTACCGTACCGGCCTGTATCCCCATCCCCTGCCGCACGGCCTGGGCTTCGAGGGCGCCGGCGTGGTCGAGGCCGTGGGCCGCAACGTCAGGCACCTCAAGAAGGGTGACCGCGTTGCCTATGGCCAGAGCCCGATCGGCGCCTACGCCGAGGCGCGCAACGTGCCGGCCGCCCAAGTCGTCAAGCTGCCCAAGGGCGTGGGGTTCGAAGAGGCTGCCGCGCTCATGCTCAAGGGGCTGACGGTCCAGTACCTGTTTCGCCAGACCTACCGCCTGCAGGGCGGCGAGACCATCCTGTTCCATGCGGCCGCCGGCGGCGTGGGGCTGATCGCCTGCCAGTGGGCGCGCGCGCTGGGCGTGAAGCTGATCGGCACGGTGTCCAGCCCCGAAAAGGCCGAGCTTGCCTTGGCCAACGGCGCCTGGAAGGTGATCGATTATTCGCGCGAGAACGTCGTCGAGCGCGTGCTCGAGCTGACCGGCGGCAAGAAGGTGCCCGTGGTCTACGACGGCGTGGGCAAGGACACCTGGGAAGTTTCCCTGGACTGCCTGGAGCCGCGCGGCCTGATGGTCAGCTTCGGCAACGCTTCGGGTCCAGTGACCGGGGTCAACCTGGGCATCTTGGCGCAAAAGGGGTCGCTCTTCGTAACCCGGCCGACCCTGGGCACTCATGTATCGACGCCTGAAAAATTGAAAGCGGCCGCCGACGAGTTGTTCGATTTGGTGCGCAAAAAGAAGATACAAGTGCGCATCGACCAGCGCTATTCGCTGGCCCAGGCGGCCGAGGCGCATGCGGCACTGGCTGCGCGCAAGACCACCGGCGCCACGGTCTTTACGCTGGGCTGAAGCGGCCTGTCCCAACCTTCCGCGCTAGCCTGGTGCCGGCGCATCCGGGGCTGGCAGCCGGACGACGGCGGCATCGGCCGGCCGCGTCCGGTTTTTTTGCGCCGCTTGCATCCGCACGCATTCGCCTGCCGCCCACGCCATGGCTAGCCTTACATAGGCGCGCATTTTCTGCCGCGCCGTTACCGCCGCGCGCGTCGTCCTTGCCTACAGTGACTGTACGGTTTATCAACCTGGAGGACGATGATGAAACTGAAAACCCTGACGCTGATGCTGGCGCTGGCGGCCGGCACGAGCGTGGCCGCCGGCTGCTCTTCGCCTTCGGTCATCACGCGCGACGACGGCAGGCAGGAAGTGACCCCCGATGAACCGGAATACGACAAGGACTCCGGGTTCTACGAGTACGAGCGCGACGGCCGCAAGACGCGGGTGAACAAGGACCGCGTCGAAAAGATAGAAGAGGTGGATTGACGCACCGGCCGCGGCCCGCGGCCGGTGCGCTGCGGCGGGCGGCCGGCGTTGTTAGCCGGCGTTTGCCGCGTCGGCTTCCAGGTGGTAGCGCCGTACGCGCTCGACCTCGTTGCGCGAGCCCAGCACCACGCCCACGCGCTGGTGCAAGGCTTGCGGGTGGATGTCCAGGATGCGCTCGCGCCCATCGCAGGCGGCCCCGCCGGCCTGCTCGACGATCAGGCTCATGGGATTGGCCTCGTACATCAGCCGCAGCTTGCCGGGCTTGGACGGCTCGCGGGCATCCCACGGGTACATGAAGATGCCGCCGCGCGTCAGGATGCGGTGCACGTCGGCCACCATCGACGCGATCCAGCGCATGTTGTAGTTCTTGCCCAGCGGCCCCTCCTTGCCCGCCAGGCATTCTTCGATGTAGCGGCGCACCGGTGGCGCCCAGTGCCGCATGTTGGACATGTTGATGGCGAACTCGCTGGTGTCTTCCGGGATGCGGATGTTCTCGTGTGTGAGCACCCACGAGCCCATCTCGCGGTCCAGGGTAAAGCCCACCACGCCCGCACCCACGGTCAGCACCAGCATGGTTTGCGGGCCGTACACGGCATAGCCGGCGGCGACCTGCTGGTTGCCGGGCTGCAGGAAATCCTGCTCGCAGACTTTGGCGCCGGCCACATGATGGGGCGCGCGCAGCACCGAGAAGATCGTGCCGATGGAGACGTTGACGTCGATGTTGGATGAGCCGTCCAGCGGATCGAACAGCAGCAGGTATTCGCCCTTGGGGTAGCGGTTCGGGATCAGGTGGATGGTCTCCATCTCTTCGGAGGCCATGGCCGCCAGGTGGCCGCCCCATTCGTTGGCTTCCAGCAGGATTTCGTTGGAAAGCACGTCGAGCTTTTTCTGGACTTCGCCCTGGATGTTTTCACTTTCCAGGCTGCCCAACACGCCGCCCAGGGCGCCTTTGCCCACGGCATGGCCGATGGCCTTGCAGGCGCGGGCGACGATTTCGATCAGCAGCCGCACTTCCGGGCGCAGCGCCGTGGCGCCGCGCTGCTGCTCCACCAGGTATTGGGTCAGGGTTTTGCGTTTCATGGGATGCCTTGCAAGCAATGGTTGGAGATCAGATGTCCAGCGCCTTGGAGACGATTTCCGAGACGTTGCGCGACAGCCCCGGGTGGCTGCGCACGCGCTCGAGCCGCTCGCGCATGGCCTGGCGCAGTGCCGGAACGAAGCGCGACCAGTTGTCCAGCGCGCGCGCCAGCCGCGCGGCGATCTCGGGATTGAGGGCATCGAGCGCCAACACCTGCTCGGCCCAGAAGTCGTAGCCTTGGCCGTCGGCCCGGTGCATGCCGCGGGCGTTGTTCATGCAGAACTGGAAGACCAACGCGCGCGCGCGGTTCGGGTTGCGCAGGGTAAAGGCTGGATGCGCCATCAGCGCGCGCACCTGTTCGACGCCGCAGGACGGGGCAACGGCCTGCAGGGCGAACCACTTGTCTACGACCAGCGGCTCGTGCTGCCACTGCTCGTAGAAGGCCGCCAGCGCCTGTTGTACTGCCGGGCCCTGGCCGTCGTTGACCAGCGCAGCCAGCGCGCCGAGGCGGTCGGTCATGTTGCCTGCGTCGCGGTATTGCGCCAATGCCAAGTCCTGGGCGCCCTCGGCGCGCGCAGCCATGAGGTGCGCAAGCGCCAGGTTCTTCAGCGCCCGCCGGCCGGCCGGCTCGGGCGCCGGGCTGTAGGGGCCGGGCGTCTGGTTGTTTTCGTAGGCTGCCCGCCATTGGTCCTGCAGGCGGCGGCCCAGCTCGGCGCGCACGAAGTCGCGCGCCTGGGCCAGCGCGGGCGGATCGATGGCCTGCATGCGCTCGGCCAGGGTTTTTTCGGCAGGCAGCGATAGGGCGCGCACGCGGTAGGCCGCATCCAGGCCATCTGCGGTCAGCAATGCGCGCCAGGCCTGCACGAACGCGTCGTCGACCTGCATGGGACGCCCATCGGCGCAGCGCGCGGCGTTGGCCAGGATCTGCCGCGAGGCCAGTTCCTGCCCGGCTTCCCAGCGCGCGAACGGATTGGGGTCGTGTGCCGACAGCAGCGCCAGGTCGGCGTCGCTCCAGTCGTACTCCACGATCACCGGCGCCGAGAAATCGCGCAGCAGCGACGGCACGGGAAGCTCATCGATCTCCTCGAACACCCATTGTCCGGTCGTGTCGGTCAGCTCCAGCAGCGCGGTGTCACTGCGTTGGCCGTCGCGTACCATGGGCAAGGGACGACCGTCGCGCGCCAGGAAGCCGATGGCAAAGGGGATGTGGAACGGCAGCTTGACGAAGTCCGGCCCGGCCAGCTTTTCCACGCCGACGGGCGGGCAGCGCTGCGCCAGCGTGACGGTGCAACGCCGCGTGGCCGGGTCATGGGATAGCGTCACCGTCACCCGGGGCGTGCCGGCCTGGCTGTACCAGCGGCGAAAGACCGACAGGTCGCGCCCGGGGTTGCGCGCGGCATAGACCGATTCCATCGCGGCCACGAAGTCGTCGCAGGTCACGGCCTGTCCGTCGTGCCGGCGGAAATACTCGTCCATGCCGGCGCGGAATCCCTCCTCGCCGAGCAGCGTGTGCTGCATGCGGATGACCTCGGCGCCCTTTTCGTAGACCGTGGCGGTATAGAAGTTGCCGATCTCTTGGTAGCTTTCCGGTCGGATGGGGTGCGCCATGGGACCGGCGTCCTCGGGAAACTGGGCCGCGCGTAGGGTGGCGACGTCGTCGATGCGCTTGACGGCGCGCGCGCTGGCCGCCGCCCGGCTGTCCAGGCCCTCGGCCATGCAGTCGGCGGTGAATTCCTGGTCGCGGAATACCGTCAGGCCTTCCTTCAGGCTGAGCTGGAACCAGTCGCGGCAGGTGACGCGGTTGCCGGTCCAGTTGTGGAAGTACTCGTGGCCGATGACGGCTTCGATGGCGTTGTAGTTGGCATCGGTGGCCGTCTGCGGGTCGGCCAGCACATAGGCGGCGTTGAAGATGTTCAGGCCCTTGTTCTCCATCGCGCCCATGTTGAAGTCGCGGGCGGCCACGACCATGAAGCGGTCCAGGTCCAGTTCCAGGCCGAAGCGACGCTCGTCCCAGCGCAGCGCGCGCACGAGGGACTCCATCGCCCATTGCGTCTGGCTTTCCGAGCCGGGGTCGCTATAGATCTGCAGCAGCACCTCGCGTCCGGAAGCGGTGTGCACCTTGGCCTCGCGGCAGGAAAACCGGCCGGCGACCAAGGCAAACAAGTAACAGGGCTTGGGAAATGGGTCGACCCACACGGCCTGGCGGCGGCCGTCGGGCAGGTCGGTTTGGCTTTCCAGGTTGCCGTTGGACAGCAGCACCGGATAGCGTGCCGGATCGGCGCGCAGCGTAACGCGGTAGCGCGACATGACGTCAGGCCTGTCGGCAAACCAGCAAATGCGGCGAAAACCCTCGGCCTCGCATTGGGTGAACAGGCTTTCGCCGGACACATACAAGCCCATCAGCTTGGAGTTGGCCTGTGGATGGCAGCGGCTGACCAGCTCGACGACGGCCTCCTTGGGCAGGCCGGGCAGCTCCAGGCTGTCGGCGGTCAAGGCGTAGCGATCCGGGCTCCAGGGCTTGCCGTCGACGGCGACCGAAAGCAGTTCGAGGTCTTCACCGTCCAGCACGAGGGGCGCATCGGTGTCGTCCTGCCTGACCACGTGCAGGCGCGCGGTGACCTGGGTGGCGGCGGCATCCAGGTCGAATTCGAGCTCGACGCGGGGGATGGCAAACGGGTAGGGGCGATAGTCGCTGCGACGTATGGTGACGGCGTGATCGGTGCGCATGGAAAATGACCGGCAATGGTATCCGCCGCTATTGTAGGCGCGGGCGGCTGGAGCGGGCGCGAACCTTGGCGCGGCAGGGCAGTCCAATCCCGGTATCATGCCGAATCCATGCAGGAGCCAGTCATGAAGCGGATTTACTCCCTGGCCACGAAGGCCGCGTCGCGCGCGATGGGCGCCCTTGCGGTTTTGACGCTGGCAGGCTGCGCGACGAGCCTGTCGGCGCATGTGACATCTTTCCAGCAATGGCCGGACGGGGTGGCCGGGCAGTATTACGAATTCGTCGCCGGCGATGCGTCGCAGGCCGGCAACCTTGAATACCAGGCCTATCGCGACATGGTGCGGGCGGCCATCGGCGCTACTGGGTTGGTCGAAGCCCGGCCTGGCGCAACCGCACGCTTCGAGGTGGCGTTTAGTTACGGCACCGAACCGACGCAGGTGATAACCCGCCAGCCCGTGGATCCGTTTTTCTACGGTGGCGGTTTTTACGGACCGCGCTGGGGTTGGGGCGGCTATTTCGGCCCCGATTGGGTGCCGGTGCCAGTCAGCGCGGTGCGCAACAAATTAACCGTGCAAATCCGGGATAAACAGCAGGGTGGCAAGGAGGTATATCGATCTTCCGCCATCGCGGTGACCGGGCGCGAGGCCCTGCCCGAGGTAATGCCATACCTGGTGCGCGCGGTATTCGACGATTTCCCGGGCAATAATGGCCGGGTCCGGGAAGTGCGTTATCGGCTGGATTGAAAAAATGGGGCGTCGATGACGCCCCATTCTGTTCGATTGCGCGGTCGTGCGCTACGATTTGTCGATCAGGAAGCTGGCACGGTCGGCCCCGGCGGCTTCGGCGTTGACGAGCCAGCGCGGCGGCTTGCCGCGGCCGCTCCAGGTTTCACCCGTTTCGGGGTGGCGGTATTTCGGCGCGACGGTCTTCTTGGCCGCGCTTGGTGCAGCAGCCTTGCGGGCGGCGGTGCGACGACCTGGCCCCTTGCCGTATGCCACCGCGAGCTCTTCCGGGGTGATGTCGTATTCGCGCATGGTGCGCACGATGGAGGCGATGACCGGCTTGCGCCGACGGTTCCTGAGGGCTTCGGCTTTCTTCTTCAGCTTGTTTATTTCCTTTTCGATTTTCGCTTGCTGCAGGGCGTAGCTTTCTCGGGCCATGTGCGTTTTCCTCTTGAAACTAGGGGCCAGCTTGTAATAAGCGCAATTCTATCGGCTTTGAGCAGGCTGCCAAGTGATTTCGTCTGGCGTTACACATTTTAGATTATGTCGACTGACCTACAAGACAGTATTTCTCCGCTATCGGTTGCCGCGATCCAGATGGTTAGTACGCCGGACGTGGCAGAGAATCTCGCCCAGGCCGGCGAGTTAATCGACAAGGCCGTCGCCGCCGGAGCCAGGCTGGTCGCGTTGCCCGAGTATTTTTGCCATATGGGCCGGGCCGATCGCGACAAGCTGGCAGTGGCCGAAGAAGACGGCGCTGGTCCCATCCAAGATTTTCTGGCCGGGCGCGCCGCTCGCCACGGCATTTGGCTGGCCGGCGGCACGCTGCCGCTGCGCTGCCCCGATCCGCAGCGGGTCTTCAATTCCAGCATGGTTTTCGGGCCCGACGGGCGCCGCGCCGCGCGGTATGACAAAATTCATTTGTTCAATTTCAAGCGTGGCGACGAAAGCTACGACGAATCCATCGCGATTCATCCCGGCAGTGCGGTACGCACTTTCGATACGCCTGCGGGCCCGGTCGGCATGTCGGTGTGCTACGACCTGCGGTTTCCCGAGCTTTATCGGGCGTTTGGTCCGGTGAGCCTGGTATTGGTGCCGTCCGCATTTACCTATACCACCGGTCGCGCGCACTGGGAGTTGCTGCTGCGCGCCCGCGCCATCGAAAACCAGTGCTACGTATTGGCGCCCGCCCAGGGCGGGCGCCACCCCAATGGCCGGCGCACGTGGGGGCACAGCATGCTGGTCGACCCCTGGGGCGAGGTGATCGACGTGTTGCCCGAGGGGCCGGGCGTGGTAAGCGGTACGATAGACCCTGTCCGATTGTCCGAGGTGCGCACCGCGCTGCCGGCGCTGCGCCATCGCGTCCTTTGAATGTTCCAATTATGAAACCCACCGATCCTGCCATCGCCAACCTGGCCACCGCGAAATCCCTGCTGCTTGACCCGTGGGGGCTGAGCGAAACCGACATGGCGCGCGCCATCGGCGAAATCTTCACCCACAGGGTCGATTACGCCGACTTGTATTTCCAGTACACGCGCAGCGAAAGCTGGAGCCTGGAAGAGGGAATGGTCAAGACCGGCAGTTTCTCGATCGGCCAGGGCGTGGGGGTGCGCGCGGTCAGCGGCGAGAAGACTGCGTTCGCCTATTCTGACACCCTATCGCCCCAGGCGCTGTTGTCGGCGGCCCGTACGGTTCGCGGCATTGCGCGCCAGGGGGCGGGACGCGCGCGCGTCGGCGGTGGCGACCAGGGGCCCGGCCGCAGCCTCTATGCAGATGTCGATCCGCTGGGCACGTTGACCGCACAGGAAAAAGTCGCGCTGCTCGAGCGGGTCGAGCGCATGGCCCGTGCACGCGACCCGCGCATCATCCAAGTCATGGCCGGGCTGGGCGCGGAATACGACGTGGTCCTGGTGGCCGGCAGCGACGGCCGCCTGGCCGCGGACGTGCGGCCGCTGGTGCGGCTGTCGCTGACCGTCATCGCCGAGCGCGACGGCAGGCGCGAGGTGGGCCACGGGGGAGGGGGCGGGCGCACGGACCTGGCCTATTTCACCGACGAGGTGCTCGCCGGCTACGTCGACCGCGCCGTCCACGAGGCCCTGGTCAACCTGGACGCGCGCCCGGCGCCCGCCGGCGAGATGACCGTGGTGCTCGGGCCAGGCTGGCCCGGCATCTTGTTGCACGAGGCGGTCGGCCATGGGCTGGAGGGGGATTTCAACCGCAAGGGGTCCAGCGTGTTTTCCGGCCGCATTGGCGAGCGCGTAGCGGCCCCGGGCGTGACAGTGGTCGACGATGGCACCCTGCCGGGGCGGCGCGGATCGCTGAACATCGACGACGAAGGCAATCCGACGCGCTGCAACGTGCTCATCGAGGACGGGATTCTGCGCGGCTACATGCAGGACACGCTCAACGCGCGCCTGATGAAAACGGCGGCCACGGGCAACGGCCGGCGTGAATCTTTCGCCCACCTGCCCATGCCACGCATGACCAATACCTACATGCTGGCCGGCGACAAGCAGCCTGAAGAGATCATCGCTTCGGTCAAGCGCGGCCTGTACGCGGTCAACTTCGGCGGCGGCCAGGTCGACATCACCAGCGGGAAGTTCGTGTTCTCGGCGTCCGAGGCCTACATGATCGAAAACGGGCGCGTCACCTACCCGGTGCGCGGCGCCACGCTGATCGGCAACGGTCCGGACGCCATGACCCGCGTGAGCATGGTGGGCGACGACCTGGCGCTCGACGGCGGGGTGGGCACGTGCGGCAAGGACGGCCAGAGCGTGCCGGTCGGGGTCGGCATGCCGACGCTGCGCATCGATGGCCTGACCGTGGGCGGCACCGCCTGACCCTCAAAAAATCTGGACAAACGCCGAATCTGTGCTAGCATTTGCCCGCTATGCGTACCGCGTCCACCCGATTTTATTTTTACTTTTACGGTTTTCCGAAGCCGCTGGCGGAGGAAGGGACGCGCTGTACCTGACGACTCGTACAGATTCCCCAAAAAGCCGCCAGCCGCCTGGCGGCTTTTTTCATGGCCGCGGGCGAGCCGGCATCACCCAGGAGCCATCCCGTGTCACACAATACCGACGACCTTCGCATCCGAGAAATCAAAGAACTGGTGCCGCCCGCGCATGTCATGCGCGAGTTTCCGTGTACCGCAGAGGTCTCGGAAGTCGTCTATGGCGCCCGCCAGGCGCTGCACCGGATCCTGCACGGCATGGATGACCGCCTGGCGGTGGTCATTGGCCCGTGCTCCATCCACGACACCAAGGCGGCCCTTGAGTACGCGCAGCGGCTAAAGGCGCAGCGCGACCGGTTCCAGGCGGAGCTGGAAATCGTCATGCGCGTCTATTTCGAGAAGCCGCGCACCACCGTGGGGTGGAAGGGTCTGATCAATGACCCGGACCTGGACGGCAGCTTCAATATCAACAAGGGCGTGCGCGTGGCGCGCGAGCTGCTGCTGGAGATCAATTCGCTGGGCCTGCCCGCGGGTTGCGAATACCTGGACATGATCACGCCGCAGTACATCGCCGACCTGGTTTCCTGGGGGGCCATCGGCGCGCGCACCACCGAAAGCCAGGTACACCGCGAGTTGGCCTCCGGACTGTCGTGTCCCGTGGGTTTCAAGAACGGCACTGACGGCAACGTCAAGATCGCCGTCGACGCCATCAAGGCGGCATCGCAGCCGCACCACTTCCTGTCGGTCACCAAGGGCGGGCATTCGGCCATCGTCTCGACCACCGGCAACGAGGACTGCCACGTGATCCTGCGCGGCGGCAAGGCGCCCAACTACGATGCGGCTTCGGTCGAAGCCGCCTGCCAGGAGATGGCCAAGTCCGGCCTGGCGCAACGCATCATGATCGATGCCAGCCATGCCAACAGCAGCAAGAAGCCCGAGAACCAGCCGTTGGTCATCGACGACGTGGCCGGCCAGGTCGCCGGCGGCGACCAGCGCATCGTCGGCGTCATGGTCGAAAGCCACCTAGTGGGCGGGCGCCAGGACTTGGTGCCGGGGCAGCCGCTGGTCTACGGCCAAAGCATCACCGATGGCTGCATAGACTGGGAGACGTCCGTGGCCGTGCTCGAGCGCCTGGCACAGGCCGTGCAGGCGCGCCGGCGGGCGACGTTGGCCACCGGCAAATAGCGCGGCGTGCAGCCGGCAGCCGGGCAGTAGAATGAGGATGTCCGGATTTGCGCAGAGGCCAGCCATGAACGCCCCATCGCTTCCCGGGACGCTGCGTCGTCCCGTGCCCCAAGCCGTGCTGCAGGCGCTCGCCGAGCGTTTCGGCGAGCGCCTATCCCTTGCCGAAGCGGTGCGCGAGCACCACGGGCGCGACGAGTCGCCTTATCCGCCCATGCTGCCTGACGCGGTGGTCTTTGCCGCCAGCACCGAGGAAGTCGCCTTCGTCGCGCGGCTGTGCAATGAGCACCTCGTGCCCATCATCCCTTACGGCGCGGGGTCTTCGATCGAGGGCCACCTGCTCGCCGTCGAGGGCGGGATCAGCCTGGACTTGTCGGGCATGAACCAGATCCTGTCGGTCAACGCCGAAGACCTGACGGCCACGGTGCAGGCGGGTGTGACGCGCAAGCAGCTGAACGAGGCCATACGCGGCACGGGCCTGTTCTTTCCCATCGACCCGGGCGCCGACGCCAGCCTGGGCGGGATGGCGGCCACGCGCGCCTCGGGCACCAACGCGGTGCGCTACGGCACCATGCGCGAAAACGTCGTGTCGCTGACGGTGGTGACCGCCGACGGCCGCATCGTGCGCACCGCCGGCCGCGCGCGCAAATCGTCGGCCGGTTACGACTTGACGCGGATTTTCGTCGGCAGCGAAGGCACGCTGGGCATCATCACCGAAGTGACGGTGCGGCTTTATCCGCAACCGGAGGCGATATCGGCGGCCGTGTGCAATTTCCCCACGGTCAAGGACGCCGTCCAGTGCGTGATCGAAACCATACAGATGGGCGTGCCGGTCGCGCGGGTGGAGTTCATGGACGTCAACGGCGTGCGTTCGGTCAACCTGCATAGCAAGCTGGGCCTGCGCGAGACGCCGCTGCTGCTTTTCGAATTCCACGGTAGCCCCGCGGGCGTGCAGGAGCAGGCGCAGACGGTCCAGGAAATCGCGCGCTCGCACGGCGGGATGGACTTCGAATGGGCTGAGCGCCCGGAAGACCGGACCCGGCTATGGACGGCGCGCCACAACGCCTATTTTGCCGGCTTGCAGCTGCGTCCCGGGTGCCGCTCGAGCACCACCGACGTTTGCGTGCCGATCTCGCGCCTGGCCGATAGCATCGTGGCCGCATCCGAGATGCTCGAGCGGGCGAGCTTTCCCTACACCATCGTCGGCCACGTCGGGGATGGCAACTACCACGTGCTGATGCTGCTGGATCCGGACAGCGAAGCCGAATGGAAGGAATCGGAAGCGATCAACCGCGAACTCGTGCGCCAGGCCATCGCCAACGACGGCACCTGCACCGGCGAGCACGGCATCGGGCTGCACAAGATGCAGTTCATGGCCGAAGAGCATGGCGAAGATGCGCTGGCGTTGATGCGCAGCCTCAAGCATGCCTTCGATCCCAACAACATCCTCAACCCGGGCAAGATCGTAAGCTGGCATCCCTTGGGGTAAATCCCGGCCTGCGCGGCGGCCCGGGCCGCGCTATCTTAGGATGATGAACGCAATAACAGATGGCGGCGCGACCGCGCGATCGGTCGTGCCCAGCCAAGAACAAATCGTCGCAGCGTTGCGGGAGGCGGTGCCCGAGCACTGCATCCTGTATCGGGAGGAAGACACCCGGCCGTACGAATGCGACGGCCTGTCCTTGTATCGCACCCTGCCGCAGGCCGTCGTGCTGCCCGAAACCGAGGAACAGGTCCAGGCCGTGCTGCGGGCCTGCACGCGCCTGAACGTCCCCGTGGTCGCGCGCGGTGCGGGCACCGGCTTGTCGGGCGGGGCCATGCCGCACGCCCAAGGCGTGTTGCTGGGCATGGCGAAATTCAACAAGATCCTTCGCATCGACCCGGAAAGCGCGTGCGCGGTGGTACAGCCTGGCGTGCGCAACCTGGCGATCTCCGAGGCGGCAGCGCCTTACGGGCTGTACTACGCGCCCGACCCTTCCAGCCAGATCGCCTGCTCGATAGGCGGCAACGTCGCCGAGAACTCCGGCGGCGTGCATTGCCTGAAGTACGGCCTGACCCTGCACAACGTCATGCGCGTGCGCATGGTCACCATGGACGGCGAGATCGTCGAGCTGGGCTCGGAGGCGCCCGATGCGCCCGGCCCGGACCTCCTGTCGGTGTTCGTCGGCTCCGAAGGTATGCTGGGCGTGGTGACCGAGGTCACCGTGCGGCTGATCCCGCGGCCGGCGGTGGCCCGCGTGATCATGGCCAGCTTTGCCAGCGTCGAGGCCGCGGGCGACGCGGTCGCGCGCGTCATTGCGGCCGGGATCATCCCAGCCGGGCTGGAGATGATGGACCAGCGCGCCGTGCACATGGTCGAGCCCTTCGTGCGTGCTGGCTACGACCTGGATGCCCAGGCCATCCTGCTGTGCGAATCGGACGGCACGGCCGAGGAGGTCGAAGACGAGGTCGCCCGCATGGAGGCCGTTTTCCGCCAGGCGGGGGCGACCCGCTTGCAGGTGTCGCAGAGCGAGGCCGAGCGGTTGCGCTTCTGGGCCGGACGCAAGAACGCGTTTCCTGCCGCTGGACGCGTGTCGCCGGACTATTACTGCATGGATGGCACCATCCCGCGCCGGCAGCTGGCGCGCGTGCTGTCGGCCATCCAGCAAATGGAGGACGAATACGGCCTGCGCTGTGCCAACGTCTTTCACGCCGGCGACGGCAACCTGCACCCACTGATCCTGTTCGATTCCAACAAGCCTGAAGAAGTCGAGCGCGCCGAAAAGTTCGGCGCGGCCATCCTCGAGCTTTGCGTGCAGGTCGGCGGCACCGTCACCGGCGAGCACGGCGTGGGCATCGAGAAGATCAACCAGATGTGCGTGCAGTTTTCCCGCGACGAGCTCGACCTGTTCCTGGCGGTCAAGCGCGCCTTCGATCCCCTGGGACTGCTCAACCCCGAAAAGGTCATCCCCACGCTGGCGCGCTGCGCGGAGTACGGCAAGATGCACGTGCATGGCGGCGAGCTGCGCTTTCCCGACATCCCACGTTTCTGATCGCCGCCATGGAATTCGTCCTGTCCGAGCTCTGCGAGCAGGTCATGACCGCGTACGCGGGCCACAAGCCGCTGTTCATCTGCGGCGGCGGCACCAAGGCGTTCTACGGCAACCGCCATCGCACCGAAGTCGACGGCCACAGCCGCCTGGACATCACCGCCTATCGCGGCGTGGTCGATTACCAGCCCTCCGAACTGGTCGTCACCGTGCGCGCCGGCACGCCGCTGGCCGAACTCGAGGCGCTGCTGGCCGACGAAGGCCAGATGCTGGCATTCGAGCCGCCCCATTATGGTCCGGGTGCGACGGTGGGTGGATGCGTGGCGGCCGGCCTGGCCGGCCCGCGGCGGGTGGCCGCCGGCGGGGTGCGCGACTTCGTGCTGGGTACCAAGCTGCTAGACGCCAACGGCAGACTGCTCAGCTTCGGCGGCGAGGTCATGAAGAACGTGGCGGGCTACGACGTGTCGCGGTTGCTGGCGGGGTCATTGGGCATCTTCGGCGCCATCATGGAGGTCTCGCTCAAGGTCGCGCCCCGGCCGCTGGCGGAGCTGACGCTGTGCACGCGCGTCTCGGAAGCCCAGGCGCTGGACAGCTTCGGCCAGTGGCGCAGCCGCCCCTTGCCGATTTCGGCCACCGCCTGGGTGCCGGAGGCGGGCAGCCGGCTGGGTTGCCTCTGGGTCAGGGTGTCCGGTGCCGAGCCGGCCATCCAGGCCGCGCGCCAGGCGATAGGGGGCGATGCCGTCGACGACGGCCAGGCGCGTGCGTTCTGGCAAAGCCTGCGCGAGCAGACCCATCCGTTCTTCGCCGCGCGCCCGCTTTGGCGGCTGGCCGTGCCCCCGCGCACCGCGCCGCTGGGCCTGGGTGATACGCTGCTGGAATGGGGAGGCGGCCAGCGCTGGGTCGCCGCCGCGGATGCCGATCCGGCCCGGATGCGTTCGGCGGCCGCGACGGCGGGCGGCCACGCCACGCTGTTCCGGTTGGCCGAAGGCGCCGAGCCGCCGCCCGACGGCGTATTCCAGCCGCTGGCTGCGCCGGTGGCCGCCATTACGCGCCGCCTGAAGCACGAGTTCGACCCTGCCGGGCTGTTCAACCCGGATCGCCTGGTCATGGGCATTTAGCCAATGCGTGCCGTGGGCATGGCCCTTAACCTCACACCTGCGTCCGACCTCCAACCGGTTCTCTTACCCGACAGTTCATGCAAACCAATCTCGCCGCCTGGATCCGCGACACCGACATGGGCAAGGAAGCCGACGCCATCCTGCGGCGTTGCGTGCATTGCGGCTTTTGCACGGCGACCTGTCCGACCTACCAGGTGCTGGGGGACGAGCTGGACAGCCCGCGCGGCCGCATCTACCTGATCAAGCAGATGCTGGAGGGCGCCGAGCCGACACGCTCGACCCAGCAACATTTGGACCGTTGCCTGACCTGCCGCAACTGCGAAACCACCTGTCCGTCAGGCGTGCAATACGGCCACCTAGTCGACATCGGCCGGCGCCTGGTCGAGGAAAAAGTCGAGCGGCCGCTGGCCGAGCGCACGCAGCGCGCGCTGCTGCGCAAGGGTTTGAATTCGCGGCTGTTCGCGCCGGCGCTGAAGCTGGGCCAGGCGGTGCGCGGGTTGCTGCCGGGCGCGTTGCGCCGCAAGGTGCAGCCGGTGCGCGATCCGGGCGCGGTGCCCGCCACCGGCCATCACGCGCGCCAGGTACTGATGCTTGCCGGATGCGTGCAGCCTGCGCTGATGCCGTCGATAGATGCTGCCACCATACGCGTGCTCGATGCCGTCGGCATCGGGACGCAAGTGGCCGCCGGGTCGGGCTGCTGCGGCGCGCTCAATTTCCACTTGGACGACCAACCGGCGGCGCTGGACCAGATGCGCGCCAACGTCGATGCCTGGTGGCAGGCCATCGATTCGGGCCAGGTCGAGGCCATCGTAATGAACGCTTCGGGCTGTGGCGCCATGGTCAAGGAATACGCCCACCATTTGCGCCATGACGCGCGCTACGCCGAGCGTGCGCGCCGCGTGGTGGAAAAGGTCGTGGACGTGGCTGAGTTGCTGGCGCCGCACGCCGAAGCGTTGCGCCAGCGCATCGCAGGCCGGCTGCCGGCGCGCGTGGCTTTTCACCCGCCCTGCACGCTGCAGCATTGGCAGCCGCTGCGTGCGTTGACCGAGAAGCTGCTCACCAACCTGGGTTTTTCTCTGCAGCCGTTTGCCGACAGCCATCTTTGCTGCGGATCGGCGGGGGCGTACTCGGTACTGCACCCGGAGATCGCCGGCGAGCTGCGTGACCGCAAGCTGGCGGCGATCGCAGCCGCCCAACCCGACATGGTGCTGTCGGCCAACGTCGGCTGCATCGGGCACCTGCAGAGCGGCACCGGCACGCCGGTGCGCCATTGGATCGAGGCGGTCGACGAGGCCTTGCGCCAGCAACTGGTGTAAGGCGCGGCGCCGCCGGCAGCGCCATGCGACGTGCAAAGGCGGGCCGTCCCGGACGCGATCACTCGACCGCCTTGACCATGTCCTCCAGCACTTTCTTGGCATCGCCAAAGACCATCATGGTCTTGTCCATGTAGAACAGCTCGTTGTCCAGACCCGCATAACCGGCGGCCATCGAGCGCTTGTTGACGATGATGGTGCGTGCCTTGTAGGCCTCCAGGATGGGCATGCCCGCGATCGGCGATGAGGGATCGTTCTTGGCCGCGGGGTTGACCACGTCGTTGGCGCCCAGGACCAGCACGACGTCGGTCTGTCCGAACTCGGCGTTGATGTCCTCCATTTCGAAAACCTGGTCGTAGGGGACCTCGGCCTCGGCCAGCAGCACGTTCATGTGCCCAGGCATGCGGCCGGCCACGGGATGGATGGCGTACTTGACCGTCACGCCCCGGTCCGCAAGCTTGTCGGCCAGTTCCTTGAGCGCGTGCTGCGCGCGGGCCACGGCAAGGCCGTAGCCGGGCACGATGATGACGCTGTCGGCATTGCCTAGCAGGAAGGCGGCGTCGTCGGGGCTACCCGATTTGACGCTGCGCTCGGCGCGGCCGGCCGCGCCCGGGGCGGCGGCAGCGTCACCGCCGAACCCGCCCAGGATCACGTTGAAGAACGATCGGTTCATCGCCTTGCACATGATGTAGGACAGGATGGCCCCGGAAGAGCCCACCAGCGAGCCGGCGATGATGAGCATGGGATTGTTCAAGGAAAAGCCGATGCCTGCGGCCGCCCAGCCCGAATAGCTGTTGAGCATGGAGACCACCACCGGCATGTCTGCGCCGCCGATCGGGATGATGATGAGCACGCCCAGCGCGAAGGCCAGCGCCGTCATCAGCACGAAGGGCGTCCATTGCTCGGTGGCCATGAACCAAAGGCCGCAGCCGAGCATCACCAGCGCCAGCGCCAGGTTCAGCCAGTGCTGGCCGGCGAACACCACCGGCGCACCCTGGAATAGGCGGAACTTGTACTTGCCCGACAGCTTGCCGAAGGCGATGACCGACCCGGAAAAGGTGATCGCGCCGACGAAGGTGCCGATGAAAAGCTCCAGCCGGTTGCCAGTGGGGATGGGCTCACCAGGCGCCGCGATGCCGAATGCGTGGGGCTCGGCGACGACCGCCACCGCGATGGCCACCGCCGCCAGGCCGATCATGCTGTGCATGAAGGCGACGAGCTCGGGCATCTTGGTCATCTCCACGCGCTTGGCCATGACCGCGCCGATGCTGCCGCCCACGAGCAGGCCCAGCACCACCCATCCCAGGCCTGGCAAGGCTGCGTCCCGGGCCAGCGTGGCGATCAGCGCGGCGGTGGTCACGATGGCGATGGCCATGCCGACCATGCCGAATACGTTGCCGGCGCGCGATGTGGTCGGATGCGACAGGCCCTTGAGCGCCTGGATGAAGCAGACCGATGCCACCAGATAGAGCAGCGTGACGAGGTTGAGCGAAATCATTGCCGCGCCTCCCCGTCGTCGCCGTCGGACGTCGTCGCCTTGCGCGCTTTCTTGCGGAACATTTCCAGCATGCGGCGCGTGACCAGGAAGCCGCCGAAGACATTGACCGCGGCCAGCGCCACCGCGGCCACGCCCATGCCGCGCGCCAGCGCGCCGTCGGTCAGCGCGGCGGCCAGCATGGCGCCGACGATGATGATGGCGGAAATCGCGTTGGTTACCGCCATCAGCGGCGTGTGCAGCGCGGGCGTGACGTTCCAGACCACGTGATAGCCCACGTAGACCGCGAGCACGAAGATGATCAGGTTGACCAGGGTCGGGCTAATGGCTTCCATTCAAGGCCTCCGCAGGACGCTGCCGTTTTCGCAGACCAGGCAGGCGGCGACGATCTCGTCATCGCGCCGGATAGCCGGCGCGCCATCCTGGTCTGTGATCAATTTCAGGAACTCGAGCAGGTTGCGCGCGTACAGTGCCGAGGCATCGGTCGGCACCAGCGCGGGCAGGTTCGTCAGCCCGACGATGGTCACGCCGCGGTGGTTGACGATCTCCCCTGGTCGCGACAGCGGGCAGTTGCCGCCGCGCTCGACCGCCAGGTCGACGACGACCGAGCCGGCGCGCATGGTTTCCACCGTCTGCTCCGATAGGAGCCGGGGCGCGGGGCGCCCGGGAATCAGCGCCGTGGTGATGACGATGTCGGCCTGCTTGCAGCGCTCGGCGACCAACACTGCCTGCCGTGCCATCCAGGCCGGCGGCATGGGGCGTGCATAGCCGCCCACGCCCTGGGCAATCTCGCGCTCTTCATCGGTCTCGAAAGGCACGTCGATGAACTTCGCTCCCAGCGACTCGACCTGTTCGCGCACGGCCGGGCGCACGTCCGAGGCCTCGACGACCGCGCCCAGACGCCGCGCCGTGGCGATGGCTTGCAGTCCCGCCACGCCGGCGCCCAGCACCACGACGCGGGCCGCCTTCAGCGTCCCGGCCGCCGTCATCATCATGGGCATCAGCCGGCCATAGTGGTTGGCTGCCAGCAGCACGGCCTTGTAGCCGGCCACGGTGGCCTGCGACGACAGCACGTCCAGGCTTTGCGCCCGCGTGATGCGTGGCGCCGCTTCCAGCGCGAAGGCGGTCAGCCCGGCGTCGGCCAGGCGCTGCAGGCCTTCGGCGTCGAAGGGATCGAGCATGCCAGCCAGCCAGGCGCCTGCGCGCATGCCGGCCAGCTCCTCCGGTTGCGGCGCGCGCACCTTGAGCACCAGATCGGCGCCGAACGCGTCCTGCGTGCTGCCCAGCTGCGCGCCAGCCTCGGCATAGGCGGCATCGGGGTAGCCTGCCGCCTCGCCCGCGCCTCGTTCGACGACGACGGTATGCCGGCCGGCCAGGAGCTTACGGACGGTTTCGGGGGTGGCCGCGACCCGGGTCTCGCCCGGGCGGGTTTCGCGCGGGATGCCGATGCGCATGGCGTCTCCTCGTCTGCGGGTTCTTGTGCGCGTCTTTATACACTAGGGCCGTTGGTGGCCCAAAGGCGCATTACGCAAAACATCCCCGGTGCGGCTGCGGCCGGGGATGACGAGGGAGGAACGGCGGTGCCTGCGCGCGGGCGGCTTGGAAAAGGCGGCTCAGCCCAGCTGGGCGCGCGTCCAGTCGGCCAGTTCCCGCAGCAGTTCGGTCAGGTCGGCGCGCAGCTTGGCGTAACCCGCATGCGGCCGCAGCGTCGCCTCATCCATGTACAGCTTGCGGTTGATTTCGATCTGCAGGCTGTGGCGACCCTGGGCCGGATCGCCGTAGCGGCGAACGATCTCCACGCCCTTGTAGGGATCGTTGATTGCCACGTCATAGCCGCGTGCACGCAGCCAGGAGGCGACTTTTTCGCGGAAGGCTGGCGCGCTGGTGGTGCCGTCGCGGTCGCCGAGCACGAAGTCCGGATGGACCAGGCCCGGCCGGTCGGTGGCGAACTTGGCCGCCACGCTGGGCATGGAATGGCAGTTGATGTGCCAGACCTGCCCGAAGCGCGCGTGCGCCGCGTCCAGCGTGCGCGCCAGCGCCGCATGGTACGGCCGCCAGCAGGCATCGATGCGGTGCCGGACTTCGTCCAGGCTGAGCTTGCGCGCATACAGCGGCGAGCCGTCATCGAGCATGCGCCAGATCAGCCCCTTGCCCAGGCCGACCTTGCCGGACTCGGGCAGCGGCTCCGGCCAGGGTTCGGCCAGCAGCAGCGGGTCGATTTCGTGCAGCCCGCGGTTGGCGTCGATGTAGCTGCGCGGAAAGCGCGCTGCCAGCAGCGGCGCACCCAACTGTGGCGCGTCGCCCCAGAGGTCGGCCACCCAGGTGTCCTCGGCGGTGCGCAGCACCGCCAGGTCGATGGCGCAGCCGAAGTCCGGCGGATAGTCCGTGCCGCTGTGCGGGGAGTCCAGCACCAGCGGCAGGGACTGCGGCGCCTGCGGGTAGTCCGCGGGCGTTTCCAGGCGGTAGGACAAAGGCTCGGTGAAGATAGGCATGATGCGATGCTTGCGGCTGCCGCGAGAGGTCAGTCGACCTTGATGTTGGCCTGCTTGGCGATGGCGGCGTTGCGCGCGATGGTGTCGGCGATCTGCTTGGCGTATTCCTCGGGCGAGTTGCCCACGGGGGCGGCACCCAGCTGGGCCAGGCGTTCCTTGACGACCGGGTCGGCCAGCACGGTCACGGCAGCCTTGTGCACCTTGCTCAGGACGGCTTCGGGGATGCCGGCGGGGGCGACCAGGCCGAACCAGGACGAGTCGTTGACCTCGGCCAGGCCGACTTCGGCGAAGGTGGGCACGTCGGGCAGGGCGGCCACGCGCTCGGGGGCGGCCACGGCCAGCGCGCGCAGCTTGCCAGCCTGGATGTGCGGCAGCGACGAGGGCAGGTTGTCGAACAGCACGTTGACCTGGCCGGCCAGCGTGTCGTTCAGGGCAGGGCCGACGCCGCGGTAGGGCACGTGCAGCAGGTCGGTGCCCGAGGCCATCTTGAACAGCTCGCCCATCATGTGCGAGACCGAGCCGTTGCCGGCTGACGCGTAGGTGATCTTGCCGGGATCCTGCTTGGCCAGGGCGATGAACGACGCCATGTCCTCGGCAGGCACGGAGGGATGCGCCGACATCACGTTGGGCACGGCGGCCAGGTTGGTGATGGGCTGGAAGTCCTTGATGGCGTCAAAGGAGAGGTTCGTATAGATGGCAGGGTTGATGCCGTGGGTGCTGACCGTGGCGATGCCCAGGGTATAGCCATCGGGTGCGGCCGAGGCGATGGCGCCTGAGCCGATCGAGCCGCCCGCACCGGCACGGTTCTCGACGACGATGGGTTGGCCGAGTTCGGCGCCCAGCTTGTCGGCCACCAGGCGGCCGACGATATCGGTGGTGCCGCCAGGCGGGAAGGGCACGATCAGGCGGATGGGCTTGGTGGGATACTCCTGGGCCTGGACGGGCGCTGCGACACCCGCGGCCAGCGCGGCGGCGGCGACGGCCAGGAAGAGTTTGCGACGTTGCATGGGATCCCCTGTAAAGGCGGTTTATCGGGTGCGTCCGGCTCGTGGCCGTCGGCGAACCCGGCATTTTTCGCCCGGGGCCGCGATTTGCGCAAACGAAAGTTAGTCAATAATCTATTCCTTTTTCTCATGCTAGACCGCCCGGCGAGGGTGGCTTGGCCGGATGTCATGCGACGTTTTTGCCCGTCGCTGACCGATCTGCAGGCGTTCGAAGTGACCGCACGGCAAGGTAGTTTTACGCTCGCTGCGCGTGAGCTTTGCGTCACGCAGGGTGCGGTCAGCAAGCAGATCAAACATCTCGAAACATTCCTGGGAGTGCAATTGTTTTTGCGCAGCCGCCGGGGGTTGGTGTTGACCGAGGCCGGCCGCGGCTACTTGCGCAGGGTGGAGGCCGCGCTCGGCCAAATCGAGGCGGCGTCGCTTGCGCTCATCGCGCACCAGGGCAAGGGGGGCACGCTATACCTGACCAGCCTGCCCACGTTCGGCGCGAAGTGGCTGATCCCGCGCCTGCCGGCGTTCTTGCGGCGTTGCCCAGACGTGCACATCGAGTTCCTGCCGCACCGGCAGGGCTACGATTTCTCCTCGCCGGAGCTGGATGCGGCGGTGCGTTTCGGCAACGGTGCTTGGCCGGGCAGCCAGGCCGACTATATCGTCGGCCGTGACGTCGCGCCGGTCTGCCATCCCCGGTTGGCGCAGCGCGGCTTCGATTCGCCGGAAGACTTGCTGCGCCATCCGCTGCTGCACCACACCAGCACGCCTGAGGCGTGGCCCGACTGGTTCAACGATGCCGGTTGCCCGACGCCGCGCAGCCGCGACGGGGCGCGCTTCGACCAGTTCTCGCTGCTGGCGCAGGCGGCGATCGCCGGCTTCGGCATCGCGCTCATCCCCCGCTGCCTGGTCGAGGACGAATTGCGCGACGGCAAGCTGGTGTTGGCGCTGGACTTGCCGGTGCAGGCACATCGCGGCTACTACCTCTGCTACCCCGAGCACAAGGCGAGCCTGCCAACGCTGCAGGCGTTTCGCGGCTGGCTGCTTGACGTCGCCGGCCATCACGCCGGGGCAGCCGAAGCGACGCAATTAGAATAGCGGGCATCATGACGACATCTTCGGCAAGCAAAAAGGCCCGCGTGGTGGTGGGCATGTCGGGCGGCGTGGACTCGTCGGTGACCGCTTGGCTGCTCAAGCAGCAGGGCTATGAAGTCGTCGGCTTGTTCATGAAGAACTGGGAAGACGACGATGACAGCGAATACTGTTCCAGCCGCCAGGACTGGCTGGACGCAGCCAGCGTCGCAGACCTGGTCGGGGTCGACATCGAGGCGGTCAACTTCGCCGCTGAGTACAAGGACAGGGTCTTTGCCGAGTTCTTGCGCGAGTATTCTGCGGGCCGCACCCCCAACCCGGACGTGCTGTGCAATGCCGAGATCAAGTTCAAGGCGTTCCTTGACCATGCCATGGGCCTGGGCGCCGACCTGATCGCCACAGGGCACTACGCCCGGGTGCGTGCGGTCCAGGAACCGGGCGGCGTGCGCTACGAGCTGCTCAAGGCGCTGGATGCGACCAAGGACCAGAGCTACTTCCTGCACCGGCTGAACCAGTCGCAGCTCGCGCGCACGCTCTTTCCCCTGGGTGAGCTGCACAAGACGCAGGTGCGCCGCATTGCCGCCGAGATCGGCCTGCCCAACGCGGCCAAGAAAGATTCCACTGGCATCTGCTTCATCGGCGAACGGCCGTTTCGCGAGTTCCTGAACCGCTACCTGCCGACTCGTCCCGGACCCATCCTAACGCCCGAAGGGCAGGAAGTCGGGCGCCACCAGGGGTTGGCGTTCTACACCCTCGGGCAGCGCAAGGGGTTGGGCGTGGGCGGCGTGCGCGGGCGCCAGCGCGAAGACGGTACGGGCGACGCGTGGTACGCCGCGCGCAAGGACTTGCAGCGCAATGTGCTTTACGTCGTGCAAGGGCACGACCATCCCTGGCTGTTGTCCGAGAGCCTGTGTGCGCAGGACGCCAGCTGGATCGCGGGCCATCCTCCGGCGCCGGGGAATTTCGCGGCCAAGACCCGCTACCGGCAGAGCGACGCGCCTTGCCGGCTGGAAAGCACCCGTGGGGGCACATTCGAGCTGTCTTTCCCGCAGCCGCAATGGGCGGTCACGCCGGGGCAGTCCGCGGTGCTTTACGATGGGGAGGTGTGCTTGGGGGGCGGCATCATCGCCTGAGTGCGCCGCCTGTGGCCCGGGGGGGCAGGCCGGCGTAGGGGCCGCCTGATGCGGCCGTGCGCGGGCGTCTAGCTTTGCGCCGGCGGCGCCGTGTCGATGAAGGACTGGCGCGCCGAGAGCTTTTCGTACAGCCGCGCCAGGTTGGCGTGCTGGTCGCGCCACTTCAGGGAAGCGAAGCGCAGGTCCAGGTAGCCGAGCGCACAGCCCACCGCAATGTCGGCCAGGCTGTAGTTGACGCCCATGCAGAACGCGTGGTCGCCCAGGCTTTTGTTCATGGCGTCCAGCGCCGCATCGATCTTGCCTTGCTGGCGGGCGATCCATTCGGGACTGCGCTGCGATTCGGGGCGCTGGTTTTCCTTGAAGATGGCCACGCAGGCGTCGAGCACGCCGTCGGCGATGGCTTCCCAGCACTTGACGGCGGCGCGCTCGCGGCCGCTTTGCGGAATCAGGCGGCTGACCGGCGACAGCGTATCCAGGTATTCCACGATGACGCGCGAGTCGAACAGCGCGCCGTTGTCTTCCATGACCAGGCAGGGAACCTTGCCCAGCGGGTTGTATTTCTGGATGGTGGTATCGGGCGCCCAGACGTTTTCGATTTCCAAGCGGTAGTCCAGCTTTTTCTCTGCCATGACGATGCGCACTTTGCGCACGTATGGGCTGGTAAGCGAGCCGATCAGTTTCATGGGGGAGCAGGTTGTCCGAAAGCGGGCGCAAGTATAGCAGCGGGACGTCCGCAAACCCTTGCGTTTCCGGCTGCTTGGGCGAGTGTATATCGGGGCGGCGCGAATTGTTGCTATGGGCCGGGTGATAAAATCGTCCGGCTCTTTTTTGTCTCGTTTTAACATCATGCATATCGCCGACCAGCTCAGCCCGCTCAACGCCCTTTCGCCGCTGGACGGCCGTTACGCCGCCCGCGGCAAGGCCCTGCGCGGGCTGCTGTCCGAGGCCGGGTTCATGGCGCACCGGGTCGAGGTCGAGATCGCCTGGCTAGTGGCCCTGTCCGACGCCGGGCTGCCCGAACTGCCGTCTTTTTCGGCCGACGCGCGCGCGGTGCTGCGCCGGCTGGTCGATGACTTCAGCGAGGCCGACGCCGCCCGGATCAAGGAAATCGAGCGCACCACCAACCACGACGTCAAGGCGGTCGAGTACTGGCTGAAGGAACGCGTGGCCGGCCATGACGAATTGGCCCGCGCCGCGGAGTTCATCCACTTCGCTTGCACGTCCGAGGACATCAACAACACGTCGCACGCGCTGATGCTGACGCGCGCGCGTGACCAGGTGCTGCTGCCCGTGCTGCGCCAGCTGCAAGGCCGGTTGGCCGAGCTGGCCGCGGCCCATGCCGACCAGCCCATGCTGGCACGCACCCACGGGCAACCGGCCAGCCCGACCACACTGGGCAAGGAATTCGCCAACGTCGCCGCGCGCCTGGCGCGTGGCATCGCCGCCATCGAGGCCGTCCAGCCGCTGGCAAAACTCAACGGCGCCACCGGCAATTACAACGCGCACCTGGCCGCCTACCCGGAAATCGACTGGCCCGCGTTCAGCGCGCGGGTGTTGGCCGGCCTGGGGCTCGAGCAAAATCGCCACACCATCCAGATCGAGCCGCACGACTGGATGGCTGCGCTCTTTGATGCGATCGCCCGCGCCAACACCATCATCCTGGATTTCGACCGCGACGTCTGGGGCTACATTTCCCTGGGCTACTTCAAGCAGCGGCTCAAGGAGGGCGAGGTCGGGTCCTCGACCATGCCGCATAAGGTCAACCCGATCGACTTCGAGAACTCCGAAGGCAACATCGGGCTGGCCAATGCCGTGCTGCGGCACCTGGCGGAAAAGTTGCCGGTGTCGCGCTGGCAGCGCGACCTGACCGACTCCACGGTGCTGCGCAACCTGGGCGTGGCGCTCGGCTACTGCCTCGTGGCCTACGATGCCTGCCTGCGGGGCATCGACAAGTTGGAGGTCAATGCCGCGGCCATCGATGCGGACATCGATGCGTGCTGGGAGGTGCTGGCCGAGCCGGTCCAAACGGTGATGCGCCGCTATGGGCTGCCCCAGCCCTACGAACAGCTCAAGGCGCTGACGCGCGGCCGCGGGATCACCGAGCAAGCGTTGCGCGAGTTCATCGCCGGGCTGGATCTGCCGGCCGAACCCAAGGCCCGGCTGCTGGCCATGACGCCGCGGTCCTACGTGGGCCTGGCGGCCCGGCTGGCACGCGAGCTTTGACCGGCCAGCAAGTGCCGCTGGCGCGGCGCGTGCGCATACAATCCGCGCAATCGCGTTTTCCGGGAGTAGGCATGTCCAGGATCCTGATGGCAGGTCTGGCCTGCGCCGCCGCGCTGTGCGGCTGCGTGGCCGGCATCGAAGCGAGCGGTAAGTATCCCGAGCGCACCTTTGCCGTGGCGGCCGCGCCCAGCGCGGTCTTCCTTCGGGCGGCGGTTTATGCGCGCACCTGCCACGAGCAGAGCCAGCGTGCCGTGGGCGTGACCTTCGTTGCCGAGCGCCATCCCGACGCGAAGTCGCTCGGCGGCGAAGTCAAGGTGCGGCGCGACGATCTGCCGGGCAAGTACTTCGAAATCATCGCCGTGCGCCACGACGGCAAGGGCGATTCCCTGGTGACGGTCACGGTACTGGGCGAGAAGGAATGGGATGAGGCCGAGCTCGACGCGGCCGAGCGTTCCATCGCCACGGCCACCCCGGTGTGCCGTCAGGTCGCCCGCTAGGGGGCGGGCTCACACGTCGCGCGCCAGCCGCACGCCCGAAAACTGCCAGCGCGCATCGGGCGGGAAAAAGTTGCGGTAGGTCGCGCGGATATGGTCGCGCGGCGTGGCGCATGAGCCGCCGCGCAAGACCATCTGGCCACTCATGAACTTGCCGTTGTATTCGCCGACGGCGCCGGCCGCCGGCCGATAGCCAGGGTAGGGCAGGTAGGCGCTGGCGGTCCATTCCCACACGTCGCCATAGAGCTGGCCGAGGCCTGCGGCGCCGCTGCGTGGGCCGGGGTCGCGCGGCAGGCCATCGAGCAGGTTGTCCTCGAGCCGCGGCGTGCGCGTTTGCGCGGCGGCTTCCCATTCGGCCTCGGTCGGCAGGCGTGCGCCCGCCCAGCGCGCATAGGCGTCGGCCTCGAAGTAGCTCAAGTGGGCCGCCGCCACATCCGGCTCCAGCCTGCGCAGCCCACGCAGCGTGAAGACATGCCAGCCGTCGTCCCGGCGATGCCAGTACATGGGGGCCTGCCAGCCGTTCGTGCAGACCGCTTCCCAGCCTGCCGACAGCCAAAGCGACGGGCGCGCATAGCCGCCGTCCTCGATGAAGGCCAGGAATTCGCCTTGCGTAACCGGCTGTGCCGCCAGCTGGAAAGGTCGCAACAGCACGTCGTGCGCAGGGCATTCATTGTCGAAGGCGAACGATGCGCCCGAGTGGCCGATGCGCACTACGGCCGCGTCGATCTGCAGCCATTGCGGCGCGGCGCTGTCGGCGACCATCGACCGCCTTGGGGCAGGCGGGTGCGTGAAGTATGCCGGCAGCAGTGGATTACACGACAGCATGTGCTTGGCGTCGGTCAGGATGAGTTCCTGGTGCTGCTGCTCGTGATGCATTCCCAGTTCGACCAGATCGTCGAATTCCCGGCGCCCGGCGTGATGCGCGAGGGCACGCGCCATCGCGGCGTCGACGTGTTGGCGATAAGTGAGCACGTCTTGCAGCGACGGGCGCGACAGCACGCCGCGCCGAGGACGTGGATGGCGCGGGCCGACGCCTTCGTAATATGAGTTGAATAGCATCCGGAATGACGGATGGAACGGCTGGTAGGACGGCTCGAAGCGTTCGAGCACGAAGGTTTCGAAGAACCAGCTCGTGTGCGCGAGATGCCATTTGACGGGGCTGGCATCGGGCATGGACTGTACCTGGCAATCCTCGGCCGACAGCGGCTGCGCTAGCGCTAGCGTAAGTTGCCGCACCTGGCCATAGCGCTGTGCGCAGGCCGGGCAAGTCGCCACCGCCGGCTGCGCGCATGCTGGCGCGGCGGTTGGATCAAGAATGCGTGTTTGGCGTTGCATGGCGGGCAAACGTGTCCCGGGCTGTGTCAGGCGCGCGCAAGGAAAACCGAAAACCAGCCGCGCCGGTCCGTCCAGTGCGCCACGCTGTCGAAGCCAGCTTCGCGCAGCATCGCGGAAAAATCTTCCGGCTGGTACTTGTAGGAGTTTTCGGTGTGGATGGACTCGCCGGCGTCGTAGCGGCGAAATCCGGTTGGCCAGGTGACCGTCAGCGCCCGGCGGGCCTGCAGATGCATTTCCATGCGCGAGCCGGCCGGCTCATAACGCGCGACATGGCGCCAGTCTCGCACGTCGAAGTCTGCACCGAGGATGTGGTTGGCGTGGCGTAGCACATTCAAGTTGAAGGCGGCGGTCACGCCGAGCGCATCATCGTAGGCCGGCTCGAGCACCTCGCGCGGCTTGACGCGGTCCACGCCCACCAGCAACCCGCCGCCCCGGCACGCATCGCACAGCTCGCCGAGCAGTTCGCGCGCCTGGGCGGGGGCCAGGTTGCCGATGCTGGAGCCGGCGTAGACGAAGAGCCTGCGCTCATCGATGACTTCGACGGGCAGGTCCAGCGGGCCGCTCAAGTCCAGTCCCAGCGCCAGGACGTCGAGCGCCGGCCGGGCATGTGCGATGCGCGCCGCTGCCTCGCCCATATGGCGCGCGGAAATGTCCACGGGGACGTACTGCGCCACGTCGAAATATTGCAGCAGGGCTTCGCCTTTGCTGCAGTCGCCAGCGCCCAGGTCCACGATCGTGTTGATCTCGCCCGCTGCCTGGGCAATGTCCGCGCCATGTCTTGCGAAGATCTCCGCCTCGCAGCGGGTAGGATAGTACTCGGGCAGCAGCGTGATGGCGGTGAACAGGCGCGAACCCAAATCGTCATAGAGTAACTTCGGGTCGATGTGCGACGGCGTAGCCGCCAGGGTGCGCGCCAGCTCATCGGCCACGGGCTCTCGCGCCCGGACATCCCGTTGCACGAAGCGGGGTTCGGCCCTGCGCTGCTCTGCGACTGCGTGGTAGTCCATTGCGATGGCTCCCTGTGGCCCGCGACCATGATACCCACGCGAAGGCAATGCAGCCGTTGCGGGATGTATGCGGGGCTACCAATCCTTGCAAAAAAGGCGGGCGGCCTTGCGGCCGTCCGCCACGTCCCCCATCCGGGTTCGCTACTTTTGCTTGGGCGTATAAGGCGCGCTGCCGCTGCCTTGCATGTTGTCGGTCGGCGAAACGTTGGTGTTGCCAGCGTCCGAAGGCGCCTTGCCCTTGCCGTCGGTATGCGGGCCGGACTGGCCGGTCGACGGGCGCTGCGAGGCGTCGGGCATGGGCGTGGTCGATTGCGTGGGGGCCGGCGCTTGCGTGCCGGGTTGCTGTGCCGAGTTGGGCTGGACGCCCGTGGTGTCGTTCGGCGTATTCGACGGGCTGGTCGGCTGGGTGGAAGCCGGGCCGGACTGTGCGATCGCTGCGCCCGCCCAGCACAGCGCCGCGAGGGTCAGTCCCTGGGTCATGCGGGTCATGCCTTTCATCTGCATCTCCTTGGATCGAGCAGGCACGGCGACACATTCGCCGTCGCCGGGGATCCGGCGGCCTGAACGTAGACCCACGTTATCCGAGGCCGTACGCCCGCGCGGTGTCCAGCGGTTAATGCGCTTCTCGCCATGTGTCGTGGCCGACATGGCCCGCGGGCTGGCGCCGGCTGCAAAGCGTTCTTGCGCCACAGGGCACGCGCCGCGCACGAAGCCGGGCTCGGGCGAGCGCACCGCCTTCGCGCACGACTCATTTGCTTGCTTTCCGGCCAAAGCGTTACGCGATCAGCGAGCTCGGGTGCGATCGCCCAGGCGCGCACGCATCGCGTCCGGACGCGACGGTGGCGATTGCGCCGATGGCCGGTTGGAGCATAATGGTGGTCTTACGCACCGGCACCGGGATCGGGCGTCTGCCGACGCCAGCCTGCCGGGGCCTGTAGGGCCGCCGCCGAGGATCCCATCCCATGACCCAACAAGCGCCCAGACGACGCGATTGCGAGCCGCTGACCGGAGACGACAGGTTCCAGTTGCTAGTCGAGGGCGTAAGGGATTACGCCATTTATTTGCTCGATGTAAATGGCAGGATAAGCAGTTGGAATAGCGGCGCGGCGCGCTTCAAGGGCTATAGCGCCGAAGAAATCATCGGCGAGCACTTCTCTCGCTTCTATACCGAACCCGACCGCGCGCAAGGCCTGCCTGACATGGCGCTGCGCACGGCAGCCGAAACGGGCCGGTTCGAATCCGAAGGCTGGCGCGTGCGCAAGGACGGCAGCCAGTTCTGGACCAGCGTCATGATCCAGGCGCTGCATGACGATGACGGCCGGCTCATCGGCTTTGCCAAGATCACCCGTGACATCACCGAGCAACGACAAGCCCAGCTGGAGGTCGAGCGCGCCCGCGACGCGCTCAGCCATGCGCAAAGAATGGAGGCGATCGGGCGCCTGACGGGCGGGGTCGCGCACGACTTCAACAACCTGCTGACCATCATTCGCACCTCGGTGGAGTTGTTGCGCCGTCCAGGCTTGAGCGAACAGCGCCGCGCCAAGTACATCGATGCCATCGCCGATACGGCTGACCGCGCGTCGCTGCTGACGCGTCAGTTGCTGGCATTTGCGCGGCGTCAGCCGTTGACGCCGCAACTTTTCGACCCGCGTGCGCGCATCGAGGGGATGACGCAGATACTGAAGGCGACGCTGGGGGCGACGATAGAACTGACCTTGGACTTCGCCGACGACCTGGGGGCGATATACGCCGATCCGACCCAGTTCGAAACGGCGTTGCTGAACGTGGTCATCAATGCGCGCGACGCCATGCCCGCCGGCGGCAAGCTTGCCATACGCGCGCGCAACGTGACGGGGTTGCCGCCCATCCGGCGCCATGCCGCCGCCGATGGAGCATTCGTGGCGGTTTCGGTGCAAGACACGGGCTCTGGCATAGAGCCCGCCGTTCTCGAGCGCATCTTCGAGCCTTTTTTCACGACCAAGGAAGTGGACAAGGGCACGGGCTTGGGGTTGAGCCAGGTTTATGGCTTCGCCAAGCAATCCGGTGGCGAGATCGACGTGCACAGCGAATTGGGGGTGGGCACGACATTCACGCTCTACATGCCGCACGCCCAAGAAACCCCTGCCCAGGCTCCCCAGGGCGAGGACGACACGCCCGCCATGGCCCCGGGCGTGCAGCAGCGCAACGTCCTGCTCGTGGAGGACAACCAGGTCGTCGGCCAGTTCGTCAACAACCTGCTCATCGAGCTCGGCCAATCGCCGACCTGGGTGAGCAACGGCCAGGCGGCGCTGGCCACGCTGGAGGAAAACGGCGGCAAGTTCGACCTGGTATTTTCGGACGTGGTCATGCCCGGGATGACCGGCGTGGAGCTGGGCCGGGAAATCCGCCGGCGTTGGCCGCATGTTCGCGTGGTGCTGACCAGCGGCTATAGCCACGTCCTGGTGGAGGAAGGTTCGCACGGCTTCGAGCTGCTGCACAAGCCTTACACTGTCGAAGACTTGGTCAGGCTGCTCAACGGCGCAGCGCGGCGCGGCGGCACGGTGACCTAGCCGGGGGCCTGCCGTCGGCGACGGCTATTGCGGCTATTTCAGGAAGCGCGCTTCGACGTCGCGCATGCGATCGTCACCCTGCAAGTCCATGATGTGGCGGACCGAAGGCAGCTCGGCATCCACCTGGCGGATGCCCCCGTCGCGGCGGATCTGTGCAAAGACTTTTTCCATTGCGCCGACCGCCGCGCGGATGGCGTGGTTGCCGTAGATCACGATGCCCACCTTGCCCAAGGCAGCGATGTCGGCCTCGGTCAGCTGGGGATAGGCGGTCGGCACCAGCACGAGTGGCGCGTGTCCTGGCCATGCCCGCACGAAGGACAGGATCTCGTCGGGCGCGCGCTGCTTGGAATGGATGAGGATGGCGTCGGCGCCGGCCTGCACGTACGCCTCTGCGCGCTGAAGCGCCTCGTCTTGGCCCAGGCCGGCGATCAGCGCCTCGACGCGCGCCACGACGACGAAATCCTTGTTCCGGCGCGCCGCCACTGCGGCCGCGACCTTACCCTGGAATTCCTCGATGCGCACCAGCTCCTGGCGGCCGCCCGCACGCAAACTGGTGTCCTTGGGAAAGGTTTTGTCCTCCATCACGATGGCTGCCGCGCCGGCCGCCTCGTATTGGGGGACGATGTAATGGACGTTGACTGCGTTGCCAAAGCCGGTGTCGATGTCGGCGATCACCGGAACGGACACAGTGGCGGCAATCGCCCGGATCATTTCCAGGTGGGTGCCCATGGACAGGATATTGGCGTCGGGCACCGCGTAGCTGGCTGCCAGCTCGAACCCGCTGCCCCAGATGCCGTCGAATCCGGCGCGCTCGGCAAGCTTGGCCGACAGGGGATTGTGCGCGGCCATCGCGGTGAATAATTTGCCGCCGGACAAAGCGGCACGCAGGGTTTGCGCAGCGGTCATGTGCAGGCGACGGCGGCTGGCGCCGGATCTAATGGTCGAAGAAGGCGACCCAGTATATCCGCGGCCCGCCCGGCGGTGACGTCAATCGTGCTCGGCGATGCGCCGGGAGATCAGGTCTATCGTCTTGCGCAACTTGGCGATCCGGTGGCCGCGGGCGAGGTCGGCAAAGCGGTTGAGCCGGTCGGCTTCGCCCAGATCCACGTGCCAGAGATGCTCGTGAACGTCCGTCGCCGGGTCGTCTGCAAGCGCAGGGCCGGCAGGGTCGTCGCCGTGCCTAGCAGGCGTGGCGACCAGACCCTGACCGGGCGGATGGACCTGCACCGTCTGTCCGATGCCGCCGGCGCGCGCCATGGCCAGTTCTGCTTGCGCCTGGGCAAGCTGCTGTGTCCAGAATTTTTGTAGCTGGATTTGCTGGCGCAGCACGTTCATGGCGCCGTCGATGGATCCGTCCGGCCGCACGACCAGACCGTTCGGCACGCTCAAGGCCAGGTAGGCCGCGAAACAGGCGCATACTGCTGCCAGGGCTGCCAGGTGCGGGCCGCGCCGGGCGGGTCGAGATTCGGTTTCTGGCATGGATCACCCCCGCACGGACCGGCTGCACGCCATGCAAATCTTGATTGTTTTGGATGCGCGCGGGCAGTTAGGGCGGGTTTGCCTGCCGGTCGGCGTTGCGCGAAATTTACAACCCCCGCCGGTGGCTGTCACGCGCCTTCTGGTAGGACCAGCCCAAGCGGCGCCGTAAGGGGCATCGACGCCAAAAACAACGGCCCGCATCGCTGCGGGCCGTGAAATCCTGGTGGCGCATCCCTGATTCGAACAGGGGACCTGCGGATTATGATTCCGTCGCTCTAACCGGCTGAGCTAATGCGCCACAATCCCTTGCTTTGCGCCGCGATGTCATCGCGGGCTTAGCAAAGACAGAGATTCTACCACAAAATCCTGTTTCGTGTTTTAAACCGTTGGGCGCGCACCACTGGCGTTCGTATCCATTTGGGTATGGCTGCAGCCGCTGCCGCCGCGCGGCGAGCAGCGCGGCCGGGAGCAAGCGCCGCCTGCGGCGCCACGGGCGGTGCTGCAGGGGAAACAGGCGCTTACCCCTGGTAGCCAAAGCGCAGGCGCGCGCGGGTCCGTCCCTGCAGAATCGTCCCAGTACGCTTTGCCGTGCCGCGCCGTCGGCGCCGCATGGCCCCCAACGGCTGCGGCGTGCGCCCGGTGCCTGCGCGTGCCCGGACGCACGCCGCAAGGAGACAGCCATGACATTGATCGTCGCCGCCCGCTTCGACAGCTTCGACGAAGCCGAAAACGCAGCCCGCAGGCTTTTTTCCAAAGGATTCAGCGAAGAGGCCGTAAACATCTTCTTCGTCAATCCTCCCGGCGCCCACGACAAGTATCCGGTGGGCGGCGACCGCGCCGCCGACCCGGACGCCCGCGGCGCGACCAAGGGCGCAGTGTTGGGCGCAGGATTGCTGGCCACGGTGGGCGCGGTCATCGGCGCCGGCCTACTCTACGCCTTTGGGCGCACCGGCCTGGAAATGGTGTTTGGCGCGGCCGTGGGCGCCTACCTGGGGTCGCTGGCCGGGGCGCTCAGCATGGCAGGGCGGCGCAGCCGCGACAATCCGCGCGACCAAGCCATCCGGGTGCGGCATGCCGGCGTGCTGACGGCCGTCCATGTGCAGCCCGAACAGGAGACGCAGGTCGCGCAGGTGCTGCGCGATGCCGGCGGCAAAGACGTCGAGCACGCCCAAGGCCGCTGGCGCGAAGGGCGATGGGTGGACTTCGATCCGCTCGTGCCGCCCGAACCCTCATCCGGCCCGCGGGCGTGACGCAGCCCGGCCGCTTGCGGTGCGGCTGGCCGCGCCCCGCTTGCGGTCCAAGGCCAGCCCAAGGGCATCCCCCCAACCCGCACACGCGATTCCGGGAGCCGATACATGACCACCCGCAAACCCACAGACCCCGTCCCTGAGCCCCGGGATCCCGGCAGCGATGCCAGCCAACGCGCGGACAACGAAGGCCCGGCAGGATTTCCCCAGCGCTTCGACGAGCAGGGCACCACCGAGGACCTGCAGCATGGCGGGTACCAGGGCGGTGACCAGGGCGGTTACCAGGGCACCTATGACGAGGGCAAATTCGAGCACCACCCGCTGGCCGTGGAAAAGGCCGAATCGCCCGATCCGGGCGACACGCGCACGGACGCGCAGCTACTCGAAGATGTCCGGCGGCGCCTGGCCGAAGGCGGACCTTACCTGGAGGCCGGCGATGTCAGCGTCGAAGTCCGCCAGGGCAAGGCGATATTGCAGGGCAGCGTCGCCCAGGAACAGACCCGGCGCGACATAGCAGCCGCGGTGTCGCGCTGCGAAGGCCTGCTGGGCCTGGACAATCGCATCAAGGTGCTCGCCCCGTGACCTGGCGCCGGGCAGGTGCGGTTGCCGCCTGCCTCCTGCTGGCGCACTGCGCCACCGTGCCGTCGCCGCAGGAGATTGCACAGCAGCGCGAGCAGGTGCGGCGCGCCTACGAATATGGCGAGCGCGGCTACCGCGAAAGCCGTGCCATCATCGGTCGGGTGCAAGGGCAGGATGGGCGCGACTTCCTGCAGCATCACCTGGAAATCGAGGCGGCCGTCAGCGGCGTGCCCTTGGCCGGCGGCAACCAAGTCCGCCTGCTCGCCGATGGACAGGCGACCTATGCGGCCATGCAGCGGGCCATCACGGCCGCGCGCCGCTACGTGCGGATGGAAACCTACATCTTTGACGACGGCCAAGTGGGGCAATTGTTCGCCGACCTGCTGATCGCCAAGAGCCGCTCAGGGGTGGACGTCGCCGTGGCCGTCGATGCGGTCGGCTCGCTGGCCACGCCTGAAGCCGTGTTCGAGCGCATGCGCGAGGCGGGGGTCAAAGTGCTGGTTTTCAATCCCGTCAATCCAATGGCCGGCAGCGGCTGGGCGATCAACCGGCGCAACCACCGCAAGGTGCTGGTCGTCGACGGCGAAATTGGATTCGTCGGGGGCATCAACGTCAGTGACGTCTACACATCATCTCCCAGTGGCAGCAATGGCAGCAGCGGCAGCAGCGGCAGCAGCGGCAGCAGCGGCAGCAGCGGCAGTGGCCGTCCTGCCGGCGGAGCGGGCGAGGGCGCCGCGCAAGGGGGCGGCCTGCCTTGGCGCGATACGCACGTGGAAATCCGCGGCCCGGCGGTCGCCCAGATCGACGCCGTTTTCGAAGCCGGCTGGCGCGAGCAGCAAGGCCCGCCGCTGGCGCAGCGCGCCCATCTGGCGGTTGCGCCTTCGCACGAGCCGCTATTCGTGCGCATCCTGGCCAACCAGCCGGGTGCCGGTGACAGCTATGCCATTTACCTGACGCTGATGTCGGCGATCGCTAGCGCGCGCAAGTCGATATGGGTGACCATGGCCTATTTCGTGCCCGATCCGGCTTTCGTCCAGGCGCTGGCCGATGCGGCCGCCCGTGGGGTGGACGTGGTGCTTGTGCTGCCGGGTTTTAGCGATTCGTCGCTGGTCTTTCACGCCGGGCGCTCACATTACACCTCGCTGCTGAAGGCTGGCGTGCAGATCTACGAGCGTCGCGACGCGCTGCTTCACGCCAAGACCATCGTGGTCGACGGGGTATGGTCCACGGTCGGATCGAGCAACCTGGACTGGCGTAGCTTCGCGCTCAACCACGAAATCAATGCCGTCATCCTGGGCGAGGAATTCGGCGCGCAGATGCAGGCGCTGTTCCGCGAAGACGTGGCGGCTTCACGGCGCATCGATCCACGGCAATGGGAGCGCCGGCCCATATCGGACCGCCTCATGGAAGCGTTTTCGCGGCTGTTCGAGCGCTGGCTCTAGTAGCCGGTCCCTCAGGCCGAGACCGGGCCCGGCGCTGGCGATGTGGCATCGCGCGCAAGCTCGCGCAACGCTTCGGAAATGTCCTTGCGCGGCGCAAAGCTGTGCGGGTCGGCCATGGGCCAGCCGACACGGAAGATGTTGAAGCGTAGCCGCCCTTGCAGCAGTTCGCCGGGTTCGAGCGGTGGATACAGCGCCGACAGCAAACGGACCTCGCTGGCCGAAATCCGGCGCGCGATGTGGTGGGCGCGCAGCTGTGACGGATGCGTCAGCCCGGCTGCCGAGAGCAATTCGGCCAGGGCGTGCAGGGTGTTGGCATGGTAATGCGCCACCCGGGGCGCCTTGTCCTTGACCACCAGCGCGCGCTGGCGCAACGGATCCTGCGTGGCTACGCCGCTGGGGCAGCGGTCGTTGTGGCAGCTCTGGGCCTGGATGCAGCCCAGGGCGAACATGAATCCCCGCGCCACGTTGCACCAATCGGCGCCCAGCGCCATCGTGCGCGCCATGTCGAAGGCGGTGACGATCTTGCCCGATGCACCGAGCTTGATGCGGTCGCGCAGGTTGATGCCGACCAGCGTGTTGTGGACCAGGCGCAGCGCTTCGCGCAGCGGCGTGCCGACGTGGTCGGTGAATTCCAGCGGCGCAGCGCCGGTGCCGCCTTCGGATCCGTCCACGACGATGAAGTCCGGTGTGATGCCGGTTTCGAGCATGGCCTTGGCGATGGCGAACCATTCCCAGGGGTGGCCCATGCAGAACTTGAACCCCACGGGCTTGCCGCCGGACAGCTCGCGCAGGCGGGCGATGAAATGCAGCAGGCCGACCGGCGAGTCAAAGGCGCTATGCGAGGCTGGCGAATTGCAATCCTGCCCCACCGGCACGCCGCGGGCGCGCGCGATTTCTGAGGTGACCTTGGCGCCAGGCAAAATCCCGCCGTGCCCGGGCTTGGCGCCCTGCGACAGCTTGATCTCGATCATCTTGACCTGCTCGCGCGTGGCATTGCGCACGAAGGCCTCCTCGGAAAAGCGTCCGCGCTCGTCGCGGCAGCCGAAGTAGCCCGAGCCGATGTTCCAGATGAGTGCGCCGCCGGGTTCCAGGTGATAGCGGCTGATACCGCCTTCGCCGGTGTCGTGGGCGAAGTTGCCCAGCCGCGCGCCTTCATTGAGCGCGAGGATGGCATTGGCAGACAGCGCGCCGAAGCTCATCGCCGAAATATTGAGCACCGACAGCGAGTAAGGCTGCTTGCAATCGGGGCCGCCCACGGTGACGCGGAAGTCCCGGTCGGCCACCTGGGTCGGCTGCATGGAATGATTGATCCACTCGTGGCCGTCGCCATAGACGTTTTCCTGCGTGCCGAACGGGCGCTTGTCCAGCTGTTGCTTGGCGCGCTGGTAGACGATGGAACGCTGTGCGCGCGAAAAGGGCAGCGCGTCCTTGTCACCCTCGAAGAAATACTGGCGCAGTTCCGGCCGGATCGATTCGAACAGGAAGCGCAGGTTGCCGATGATGGGATAGTTGCGCCGAATGGCGTGGCGGGTTTGCAGCAGGTCGTAGACCCCCAGTGCCGTGAGCGCCAGGCACGGTGCGCCCAGCGCCCACCAGCGCGCATCCCCGCGCGCAAGCAGCACGCCGAGCACGGCGCCGGCCAGCGCCAGGCCGAGCGGCAAATGTCGGCTGACGAAAACGTTCATGGCCTTCTCCAGTCTTTCGCCAGCGCCAAGCATAACGGAGGCCGCGCCGGGCGCGGGCCTCACGCGCCCAGGCGCAGTGCCAACGCGGCCAGCGTGGCCAGCAGCACCGGCGGCGTCAGGATTGCACCCACGCGCAGGTAATGGCCCCAGCTGATCGTCAGCCCTTTGTTTGCCAGCACGTGCAGCCAGAGCAGCGTGGCCAGGCTGCCGATGGGGGTGAGCTTGGGCCCCAGGTCGCTGCCGATGATGTTGGCGTAAATCATGGCTTCGCGCGCAGCGGCGCCGACCTGCGCATCGCCGATGGCCAGCGACACGGCCAGCACCGCGGGCAGGTTGTTCATCACCGACGACAGCAGCGCGGCCGTCACGCCGGTGCCGATGGCTGCGCCCCAGACGCCGTGGTCGGCGCAGCGCTCGAGCAAGCCGCCCAGGTAGGCGGTCAGCCCGGCATTGCGCAGGCCGTAGACCACCAGGTACATGCCCAGCGAGAACGCGACGATGTGCCAGGGCGCCTCGCGCATGATGCGCCGCGTGCCGACCAGGTGGCGGCGGCCGGCCACCACCAGCAGGCTGGCCGCGCCCGCGGCCGCCACCGCGCTGACGGGCACGCCCAGCGGCTCCAGGCAGAAAAAGCCGGCCAGCAACAGCCCCAGCACCACCCATCCGGCACGGAAGGTAACGGGGTCACGCACGGCGCTGGCCGGGGCGGGCAGGTGCTGGACGTCGTAGCGTCGGGGAATGGCGGCCTTGTATAGCGCCAACAGCGCTGCAAGCGACGCAGCCACCGCAGCCAGGTTGACGGGCAGCATGACCTGCGCATAGCGGGTAAAGCCGATGCCGAAAAAGTCGGCCACTAGGATGTTGACGAGGTTGGAGACGACCAGCGGGATGCTGGCCGCATCGGAGATGAAGCCGGCGGCCATGACGAAGGCGATCGTCGCCGGCGCGCCCAGCCCCATGGCCAGCATCATTTCCATGATGATGGGGGTGAGGATCAGCGCCGCGCCGTCGTTGGCGAACAGCGCGGTGACGGTCGCCCCCAGCAGGACGATGAGCACGAACAGGCGCAATCCGCTGCCGCCGCCCCAGCGCGCCACATGCAGCGCGCACCATTCGAACAGGCCGGCGCGATCCAGTATCAGGCTGGTGACGATGATCGCGATCAGGGTGGCCGTGGCGTTCCAGACGATGTGCCAGACGGCGGCAACGTCGGCCGGGCCGACCAGCCCGGCGGCCAGCGCCAGCGCCGCGCCGATGCCTGCGCCCCAGCCTATGCCAAGGCCTCGGGGCCGCCAAGTCACCAGCACTAGCGTCAGGGCAAACAGCAGGCAGGCCAGTATCATCGCTCGGCGAGGCAGGACGGAAAGGGCGCGCCATTCTACCGTCGCCGGCGCCTGTGCGGGGGCGGGCGCTGCACAGGCTGCGTCCGCTCCAGGGGCACTGTTGGCCGCAGGAGACAGTCGCGGCCGGTGCAGCGATTTCGCGCCGCGCCGGTTGCGCGATGGATAATGGGGCGTCAAACCGACGCGACAGGAGGGAACCGGGGATGGAGTCGTTGCGCGTGGCGCTGGGCAATTGGGAAGAATTGGGCAAGGACGCAAGCACGGTGCGCCATGCGGTTTTCGTGCGCGAGCAGGCCGTGCCGCCGGAGCTGGAGCTCGACGACATGGACGCCGTTTCAGTGCACGCGGTCGCCTACGACGGCCAGGGCAAGGCCCTTGGTACCGGACGGCTGCTGCCCGACGGCCATATCGGGCGCATGGCGGTGCTGCGCGAGGCGCGCGGCCGCCACATCGGCAGCCGCATCCTCCAGGCCCTGGTCGAGCATGCCCGCGCCAACCGCTATGAGGCGCTGGCGCTGAATGCGCAGATCCACGCCATCGGTTTTTACGAGCGTCACGGCTTCGTGGCGCAAGGCCCTGAATTCATGGAAGCCGGCATCGCGCATCGGCTGATGACCTGCCGCTTGGCCGGATAGCGCCGCGCCAGGGACGCGCGGCGCGCAGGCCAGCCAAGAAGCGACCGCCGGGGGCACGGAACTGCAGTGCGCCCCAGGTATCCAATTACGGGTGCCGGGAGCCGAATCGCGGCGTCGCGGTGCTCCCGTCCCGGGCGTCCGGCCAGCAGGCGCGGGCGTTCTCAACCATCGACAAAAGGGGATCCACGATGCTTGCTTCGCTTCGCCGCTTGTCGCAACACCGGCCGCACCCGGTGCGCCGTCCGTCCAAGCGCGCGCGCCTGCATGGGAAGGGTCGACCAGCCGTGTGGCCGGCCATGCTGCTGGCAGCCGTCCTGGCCATGCCGGCCGCCGCTGGGGCCCAGGAAACCACTTACCAGCCTGAGGTCGGCCAGGCGGGCAAGGACGTGGTCTGGGTGCCGACCTCGCAGGAGCTGGTCGAGAAGATGCTCGACCTTGCCCAAGTCCGCGCAGGCGAGCGCCTGATGGACCTGGGCTCGGGCGATGGCCGCACGGTGATCGCCGCGGCGCGCCGCGGGCTCGTTGCCCAAGGCGTCGAATACAACCCGGAGATGGCCGAGCTCGCGCGCCGCAACGCGGCCAAGGCCGATGTGGCCGAGCGGGCCACCTTCATCACGGGCGATTTGTTCGAGGCCGACCTGTCGCAGGCCGACGTCATCACCATGTTCCTGCTGCCGTCGATCAACGAGAAGCTGCGCCCGCGCCTGCTCGAACTCGAGCCAGGCACCCGCGTCGTATCCAACACTTTCCGCATGGGCGACTGGCAGCCGGATGCCACCGACAGCGTGGACGGCGACTGCCAGAACTGGTGCATGGCACTGCTGTGGATCGTCCCGGCCAAGGTCGAGGGGACTTGGCGGCTGGACGGCCAGGAGCTGAAGCTGGCGCAGCGCTACCAGATGCTGGAGGGTACGCTGGCCGGCACGCCCATTTCGGACGCCCGCCTGCGCGGTAACGAGATCACTTTCACCGCCAGCGGCGTGCGCTACGCGGGCACGGTGCAGGGCCGGACGATGCAAGGTACGACCACGGGCGCGCGCAATGGCACGTGGTCGGCACGGCGCGGCTGACTCATGACGGCCGCGTCCGCCAAGGCGCGGCTCATTTGCCGCGGACAGCAAAAAGCCCCGAGGGGCTCATCGCCGCCGGGGCCAGCCGGACCATTGCAGCCATCGCTGCAGCAAGCCCGTTTTGCGTCTACAATTTCGTGGTGCCCAGGAGAGGACTCGAACCTCCACACCTTGCGGCACATGGACCTGAACCATGCGCGTCTACCAATTCCGCCACCTGGGCCCTGATGTCTGACCCCCGTCAGGCTGTGTGCCGAAGCGGTGGTCAACGTCAGAAGCTGCGCATTATACACGAGAATTTTCAGCATTGGCAAATCGATCGAACAACGACCCAAAAAACAGATCTGCCCGACCCAATCCCGACTTGCCCGCCGACTTCGATCCAGACGTCCCCAGCCGGGAAGCCATATTGCGCACCCTGAGATCGGTCGCGACCCCGCTTTCGCCGCAGGACCTGGCCCGCCGCATGGGCCTGGACAAACCGGAAACCCTCAAGGGCTTCGAGCGCCGCCTGGCGGCCATGGAGCGCGATGGACAGCTGCTGCCCAACCGCAAGGGCGTGCTGCTGCTGGCGACCAAACTGGACTTCGTGGCCGGCCGCGTGCTGGGCCATCGGGACGGTTTCGGTTTCCTGGTGCGCGACGACGGTGGCCCGGACATCTTCCTGTCGCCGCGCGAGATGCTCAAGGTGCTGCATGGCGACCGGGTGCTGGTCAAGCCCACGGGCGAATACCGCGGCAAGCCCGAGGGCACCATCGTCGAGGTCATCGAGCGGCGCACCAACCGCCTGGTGGGCCGCTTCCTCAATGAACGCGGCTTGAACATCGTCGTGCCCGAGGACCAGCGCATCAAGCACGACATCCTGGTACCGCCGGGCGAGACGGGCGACGCCCAGCACGGCCAGGTCGTCACCGTGGAGATCATCGAGCAGCCCACCCGGCATACCCAGCCCCTGGGCAGGGTGGCCGAGGTGCTGGGCGAGATCGACGACCCGGGCATGGAAATCGAGATCGCGGTGCGCAAGTTCGACGTGCCGGTGGACTTTTCCCCGGCTGCGATGCGCCAGGCCGAGAAGCTGCCCGACGAAGTGCGCCGCGCCGACCTGAAGCAGCGCGTGGACCTGCGTGACGTGCCGCTGATCACGATAGACGGCGAGGATGCCCGCGATTTCGACGACGCGGTCTACTGCGAGCCGGTCAACCTGGGCACGGCCAAGCGCGCCCGCCCGGGCTGGCGGCTGGTCGTGGCCATCGCCGACGTCAGCCACTATGTCCGCCCGGGCGATGCGCTAGACCAGGATGCGCTCGAGCGCGGCACCAGCGTGTATTTCCCGCGCCGCGTCATCCCCATGCTGCCCGAGAAGCTGTCCAACGGGCTGTGCTCGCTCAACCCGCACGTGGACCGGCTGGTGCTGGTCTGCGACATGGTCATACCAGCAAGCGGCGCGCGCGCGGGCACGGTGACGGCGTACCAGTTCTATAACGCGGTCATGCATTCGCATGCGCGCACCACCTATACCCAGGTTTGGGAGGCGCTGCAGCAGCCCGATGGGCCAGCGGCCCGCGCGCTGGGGCCGGTGCTGCCGCACGTGCGCCACCTGTACGAGCTGTACCAGCTGCTGGCGCAGGCGCGCCGCAAGCGCGGCGCCATCGATTTCGATACGGTCGAGACCCGCATCGTCTGCAACGAGTTGGGCCGCATCGAGCAGATCGTCCCTTACGTGCGCAACGATGCGCACAAGCTCATCGAGGAGTGCATGCTGGCGGCCAACACCTGTGCGGCCGATTTCATGACACGCAGCAAGCATCCCGGCCTGTATCGCATACACGAGGGCCCTACGGCGGAGAAGCTGCAGGCGTTGCGCGAATTCCTGCGTACGCTGGGATTGAAGCTCGAAGGCGGCGACCAACCCACGGCCAAGGACTACCTCGACCTGCTTGAATCGGCCCGGTCCCGGCCGGACTACCAGCTACTGCAGACCATGTGCCTGCGCTCGATGCAGCAGGCCATGTACAGCCCCGACAATGTCGGCCACTTCGGCCTGGCGTATCCGGCCTACACGCACTTCACCTCGCCGATCCGCCGCTATCCGGACCTGCTCACGCACCGCGTGATCAAGGCCCTGCTCGAAGGCCGGCGCTACGTGCCGGAACTGGAGTCGCACGTGCCCGTGCCAGGCAGCACGCAGCGTGAGCACGAGCATGCCATTTGGGAAAAGCTGGGGCTGCTGCTGTCGGCCAGCGAGCGGCGTGCCGATGAGGCCTCGCGCGACGTCGAGGCCTGGCTCAAGTGCTGGTTCGTCAAGGAGCGGGTCGGCGAGGTGTTCAGCGGACGGGTCACCGGCGTGGCCAGTTTCGGCATTTTCGTCACGCTGGACACGCTGCACGTCGAAGGGCTGGTGCACGTCTCGGAGCTGGGCAGCGAGTACTTCCAGTTCAACGAGGCGCTGCACGAATTGCGCGGCGAGCGCACCGGCATGCGCTATCGCCTGACCGACGCCGTGCAGGTGCAGGTCTCGCGCGTGGACCTGGAAGCCCGTCGCATCGAGTTCCGCCTGGTGCGCGGCACCAGTTTCGATGTGCTGCGCAAGGCGGCCGCGCGCGGCGGCGAGGCGCCCGAGCGGCGCGTGCGCAAGGCTGCGGCGCCCAAGCCGGCTACGCTCAAGGGTACGGCCAAGGAGCGTCGCGCGCAGGCCAAGAAAAGTGCCAAGCAGGCCGAAAGGGCCGCCACGCAGGCCGCCACGGCGGCCCGCAAGCGCGGCAAGGCCCCTGTCAAGGTCGCGGCGCGCAAGCGGCGTTGAAAAGCTGAGCTAGGATAGCGCCCGCGCGGCGGCGCCTGTGCTGGCACCGCCGCAGGCCTTTCGCCGGGCCTGCTTATCCCCACGGCCCGGCGAGCGTTTCAAGGAAAATGATGCAATGGCTGCTACCCAAGTCCTGGCCGGATTTCATGCGGTGACCTCGCGCCTGCGCCACGCGCCGGGCACGATCCGGGATGTTTACGTCGATGCGCAGCGCCGCGATGCCCGCATGCAGGCACTTATAGACCATGCGCGCCAGGCGGGCCGCCCGGTGCATCCGGTCGATGCCGAGCGGCTGGCCGGCCTGGCGCGCGGCACACGGCACCAAGGCGTGGTGGCCTTGGCCGAGCCGATCAAGTTGGCGGCCGACCTGGACGAAGTGCTCGACGGCGTGCAGGGCGCTCCGCTGCTGCTGATCCTGGACGGCATCACCGATCCGCACAATCTTGGTGCGTGCCTGCGCACCGCCGATGCGGCCGGCGTGCATGCGGTCATCGCGCCGCGCGACCGCGCGGTGGGTATCAATAGCACCGTCCAGCGCGTGGCCTGCGGCGCGGCCGATACCGTGCCGTACCTGACCGTGACCAACCTTGCGCGCACGATGCGCTCGCTCAAGGAGCGCGGCATCTGGCTGGTGGGCACCGACGACCAGGCACCGCGCACCATACACGAAGTCGACGCCACGCTGCCGATGGCCTGGGTCATGGGTGCCGAGGGCGAAGGCATGCGCAGGCTCACGCGCGAGACCTGCGACCTGTTGGCGGCCATTCCCATGCATGGCTCGGTCGAAAGCCTCAACGTCAGCGTGGCCAGCGCCGTTTGCCTGTACGAAGCCGTGCGCCAGCGGCGGCGTTAAACTGCGGGCGCGTCCCGCCTATTGCCCAACTTCTTCCCGTCATGCGCAAACAAGGATTCACCACCTCCATCCTGCACGCCGACCGGCGCCAGGCGGTCGAGCACGGCGCCGTGCACAAGCCCATGCACCCGTCGTCGCAGTACGTCTATTCGGACGCGCGCGAACTGGCAGCGGTCTTTCAGGGTAAACCCGGCTTCAGCTACGCGCGCCAAGGTACGCCCACCACGGCGGCGCTGGAAAACAAGGTAACGCTGATGGAGGAGGGCGTGGCCACCGTCAGCTTCGCCACCGGCATGGCTGCACTTGCGGCGGTTTTCATGACCTTGCTGCGCCGGGGGGATCACCTGGTGTCGAGCCAGTACATCTTCGGCAATACCAACAGCCTGCTCGGCACCCTGCAGGAACTGGGCGTGGAGGTGACCCTGGTCGATGCGACCGACATCGATGCGGTGCGCGCGGCGCTGCGTCCGCAAACGCGCATGGTCTTTGCCGAGACCATCGCCAATCCGGGCACGCAGGTGGCGGACCTGGCGGCGATCGGGCAGCTGTGCCGCGAACGCGGCCTGGTCTTCCTGCTGGACAACACGCTGACCTCGCCGTGGCTACTCAAGGGCAAGGACGTCGGCGCCTCGCTGGTGATGAATTCCCTGTCCAAGTACATCGGCGGCCACGCCAATGCGCTGGGCGGCTCCATTACCGAGACCGGCTTGTTCGACTGGTCCACGTATCCGAACATTCTGGACACTTACCGCAAGGGTCCGTCCAGCGGCTGGGGACTGACCCAGATCAAGAAGAAAGGCCTGCGCGACATGGGCGGAACCCTGGCTTCGGAGGCCGCGCACCGCATCGCCGTGGGTGCCGAAACGCTGGCGTTGCGCATGGACCGCGCGTGCAGCAATGCGCTGGCGCTGGCCCGCTTCCTGGATGGCCGGCCGGGCATCGCCCGCGTGCTCTACCCGGGCCTTGCCTCGCATCCCCAGCATGCGCGCGCGGCCAGCCTGTTCGGCGGCCGCTTCGGCGCCCTGCTGGGCGTCGAGCTTGCCGAAGGCGTAGACTGCTTCGATTTCCTGAACCACATGCAGGTGGTGGCGCTTGCCACGCACCTGGGCGATACGCGCACCCTCGCATTGCCGGCAGCGCACACCATCTACTACGAGATGGGGCCGCAGCGCCGGGCGCAGATGGGCATCGCCGACGGGTTGATCCGCGTATCGGTCGGCATCGAGGACGAAGCCGACCTGCTGGCCGATTTCGAAGCTGCCTTGGCCGCCTGCGGCAAGTAGGGACGGGCACCCCGCTTCGGGGCGCGCGGGTCGCGCATCATGCCGCGCGGAAATATCAAGTCGCCCCGAAACGCAGCATTGACGCGGGTCAGGGTCCGTTTTTTCTTGACAGCCGCTTGGCTGCGAGGCCTAATACGCAACTGCGTTCATACCCGCGGCCGGCAGGCCGATTCGGGCGACGCAGAAGTAGCAAAATTTTGCTTGGCAACAACAACAGGCTGAAGCGCAGCCTCTTTGCTCGTTTGCGAGACGGCGGCTCTCTGCCGGGTGGCCACGCTTAGCGACAACCTTGTACCTTGTGAGGGGTAAACCTGAATGAACAAAACCGAACTCATCGACCACATTGCCAGCAAGGCCGACATCTCCAAGGCTGCGGCAGGTCGTGCCCTTGAGGCCCTGATCGGCGCGGTGAAGACCACCCTCAAGAAGGGCGGCACGGTTACGCTGGTCGGTTTCGGCACGTTCGCCGTGTCTGCGCGTGCTGCCCGTACCGGCCGCAATCCCCGCACGGGCGAAACGATCAAGATCAAAAAGGCCAAAGTGCCCAAGTTCCGTCCCGGCAAGGCCCTGAAGGACGCCGTCAACTAAGTCGGCGCCGTTCGCGGCCACACGGTTTGCGGGCTTCAGGCCCATGCGCGGTTCGGTATAATCCCGGCCGCGCATTCTTTTTTGGGATGCGCCCCGCGCGATTGGCGCCCAAGCCGACAACCATCGCATCGCATGCGCGGTGCATGGCCGGGCCGGGGCAGCAGTCTCACCGGGTGCTTAGCTCAGTTGGTAGAGCGGCGCCCTTACAAGGCGTAGGTCGGGGGTTCGAACCCCTCAGCACCCACCATCATCGGATTCATCCAAGCGCCTGGCTCAGGCCAGGCGCTTGTCGTTGCAGCGTCGAATCCATCTTCACTTCGATCCGTCAGCGCCTCGTCGATGCCGCATTCGCAGGCGCCCGGCGCAGGCCCGGTTGCGTGTCCGGCTGGCGGGGCAGCTGTGCGGCCAGCCTCACGAGAAACCGGTCACCCCTCGCGTCGAGTATGTGCGAATAATTCGCATTTAGGTTATTATCCCGGGCTTGGACGGCATGCGCGCGCCAGCGCGCATGCCGATGTTGTACTCGCCTGCTTTCATGCCCAACGTCCACGCCGGCTGGTCCGGTTCCCATTCTTCCCTGGCCCTGCGCGTCATTGCCGCGGGCGTGGTGCTCGCCCTGCATGGCGGTGTTGCCGCGTTGATGTTGATGGCGCGTCCAGAGGCACCGGACGTATCCGAACCGGAAGCGGTCATGGTCCGCTTCGTGGAAATCGGTCCCGCCCAGCAGACCCAGGCGCCGGTCAGCGATGCGCCGCCGGCTGCCGAGATTCCGCCCGAGCCGCGGCCGGAGCCGGAACCGGAGATCGAGCCCGAACCCGAACCGGAGCCGACGCCGCCCGAGCCGCTGCCTGAAGTGCAGCCCGAGCCTGAGCCGCAGCCCGAACCGCAGCTCGAGCCGACGCCCGCACCCGAACCGCCCAAGCCCAAGCCCAAGCCCAAGCCCAAGCCGAAACCGGAGCCCAAGCCAAGGCCAAAGCCTGACCCCAAGCCGGCCCCGAAGCCGGCGCCTGCGCCGACGCCAGCGCCCAATCCGCCCAGCGGCACGCCCGAGGGCGAGCAAGCGCCGCCGCGCGGCCCGCAGCAGGACGCGCTGCCGGCAGACCGGCCGCGCATGATCGGGCGCGTGGACTATCTGGGCCAACGGCCCATGCCCAACTATCCGCGCGCCTCGCAGATGCGGCGCGAGGAAGGCCGCGTCGTGGTGCGTGTGCTGATCAACGTGCAGGGCACGGTGGACAAGGCCACCGTGCAGCGCTCGTCCGGCTATGAAAGGTTGGACCAAGCCGCCCTCGAAGCGGCGCGCAAGGCGCGCTTCAAGCCCTATACCGAAAACGGCGTGCCGTATCCGGCAATGGCCGATCTTCCGTTCGATTTCGTGCTAAGGAACTGACATGTCCACTTTCCTGCAGAACGCTTTGCAGATCGCCCAATCTGCCTTGGGCCAGGCCGTGGCCGAAGGCGCGGCGCCGGCAGCGGGCGCCGCGCAGGCCGGCGGCCTGGCACCGACGCCCGGTGCCGTCGATGCGGCTACGTCGGCGGCGGCAGCGCCAGGGGCTGCGGCGATCGGTCCATCCGCCGCCGACCTGGCCGGCGCGCCGGCCATGGGATTTGCGCATTTCATCGCGCAAAGCGACATGGTCGGCAAGTCGCTATTCGTCATTCTTGTCCTTATGTCGCTGGTCACCTGGTATCTCATCGTGGTCAAGGCGATCAGCAACATACGCACGCGCGCGCGCTCGGCAGATTTCCTGAACAAGTTCTGGAATGCCAGCTCGCTCGAGCAGGTGGAGAACGAGATCATTACCCACGGCGCCCGCGATCCTTTCTCGCACCTGGCCAGCCACGCCATCCACGCCCGCAACCATCATGCGCGATATGGTGCCACCAAGCTGGAAGAAGCGGGCTCCAACGGCGAGTTCGTCACGCGCACCATGCGCAAGGTCATAGACGAGGAAACCGCCAAGCTCGAGAACGGCCTGACCATACTGGCCTCGGTGGGCTCGACCGCACCCTTCGTCGGCCTGTTCGGCACGGTTTGGGGGGTTTACCACGCCCTGGTCGGCATCGGCTTGTCCGACGGTGTGACCATCAACCGCATCGCCGGCCCGGTGGGCGAGGCGCTGATCATGACCGGCCTGGGCCTGGCAGTGGCCATCCCGGCCGTGCTCGCCTACAACGCCTTCGTGCGCAGTAACCGCGTGCTGCTCTCGCGACTGGACGCCTTTGCGCATGACTTGTTTGCCTTCCTGACCACCGGCCAGCAGGTGCTGCATTCCGACGGCAAGGTGCGGGCGCTGCGCCGCGGCGGGCAAGCCTCCAAGGGAGAAGCGTGATGGCCTTCGGCAGCTTCGACAGCAAGGGCGGCGGCGGGCATGCGATGTCCGAGATCAACATGGTGCCGTTGATCGACGTCATGCTGGTGCTGCTGGTAATCTTCATCATCACCGCGCCGCTGTTGGCGCATTCCATACGCATCAATTTGCCGCAGGCCAGCGCCGAGCAGATCGACGAGAAGCCCGAAACCATAGACTTGGCCATCGACGAGCACGGGAGGCTGTTCTGGAACGAGTCGCCGGTGGCGCTCGATGAACTGCAAGCGCGTTTTGCCGCGCATGCCGGCAACAAGCCCCAGCCGGAAATCCGCATCCGCGCCGACCGCAATACGCGCTATGAGGTCCTGGCGCAAGTCATGGCCAGCGCGCGCCGCGCCGGCATGGGACGCATCGGCTTCGTCACGCAGCCCGGCGCGGACCAGCCGGGTGCCGCGGCAGCAGACGATGGCCAGCAAGCACCCGGCGCCGCCCCGGCACGCGCCGCCGGCCCGTAATGGAGCGGCCGGCGGGCGCCGCGCCGTCGCGCTAGAATCGCGCCATGCGCGTATTGGTCATCGAAGACGACGTCACCCTGGGCCACGCCTTGCGCGAGTTCCTGGGCGACCAGGGTTACGCCGTCGACTGGGTCACCGATGGCGAGCGGGCCTTGGGGGCGCTTGCCGGACAGGCTTACGACCTGCTGGTACTGGACCTGAATCTGCCGGGCAAAAGCGGGTTGGACGTGCTGCGCGAGCTGCGCAGCGACGGCGGCCAGATGCCGGTGCTCATCCTGACTGCGCGCGATGCGCTCGAAGACCGTGTCGCCGGCCTGGACGCCGGCGCGGACGACTACGTCACCAAGCCCTTTGACCTGCCCGAGCTGGCCGCCCGTGTCAGGGCGCTTGCACGCCGGCGCGCCGGCCAGGCGCATCCGGTGCTGGAGGTCGGGCCCTTGGCCTTCGACACGGTCGGGCGCGAGGTGCGCGTCAATGGCGAAAGGCTCGCCTTGTCGGTGCGCGAGCTGTCCGTGCTGGAAATGCTCATGGGGCGGGCCGGCCGCGTGGTGACCAAGCGCCAGATCGTCAATTCGCTGTCGGCCTGGGATGCGGACTTCAGCGAGAACGCCGTCGAAGTCTACATCTATCGGCTGCGCAAGCGGCTGGAAGGCACGGGAGCCAGCATACAGACGGTGCGTGGCTTCGGCTACATGCTCGAAGTCGAGGGCGCGCAGCCCTGACGCCGCGGGCCAGCCATGGCAGCCGGCAAGTCGACATCCCAATCGCCACGCGTTTCGCTGGCCGGCGGTTCGCTTGCCAGGCACCTGGTCATCCGACTGCTCCCAGCCATCCTTGCCTTGGTCGCGCTGGACCTCGTCTCGACGTGGGTGATCACCCACAAGCTCGACATGGACAAGTGGCTGCTCCAGGACATCTTCTGGATGATGGTGCTCGGTCAGGTCCTGCTCATGGGGCTGTTCGCCTGGGTGGTGGTCAGTGGGGTGCGCTCGGGCCTGCATGCGGTGCATCGCCTGTCCAATGACATCCGCGAGCGCAGCGCCGACGACCTGCAGCCTTTGTCGGCCGAAGACTTGCCCACGGAACTGGTGCCGCTGGTCACGCACACCAATGACTTGCTCGCCCGCCTGGAGGCGGCCATGGCCGCGCAGCGCCGCTTCGTCGGCCATGCGGCGCACCAGCTGCGCACGCCGCTGTCGGGGCTAAAGCTCGAGTCCGAGCTCATGCTGGCGCGGCCGTTGCCCGAGGACGTGCGCGCGCGCGCCGAGCGCATCAAGTCCGCGACCGATCGCATGATCCGGCTGGGGCAGCAGCTGTTGGTGCTGGCGCGCGCCGATCCCGGGGTGCGGCCGCAGGATGCATTCGTGCGGCTGGACCTGTGTGAGTGGGTGCGCGCCAGCGGCGCGGAATGGATCCCGCGGGCGCGTGCCAAGCAGGCGGAAATCGACCTGTCGGCCCCGGAGCACCCCGTATGGATAGACGGCGATCCTTTGCTGCTGGATGAGCTCTTGGGCAACCTCATCGACAACGCACTGCGCTACGGCCGTCCGCGCGGGCGCATCATGCTGACCGTCGGCGCCAACCCGCCATCCCTGACGGTCGAGGACGACGGGCCGGGCATATCGCCGGGCGAGCAGGCGCGCGTTTTCGAGGCCTTTTACCGCGCACCCGATGCGGCAGCGGGTGGCTCGGGCCTGGGGCTGGCGATCGTGCGCGAGATCGCTGGCGCGCATGGCGCGTGGTGGAAGCTGACGAGCCTGCCGGATCTCGACGGCACACGGCTGACGGTCGTGTTTCCGGGGCCGCGCAAGGGCGCCCAACTCGTCAGGCGGCTGGGCCGGGACGACTGACCGCGGCACCGGCCAAGCGGTGCGCCGCGCCGAAGCGCCGCAGCCGCATGGCGTTGGCCAGCACGAATACGCTGGACAGGGCCATGGCTGCGGCGGCGAAGGCTGGCGACAGCAGCAGGCCGAACGCCGGATACAGCGCTCCGGCGGCGACCGGAATCAAGGCCGTGTTGTAGGCAAAGGCCCAGAAAAGGTTTTGCCTGATGTTGCCCATGGCCGCGCGCGACAGGGCAATGGCGTCGACCACGCCTTGCAGGCTGCCGGACATGAGCACGACGTCGGCGGCTTCCATCGCGACGTCGGTTCCCGTGCCGATGGCCAGGCCGACGTCGGCGCGCGCGAGCGCCGGCGCATCGTTGATGCCATCGCCCACGAAGGCCACGGGGCCGTGCGCGGCGGCAAGTCGCTCGATGGCCGCCGCCTTGTCCTGCGGCAGTGCCCCGGCCGTCACGTCGTCGATGGCCAGGCGCGCCGCGACGGCGTCGGCCGTGCGCGCGTCGTCGCCCGTGATCATCGCCACCTTGACGCCCAGGGCATGCAACGCCGCGATAGCGCCGGGCGTATCGGACTTGATCGGGTCTGCCACGGCGACGATCGCCGCAGCGCGGCCATCGATCGCAGCATAAATCGGCGACTTGCCTTGGCCGGCCAGGCCTTGCGCGGCCTGGGCAAAGGCGTCGACATCGATCTGCAGCTGCCGCATATGCCGATCCGATCCGACGTCGACCTGCTTGCCCTCGACCACCGCGCGCACACCCATCCCGGCGATCGATTCGAAACCGCTGCATGGCGGCGGTTCCAGGCCCAGCTCGCCGGCGGCTTGGACGATGGCCCGGGCGACCGGGTGCTCGGAGCGCGCTTCGACCGCGGCGATCAGCCGCAGCACCGCGTCGCGCGCAAAGCCGGGCGCGACCTGCATGTCGGTCACCGCCGGACGGCCTTCGGTGAGCGTGCCAGTCTTGTCCAGGGCCACGACCCGGGCGTCCTGCAGGCGCTGCAACGCGTCGCCCTTGCGGAACAGGATGCCCATTTCCGCGCCTCGGCCAGTGGCGACCATGATCGATGCCGGCGTGGCCAGGCCCATCGCGCATGGGCAGGCGATGATGAGCACGGCCACCGCGTTGACCAGCGCAAAGGGCAGGGCGGGCGACGGACCGAAGGCGAGCCACCCCGCGAAGGCGGCAAGTGCCGCCGCCATTACCGCGGGCACGAACCAAAGCGTGATCTTGTCGACGACGGCCTGGATGGGTAGCTTGGCGCCTTGCGCCTGCTCGACCAGGCGGATGATCTGCGAGAGCACGGTTTGCGCGCCGACGGCGGTCACCCGCATGGTGAAGGCGCCCTGCTGGTTGACGGTGCCCCCCACGACGCGGCTGCCGGCGGCCTTGGCCACGGGCACGGGCTCGCCCGTGATCATCGATTCGTCGACGTAGCTCGCGCCTTCGATGATTTCGCCATCGGCCGGTACCCGCTCGCCAGGGCGGACTTCGACCCTATCGCCGACGGCCAGCGCTGCGGCGGGGACCTCCACCGTCCCGGTCGAGCGCACCACGCGGGCCACGCGCACCTGCATGCCGGCCAGGCGCCGGATCGCCTGCGACGCGCGGCCCTTGGCGCGGGCCTCCAGGTAGCGTCCGGCCAGCACCAGCGCGACGATCAGCACGGCGGCTTCGTAATACACGTGGGCGGTGCCTTGCGGCAGCCAGTCGGGCGCAAAGGTTGCCACCGTCGAATAGGCATAGGCCGAGGCGGTGCCGATGGCCACCAGCGTATTCATGTCAGGCGCACCGCGTGCAATCGCCGGCAGCCCCTTGGCGTAGAAGCGCCGTCCCGGCCCGAGCAGCGCGGCCGTGGCCAGCGCCCACTGCAGCAGCCAGCTCGACCGCAGCCCGAGGCCCTGCGCGACCCAATCGCGCAGGGCAGGCACCAGGTGCGAGCCCATTTCCAGCGCAAAGACCGGCAGGGCAAGCGCCGCGGCTACCAGCAGATCGCGCGCCAACGCCCGGTCGCCTTCGCCGGGGGGCGCGGCCGGCGCATCGCCTGCGACGGGACTGGCCTGGTAGCCGGCCTTGCCCACGGCTGCGATGAGCGCGCCGGGATGCGCGGCGCCGCGCACGGTCGCGCGTCCGGTGATGAGGTTGACGGCGGCGTCGGCAACGCCCGGCACGGTGCGTAGTGCGCGCTCGACCCTGCCCGCGCAGGCGGCGCAGCTCATGCCGGTGACGGCCAGTTCGATGGTGGAGACGGCATCCGTCTTGGAATGGATGGTATCCATGTCGGAAATCCCATGGTGATTCCCGGCATTTTGACACCATGCGCGCTACAGCGCTCGGTGTCGTCGTGCCGAGCCGGGCACGCAGGGCGCGATGGCGAGTGCTGCGTCCTAGGCGGGAACGAGCGCGTGTACCGAGCGCCCCTGCGCATCCACGGCCACGGTGACGGGCATGTCGCGCACGGTGAACTCGTGGATGGCCTCCATGCCGAGGTCGCCGAATGCCACTACCCGCGACTGCCGGATGGCCTGCGAGACAAGGTAGGCGGCCCCGCCCACCGCACACAGATAGGCCGTGCCAGATCGGCGTATCGACTCTATCGCCAGCGGTCCGCGCTCGGCCTTGCCGATGGTGGCCAGCAGCCCGGTGTGCGCGAGCAGCGCGGGCATGAACTTATCCATCCGGGTCGCGGTGGTGGGGCCGGCGGGTCCGACGGCGCCTCATGACTAGTCTCCTGTATGACGATGTAGATCGAAGCCAGCCATCGTCGATGGCCGGTGACTGCGGTGTGGGGCGCCGCCGGTCAGGACATCGCGCGTACCCGGTCGGCCATGAGCGGGGCGGCACCGAGATAGTTGGCGGGATTGCACAGGCGTTTGATGGTGGCGGTGTCGAGCCGCTCGGCCACGCGCGGGTCGCGTGCCAGTACGTCGGCCAGGCGGCAGCGCGCCACGCTGGCCTGGCGGCAGGCGTCGTAAACGACGTCGTGAGCGGTTTGCCGGCCGATGTGTGGTGCCAGGCCCATCATGACAGCCTCCGCCACGATCAATCCGCCTGACAGGTCCAGGTTGCGCGCCATGCGCTCGACGTCCACTTCCAGGCCAGCAAGCATGAAACAGGCCTGGCGCAAGGCCCCTGCCGTCAGCACGAACGCTTCGGGAAGGGCTGACCATTCCAGATGCCACGGTCCGGTGGCGCGCTCGAAATCCTGCACCATGGCGTCGATCATCAGGCCGGCGTGTTGACGCACCGCCTTGGACGCACTCCATATCAGTTCGCAGGAGATCGGATTGCGCTTCTGGGGCATGGTGCTCGATGCGCCGCGCCCTTTGACGTAGGGCTCGAACACCTCGCCGATTTCGTTGGTCATCATCAGCATGACGTCCAGCGCGATCTTGCCGAGCGATCCGGTCACCAGCGCCAGGAATTGCACGGTTTCGGCCAGCCCATCGCGCGCGACGTGCCAGCTAATGGGCGCGCAGCCCAGCCCCAATTCCTTCATCAGCGCAGACTGCACCGCCAGGCCCTGTTCTGCCAGCGAGGCCAGCGTACCGGCCGCGCCGCCGAGCTGTCCGATGAGCACGCGCGGCCGCAGCTGCGCCAGGCGTTCGCGGTGCCGGTGGATCATCAGTAGCCAGACCGCAGCCTTGTATCCGAAGGTCACGGGCAGGGCATGCTGCAGATGGGTGCGTCCGGCCATGGGCGTGTCGCGATAACGCCCGGCCAACTGGTCCAGCGTGGACTGCAGCGTGGCGAGGTCGGCTTCGATCAGGTCCAGGGCCTCGCGCACCTGCAGCACGGTAGCCGTGTCCATGATGTCCTGGGTGGTCGCGCCCCAATGCAGGTATTCGCCGGCCGGCCCGCACATGGCTGACAGCTGGTGCACCAGCGGAAGGATGGGGTAGCCCACGATTTCGGTTTCGGCCTTGAGTTTTTCCATGTCCAGCGCCGAGGCATCGGCGCGTTCGGCGATGGCGCGCGCGGCATCAGCGGGAATGATTCCCAGCTCGGCTTGTACGCGCGCGAGGGCGACTTCCACTTCGACATAACGCCGTACCGTGGCGGCATCATCGAACACAGCGCGCATGGCGGCGCTGCCGAACATGTCTTTGAACAGGGACGATTCAAGTACCGAAACGGGCATTTCAGTTGTCCATATTAAGTTAAATGTTCGTACATTTAAGCAAGGTGACCGGCACATCGTCAACCGCGTCCGAATCCAGTGTTCCCGGGCCTCGCGATGGGTGCCTGCGGATAGAATGGCGGTTGCCCGATCTTTACGCCGCCCGATGCCCATTACGCTGTACAGCCGAATCGCCGAGGAATTGACGCGCCGGATCGCCGACGGCATTTACCCGGTCGGTACGCCCATGCCAGGCGAGAATGCGTTGGTCGAAGAGTTTTCGGCCAGCCGCCAGACCGTGCGGGCGGCCCTGCGCCAGTTGCAGGACCTTGGCCTGGTGGCGCGCCGCCGTGGTATTGGCACCTTGGTGCAGGCCAACCGCAGCAAGGGCAGCTTCAGCCAGTCCTTGTCTTCGCTTGAGGATCTCGTCCAGTTGGCAGTGCGTACCCCGCGCACCATCCACCAAGCGCGTGAGGTCGTCGCGGATCTGGACTTGGCCGCCCAACTCGGCATCCGTCCCGGTACGCGCTGGCTATGCATGAGTTCTACGCGCGGCGAAGCCGGCCAGCCACCCATCGTTTGGACTGACCTTTACATCGACGCGCATTACAAAGGGGTGCGCAAGTTCGCACAGCAGCACCCCGATCGATTGGTTTCGGACATCATCGAGCAGCGCTACGGACGGCGCATCGCCTCGGTGGACCAGACCATCGCGGCCTGCGCAATTCCGGATGCCGTGGCGCGAGCCTTGCAAGTCTCGCCTGCATCGCCGGCATTGTTCATCATCCGGCACTACAAGGATGTAGCCGGCCGCATGGTCATGGCGTCCGTGTCTTACCACCCGGCCGAACGCTATCGTTTCTCGATGACGCTGGTACGCGATAAGCGCTGACCGGCGGCGCGCGCGACTAGCCCGCATCAGTCGCGCAAACAGATGGCAAGCCCGCGCGAATGTGCCTCGTTGCGAGCGCTCCCGGTCAAAACGACGGGCCCCGGTCAACCGGCGATTCGGTCGGCCGGGGCCAGCGACTAGCGACTGCTGCGGGGGCGGCGGCTTTATTTGCCCTTGCCGTCCTTGAGCTGGGGCAGGGCATCTCCGGCAGGCGACAGCAGGCCGACCTGCACATAGGTGCGCAGCTTCTCGCGTGTGTCGACGATGTCGAGGTTGCGCATGGTCAGCTGGCCGATGCGGTCGCGCGGCGAGAACATGGATTCGCCCTTTTCCATGGTCAGGCGCTCGGGCTTGTAGGTCAGGTTGGGCGAGACGGTATCGAGCAGGGAATAGTCGTTGCCGCGGCGCAGTTCGATGGTGACTTCGCCGGTGATGGCGCGCGCCACCCAGCGCTGGGCGGTTTCGCGCAGCATGATGGCCTGCGGGTCGAACCAACGGCCTTGGTACAGCAGGCGGCCCAGCCGGCGGCCGTTGTCGCGGTACTGCTCGATGGTGTCCTCGTTGTGGATGCCGGTCACCAGGCGCTCGTAGGCAATGAACAGCAGCGCCATGCCCGGAGCTTCGTAGATGCCGCGGCTCTTGGCCTCGATGATGCGGTTTTCGATCTGGTCGCTCATGCCCAGGCCGTGCCGTCCGCCGATGCGGTTGGCCTCGGCCATGAGCTCGACCAGGTCGGGGTACTCGACGCCATTGAGCGCCACGGGGCGGCCTTCTTCGAAGCGCACGCGCACTTCTTCGGGCTTGATGACGACGTCCTCGCGCCAGAAGGCCACGCCCATGATGGGCTGCACGATCTTGATGCTGGTCGACAGGTGCTCCAGGTCCTTGGCCTCGTGGGTGGCGCCCAGCATGTTGGAGTCCGTGGAATACGCCTTCTCGGCCGACATCTTGTAGTCGAAGCCGGCGCGGCGCATGTATTCGGACATCTCGGCGCGGCCACCCAGCTCGTCGATGAAGGCCTGGTCCAGCCACGGCTTGTAGATCTTCAGCTCCGGATTGGTCAGCAGGCCGTAGCGGTAGAAGCGCTCGATGTCATTGCCCTTGAAGGTGCTGCCGTCGCCCCAGATGTGGACGTCGTCTTCCTTCATGGCCGCGACCAGCATGGTGCCGGTGACCGCGCGGCCGATGGGCGTGGTGTTGAAGTAGGGCACGCCGGCGGTCGAAACGTGGAAGGCGCCGCATTGCAGGGCGGCGATGCCTTCGGCGACCAGTTGGGCGCGGCAGTCGATCAGGCGGGCGCCGGCTGCGCCATATTGCAGCGCGCGGCGTGGAATCGCCTCGTAGTCGGGCTCATCGGGCTGGCCCAGGTTGGCCGTGTAGGCGTAAGGGATCGCGCCTTTGTTGCGCATCCAAAGCAGGGCTGCGCTGGTATCGAGCCCGCCGGAAAAAGCGATGCCGACCTTCTGGCCGGCCGGAAGCGTCGGAAGTATCGTGGTCATGAACGCGAAGCTGAAAAAAGGAGCGCCGCGGCGGGCGGGAGCGGCATGAAGGCCGCTGGCAAAACGGGTCAAGCCGGCAATTCTAGCGCGTTTGCCGCGGCACCCTGCAGCCGGCGCCGCGGTATGGCCTGCCGGCACGGCCCGCGCGGGCCGTGCCGGCAGGCGCA
>CALEQZ010000008.1 GCA_937908115.1 uncultured Alcaligenaceae bacterium | reverse complement strand
CGCGCCGCCGCGCCGTCGCCGGCTGCCGCCCCGGCGCTGCGCCGCGCGCGCAGCCCCGGCCCTTCGGAGACGTTCGCCGCCTTCGCCCCCTGTCCGCAAGGGTTGGAAGCCGCGTTGGCCGCCGAGCTGCAGGCGTTGGGCTATGACGACGCCGAGCCGGCCCGTGCAGGCGCGCGCTTTACCGCGGACTGGGACGGCATCCAGCGCGCCAACCTGTACAGCCGCCTGGCCACCCGGGTGTTGGTGCAGGTCGCCCACGGCCCGGTCGCACGCGAGGATGACATCCTGGAACTGGCACGCGCGACCGAATGGGAGCGCTGGTTCGGCCCGGAACACCGCCTGCGGGTCGACACCTCGGCGGTCAAGAGCCCGATGAAGAGCCTGCAGTACTGCAACCTGCGGGCCAAGGACGGTATTTGCGACCGGCTGCGCGAACGTGAGGGCGCGCGCCCGGACATCGACACGGTGCGCCCGGACGCCCGCGTGCACCTGTTCTTGTCGGCCGACGCCGCGACGCTATACCTGGACACCTCTGGCGAGTCGCTGTTCAAGCGCGGCTGGCGCCTGGACAAGGGCCAGGCGCCCCTGCGCGAAAACCTGGCTGCCGGCTTGCTGGCGCTGGCCGGCTGGGACCCGGGTGCCCCGCTGGTGGACCCGTTCTGCGGCAGCGGAACCTTGCTCATCGAGGCCGCCTGGATCGCGCTGGGCGTGCCACCCGGCATCGCCCGGCCATTCGGGTTCGAGCGCTTGCGCGGGCACGATGGGCGGCGCTGGCGCGAGATCAAGGACGAGGCGCGCGCGCGCATACGGCCCGGCCTGGATGCCCCCCTGGTGGGCTTGGACACCGACCCGGCTGCCATCGACGCGGCCCGGCACAACGCCGAGCGCGCCATGCTGGCGCCGGGGGCGATCCGCCTGGAAGTGGGCGATGCCCGCCAGGCGACGGCGCCGGCGGCCAGCGGCTGGATCGTCACCAACCCGCCTTACGGGGAACGGCTCGCCGCCGAGGATCCGGCACTGTGGCGCGACTGGGCGGCCTGCCTGAAGCGCAACTTCGCCGGCTGGCAGGTCGCCGTGATATCCAGCGACCCGTCGCTGCCGCAGGCGATGCGGCTGAAGGCGCGCCGGCGCACGCCCGTGTACAACGGTGCGCTGGATTGCAGATTGTTTCAATTCGAAGTCGTGGCGGCCAGCTATCGGCGCTGAAACGCTGCATACTTAAGGGGCCGTTGTCGCAGCGCAACATACGGTGGACGGCATAGCCGGCAGGTTGCCTGAATCTAGGGTTTTCCCTATAATAGGGTTAACCCTGATGAACAGACCTCACCTGGAGCGCGCCATGAACATGAATGCCGATTTCCGTATGACCGACGAACTTGAACGCCGTCTGATGCGCCAGGCTATCGAGGAACAATTCCGTCCGCATCCGCTGATGGCGCTGCGCAACGTCCTGGCCAGCTTTGCCTCGGCCGTGCGCGCCACCGCGCGGGCGATGTCCGAAGCCCGGCGCGCCAATTCGGGCACGCAGCTTCTGTAATAATGCTGCCCAGCAACCGTCAAGCATTCCCCTTGGGGGCTGCTTAACAGCCCCTTTTACCCCCGCCCCTGTGGGCGGGGCTTTTTTTGCCCGGCCGCCTTGGCCTCCCCCCGCACACCCTCCCCAGGGGCGGAATTCCGGGATAATACGGCCCCCATGGACCTCACCCCCGCCACATCCACCCTGCCCGCGCCCAGCCGCCTGCGCCGCTTCGCCTGCATGATGTACGAAGGCGTGCTGCTGTTCGGCGTCGTCTTCCTGGCGGGCTATCTGTTCGACACCTTGACGCAAAGCCGCCACGCGCTCGCGCTGCGCCATGGCCGCCAGGCCTTCCTATTCCTGGCCATCGGCCTGTATTTCGTGCTGTGCTGGCGCAAGAGCGGCCAAACCCTGCCGATGAAGACCTGGCACATCCGCCTGGTCGACGCAGCGACCGGCCGCGTGCCCGGCACCAGCCGGCTCATCGCCCGCTACCTGCTGGCCTGGCCCCTGCCGCTGGCAGGCGCCGCCGTGGTCTGGGCGCTGTCGTCGGCCACCGGCTGGCAGAGCGTGGACATGCTCATCGTGTTCGCGCCCTTCGCCCACTTCGCCTGGTCGTGGTTCGACCGCGAAGGCGCCTTCCTGCATGACCGGCTGGCGCGGACCCGGCTGGTGTCGGTGCAGCCTGCTCCCAGAGGCCGGCGCTAGCGCCGGCGCAGACCGTTTTGGACGCGCGAAACGGATATCCGTGAAAACCCTGATAAACCCTCGTATCGGTACGGAGAATGTTGCAGTAAGCGTCAGGCTCCGTCATGCTTGCGTCTTGCCAAAGCCGTCGGCGTAGGGACGATAGGTTGCGCTCGTAGGACTTGCTAGGACTTGCGCCGCCCGCCCCCGGAAAGCTGTCATCCAGCGTTCAAAGACCAAGGGCCATGAACGACCAATACCAGGGGCTATACCACTCGTATCACTGGCTGGTACCGACACAATTCAACATCGCCGAGGCATGCTGCCACCGGTGGGCCGCCAGCTCCACCGACGCGCGGCGCATCGCAATCTACGCCGAAGACGAAGCCGGCAACCGCGAGGTCTGGACTTACGGCCGCCTGGCCGAGGCCGCCAACCAGTTCGCCAACGGGCTGGTCCGCATGGGGGTGGGCCGCGGCGACCGCGTGGCCATCGTGCTGGGCCAGCGGCCGGAAACCGTGGTCGCCCACATGGCCGTCTACAGCATCGGCGCCATCGTCCTGCCGCTTTCCACCCTGTTCGGTCCCGACGCGCTCGAGCAGCGCCTGCGTGACGCCGAGGCGCGCGTGGCCGTGGTCGACGAAGGCTCCAGCGGCAATGTCCTGGCCGCGCTGGATCGCTGCCCGTCGCTGCGGCAAATCGTCGGGATAGGCTTCACCGACGAGCGGGTGCTGCCGTGGCGCACCCTGCTGGCCCGCCAGCCCACCACCTTCAAGCCGGTCCAGACGCGCGCCGAGGACCCGGCCATCCTGCTCTATACGTCGGGCACCACCGGCTCGCCCAAGGGCGCCTTGCTGCCGCACCGCGTGCTGATCGGCAACCTGCCCGGCTTCGTGGCCTCGCAGGATTGGTTTCCACGCCGCGGCGACGTCTTCTGGTCGCCGGCCGACTGGGCCTGGACGGGCGGGCTGATGGACGCCCTGCTGCCTACGCTGTACTTCGGCCATCCCATCGTCGGGGCGCGCGGCAGGTTTTCGCCCGAGCGCGCCTTCGAGCTGATGGAGCGCTACCAGGTCACCAACACCTTCCTTTTCCCGACGGCGCTGAAGCTGATGATGAAGTCGGTGCCCGAGCCGCGCCAGCGGTACCGGCTGGCCCTGCGCTGCATCATGAGCGCGGGCGAAAGCGTCGGGGAAACGGTCTTCCAATGGTGCCGCCAGGCCCTGGGTATCACGCCCAACGAAATGTTCGGCCAGACCGAGATGAACTACCTGGTCGGCAACAGCCAGGCGCGCTGGCCGGCCCGGCCCGGCAGCATGGGCCGCCCCTACCCTGGCCACCGGGTGGCGGTCATCGACGAGTCGGGCGAGCCCGTGCCTGTGGGCGAAATCGGCGAAATCGCGCTCAACCGCTACGACATCCACGGCCACCCCGATCCCATCCTTTTCCTGGGCTATTGGCGCAACGAACAGGCCACGCAGGACAAGTTCACCGGCGACTGGTGCCGCACCGGCGACCTGGCGCGCGTGGACGAGGACGGCTACCTTTGGTATGCCGGCCGGGCCGACGACGTATTCAAGTCGTCGGGCTACCGCATCGGCCCGGGCGAGATCGAGAACTGCCTGCTCGAGCACCCGGCCGTGGCCAACGTCGCCGTGGTGCCCAAGCCCGACCCCGAGCGCGGCAACGTGGTCAAGGCCTACGTGGTGCTGACCCCCGAGCACGCCGACGGCGACCGGCAGGCGCTGACCGAGGCCCTGCAGGCCCACGTACGCACGCGGCTGGCCCCCTACCAGTATCCCAAGGAAATCGAATACATCGACAGCCTGCCCATGACCACCACGGGCAAGATCCAGCGCCGCGTGCTGCGCCAGCTGGAACTGGGCCGGGCGGGCGCCGCGGTGCCTGCGGGCCCATCCGCCCCTGCCAAGGCCAAGGGCTGACTGCCGTGGCGGTTTCCAGACGCATCCTCATCGACGTTCATTCATCCTCGACATGCCCATCTACCGGTTGGACGACCTCGTTCCCAGCATAGACCCGCAAGCCTACGTTTTCGAATCCGCCGACATCATCGGCGACGTGCGCATCGGACCCGGCGCGAGCATCTGGCCGCACGTCAGCATACGCGGCGACAACGCGACCATCACGATAGGTGCCGACACCAATATCCAGGAAGGCAGCGTGCTGCACGTGGATGAGGGCATTCCACTGACCATCGCCGACTTCGTCACCGTCGGGCACCAGGCCATGCTGCACGGCTGCACCATCGCCACCGGCTCGCTGATCGGCATGCAGGCCATCGTGCTCAACCGCGCCCGCATCGGCCGCAACTGCCTGATCGGCGCCGGCGCCATCGTGCCCGAAGGCCGGGAGATCCCCGACAACAGCCTGGTCATCGGCGTGGGCAAGATCGTGCGCGAGCTGACGCCCGAAGAGATCGAAGGCATGCACCAGGGCATACGCGACTATGCCCGGCGCGGGCGCCAGTACCGCGAAAAGCTCGTCCGGATAGGCTGAAAGCGCCCGGCGCGGGCGGGCGGATCGGCTAAGATGCAGCAATGACCGATACGCTTCAAAAATACCTTTTCGAGGACCGCAGCGTCCGCGCCCAAACCGTCAGCTTGCGCCAGACTTGGCGCGACGCTCAGGCCAACCATCAATACCCGCCGGCGGTCTCGCGCCTGCTGGGCGAGCTGGTGGCCGCCTCGACGCTGCTGGCGGCCAACCTCAAGTTCGACGGCGCGCTCGTGCTACAGATGCAGGGCGACGGCCCAATCGCCCTGTTGGTGGTCGAATGCCGCGCCGGGCTGCAGGTGCGCGCCACGGTCAAGCTGCGCCCGGGCCAGCCCGTGCCCGAGGACGGCGACCTGCAAAGCCTGCTCAATCCTGGCGGCGGCGGCCGCTTCATCGTCGTGCTCGACCCCAAGTCCCGCGGCGCCGGGCAACCGGCATACCAGGGCGTGGTGCCGCTCGAAGGCGGCAGCGTGGCCGAGGTGCTGGAGCACTACATGCGCGCCTCCGAGCAGCTGGACACGCGCCTGTGGCTGCAAGCCGACGCCGAACATGCCGCTGGCCTGCTGCTGCAGCGCCTGCCCAGCGACGGCGGGGCGAGCGGCACCGCCGAAACGGCCGCCGAAACCTGGAACCGCGCCTGCCGCCTGGCCGAAACCCTCAAGCCTGGGGAACTGCTCGGCATCGACGGCGCCACGCTGGTGCACCGCCTGTACTGGCAGGAAACGCTGCATGCCTTCGAACCACTACAGGTGCGCTGGCACTGCCCCTGCACGCGCGACAAGGTCGCGGGCATGCTGCGCATGCTGGGCCAGACCGAAGTCAACGCCATCCTGCAAGAGCGCGGCGAAGTCGACGTGACTTGCGAATTCTGCGGCAAGCCGTATCGTTTCGACTCGGTCGATTGCGCACAGTTGTTTGCCGGTGCGGGCACTTCGGCGCCGCCGGACAAGCCGACGCTGCACTAGCCTGACTCGCAGCACCACCAGCGCGCCGGTTGGCCGGCGCTGCCGGCCGCCGCCGCATGCGCACGTGCGCCCGATGTGGGCGGCGGCGCGGGCGCTGCCGCCCGAGGGCCGGCAACAGTCAAGGGCGTGCGTGCAACCGCCATCCGGCGCAGCTTCCGCCATAGCCGGATGCCGTCCGCCGCGGGCAGACTGGGCGGACGCTCCGATCCCCCCCATCGTCCCATGCCCTGCTTCCGCCTCCCGGCGCGCCAGCGCGGCGCCGCCATGCTGGAATTCACCGCAGCGGCCCTGCCCGTGTTGCTGGCCGGCGCCGCTGCGCTGGAGGCGGCGCGCTGGTACGCCGTGCGGCAGGCGCTGTCGCTGGCCCTGCACGAAGCCGCACGCGCCGCGGCGGTCGCCCATGCCGAGCCACGCACGCTGCACCAGGCCTTCGAGCGCGCGCTGCGACCGCTGTTCGTGCCGCCCGGGCCGCACGCCGGCGCTCCGGCGCGCATGCAGGCCGAAGCAGCCCGGCTGTTGGCCCGCACGGGCCTGCAGCCTTGGCAGATCGAGGTATTGGGCCCGCCCGCGTCGGCCTATGTGGACTTCGGGCGCGCGTGGCCGGGTGCGGCCGGCGCGCCCGCCATCAGCAACGACTACCTGGCCGAGCAACACGGGCAGGCGCTTGCCCGCGGCTGGCCGCAAGGCCGCGGTCCGGCGTCGGGCCTGACCATACACGAAGCCAATGTGCTGCACCTGCGCCTGACCTACGCGCACGCGCCGCTGTTGCCCGTCACGGCGGCGCTGCTGCGCGCGCTGGCGCCAGAAACCGGGCGCGCGTATGCGGACCGGATATGGCGCGCAGGCCTGCTGCCCATCGTGGCCGAAGCCCGCATGACGATGCAATCGCACCCGGTGCGCTGGAAGCATGGCACGCAACGGGTCGGCACGGCAGCAGCGGACGCGGGCGCGCCTGCCGCTGCCGGTGGCGACGTGCCCCCGGCAGGCTGGGCCTCGGACGCGATCTCCGTGCTGCAACCGCGGCCGCCCGGCGGCGCATCGCCCCGGCCGGGCGCAG